>NZ_CP136709.1:2202500-2802500 GCF_032926325.1 Aestuariibaculum lutulentum
GGACCGAACCGGTTGACGTTGAAAAGTCTTCGGATGACCTGTGGGTAGGGGTGAAAGGCCAATCAAACTCGGAAATAGCTCGTACTCCCCGAAATGCATTTAGGTGCAGCGTTGATTAATAGTTTTATAGAGGTAGAGCTACTGATTGGATGCGGGGGCTTCACCGCCTACCAATTCCTGACAAACTCCGAATGCTATAAAATGTTTATCAGCAGTGAGGGCATGGGTGCTAAGGTCCATGTCCGAGAGGGAAAGAACCCAGACCATCAGCTAAGGTCCCCAAATGTATGCTAAGTTGAAAAAACGCGGTTGAACTGCTTTGACAGCTAGGATGTTGGCTTGGAAGCAGCCATTCATTTAAAGAGTGCGTAACAGCTCACTAGTCGAGCGGTTCGGCATGGATAATAATCGGGCATAAGTATACTACCGAAGCTATGGATTTATAATTTATTATAACTGGTAGGGGAGCATTCTAACAGGGTTGAAGGTGTGATGTGAGTCATGCTGGACTGGTTAGAAAAGAAAATGTAGGCATAAGTAACGATAATGCGGGCGAGAAACCCGCACTCCGAAAAACTAAGGTTTCCTCAGCTATGCTAATCAGCTGAGGGTTAGTCGGGACCTAACGCGAACCCGAAAGGGGTAGTGGATGGACAACAGGTTAATATTCCTGTACCTGCTCTTATTAAAAGTGACGGAGGCGTAAATTTGGTGCGAACTGACGGAATAGTTCGTTGAAGCGAGTGGTAACACCGCGATAGTACACTAAGGCTTCGGCTGCAGTGATAATCCAGAGTAGCGACTTCCAAGAAAAGCGAGAGAAGCAGCCCGTACCCTAAACCGACACAGGTAGTTGGGATGAGTATTCTAAGGAGCTCGAGAGATTCATGGCTAAGGAATTAGGCAAAATAGACCCGTAACTTCGGGAGAAGGGTCGCCCCACTCCGGTGGGGCCGCAGTGAAAAGGTCCAGGCGACTGTTTATCAAAAACACAGGGCTATGCTAAATTGAAAGATGACGTATATGGCCTGACACCTGCCCGGTGCTGGAAGGTTAAGTGGAGGGCTTAGGAGTAATCCGAAGGTCTTAAATGAAGCCCCAGTAAACGGCGGCCGTAACTATAACGGTCCTAAGGTAGCGAAATTCCTTGTCGGGTAAGTTCCGACCTGCACGAATGGTGCAACGATCTGGACACTGTCTCAGCCATGAGCTCGGTGAAATTGTAGTATCGGTGAAGATGCCGATTACCCGCTGTGGGACGAAAAGACCCCGTGCACCTTTACTATAGCTTAGTATTGGTTTTGGATAAGTAATGTGTAGGATAGGTGGGAGACTTTGAACCGGGTTCGCCAGGATTCGGGGAGTCATTGTTGAAATACCACCCTTTGCTTATCTAGAGTCTAACCCTCGACGAGGGGACAGTGCTTGGTGGGTAGTTTGACTGGGGTGGTCGCCTCCAAAAGAGTAACGGAGGCTTCTAAAGGTACCCTCAGCACGCTTGGTAACCGTGCGTAGAGTGCAATGGCATAAGGGTGCTTGACTGAGAGACCTACAAGTCGATCAGGTTGGAAACAAGAGCATAGTGATCCGGTGGTTCCGCATGGAAGGGCCATCGCTCAAAGGATAAAAGGTACGCCGGGGATAACAGGCTGATCTCCCCCAAGAGCTCATATCGACGGGGGGGTTTGGCACCTCGATGTCGGCTCGTCACATCCTGGGGCTGGAGAAGGTCCCAAGGGTTGGGCTGTTCGCCCATTAAAGTGGCACGCGAGCTGGGTTCAGAACGTCGTGAGACAGTTCGGTCTCTATCTACAGTGGGCGTTAGAAATTTGAGTGGATCTGACTCTAGTACGAGAGGACCGAGTTGGACTAACCTCTGGTGTATCTGTTGTCGCGCCAGCGGCATTGCAGAGTAGCTACGTTGGGAAGGGATAAGCGCTGAAAGCATATAAGCGCGAAACCCACCACAAGATGAGATTTCTTTAAAGGGTCGTGGGAGATGACCACGTTGATAGGCTACAGGTGTAAAGGCAGTAATGTCATAGCCGAGTAGTACTAATAACCCATAGGCTTATTGTACGCCTGTTTTTTTTAAGAGTACAGATTTTTTAAATAGTATCTAACCGATATGGTTCTTTTTTCAATATGTTAAAATATTAGCGCGTGATGCGCGGTTGATGTAAGTTACACCAACCTAAAATTTAAGGTGATTATAGCGACGGGGCTCACCTCTTACCATTCCGAACAGAGAAGTTAAGCCCGTTAGCGCCGATGGTACTGCCATTTGTGGGAGAGTAGGTCGTTGCCTTTTTTGGAAATCCTCAACATTAATTTGTTGGGGATTTTTTTGTTTTATACTTCTTCATTTTGGTTTAGTTCTAATGATTTTGTAGTCTCAAATAAACTGAATCATTAGACTTTATAGGAATTATTTATTGGTATTTCGGTAGGCGTTACACCATCATGATTTGATAATGTTCTAAATTATAAAGCTTAATAAATATTATTTTGTGAACACTGTAATTGTCTTAGCGATTATTTCTTCCTGCTTAAACATGACTTTTAAGTTTAGTTGAATATAAAAGTTAAATAAAATTAGATTCTAAACTTAATTTTTGTAGGAATTTTGTATCTATTGGTAAAAAATAGGTAATGAAAAGGTTTATATTTCTGGTTGTTATTTCTTTAGTTTTTAACTCATGTAGTTCCGATAGCGAAACGTCGAAAGAGAGGTTCGAGTTTATAGTAGAGTATTCTGCACAAGTAATGGTAGGTGGTGTGATAGGGATAACAGAACGTTCTTTTGCAATCGGTGAAGTTTACACAGGAACAGATAATGGAGATGGTACGGTAATCATTAGAATAGCAGAGCACTCAGAATTAAATAATGATTGTCCTAATAGTTGGTGTTATCAAGAGTTGTTAGAAGTTCCAGTAGAGTACTTGAAATTAATTGACTAGTTATTCAATCATAAGGCTAAATCTAGTATGTTAAGGTGAAGTTCTAGTTATTGGTAATAGAAATGATTGTGAGAGATTCTAAGGAGAATTTATAGTCATAACTAAGATCGTCTCAGAAGATTAATTTTATGCGTTTTTAAGATTTTTAATTCGGAAATTAGTTCAAGGAAGTAATTTTTTAATTAAGGTAAATTCGTCTAACTTAAATTATTTGTCTGAGTTGATCTTAAGATAATTTGTCCTTGAACCCAGAACAGATTGCTGAGCTTCTTTTTGTTAAAAGCGTTTATTTAGATATAACACCTATTCAAATTTAAAACTAATCATCCAATGTGGTTTTAAGCATTGTAAGTTAACCTATAAAAACAAAAAAATCCCGAAACTATGTTTCGGGATTTTTGTAGTGGTACCTCCAGGAATCGAACCAGGGACACAAGGATTTTCAGTCCTTTGCTCTACCAACTGAGCTAAGGTACCTCTTTTAAGAGGTGGCAAATATAGATGGTTTTTCACTTTTCACCAAAAGAAAAGTGAAAAGATATTGTAGTTTTTATTAGTTTAAACTTTACGATTGTCGTTTGTGTTGTAAATCAGGGATGTTGGTGGAAATAAATATAGACCATTATAAATACTTTTAACTTCTTAGGGCATACTCGTTGTTTGTGTACACTCTTGCCTTTAGATGATAAAAGGACTTCAACGGGTTGATATCTCTTTATTTTTTCTGATATCTGAGGGATTCATAATTTAGATAAATTACCTATCTAGATAAAAAGTTAACCTATAAAAACAAAAAATCCCGAAACACATGTTTCAGGATTTTTGTAGTGGTACCTCCAGGAATCGAACCAGGGACACAAGGATTTTCAGTCCTTTGCTCTACCAACTGAGCTAAGGTACCTCTGTTAAGCGGTTGCAAATTTATAATCTTTTTATATGTTCACCAAGAAAAAACTGAAAAAAAATATGGTTTTTATGTGTTTGTTTGCTATCTGATTTATAATCAGAGGTGTATGAAAAAATAAATTTTATTAATTCTTGTTTTGTAAATTTACGGTTTTAATAAAACAGATGAATTTAGTAATAGATGTGGGGAATACGCTGGTTAAACTAGCTGTTTTTGGTGAAAATAGGTTAATAGAGAAACAGGTTGTTGATTTATCGATAATTCTAGAAGCTCTAAAAGATTTAAAGCGTACTTATACAAATATACAACGGGCAATAGTGTCTTCTGTCGGTAATTTAGAAACAGATACAATTGAAGAGATAAAAAGCATGTTTAATCTGTTGGTAATTGACAGTACTGCCAATTTACCATTCACAAATCGGTATCAAACACCTAAGACTTTAGGTGTCGACCGTATCGGGTTGGTGTGTGCTGCAGTAACCGAATTTCCTAATACGAATACGTTAATCATTGATGCAGGTACTTGTATCACTTACGATTTTGTTACATCGGAAAATGAATATTTAGGTGGTGCCATTTCTCCAGGGTTAAGAATGCGATACAAGTCTCTAAATAATTTAACGGCTAATTTACCGTTATTAGATACAGAGATGCCTGAAAGTATCATAGGAGATTCAACAATAAATTCAATACATTCCGGAGTTGTTTATGGCGTTTTAAATGAAATCGAAGGAATTATTCTTAATTATCAAGAAAAATATTCAGATTTAACAGTTATTTTAACAGGGGGCGATTGTAATTTCTTGTCTAAACAATTAAAAAGTACCATATTTGTCAACCTGAATTTTCTTTTAGAAGGTTTAAATCAAATATTACAATTTAATTCAAACGAATGATTAAAAAACTTGTATTAATTTTTATTGCAGTTATTGCAATTAAAAGTTACGGGCAAGAGGGAACAGCCTCGCCATATTCTTTTTACGGTATTGGTAGCTTAAAATTTAAAGGTACTGTAGAAAATCGAAGCATGGGAGGCCTTAGTATTTATTCAGATAGTATACATGTTAACTTAAGAAACCCAGCGTCGTATGCCGGAAATAATTTTGAAGGTCTTAACGATGGTAGCAGCCTTGTTAAATATACGGTAGGGGGTACATATTCAAGTATTAACTTAAAAAGTAACTCGGGTAGCGATAAAACATCGTCAACAACATTCGATTATTTAGCCATGAATATCCCAATGGGAAAATTTGGTGTAGGTTTTGGTTTGATGCCATATACATCGGTGGGTTATAAATTAGAATCTTTGAGTGATAAAGGTGTTTCTCATAGATTTAGAGGTGAAGGTGGTTTAAACAAAGTCTTCATGGGTTTAGGTTACCAAATAACCAAAGGTTTAAATGTAGGTGTTGATGTTCAATATAACTTTGGTAACATTCAAAACAGCACAATAGTTTATAATTATGATGATGATGATATTCCAACGCAATATCAGTCCAGAGAAAATAACAGATCAGATTTAAGTGGTTTAAATGTAAACCTTGGGGTGAACTATAAGACCATGTTAAATGAGAAGCTGGAATTTGTTTCAGCCTTGACTTATACACCGCAGAGTGATCTGGCATCAGAAAACGAACGCTCGTATTCTACCATTACCTTGTCTAGTACAGGACAGGAATATGTTGTAGATACTATAGAAGAAGATTTAGAGGAAGACGGTTTGAAAAATACAGATTTAACGATGCCTTCAAAATTATCGTTTGGAGCTGGAATTGGTCAGCCTTTAAAATGGTTTGTAGGTATTGAAACCGAATTTTTAAGTTCTAGTAAATTTTCAAATTCACTATACAGAACAGCAGCTTCAACTTACGAAGATTCTAAAAAGTATACCATTGGAGGGTTTTATATTCCACAATATAATTCATTCAATCATTACTTTAAACGAGTAACCTATAGAGCCGGAATGCATTTTGAGAATACAGGTTTACAGTTTGAAGATGAGTCTATAAACGAGTTTGGCATGTCTTTTGGAGTAGGATTACCAGTTGGTACATTTTTCTCTAATGCAAACTTAGGTCTAGAACTGGGTAAAAGAGGAACAACTAACAGCAATTTAATACAAGAGAATTTTATTAATTTCCAATTAAGTTTATCTTTGAACGATAGATGGTTTCAGAAAAGGAAATATGACTAACAGAAAAGAGAAAAATTAAGAAACATGAAGACGAAATTTACATTTTTATTTGCTTTATTACTTGTTGGCTTCACTGGGTTTGCACAACAGGATGAGGAATGTATGACTAAGCTTTCTATATTCCATGAATATGTAAAGGCAAAAAATTATGATGCAGCTTACGAGCCTTGGATGGCTGTAAGAAACAAATGCCCGAAGTTTAATAATGCCATTTATATTGATGGTGAAAAAATCTTGGAAGCTAAAATAGAAAAGGCTCAAGGGGCAGAAAAATCGGCTTTTATTAACGATTTAGTATTGTTATATGAGCAACGTGCAGAAAATTTTCCAAGCAAAACACCAAAGGGAGAGTATGCAGCAAAAGCGTGTCAGTTACAATATGACAACAGAGAAATTTTAAACAAAACAGACGAGGAATTATACAACTGTTTTGATGCTGCTTATAAATTAGACAAAGCAACGTTTACAAACCCTAAAAGTTTATATACCTACTTTTCTTTAATGGTAGATTTATATGATGCTAAAAAGAAAAGTGCAGGAGAGTTATTTGATAAGTATGATGATGTTGCTGAGAAAATTGACAGTGAAGTAGAAAACTACTCAGCGAAGTTAAATCCACTTATCGAAAAAGAAGAAGCA
The DNA here is from genome assembly GCF_032926325.1 of Aestuariibaculum lutulentum. Classification (NCBI taxonomy): domain Bacteria; kingdom Pseudomonadati; phylum Bacteroidota; class Flavobacteriia; order Flavobacteriales; family Flavobacteriaceae; genus Aestuariibaculum; species Aestuariibaculum lutulentum. Next base: position 2,209,202 of record NZ_CP136709.1, read on the forward strand.
GCTGGTACAGCCTTAACAGGAAAAGATGCTCAATACAAAAAGTATTACGAAAGTTATTTAGGAGCTTACGATCAGGTTGCTGGAGCTATGGATAAAAAATTAGGTGATCGTGCAAACTGCGATAACTTAATCCCTTTATATGAAAAAGACTTTGAAGCTAACAAAACTAATGAAACCTGGGTGCGTAGAGCTGTAGCTAAAATGTACGAGAAAGACTGTACAGATAGCCCGTTATTTGTTAAGTTGGTAAATGCACAACACGAATTAAATCCTTCAGCTAACTCTGCTTATTACTTAGGTGTATTAAAGGATAAAGAAGGAAAATCAAGTGAGGCTGTTAAGTTTTATCAAGAAGCTATTAATTTAGAAACAGATAATTACAAAAAATCTAAATTATATTATAGAGTAGGTGATAAATTTAAAAAGTCTGGAAGTTTTGGTCAGGCAAGAAATTATTTCCGTGAAGCTCTAAAATTAAACCCATCTAATGGTCGTCCGTATTTAGCTATTGCCGCTATGTATGCTGCAAGTGCTAATAGCTGTGGTGATACACCATTTAACAAAAGAGCGGTTTACTGGTTAGCAGCTCAGGAAGCAGCTAAAGCAGGAAATGTAGATGCCACTTTAAAGAAAGCTTCTGCGCAGTCTGTAGCAAGTTACAATGCTAAAGCACCACAGAAATCAGAAATCTTTAGTTCTGGTAGTGCTGGAAAAGTAATCAGCATCGGATGTTGGATTAATGGTTCTGTAACTGTTCCAAATATTTAATGAGTACAAAACAATTAAATAAAATATTATACATAGTCACCGCATTTACGGTGACTATGTTTTTTTCATGTAACAACAGTTATAATGAAGTGCAGCAAATAGGGATGTCTGAAAACGAACCTATGGGTGTTGCGGAACATATTAATTTAAAATATACCGATTCTGGTCGTGTAACAGCCAATTTGTTAAGTGCAAAAATGCTGGATTATAGTAATCGTGATTTTCCATTTAATGAATTTCAAGATGGTATTACCTTGTATTTGTATGACGAAAACAATAAGAAAAGTACCGTTGTTGCCGATTATGCTATAGTTTACGGTAAGACGGATTTAATCGATTTACAGGGGAATGTGGTTATTACCACGGTTGATAATCGAGAGTTAAAAACCAATCAGTTGTATTACGATCAAAAGAAAGAATGGTTGTTTACCAATAAACCTGTAACTTTTGCTTCTGAAGTAGATATTATTAATGGTAATGGTTTCGATTCGAATTCCAAATTCACAAATGCCGAGGTACTTGAAGTAACAGGTATCATTACTGTAGAAGATTAGATTTTCTTTAATCTCCTGAAATTAAAATTCGGCTTACTTCAAATTTAATTATCTTTACATTATAAAAATTAACAAAAACTCCGGTGTGTTTTTACTAAAAGATGCATTGGAGATATAATATAACTTTATGACATTTTCTAAAATTTTTCAATACGCATATCTGGTTTTCGCTGTGTTATTCCTTTACGATGGTATAACTAAATTAGGAAAAGGTAATGGGGCCTATGTGTCTTTCGCCTTAGCTGGTTTAGCGATTTTTATCTTTTTCTTCAGAAGGAAGTTTGCAAATAAATACAGTAATAAAAACAACAGAAAATAGATGAGCATTTATGTTGTTATCATAATTGTTTCATTATTACTATCGGCTTTTTTCTCAGGAATGGAGATTGCTTATGTGTCTTCAAACAAAATTCACATTGAAATTGAGAAAAAGCAGGAAGGCTTGCTTTCCAACGTCTTAAAAAAGCTTACCGCAAAACCATCGAAGTTTATTGCAACCATGCTTATTGGTAACAATATAGCTTTGGTTATTTACGGGTTTTTTATGGGCGATTTATTGGTGGAATGGTTTCAGTCGTTACTGCCATCGCCATATAATTTTGTAAATGTCATGTTAGACGATTTTAGTTTGTTAACGCAAACTATAATTTCAACATTGGTTATTTTAATTACGGCAGAATTTTTACCGAAAGTGTTCTTTCAAATTTACGCCAACACCTTAATTAAAACCTTAGCCATTCCGGCTTATGTGTTTTATATCCTGTTTAGTTTTATATCCGATTTTGTTATCTGGATTTCCGATTTCATATTAAAACATGTATTTAAAACCGAAGGCGACCAGATTCAGCTGGCGTTTACAAAAGTAGAACTGGGGAATTATATTAGTGAGCAAATGGAATCGGTTGAAGAGCATGAAGAAGTCGATTCTGAAATTCAGATTTTTCAAAATGCTCTGGAATTTTCCGAAGTTAAAGCCCGCGAGGTTATGGTGCCTCGTACCGAAATTACGGCTATCGAAATTAACGATTCTCTTAAAAATTTAAGCAGTTTATTTACCGAAACCGGATTTACTAAAATTTTGGTTTACAAAGAAACTATAGACGACATTGTTGGTTATGTGCATTCGTTCGAATTGTTCAAAAAACCAAAAAATATCAAGGCCATGGTCTTGCCAGTAGAATTTGTTCCGGAAACAGTACTTATTAAAGATGTACTAAGTGTGCTTATTAAAAAGCGAAAAAGTATAGCCGTAGTACTTGATGAATATGGAGGAACTTCAGGGATTATGTCGGTTGAAGATATTGTTGAAGAGCTGTTTGGAGAAATTGAAGATGAACACGATACGGTAGACTTAATAGAGGAGAAGATTGATGATGAAACTTACACGTTTTCAGCACGTTTGGAAGTTGATTATATTAACGAGACTTACAAATTAAATCTTCCCGAAGGTGAAAATTATGAGACTTTAGGAGGTTTAATTGTTAATCACACCGAGGAAATTCCTGCACAGGACGAAGTGGTGAAAATCGATAAATTTCAGTTTTCAATCATCGAAGTTTCCAATACCAAAATAGACCTTATTCAGCTTAAAATTTTAGATGAGGATTAATGTTTAATTAAATCGCATCTAAGGGCTTTTATTATTAAATAGAAAATAGTATTTTCGCCCACGACGTATGTGCGAGAGTCACATATATAGAACTTAACAAGCTAAATCCAACTAGGATTTTTTAAAATTTTTAATTACAGATGGCAGTTTTAAATAAGATTAGACAACGCTCCCTATTTTTAATAGTAGTCATAGCACTGGCGTTATTTTCTTTTGTATTAGCAGATTTATTTAAAAGCGGAAGTGCTTTTGCAGGTAGCGACAATGTAGTGGCGACAATTAATGGAAGAGAGATTACCCGAGAAGATTTTCTTCAAAAAGTAGAAATCGCGCAGCGCCAATTAGGTCCAAACGCAACCAGTACTCAGGTTATGAACCGTGTTTGGGAGCAAGAAGTAAGAACCGCAGTATTAGAAACTCAATTTGAAGAGTTAGGTATTACTGTAGAGAAAGATCAGATGCGTGATATTTTAAAAACAGCTTTGGCTAATAGCCCTGAGTTTTTAAATGAAGCAGGCTTGTTTGATGAAAATAAGTTAAACGAGTATATCGCAAACTTAAAAGAAACGTCTCCTGAAGGTTATGCACAGTGGGTAGAGTATGAAAAAACGGTTTCGTCAAATGCTTTACAACAAAACTACTTTAGCATGGTTAAAGCGGGTTTAACAGGTACTTTAGCTGAAGGCGAATTAGAGTATAAATTAGAAGGAAACAAAGTAGATATTAAATATGTGCAGTTACCTTACAGCTCGATTGCCGATAGTTTGGTTGAAGTGTCTAAATCTGATATTTCAAGCTACATTAGCAAAAACAAAAAGAAATACGAAGTAGAAGCTTCAAGAGATATTAAGTTTGTTCAGTTTAATGAAGTAGCATCTGTTGAAGATGAAAACGAAATTAAAGGGGAATTAGTTGATCTTTTAAAAGATAAAGAAGAGTACAACAGTACAACTAAAGCTAACGAAACTGTAAAAGGATTTTTAAGCACAACGGATGATGAAGGATTTGTGAATTCAAATTCAGATATTAAATTCGATAATCGTTTCTTATTTAAATCTAGCATTCCTTCAACTATTGCAGATAGCATTTTTAAATTAAATGCAGGTGAGATTTACGGACCTTATAAAGATAACGGTTACTACAAAATTTCTAAAGTAGTTGCTGTTAAACAAGTTCCGGATTCTGCTAAAGTAAGACATATTTTAATTCCATTTATTGGAGCTCAAATGGCAGGTGCAGAAGTTACTCAAACTGATGCTCAGGCTAAAACAACTGCCGATAGTTTATTAGCAGTAATTAAAGGAGATCGTTCTAAATTCTCAGAATTAGTAACTGAATTTTCTTCAGATAAAGGAAGTGTTGATAACGAAGGTCGTTACGACTGGCATCCATACAATACCATGGTTCCAGAATTCAACGATTTCGAATTCGAAGGAAATGTTGGTGATTTAGGTGTTGTTAAAACCGTATTCGGTTACCACATTATCGAAATTGAAGGTTTAAAAGAAAAACAAAAAGCGGTTCAGGTTGGAACAATTGCAAGAAGAATTGAGCCATCTGAAGCTACAATTGATAAAGTATTTAGAGATGCTTCAAGCTTTGAGTTAGCAGTATTAGACGGTAAAGATTTTGATGCTGAAGCCGAAGCTCAAAAGTTTGTAGTACGACCAGTAAACGGTATTAAAGTTTTAGACGAAAATATTCCAGGTGTTGGAAACCAAAGACAAATTGTTCGTTGGGCTTTCGAAGAAGGCACTAGAGTAGGGACTATTAAACGTTTTTCTGTTACTAACGGATATGTACTTGCTCAATTAGTAGCTAAGCATGAAAAAGGATTAATGTCTGTTGAAGAAGCAACTGCAAGTGTATTACCAATTATTCGTAAGGAGAAAAAGGCTGAAATGCTTAGAGATAAAGTATCTGCAACTAACTTAGACGATTTAGCTTCTAGCCAAAATACATCAGTTAGAACAGCTTCTGCTATCAATATGAAAAATCCAACCATTTCGGGTGCTGGTAGAGAGCCAATAGTTGTTGGTGCTGCATTCGGATTAAACGAAGGTGATACTTCAGATTTAATTGATGGTAACAATGGTGTTTACATGATTCAGGTTACTAAGGTAGAGCCAGCTGTAGCTTTAGAAAATTACCAGGCTGCTGCTAATCGTGTAGAACAACAAAAAATGAATGTTGTAACATCTAAGTTATACAATGCATTAAAAGAAGCTGCTGATATTGAAGATAACCGAGTAGAAACTCAGATTCAATAAGAAGCTTAAACATAGAAATAAAAAAGCGGGACAAGTTATTGTCCCGCTTTTTTATGCTTTAATTTTAAATTTATAAAATTGACCATCGATTAATAATAACATTGTTTTGTTGTTAAATTGTTAATATTGGTAAGTAATTAATCACAGATTAGTTGTAAATTAAGCTAAACCAAATAAATTTAACATTACTAATGTCTTCAGGAACCAATCAAACTATTGTTAAGGGTATCGTGCCGCCTATGGTTACCCCTTTGCTATCAGATAATCTGTCTTTAGATGTTGAAAGTGTTCATCGTTTATTAGAACATTTAATAGCAGGAGGTGTTCATGGTGTGTTTATCTTGGGAACAACCGGAGAGTCTACAAGTTTAAGTTATCGAACAAGAGAATTACTTATTAACGAAACTTGTAGAATTGTAAATGGAAGAATTCCTGTTTTTGTTGGTATTACCGATACGTCAATTGAAGAGAGTTTACATTTAGCAGATGTAGCCTATCGTGCAGGGGCTACTGCCGTAGTGGCTGCACCACCGTTTTATTATGGTTTGGGTCAGGAGGAATTATATAAATATTACTGGGCTTTGGCGAGTCAGTTACCTCTGCCATTGTTCTTATATAATATGCCTTCACATACCAAAGTGAATATCGATCGCGGAACAGTAATACGTTTAGCCGAACACCCAAATATTATCGGCTTAAAAGATAGCTCTGCAAATACAGTGTATTATCAGTCATTGTGTTATGTGTTAAAAGATAAAGAAGATTTTTCATTATTAGTAGGCCCGGAAGAAATTACTTCCGAAACCATTTTAATGGGCGGAAGTGGAGGTGTTAACGGTGGGGCCAACATGTTTCCGAAGTTGTATGTTGAATTGTATAATGCAACCATAGCCAGAGATTTCGATCGAATTCGGGTGTTACAGAATTTAGTCATGGATGTGGCAACAAAAATTTATACTATTGGATCTTATGGATCCAGTTATTTAAAAGGATTAAAATCGGCCTTATCGGTATTAGGACTAATCCAACCGTATATTGCGCCACCGTTCAATACATTTGAAGAAAAAGAAATGACTCAGGTCGTTGAAAGTGTTAACAGAATTAAAGCAGAGATAGATAACCTGTTATAAAATAAAAGATACAGTTTAATTCTAACCAGATTAAACTTAAAAAGATATTACTTTTGCCAACTGAATTAAAATGTAGAAAGATTAATGAATTCTATAGATCTTGTTGTGTTTTTTCTTTACATAGGAGGAATAGCCTTATTTGGGGGTTCGTTCTTTAAAAGAAACAAAACACCTGAATCTTATACAGTCGGCAATAAAGATATACCCGGATGGGTGGTTACCATGTCAATTTTTGCAACTTTTGTGAGTAGCATAAGTTATTTGGCTTTACCGGGTAATGCATTTCAATCTAATTGGAATGCTTTAGTGTTTAGTTTGTCATTACCCATTGCAACTCTAATCGCTGTTAAATATTTTGTGCCGTTGTATCGAAAAATCAACAGTCCATCGGCGTATACATTTATGGAACAGCGATTCGGTGCTTGGGCGCGCTTGTATGTGTCACTGTGTTATTTGTTAACGCAGCTCATGCGGGTAGGGACGATTCTTTATTTATTGGCATTAACTCTAAATGCTATTATTGGTTGGGATATTGCCACCATTATTTTATTCACCGGAATTATTGTTGCTGTTTATTCTATGTTGGGTGGTATTACAGCCGTTTTATGGACCGATGCTATTCAGGGTATTCTTTTAATAGTTGGTGCCTTAGGATGTATTATTTATATGCTTTTTAGCATGCCGGAAGGTCCATCTCAGATTTTTTCAATTGGATCAGCATATGATAAATTTAGTTTAGGAAGTTTTAAACTCGATTTCACCGAGCCAACGTTTTGGGTGGTGTTAATTTATGGGGTGTTTATTAATCTTCAGAATTACGGTATCGATCAGAATTATGTACAGCGTTATATGGTGTTGAAGTCTGATAAGGAAGCCCAACGTTCTGCATTAATTGGTGGATTAATTTATTTGCCCATTTCTGTGTTGTTTCTGTTTATAGGAACCGCTTTATTTGGGTATTATCATTCAGCCGAAACACTTCCTTTGGAATTACAGGATATAGTGAAAGCTGATAGAGTATTTCCTAATTTTATAGTTAATGCACTGCCTCCTGGATTAACAGGTTTAATGATTGCATCTATTTTTGCAGCAGGAATGAGTACCATTTCAACAAGTTTTAATAGTTCGGCAACGGTGTTTTTAACCGATTATTACAACCGTTATATTAATAAGAATGCATCAAATAAACAGCATATGCGTGTGCTGTATTTTTCTTCGGCCATTATTGGTTTAATAGGTGTTGGTATTGGTATAGCTATGATTGATGTAAAAAGTGCCTTAGATGCCTGGTGGAAATTGTCATCCATCTTTAGTGGAGGTATGTTAGGGTTGTTTCTTTTGGCGATGTTCTCAAAATTTAAATATGTTAAAGGAGCTATTATTGGTATGATTGCCGGAATTTTAGTCATCTTATGGATGACGTTTGCTGGACGTGTATTCGGACCGGACACCATCGGTGCTTCATTCCATACTTATTTAACCATTGTATTTGGCACCATGGCCATTTTCCTGGTTGGTTTTCTCGCTTCCTATATAATGAAGCCAAAAGCTAAATAATAAAACAAAAAGCGGAACTTTCTAAAGTTCCGCTTTTTGTTTTAAAGAATCATATCCTGATATCTTAATATGGTATGATAACCTTTGGTTTTAAAATAGGATGTTGGATCATCTTCGCTTGCTACTAAAACAAAATCACCTCCCCAGGCACCAAGACTTTTTACAACACCGTTAAAATCTGGAAATAACCGGTCTTTAACAGTTTGTTGCTTGATGACTTTTGAAATGATGCTTTCATGCTGTGTTAATAAGTCTTCAAATGTTGTTAAAGACTCACAATTAAGAAGTAGTTCTGTTATTTTATTAATTTCAGAAATAACAGGTTCGATATTCGATTTGTTGCTGTTGTACGTAGCGATGCCCTCTCGGCTGTTTTGTTTTTCATTTAAATACACAAAATAAATATGCTCTTTAAATTCAGGATTGAAATTCAAAGCATTTACTTCAATATCATTTTGTGTTCTTTGAAACGTGATTGGTAAATTGTTTTGCGCACAGGCAATATCATAACCACTGCCACCAAAGGTGTTTTTCAATAACTCGTAGGCATTTACTTCTGCCCAATCAGCAATATTATTAATAAGGGTTGATGATGTACCTAATCCCCAATTTTTAGGAAATGTTAATGCTGTTGAAATATTATAGCCTTGGTTTGAACTTAAAAAATCGGGGTTTAAAGTTTGCGCTGTCTGCAAAATTTGAACAATTCTGTTTGAAACTTCGTTATCCTGATGCGCTTTTAGTGTTCCGTTTTCAATATCAAAAGTACCTTCAAACCATAACGATTTATCATTATTGTAACTTTTCCAGAAGAGTTTAGTTTCGTCTATTGGCATTATGGTTAAAGATTGCCCAAACTTAGTGGGTAAAGCCAAAGCTTTAGCGCCATCAAGTACGACATATTCACCAGAAATTAAAAGTTTACCGTTGCTGTAAAATTCCTGCATATATGATTTAGTTGCTTTTAGAACGTAGGGTTTCAATAGCTTCAACTACGGCACTATGCGAAACGGTCTGGTCTTTAAACTGTTCGGTTAAAATTAGTTTTTCATCATTAGTGGCTTCAAACTGATTTAGAATATTCATTAAATGCATTTTCATATGGCCTTGTTGAATACCTGTCGTAGTTAATGAACGCAGCGCTGCAAAATTTTGGGCTAATCCGGCAACGGCAACAATCTGCATAAGTTCTTTAGCACTCGGGTGATATAGTAATTCTAAAGATAATTTTACTAAGGGGTGTAAGCCTGTTAATCCCCCAACTGTTCCTAAAGCTAAAGGCATTTCAATCCAGAAGGTGAAAATTCCATTTTCAACTTTAGCGTGTGATAAACTACTGTATTTTCCTTTGCGCGAAGCATAAGCATGCGCACAGGCTTCAATGGCTCTGAAATCGTTTCCTGTAGCCAGAACCACAGCATCGATACCGTTCATAATACCTTTGTTGTGGGTTACGGCGCGGTAAGGTTCAATTTCAGCAATATTAACCGCCTGAATAAATTTAGTAGCAAACTCTTCGGCTGAAATATTTTCGTTTTCCGTTAAATCTTCAACTTTACAACTCACTTCAGCACGTACTAAACACTCCGGAACGTAATTTGATAAAATACTCATCACAATTTGAATGTCTTTTTCAGCTTCTGTAAAACCTTCAAAAGACTGCGCTTCGTTTTTAAATGTTTTGGCAAATTGCTCTAAACATGAATTGATGAAGTTAGCACCCATGGCATCCAGCGTTTCAAAAGAAGCGTGAAGCTGGTAATAGCCAGCAATGTCGTTTGTTTTATCGCGTAGCTCAATATCTAAAATACCGCCACCACGTTTCTCCATATTTTTGGTAATGGGTTGGGCATCTGTAATTAATTTCGGTTTTATAAAATTGAAATAGCTTTTTAATGTTTCGGCATTACCGTGGTAAATAAAATGCACCTGACCGATTTTGGTTGTGGAAATCACAGTTGTTTTGAATCCGCCGCGGTCTAACCAGAATTTTGCCGCTTTACTCGCAGCAGCGACTACCGAACTTTCTTCAATAGCCATGGGTATGGTGTACAGCGTATCGTTTATTAAAAAATTTGGCGCCACACCAAGTGGTAAATAATAATTGGTAATGGTATTTTCAATAAACTCGTCGTGTAAGGTTTGTAATTTTTCGTTGGTATTCCAATACTGTTTTAATACCGTTTTAGCTTGTTCGGCATTTGAAAAATAGGTTTCCACCATCCAATCAATTTTCTTTGATTTTGATAGTTTTGAAAAACCGGCAATTGTTTTACTCATAAGTTGTTTGTTTACTCGATTATCGAGATATCACTGTTTCAAGGAGAACCTTGAATTTTTGGTTGCTATTTATTATCCCGTTATATTTTATTTTAACGCGATAGGTTTCGCAAAGATACTATACTTAAATGCAATATTGAACTCGATTTTTTTATTTAAAGACGTTATTAAAGTGTTAATAAAAAGGGTGTTTTATATTATTTTTAGTAAAATTGGGCTCTGTTTACGAAATAAATATTTTTTTTAATGAAATACCTACAATTCTCGTTTTATGTTTGCGTACTATTCGTAGCAAGTTTAACCGCTCAAAATAAGCAAATTACCCTTGAAGAAATATGGGATGGTACGTTTAGAACAGAACGTATGGACGTGCTTCATTCTATGGCAAATGGTCAGCAATATTCAGTGTTTAACTTCGATAGAAGCACACGTTCAACTTCGGTAGATATTTACGATTATAAAACGCTTGAAAAAGTTAAAACGCTTGTCGATTCCAAAGACATTCAGGAGATAAGTTACTTTACAAATTACACATTTAGTACAGATGAAACTAAAGTGCTTTTAGCAACAAATGAAGAGTCTATTTATCGTCATTCGGTTTTAGGAAATTACTTTGTGTATAATGTTGCAGACAAATCTGTGATTTCGGTTTCAGATGAACGTATTCAGGAACCTACCTTTTCACCAGATGGTTCGAAAATAGCCTATGTTTACAACAATAATATTTATGTTAAAGATTTATCTTCTGGAGCTACTACACAAGTAACAACAGATGGTGTTAAGAATAAAATTATAAACGGTATAACCGACTGGGTTTACGAAGAAGAGTTTGCTTTTGTTCGTGCTTTTGAGTGGAATGCCGATGGAACAAAAATTGCGTTCATCCGTTTTGATGAAACCAATGTGCCTGAGTTTTCCATGGATGTTTACGGCGAAAGTCTGTATCCAACACAGCAGGTATTTAAATACCCAAAAGCAGGAGAGGCGAATTCTTTAGTGTCACTTCATTTATATGATTTATCTACTAAAGCCATTGAAGCTGTTAAGGTAAGTAAAGAGTATAACGATTTTTATATTCCAAGAATTAAATGGACCAACGATGTGAACGTTTTAAGTGCACATTATTTAAACAGAAAGCAAAACGAATTGGATTTATGGTTGATTGATGCTTCTAAAAACACATCGTCTTTAGTGTTAGCTGAAACCGATAAGGCTTATGTTGATGTTACAGACAACTTAACCTTTTTAAAGGATAATAGCTTTATATGGACAAGTGAAAAGGATGGATATAATCATATTTATCACTATTCGAAAAAGGGTGATTTAATCAATCAGGTAACTACTGGAAACTGGGAAGTAACCGCCTACTATGGTTACGATGAGAAAAGTGATAGAATCTTTTATCAGTCAGTAGAAAACGGATCAATTAATCGTGATGTCTATTCTGTTAAATTAAACGGACGTAGTAAAAAACGTTTATCGCAAACAGAAGGAACAAATAACGCCGATTTTAGTGCCGATTTCTCATACTTCATTAATACGTTTTCAAATACAACAACCCCTCCGGTATACACTTTAAACAAAGCATCGACAGGAGAAGTTGTAAAAAACATAAAAGATAACAAAGCACTTCTAGAACAGTTATCGGAGTATACCATTTCTACAAAAGAATTCAGTGCCATTAATGTAAATGGGAACGATTTAAACATGTGGATGATTAAGCCTGCCAATTTTAATGCTAATAAAGAATACCCTGTTTTAATGTTTCAGTATTCAGGACCAGGTTCTCAACAAGTAGCTAATACTTGGAATTCTTATAACGATTACTGGTACCAGCATTTAGCACAAGAAGGTTATATTGTCGCTTGTGTTGATGGTCGCGGAACCGGTTTTAAAGGCGCGGCCTTTAAAAAAGTGACCTATGAGCAATTAGGAAAGTACGAAGTTGAAGATCAGATTGCTGCAGCTAAGCAATTAGCAACATTACCATACGTTGATGAAAGCAGAATAGGAATCTGGGGATGGAGTTACGGTGGTTTTATGAGTAGTAACTGTTTGTTTAAAGGGAGCGATGTCTTTAAAATGGCGATTGCTGTAGCTCCGGTAACAAGCTGGCGTTTTTACGATTCGGTGTATACTGAGCGTTACAACGGATTACCTCAGGATAATGCAAGTGGATACGATGATAATTCACCAATCAATCATGTAAATAAATTACAAGGTGATTTTCTATTGGTTCATGGAACTGCAGATGATAACGTGCATGTACAGAATACCATGAGATTGGTAGAGAGTTTGGTGCAGGCAGATAAGCAATTCGATTGGGCGATTTACCCGGATAAAAACCATGGTATTTATGGTGGAAAAACGAGGCTACATCTTTTCAAAAAAATGACTAACTTCCTGAACGAAAATTTAGGAGATAAAATAAAATAAATCAACTAAGCTGTATTCGTACAGCTTAGTTTTTTAAATAACTAACACAAAATATATGTCAGACGCAATTACTACAACTAAACACAAAGAATTATTTGGACATCCAATAGGACTGTATGTACTGTTTTTTACGGAAATGTGGGAAAGATTCTCTTACTACGGAATGCGTGCCATTTTGGTATTGTATTTAGTAGCCGAAACTCAGGGCGCTAATGCTGGTTTAGGTTGGTCTAACGGCGAGGCTTTAGCTTTATATGGATGGTATACCATGTTGGTTTATGTAGCATCTATTCCTGGTGGTTGGATTGCCGATAAAATGCTTGGGCAAAAGAAAGCGGTACTTTATGGAGGTATTCTTTTGGTTGCAGGACACAGTATTTTGGCTATTGAGCAGATGTGGGCCTTTTACACAGGTTTAGGATTAATCATTGCAGGTGTGGGGATGTTAAAACCAAATATTTCAACAATGGTTGGAGGGCTTTACAGACAAGGAGATGTAAGACGTGATAAAGGTTTTACTATTTTCTACATAGGGATTAACGTTGGAGCTTTTTTAGCCAGTTTAATTGTTGGCTTTGTAGGTGAAGTATACGGATGGCATTATGGATTTGGTTTAGCTGGTATTGGAATGGCTTTAGGTCTTATTCAATATGTTGCAGGTCAAAAACATTTAAAACACGTTGGAAACTTTTTAGGAGGTTCTGAAAGTTCTTCTGACAAAGAATTAATGAACCAACCACTTACTAAAGTTGAAAAGGATAGAGTCGTTGTATTGTTTATTTCGTTTTTATTAGTAATCGTATTCTGGGGTGCTTTTGAGCAGGCTGGAGGTTTAATGAATATTTATGCGATGGACAATACCAACAGAAATTTACTAGGTTGGGAAGTGCCGGCATCTTGGTTTCAGTCGTTAAATGCCATGTTTATTATTTTCTTAGGAACAACTGTTGCTGGCTATTGGGCAAAACGTAAATTACAAGGTAAAGTAGCTTCATCACTGTTTAAAATGATTATTGGTTTAATGATTATGGGAACAGGCTTTTTCTTTATGACGGCTGCTGCGGCGCAATATCAGAGTGCTGGTTCTTCAGCGATGTACTGGTTAGTGTTAGCTTATTTGTTCCATACTATTGGAGAACTTTGTATTTCTCCTGTGGCATTATCATACATTACGAAATTAGCACCAGTAAAATATGCATCATTAATGATGGGTATTTATTTTGCTATGACAGGTTTTGGTAATAAAGTAGCTGGATTATTAGGAGAAGCTTCTGAAAGTTTAGGGGAATATGCCATTTTTACGGGTATTGCTGTATTCTGTTTAATATTCGGTATGCTTGTTATGCTGTTTAGAAATAAATTGGAAGCTTTAACCCACGGGGCAGAAGACAACGAGCGTGAAATGCATGAAGAATAAAATAGAAAAAAAATAGAATTAAATCAACCATTAATTATATATGACGACAGATATTGAAAATCTTTTTAAAGACAAAGTTTTAGGACATCCTGCAGGGTTGTTCGTATTATTTTTCACCGAGATGTGGGAGCGTTTTTCCTTTTACGGAATGCGCGTGTTACTGGTTAACTTTTTAACATTTTCTATTATTGGCGATAACCCGGGGTGGGGCTGGTCTGCAGAAAATGCAGGAGCGCTTTTTGGTACATATGCCATGCTTTTATACATTACCCCAATTATTGGAGGTATTGTAGCCGATAAATTAACAGGCTATCGCTGGGCGGTAATCATTGGAGCCATTATCATGACTTTAGGGCACGCTTCAATGGCTGTAGAAACCGAATTCTCTTTATATTTTGGATTAGGTTTGTTAGTTGTTGGTACGGGATTCTTTAAACCAAATATTACATCTATCATTTCAGAAATGTACAAGAAAAACCCAGAGAAGAAAGATGGTGCTTATACTATTTTCTATATGGGGGTTAATGCCGGGGCGTTCTTCGGAATGATGCTTTGTGGTTATTTAGCTGAAAAAATTGGCTGGTCTTACGGATTCGGTCTTGCGGGAATCTTTATGTTGTTGGGAACGCTTCAATTTGCTTTCTCAGGAAATTTATTTGGACAAATAGGAAAGAAACCATCAAGTAAACATCTTGTAGAAGATACAGTTGATGGCGACGACCATTTAGCTAAAGTAGAAGAGGAAGAGGTAGAAGAAAAGCCAAACCCATTTACATTAGTTGATAAAGTGTTAATTATTATATGCTCTATCGTAGGTTTGGGCTATGCTATTAACGACCCGATGTCTAAAATTGCAGGAATTGATATGTTTTCGGCGTTTAAAGTTGGAGCACTTGAAGGACAGTATGTGGCTGTATTAATCGCTTTAGTGTTGTTCCTGGTATTGGTTATCGGACGTATTTTTAGATATTCAGCAGTTGTTAGAGATCGTATGCTTGCTTTTATTGTTTTTGCATTCTTTACGGTATTTTTCTGGTTATCTTTCGAGCAAGGAGCGTCTTCATTAGTGTTATTTGCACGTGATAATGTAGACCGTGTATTAACAGGAAATTCGGCAACAACATTTAATATCTTTAATGCTATATTAACCATTGTGCCTTTATGTATCATCACTTATGTTTTATACGATTTATGGAAGAAAACTTTCAAAAAAATCCCGTATTCAAATATTGTATTGGTGGTATGTTTCTTATGTATGTGGGCCATTGTAGGCTGGATGTTAGTAAGAGAGTTTACTTCAGATGTATCTGAAATTACTGTGTCATGGTTTAGTATTTTAAACTCATTCTTTATTATCGTATTTGCTTCGTTCTTCTCGAAATGGTGGGAGAGTAAATACAATCCTTCAGCTGCAGCTAAATATGCTTTAGGTTTAATTATCATGGCTGTTGGTTTTGGATTGTTAGCGTTTGGAGCTTACGGTATTCAGGAAGGTGTAAAAGTGAGTATGATCTGGTTAATCTTAGCATATTTATTCCATACGCTTGGTGAGTTATGTTTATCGCCTGTTGGATTATCATATGTTAGTAAGTTAGTGCCAGCAAGAATGATTGCTTTAATGTTTGGTATGTGGTATCTGGCCATTGCTATTGGAAATAAATTGGCAGCTGTTGTTGGTGGACAAATTGAAAACATTACCAAAGAGTATAGTTTATCTACGTTCTTCTTAATATTTACTATTGTACCGGTAGTAGCAGGATTGTTAATTCTGGCATTAAATCCAGTATTGAAAAAATTAATGCATGGTGTGCGTTAATCGAATATAAAGGTTAAATACATTTAAAAAGCTCCGTGTTCGGAGCTTTTTTTGTAAGTTAGGCATAGGTTTTGATACTTAAAGGTTATGAAAAAAATAGGATTTATATTACTGTTAGCTACTTTAACTTCAGTTAGCGGTATAGCACAGGAAATAAAATGGGTAAGCTTGGAGCAGGCTTTAGAGCTTCAAAAGAAAACCCCTAAAAAGATTATGATGGATGTGTATACCAGTTGGTGCGGTCCGTGTAAAATGTTAGATAAAAATACTTTTCATAATCCCGATGTTGCCGATTATGTAAATAAGAATTATTATGCTGTTAAATTTAATGCAGAAGGCAATGACCAGGTGAGTTATAAAGGCAAAACGTTTTCAAATCCCGGATATAAACCAGAATTGGCCAGTCGACGTAATTCGGCTCATGAATTAACAAGATACTTTCAGGTGAGTGCCTATCCAACAATAATCTTTATGGATGAAAAAGGCGATTTAATTGCACCTATTCGAGGTTATCAACAACCTAATCAGTTAGAGTTGTATTTGAAGTTATTCAAAAATGATGATCATAAAGACATGGATTCTCAGGAGAAATTTAACGATTATTATAAGGCGTTTAAACCTGAATTTAAAAGCTAAATATCATTTAATATGAAATAGTAAAGGCTCCCTTTTCACCTGTATAGTGAAAGGGGAGTTTTCGTTTTAAGCAAACCGTTTTCCATTGTTCTACATAAGATTTATAGTTGCTGCCATCGGCAATAATGGTTTTGGGTTTTATGGAATCTATCAGCCGAATTAAGTTAATCTTAGGAGATTGTATTAGTAATACATAATCGGGTTGGAAAGATTTTACATGATATGCGCCTATATTATCTACAATAATTAGTCTTTTTTCGTTTAGTATATAGACAGGGTTAAGAGAATCTGTAGAAACCTTTTTTATGTGATTTGAGACCTTATAATCTTTAATAATATTTTTAAATAAATTAAGACTATCTATATCTGTACTAAAGATTGTTTTGTTATTAATAGTATTTCCGGTTAAAGTATGCCTGCTTTTATGAAAAATAACAAATTCTTGATGAGGTATATGTAGTGATGTATAAATGAAAGCCATTTGTAATCCTATAATTCCGACTAAAAATAGTTTTAAAGAATGGTAACTTTTTGTTTTGTAAAGTAAAATACCGGTAATAATTAGAAAATAGGAAGCAAAAACTTGGAATATATTGATAGGAATGTCTTTGAATACAAACTGATTCTGACTGGTAATCCACGAAATGAATTGGTTTAGTAAGGATATAAGGTAACCAAAACCAGTGTTGAAAATACTTGATGGTACATTCAGAAGAGCTAAAAATATAATCAGTATACCAAAACCAAGAATAAACCCAAGTAGGGGAATGATGACTAAATTCGAAATAAAGAATAATCCGGGAAACTGATGAAAGTAATATAAGCTAATAGGAATAATACCTATTTGAGCAGAAATGGTAACCGTTAATGTATGCCAGTAAAAATTTAGAATTTTATTTTTTGGAGTCCAAATTTTGTAAAGCAGAGGATCGATTGTAACAATAGAAAGAACCGCTAAATAACTGAGTTGAAAACCGACATCGAATAGGAATAAAGGTTTAAATAATAGAATAATAAACATGCTTAATGCTAGTGTATTGTAAATGTTGGTAGGACGTTTTAAGTTTATCGCAATCGCCAAAACGCTAAACATAGTAACTGCTCGGGTTACCGAAGCCGACAACCCTGCTGTAATGGCAAAACTCCATAGCAGAATAAGAAGTAATAGTGTTTTATAGATATTACCATATTTTAAATACTCTATCGGTTTTAAGATGAAGTTTAAAATCATTAGAATAATTCCAACATGCAAACCTGAAACAGCGAGAATATGAATGACCCCTGCATTGGCATAAGTACTATAAACTTCCTCGCTTATATTTTGTTTTTGTCCAAGAAATAAAGCGTTTATTATGGCGAGTTCTTCAGGTTTAAAATGATATGCCTGTAACTTAATGTTGATATGTTTTCTGAGTATATCGGCATAACCAAATATGGTCCTGTTTTTTGACTGAACCTTTAGGAGTTCATTATTGTTTACAGTGAATTGATGATAGATGTATTTCCTATGTAGATAAGCTTTGTAATTAAATTGTCCGGGATTTAAAGTAGTAGGAAGATTTTTAAATTCTGTTTTTGTAATATAGATATCATCAACATGTAATTTGTTGTTGATACTGTCTTTCTGAAGATTCAAAAGTATTTTTCCGGAAACTTGATTGTTGTTTAGTTCAAGAATATCGACAATATATTTGTCGTAATAATGGTTTGATTTTAATACTTCCCGAATTCTAAAAGTTGTTTTAGGTATGGAATCTTCGTCGAGGGTTTTGGTGTAATGGTGTTTGGAATTTATGGGATTATGAAGTGTCACCGTCGATATACCAATACATATCATGGTTAGGTAACTTAATAATCCAAACCAGATGGTTTTCTGAAATTGTTTTTTCGCAATGACATAGCTAAAGAAAAGTAGAACAAGTCCTGTTATTGCTAAAATCAGGCTTAAATTAATTGAGAAGGCATATAGGTAAGCAATGATTATACCTGCAATGAGGCATAGCGTCAACTTGATTATAGTGAAATTGAGTATTTTCATACTCAATAAATATAAGAAAAAACTTATAGAATTCTACGGGCTTCTACAAAGGTATCTGTCCAGTAGTCCTCAGACAGTTTAGAAACAATAACCCCGGCTCTGGTTGTTGCGTGTATAAATTGAATATCATTATCAGTAGTAACGATTAATCCAACATGGTTTATGTTATTTCTGCGGTTAGCGGTTTTAAAAAATAAAAGGTCGCCTTCCTGAACTTTTTTCAAAGGAATCTTATCTCCAAGTTTTGCCATATCGCGAGAGATACGAGGCAAAATAATATCGTAAGCTCTAAAGGATTCAAAAACCAATCCCGAACAATCCATACCTTCAGGAGTTGTACCTCCCCATTTGTATCTTACCCCTTCAAATTGTAAGGCATAATTAGTAATGGCATCAGCTTTACTTATTTCACCTTTGTCTTCCTCGATTGTTTCAGATTCAGTCTTTATAAGTTCAACTTCAGTAGTTAAATTATCATAATTATTTAACGCACGTTTGGCATCAATAACAACTTGGTTATCTTTTTTTCTGGCACTTTTTGAAGATTTACAGCTTGTAAAACCAAGTGTTAAAATAAGTAGGATACAAATACTCCTCATAAAGTATTTTATTTTTTTATTGAATTGTAGATTAATTGAGCTGTTTTTTTGCTGGCACCTTTTCCGCCAAGGGCTTTTTCTAATTCGTAATAATTCAAGAACATTTTTTTACGTTCCGTTTCGTCTAAAATACGAGTTAATTCTTGTTTTAGCCTTTTTTTGTTGAAATCATTCTGAATCAATTCAGTTACGACTTCTTTATCCATAATTAAATTTACTAACGAAATAAACTTTAAAGTTATTATACGTTTTGCAATATGGTATGAAATGGCATTGGCTTTGTAGCAGACAACCTGGGGTATTTTAAATAATGCTGTTTCTAAAGTAGCGGTACCCGAAGTGACTAACGCTGCTGTTGAAATGCTTAATAAATCGTAAGTTTTATTCGATATGAATTTTACGTTATTCGATTTAATAAAAGTTTCATAAAAACTGTAATCCTGACTTGGTGCACCGGCAATAACAAATTGATAATCCTTAAAACTATCAACCATTTCCAGCATCACCGAAAGCATATTCTTTATTTCCTGTTTTCGACTTCCGGGTAACAAAGCAATAATTGGTTTGTTGCCTAAATTATGGGCTTCTCTAAATTTAGTTTCGTTAACCTGATCTCTGTTCGCAATGGCATCGATAAGCGGATGCCCAACAAAGTTTACTTTATAATCGTACTTTTTGTAGAAGTCTTCAACAAAGGGTAAGATAACATACATGGCATCGATGTCGCGTTTAATATCAAAAACACGTTTAGCTCGTGATGCCCATACCTGAGGTGAAATGTAATAATTTGTGGTAATGCCTTCTTGCTTTGCCCATTTGGCAATACGCAGATTAAAACCCGAATTGTCTATAAAAATAAGAACATCTGGATTGTAGGCTTTAATATCTTCTTTGCAAAACGCAATAAGTTTGAAGATTTTATTCAGGTTCATAATCACTTCAGCGAAGCCCATGAAAGCACGTTCTTTATAGTGTTTAACTAGAGTGCCACCAACAGACTGCATAAGGTCTCCTCCCCAAAATCTGATTTCAGCATGAGCATCGACTTCAAATAATGCTTTCATTAGGTTAGAGCCGTGTAAATCGCCTGATGCTTCTCCTGCTAAAATGTAATACTTCATTTAAAAAAGTTTAAAAATAAAGGTAAATACCGCTACAAAAATAGTGATGATTAATACGCCGCGAGCGCGATAATCCTGACGTTTTCTTATAAAGATAAAAAATGCTATTAAATTTAAAACAGCTCCTAAGCTTATAAGTTTTCCTAAAAAGCCTTCGTTGTACGCCGCTTTTATTACGGTTGTAAAATCTTCGCCTTGTCCTAAAAGGGTAGCGATTGATATTAGGCCAATAGCATTGGCGATTAAACCAACGGTAATGCCTATAAAAAGTTCTTTTTTAATCATTTAAATTCCAGGAGTTTAAATTTTGAATGTAATGATGCGCTGTTAAATCGAATTGTACGGGTACAACAGAAACATAACCATTTTCTAAAGCCCACTCGTCTGTATCTTCACCACCATCTAAGTTTACAAATCGTCCAGTAAGCCAATAGTAGTCTTTGCCTGAAGGTGTTTTTCTTTTATCGAATTCTTCCACCCAATTGGCTCTGGCTTGTCTGCAAACTTTAATACCTTTAATATCTTGTTTCGGTAAATTAGGAAGGTTAACATTAAGTACAACACCATTTGGTAAACCATGCTTTAAAACATTTTCGGTAATGGTTTTTACAAAACTTTTGGCAGCTTCAAAATCGGCACTCCATTTGTAATCTAACAATGAAAAACCAATGGCAGGGATGCCTTCGATACCTGCCTCAATGGCAGCACTCATCGTACCAGAATAAATAACATTTATAGAGGAGTTCGAACCGTGATTAATTCCTGAGACACATAAATCGGGTTTACGATGTAATTTTTCTCGAATAGCCAGTTTAACACAGTCGGCAGGAGTACCTGAACAACTGTATTCGGTTTGAGGTCCGTCATCAACTTTTAGCTGTTCAACATATAATGTAGAGTCGATAGTGATTGCATGCCCCATACCGCTTTGCGGACTGTCCGGAGCGACAACTACCACATCTCCAAGGGTATTCATAATTGAAATTAGAGTTCGAATTCCTGGTGCTGTTATGCCGTCGTCATTCGTTACAAGTATAAGCGGTCTTTCTGTCATTTACATTCTGAAAATTGTAACGCTAAAATACATAATTTCCGTAGGATACACTTTATTTATTGTGTTTAACAAAAAATTAGTAGCAAATGCCGGGCTTGGCATACTTTTTTCTTTATTTTAGTAAAAAAATGTCGGACATCTTAGGTGTCGTTGAATATTAACCGAATGAAAAATGTTATGAGAAGGAAATATAAAGTGTTGCTGCTGGCCTTACTTCTGGGGTTTGCATCCTGCAGTTTTACTACAAAAAAGTTTGATAATCCTGATAAAGATAAGTTATTAATTCAAGTTATAACTTTTGTTTTGGAGAATGGACATTATGATCCTGTAATGTTTGACGATACGTTTTCAGAGAAATTATTTAAAAATTATCTAGATGTTTTAGATCCTGTAAAACGCTATTTTTATCAGTCGGATTACGAAGATTTTGCTAAGTATAAATTAACGCTTGATGACCAGATTAAAGCCACGGATATTACGTTTTTCAATGTGGTGCATGAGCGTTTGGTGAAGCGTATAGCAGAAGCTAAAGAGATTTATGCCGAAGTATTGTCAAAACCTTTTGATTACACACTTGATGAATCGTTTAACACCGATTACGAGCAAACAGGCTTTGTGAAAAATAAAGCAGAATTGAAAGACCGTTGGAGAAGACAACTTAAGTTCTCTGCACTTTCAAATTATGACGATATTTATGAGGAAGAGTTAAGAGCAAAAGAAAAAGATCCGTCTCATGTTATGAAAACAGATGCAGAGATTGAGAAAGAAGCTCGTGAATCTACGCTGCGTTCGATAGAGATTTATTTCAACGATAACTTAGAGGATTTTCAACGTGAAGACTGGTTCGCTATTTATGTGAATACGATTGTTGAAGAGTTCGATCCGCACACCTATTATTTGGCTCCAAACAGTAAAGAAGATTTCGATCAGCGCATGTCTGGTAAATTAGAAGGAATTGGGGCGCAACTTCAAAAGCGTAACGACTATATTAAAGTAGTGAGTTTGATTTCTGGAGGTCCGGCATGGAGAAGTCAGGAATTAGAGGTTGAAGATTTAATCTTAAAAGTAAAGCAGGAAGACGAAGACCAGCCGGTAAATATTGTTGGCATGCGTATTAATGATGCTATTAAATATATTAAAGGTCCAAAGGGAACTAAAGTGACTTTAACCGTTAAAAAGGTTGATGGAACCATTAAGGATATTACCTTAACCAGAGATGTTATTGAGTTGGTAGATACTTATGCAAAATCGTCGGTAGTTAAAAAGGACGGAATGACGTTTGGTATCATTGATTTGCCATCGTTTTATGTCGATTTTAAAGATTATAAAAATATCAATGCAGCTAAAGATGTAAAAACCGAGATTGCACGATTAAAATCTGAAGGGATAGAAGGTCTGGTTTTAGATTTACGTAATAACGGTGGAGGATCGTTGCCAACGGTTGTTGATATGGCTGGGTTGTTTATAAAAGATGGTCCGGTTGTGCAAGTGCGTTCAACAGGTAAGGCTAAAGAAGTTCTGGAAGATCGAGATAGTTCAATTTCTTGGGATGGGCCATTAGTAATCTTAGTGAATGAAATATCGGCTTCAGCTTCCGAAATTATGTCGGCAGCTATGCAGGATTACAAGCGAGCTATTATTATAGGAGGTAAGCAAACCTACGGAAAAGGAACAGTTCAGAATGTCATTAACTTAAACACCATGTTAAGAAATAATACGAGTGGCGATTTAGGCGCTTTAGCGTTAACCACTCAAAAGTATTATAGAATTAACGGGGGTTCTGTTCAGTTGGAAGGTGTTAAAAGCGATGTGAAAGTGCCTGGTCGTTTCAGTTTTATTGAAGTAGGAGAGAAGGATAAAGATAATCCTCTACCATGGGATGAAATCGATTCAGCTGATTATACACCTTGGAATTATTTTGATTACGATGCTATTGTAAAAAGCAGTGAAGAACGAATGAAAAATAATCAGCAGTTAAAGTTAATTGAAGAAAATGCGAAATGGGTAAAAGGTAAAATTGATGAAACTGTCGTGTCATTGAATTTTAAAAAATATAAAGCTGAACTGGATTTAAATGAAGAAGAAGCTAAACGATTTGAGGCTATTTCAGATTATAAAACGAATCTTACTTTTAATTCAACATCTTACGAAAGATCGCTTTTTGAAAAGGATACAACCGATTTGAAAGAAAAACGTAACCGCTGGCACGAGAGTTTAAGTCAGGATGTTTATGTTGAAGAAGCTCTTAATGTGTTGGAAGATATGAAAGCGTCTCAGCGTCTTAAAAAGATAGTTACAGCCAATGCTGAGGTGAAAAACTAATATTGTTTATGGGTTATAAATCGAACTCCTTAAAACACTTAGCGCTCCAAAAGTTTAAAAAGAACTTTTGGGGCGTTTTTAGTTTTGGTTTTGTGATTTTTGTGGGGATTATTTCGGTGTTTGCTTATGTGTTTGCTCCAGATAGTTCGCAGCATGCTAATCAAATGCATTTGGCTATCCATTCCAAAAAACCGGGTTTTAAAGTAACAATGTTAACCATTCCATCTCAGTTGCAAATAGAACAAAGTGCTTTTGATAAAATATTCTTTGGAACGAAAACAACCGATACGGAAATTCCTGTTTCAGATTACCAAATAAAAGAAGGAGAGTTAACCTATACAGAATATGCATCTGATGGTTTAAAAGGTGTTGAAAAAACAATAAGTTTAGCTGGTTTTCCTAATCGATCTGTTGATGGTTTTGTAAAGGAGAAAACATTTTTGTTTGGAACCGATAAATATGGGCGTGATTTGTTGAGTCGTATTTTAGTGGGGGCGAGAATCTCCTTTTTTATTGGTTTTGTAGCCGTTTTTATTTCGTTAATTCTCGGGATTTTTATGGGAAGTTTAGCAGGGTATTTTGGAGGTAAAATTGATGCGGTGATTATGTGGGTAATTAATGTAACTTGGTCTATACCAACGTTACTTCTGGTTATTGCTATAACTCTGGCTTTAGGAAAAGGTTTTTGGCAGGTGTTTATTGCTGTAGGTTTAACCATGTGGGTTGAGGTGGCCAGAGTGGTTAGAGGGCAGGTAATAAGTGTTAAAGAGCAGCAATATGTTACAGCGGCCAGGGCTTTAGGTTTTGATGATTTTAGAATTATAGCAAAACATATTTTGCCTAATATTATGGCGCCTGTTATTGTAATTTCGGCAGCCAATTTTGCCTCCGCGATTTTAATTGAAAGTGGTTTAAGCTTTTTAGGTATTGGAGCACAACCACCTATGGCAAGCTGGGGAGCCATGATTAAAGATCACTACAATTATATTATTCTCGGAAAACCTTATTTAGCACTTATACCAGGACTTTGTATTATGAGTTTGGTAATGGCTTTTATGCTTATAGGTAATGCACTGCGTGATGCGTTAGATGTTAAGGCTTAGTTTGAGCTTAATTGCATATTTTCATTAAGTTCATCTATGTAATTGAGAACATCATCTTTACCAATTTCTTTACTCGATGAAGTCACAAAATAATTTGGCATGTCTTCCCATGTTTCCAAAAGAATGTTTTGGTAAGCTTCAATATGATTTTCAATGGCCTTCGGTTTTAATTTGTCGGCTTTTGTAAATATAATTGAAAAAGGGATGCCATTTTCTCCTAACCACTGCATAAATTCTAAATCGATAGGTTGTGGTTCGTGTCGGATATCTACTAAAACGAAGGCTGTTACTAATTGTTCACGTTTGCTAAAATACTCGGTAATAAACTTTTGAAATACCTTTTTTGTGCTTTTCGAAACACGAGCATAACCATATCCAGGTAAATCTACCAGATGCCAGTTTTTGTTAATTAAAAAGTGATTTATTAACTGTGTTTTTCCTGGTTTTCCAGATGTTTTGGCTAAACTTTTTCGGTTGGTAAGCATGTTTATAAGCGACGATTTTCCAACATTACTTCGCCCGATAAAGGCATATTCTGGTAACATGCTTTTTGGACATTTAGCAACGTCGGAGTTGCTCATAACAAATTCTGCAGTTTTTATTTGCATGAGGGTAATTTATATCAGTTTACACGATGTCGTGTTAAATCTTAATTGTGTTTTATTGGCTATAAACTTTTGTTGTTAAGCCAGGCTTCAAGAATTTTGTTGAATTCTTCCGGGTGCTCCATCATGGCAGCATGTCCGCATTTATCAATCCAGAATAATTCTGAATTCGGTAAAAGCTCATTAAATTCTACAGCAACTTCCGGAGGTGTAACCGTGTCGTTTTTTCCCCAGATAATACAGGTTGGTGTTTGCATTTTAGGTAAATCTTTAGCCATGTTGTGGCGTATAGCGCTTTTGGCAATAGCTAAAGTTTTTATAAGTTTATTACGGTCGTTTACTGTAGCGTAAACTTCGTCAACAATCTCTTTTGTTGCTACTTCAGGATCGTAAAAAACATCCTGAGCTTTCTTTTTAATAACTTCGTAATCACTGCGTTTTGTGTAACCGCTACCCATGGCGCTTTCATACAGTCCAGAGCTTCCGGTAATTATTAAAGCTTTTACTTTAGTCGGGTATAATTTGGTGTAATATAAACCAATGTGTCCTCCAAGAGAATTTCCTAATAGAATAACTTCATTGTAACCTTTAAATTCAATGAATTCATTTAAAAAGCCGGCAAAACTTTTAACATTAGTTTTTAGTAATGGCTTAGTGTATATAGGTAGTTCTGGGATGATGACCTTGTAGCCGGTCTGGCTAAAATGTTTTATTACCGAATCAAAATTACTTAATCCGCCCATTAAGCCGTGTAAAACAATAATTGGCGTACCTTCGCCAGCTTCAATATAGCTGTAGTTCTTTTCTTTTTTTAAACGATGCGTCATTAATCAGGTGTCGTTACTTTAAAACAAATATAGTTATTTCATCTATACTTACGGTGATTTTAAACAAATCTCAAAAATAATAGTTTTGGAGAGAGATGTTAATAAAATTGCTGTTGATAAATGATTATGTGTAACCTGTTGATTATAAGTGGGGATTGGGTTTGTGGTAGCATCAAAACGGTTTTTAGCTTCATTTCATCAAAAAATTATCAACAAAGTGGTAAATTGTGGTAAAATGTGGTAAATTTTTCAATATATTTGAAACACAAACCGTTAACGTATTTGTAAATCACAGTGGACTTACTAACAGGAACATACGATTGTAAAGTAGATGCCAAAGGTAGATTAATGATGCCTGCGCCGTTGAAAAAGCAGTTGTCTTCTATTTTAGAAGAAGGTTTTGTGTTGCGTCGTTCAGTATTTCAAAAGTGTTTAGAATTGTATCCCATGGCAGAGTGGCAAAGGCTGATGCTTAAGATGAATAAGCTAAACAGGTTTAAAAAGAAGAATAACGATTTTATTCGTCGCTTTACAGCTGGTGTTAAAATTGTTGAGATTGATGCTAACGGTCGTTTGTTAATTCCAAAAGATTTAACGGTGTTTGCAAATATTTCAAAGGAGATTGTTGTTGCTTCGGCGATAAACATTGTTGAAATATGGGATAAAGATTTATATGAACAAGCCATTGATGATGCAGCTGATGATTTCGCAGATTTAGCTGAAGAGGTAATGGGACAAGATGATGAAGATTATGGAATATCATAACCCGGTATTGTTAAAAGAAACGGTGGATGGATTGAATATTAATCCGGATGGCATTTATGTAGATGTGACTTTTGGTGGTGGCGGACATAGTAGAGAAATATTAAGTAGACTGAGTGAGAAAGGAAAATTGTTTGCTTTCGATCAGGATTTAGACGCTCTTGAAAATAAAATTGATGATCCGAGATTTACGCTAATCAATGAAAATTTTAGACACATAAAACGTTTTTTAAGATTTTATGGCGTAAAAAAAGTGGATGGAATTTTGGCAGATTTTGGTGTGTCGTCGCATCAGTTTGATGTTGCGGAACGAGGATTTTCAACCCGTTTTGATGCTGAATTAGATATGCGAATGAATCAGAATAGTGCATTATCGGCATATCATGTGGTAAACGAATATGATGAGGAGCAGTTGAGAGCGGTGTTGGCTCAGTATGGTGAGTTGCGTTCAGCGTCGGCAATGGCGAGACTAATTGTTGAAAAACGAGAAGAAGCTCCAATTGTTACCAGTGATCAGTTAAAAGCTGTACTGAAAAAGTTTTTGTCGCCAAAGCATGAAAATAAAATTTTAGCACAAATCTATCAGGCGATTCGTATAGAAGTGAATCAGGAAATAGAGGTTATTAAAGAATTGTTGCTTCAGTCTCCTGAGTTGTTAAATGAAAAAGGGCGCTTGAGTTTAATTTCATACCACTCGTTAGAAGATCGTTTAGTAAAGCGTTTTATAAGAAACGGAATGTTTGAAGGAGAACCGGAGCGCGATATGTTTGGGAATTTTGAAGTGCCTTTTAAAAAAGTAGGCGGTTTAATAGTTCCAACAAAAGAAGAGATAAAAATAAATAGCAGAGCCAGAAGCGCGAAATTAAGAATAGCAGAAAAGGTATAATGAAGCAGAATATCTATCGCATATTAAAAGGAACATTTTTAGTTAGTGATGATGCTTTTAAAAACTGGAGGTTCATCATTTTTGTTTCGGTTTTGGCTATAGTAATGATTGCGAGCTCGCATAGTGCAGATAAAAAAGTGTACGAAATTGCACGATTGAAAAATGAAGTCAACGAAATGCGTTCAGCATTTATAGATGGTCGGTCTCGGTTGATGAAGTTAAAAATGGAATCGGCAGTAATTAATGTAATGAAAGATAAGGGAATTGCGCCATCGGTAATTCCGCCAAAAAAAATAAAAATTAAATCACAAAACTAACCAACACTTGGCAGTAAACGACAAAAACATATTAAACCGCTTGTATTTTATATCAGGATGTATGTTCGTCTTTGGTGTTGCCGTGTTGTTTAAGTTGTTCAGTATACAGTTTTTACAAGGTGAAAAATATCGTGCATTAGCCGATACACGCGTGGTTAAGAATGTGAAAATTCCGGCGAACCGTGGTAATGTGTACTCGGTTAAAGGGAATTTATTGGCAACGTCGGTACCTAAGTACGATGTACGCATCGATTTGCTAACGCCTTCAAGTGCAACTTTCGAAGAATATCTTATTCCGCTTAGCGATTCTCTGGCTAAGTACTCGGGAAAATCCTCAAGTTATTATCAAAAAGCATTACGTAAAGAGCGTGCTAACAGAAATCGTTATTTTTTACTGGCAAGAAATGTTGGGTATGGCGATTATATTCGATTAAGAAATTTTCCGCTGTTACGATTAGGAGCATTCAAAGGAGGTTTAATTGTAGAGCAAACCACCAAACGCGAACATCCTATGGGGGCCATTGCTCAACGTTCTATAGGATATGAAAGATTTGATGAAGATGGAAATGTAACTCGCGCCGGTATTGATGGCGCTTTTGGCGTTAAATACCTGAGAGGAACAGATGGACAGCGCAGAAAGCAAAAAATAGGAAAAGGCCAGTGGAAACCATTAAGCGACGCTAACGAAATTGAACCTAAAGACGGTTATGATGTTTATACAACTATTGATGTTAATATTCAGGATATCGCGCATCATGCGTTGTTAAAACAGCTTGAAGAATACGAGGCTGAGCATGGGTGTGTTGTGGTTATGGAAGCTAAAACTGGCGAAATTCGTGCGATTTCTAATTTAGGTAGAAATGAAAACGGAAAATATTACGAGCGCTTAAACTATGCCGTTGGTGAAGCACACGAACCAGGTTCTACCTTTAAAGTGATGGCTTTAATGGCGGCTTTAGAAGATAAAGTTGTTGATACCTCTACAATAATAAATACTGGAGTTGGGTATAAGCAGTTTTATGGAAAAGGAATAAAGGATACACACGGTCATGGTAAAATTTCTGCGGCAAGAACGTTAGAGGTGTCGTCTAACATTGGTTTGGCAACGATTATTGATCAAGGGTATTCAAAACAACCTCAAAAATTTGTGAATCATTTACAGGATTGGGGCTTAGATAAAACTTTAGGGTTGCCAATTCTTGGAGAAGGGGAGCCTGTAATTCCGAAGCCGGGAGATAAAATATGGAGTAGAAATGCGCTTCCGTCTATGGCTTATGGGTATAACTTAAAATTAACGCCGTTGCAAACTTTAACCTTTTATAATGCTATTGCTAATAATGGGGTTATGGTGAAGCCTAAGTTTATTCGTGAAGTAAAAGAATTAGATCAGGTCGTAGAATCGTTTGCAGAGGTTGAAGAAGGTGATAAAATATGTTCAGAGAAAACACTGAAAGAAATTCAGGATATTTTGAAGCATATTGTCGAGCGTGGCACGGGGCGTTCCTTATATTCGCCGTATTTTTCGATGGCAGGTAAAACGGGTACAGCACAAACAGAATATTGGATGAAAGACTGGAAGCAAAACAGACGATACATTTCATCGTTTGCCGGGTATTTCCCTGCCGATAATCC
The DNA here is from genome assembly GCF_032926325.1 of Aestuariibaculum lutulentum. Lineage (NCBI taxonomy): Bacteria > Pseudomonadati > Bacteroidota > Flavobacteriia > Flavobacteriales > Flavobacteriaceae > Aestuariibaculum > Aestuariibaculum lutulentum. Next base: position 2,238,941 of record NZ_CP136709.1, read on the forward strand.
AAAATACTCTTGCATTGTGGTTATTCATAAACCAAGTGTAAAGAAAGGGTATTATGGTGCCGATGTAACTGGGCCTGTATTTCAAAGAATTGCTCAAAAAATTCATACCGATACACCAATTATTGATGAAGTGGAAACTTTAGAGGTGAAGCGTGCTTCGGTAGAAAAAGAGTTTAATGGTTTCTATGAAACGGCTCAGACTTATAAAACTATCATGCCTAATGTTGTTGGGTTGCCAGTTATGGATGCTGTGGCGTTGTTAGAAAATATGCAGGTGCACGTCACTGTGAAATTACAAGGTAACGGCGTGGTAAAAAGCCAGTCGATTGAAAAAAATATCAAATTAAAAGATAATCAAACCATCATATTAACAGCTTCATGATAGCTTTAAAAGATATATTATATAAAGTAACCATAAATGCAGTAGTAGGTAATACGGCTGTGAATGTTGCGGCTATCGATTTTGATTCCCGAAACATCAAGAGCGATGATGTGTTTGTGGCTATTACCGGAAGTGTGGTTGATGGACATAAGTATATTGATGGCGCTATTAAACAAGGAGCGATAGCTGTTGTTTGTGAAATTATGCCTGATAATTTGGTGGAAGGTGTGACTTATGTTGAGGTTGATAATTCACATAAGGCCTTGGCGATTATGTCATCGAATTATTACGATGTGCCATCTGAAAATTTAAAACTTGTTGGGGTTACCGGAACAAACGGAAAAACAACAGTAACGAGTTTGTTATATCAGTTGTTTAAAAAAGCAGGGTATAAAGTGGGCTTGCTGTCAACTGTTAAAATCATGGTGGGTGATAAGGAGTTTAAAGCCACTCATACCACGCCAGATTCATTAACGATTAACAAGTATTTAAAAATGATGAATGATGAAGGTGTTGAGTTCTGTTTTATGGAAGTCAGTTCACACGGTATTCATCAGCACAGAACCACCGGATTACATTTTGAAGGAGGGGTGTTCACCAATTTATCGCACGATCATTTAGATTATCATAACACGTTTGCAGAATATCGAGATGTGAAAAAATCCTTCTTCGATAATCTGCCAAAAGAAGCTTTTGCTTTAGTGAATATTGATGATAAGAATGGTTTGGTGATGTTACAAAACACAAAAGCCAGAAAACAAACCTATGCTTTAAAAAGTTACGCCGATTATAAAGCGCAGATTTTAGAGAATCAATTTGGAGGTTTATTGTTAAAAATCAACGAAGCCGAAGTTTGGACACGTCTAATTGGTAGCTTCAATGCGTATAACGTATTAGCTATTTATGCGACTGCAGAGTTGTTAGGGTTAGAAAAAGTAGAGGTGCTTCGATTAATCAGTGAACTGGAAAGTGTTAGCGGACGCTTTCAGTATATGATTTCCAATGATAAAATCACGGCTATAGTAGATTACGCTCACACACCTGATGCGCTTAAAAACGTATTGGAAACCATTAATAGTATTCGAACCAAAAACGAAGAGTTGATTACTGTTGTTGGATGTGGTGGTGATCGTGATAAAACCAAGCGTCCTAAAATGGGACATATTGCTTCGGCTTTGAGTACCAAAGTGATTTTTACAAGTGATAATCCGAGGAGTGAAAAACCGGAAGCGATATTGGAAGATATTGAAAAAGGTGTAGAGCCTCAAAATTTTAAAAAGACCTTAACGATTGTAGATCGTGCTCAGGCTATTAAGGCGGCTTGCCAGATGGCGCAGGCTAACGATATCATTTTAATTGCGGGTAAAGGCCACGAAACCTACCAAGAAATAAAAGGCGAGCGTTTCGACTTTGACGATTTTAAAATGGTGAACGATTATTTAAAACAATTACAGAAATAAAAGAATAGTAGATGCTGTATTATTTATTTGAATATTTAGAACAACAATTCCAATTTCCGGGAGCTTCACTTTTTGGGTTCATCACCTTTAGAGCGGCTTTGGCTATGATTCTGTCATTGTTAATATCTACTATTTACGGTAAACGAATTATACGTTTTTTACAAAAAAAGCAAATGGGTGAAACCATTAGAGATTTAGGTCTTGAAGGACAAAGTGAAAAAGCTGGTACGCCAACTATGGGGGGTATCATCATCATTTTGGCAACTTTAATTCCTGTATTGCTATTGGCTAAACTTGAAAATATATACATTATATTGTTGATAATAACAACGGTTTGGATGGGGGTTATTGGTTTTATTGACGATTACCTAAAGAAATTTAAACAAGATAAGGAAGGTTTAAAAGGACGTTTTAAAGTTCTTGGGCAAATCGGACTAGGGGTTATTGTTGGAGCAACCTTGTATTTTCATAACGATGTAACCATAAAAGAAAAAGTGTCGGTTGAACAGCAGCAGGAAATAATTGCTCAGGATGGGAATGTATCTCCGGCAAAGTTGTTTAATGGTGAAGAAAAATCTACAAAAACAACTATTCCGTTTGTAAAAGGAAATGAGTTTGATTACGCTGATTTAATCACGTGGATTAGTCCTGATTTAAAAAAATACGCTTGGCTAGTATTCATTTTGGCCACCATTTTTATTATCACAGCGGTTTCAAATGGTGCAAACCTAACTGATGGTATTGATGGGCTGGCAGCGGGAACATCAGCGATTATTGTGTTAACTCTAGGGATATTCGCTTTTGTTTCTGGGCATATTGTATTCTCAGAATATTTAAACATCATGTACATTCCTCGTATTGAGGAAATGACTATTTATATCACTGCATTTGTTGGAGCCTTAATCGGGTTTTTATGGTACAATACTTATCCGGCGCAGGTGTTTATGGGAGATACGGGAAGTTTAACTATTGGAGGAATTATTGCTGTAATTGCTATTGCGGTTCGTAAAGAGTGGTTAATTCCGGTGTTGTGTGGGATTTTCTTAGCAGAGAATTTATCGGTGGTGATGCAGGTGAGTTGGTTTAAGTACACCAAGAAAAAATATGGTGAAGGACGACGCATTTTCAAAATGTCGCCGTTACATCATCATTATCAAAAATCAGGATATCACGAGAGTAAAATAGTAACACGATTCTGGATTGTTGGCATTTTGTTAGCTATTCTATCCATCGTGACCTTAAAAATTAGATAAAAGTTGTCATTCCTGCGGAGGCAGGAATCTTATGAATTGAAAACGGAATGACAAAGAAAAGGTTAGTAGTGTTAGGCGGAGGAGAAAGTGGAGTAGGAACTGCACTTTTAGCGAAAGCAAAGGGATACGAGGTTTTTGTATCAGATAAAGGAAAAATAAAAGATAAATATAGACAGGTTCTTATAAATAATGAGATTGAATGGGAAGACGAAACGCATTCGGAATCTAAAATTTTAAATGCCGATATCGTAATGAAAAGCCCTGGTATTCCGGATAAAGCGTCTTTGGTAAAACAAATTCGTGAAAAAGGAATTCAGGTTGTTTCAGAAATTGAGTTCGCATCAAAGTTTACCAAAGCAACCATTGTTGGAATTACCGGAAGCAATGGTAAGACCACAACATCAACGTTAACGCATTATATTTTAAAGCAGGAGTTGAATGTAGGGTTAGGCGGAAATATTGGTGATAGTTTTGCGAAACAGGTTTTAGAGCACGATTACCCGAATTACGTTTTAGAAATCAGCAGTTTTCAGTTGGACGATATTGAAACATTTAAACCGAAAATTGCCGTATTGCTTAATGTAACTCCTGATCATTTAGATCGATATGATTACAAGTTTGAAAATTATATCGCATCGAAATTCAGGATTGCAGAAAATCAAACCAAAGAAGATTATTTAATTTATGATGCCGACGATGAAGTCATCACAAATTGGTTAAAGGAACATCCGGTTCAATCGACATTATTACCGTTTTCAATAACAAAAAAAGTAGAGAAGGGCGCATATTTAGAAGAGGAAAAGATGATTATAGCAATTGATAACAACCAGATACATATGTCAACAAACAATCTTGCATTAGAAGGAAAGCATAATATTAAAAATGCTATGGCGGCCTCAACCGTAGCGCATTTGCTTAAAATTAGAAAGCAGACTATCCGCGAAAGCTTAGAGAGTTTTCAAGGTGTTGAGCATCGTTTAGAACAGGTACTTAAAATAAACAAAGTGCAGTACATAAACGATTCTAAAGCGACAAATGTAAATGCAACTTACTATGCGTTAGAAAGTATGGATGCGCCAACAATCTGGATTGTTGGCGGGGTTGATAAGGGTAATAATTATGAGGAGTTATTCGCTTTTGTAAACGAAAAAGTAAAAGCTATTATCTGTCTAGGTGTCGATAATGATAAACTTATCGATACGTTTGGAGGCATGGTCGATACTGTGGTTGAAACTCAAAGTATGAGTGATGCTGTGAAAATGGCGTATAAGTTATCTGAATCTGGAGATAACGTATTACTGTCTCCGGCATGTGCAAGTTTCGATTTGTTTGAAAATTACGAAGATCGCGGGCGTCAGTTTAAAGAAGCAGTTAGAAATTTATAAAGATTAAGAAATAATAATAGGTAAAAATAGTGCAGGCATTATTTAAAAACATAAAAGGCGATAGATTAATCTGGGCGATAGTAGCTTTAATGGCTATTTTGTCGTTTTTGCCTGTGTATAGTGCGGCTAGTAATTTGGCGTATAAAGGAGAGAGCAGCAATACGTTCGGCTTTTTTATCAAGCATTTCATGCACTTGTTTTTAGGTTTTGCCATTATGTACGGCGTACATAAAATTCCGTATCGATATTTCAGAGGCTTGTCGCTTATCATGATTCCGGTTGTATTGGTGTTGCTGGGAATCACGATGTTACAAGGAACCACTATCGATGGCGCCAATGCGAGTCGTTGGATTCAAATTCCTATTGTTGGCATGTCATTTCAAACATCAACATTCGCAGCGGTTGTGCTTTTGGTTTATGTAGCGCGATATATGTCGAAAATGAAAGATGAGGTTATCACATTTAAAGAGTCAATTTTACCACTTTGGATGCCGGTATTTTTAGTATTAGCATTAATTTTGCCAGCCAATTTATCAACAGCGGCTATTATATTTTTAATGGTTTTAATGTTGGTGTTTTTAGGAGGCTATCCAATACGTTATTTAGCAGTTATTATAGGCTCTGGAATTTTAGCCTTAGCCATGTTTGTTTTGGTGGCAAAAGCCTTCCCGGGCGTTATGCCAAACCGTGTAGATACTTGGATGAGTCGTATTGAGAATTTCTCGAATAATGAAGATACCGAAGCCGACTATCAAATTGAAAAAGCAAAAATAGCGATTGCTTCTGGTGGCATTCAGGGTGTCGGACCAGGTAAAAGTATTCAAAAGAACTTTTTACCCCAGTCGTCATCCGATTTCATTTTTGCCATCATAGTTGAAGAATATGGCTCTATTGGAGGGGTATTCATCATGGTCATGTATATGTGGTTACTGTTCAGAATTGTAATAGTAGCTCAAAAAGCCGATACAGTTTTTGGTAAGTTGCTGGCACTTGGTGTTGGTCTGCCAATCGTATTTCAGGCATTAATAAATATGGCAGTAGCGGTTGAATTGTTTCCTGTTACAGGACAAACCTTGCCATTAATTAGTAGTGGAGGAACATCTATTTGGATGACCTGTTTGGCTATTGGAATAGTATTAAGTGTAAGCGCTCAGCGTGAAGAAATAAAAGAACAAGAGGAAGTGCTAACGGAAGAAGAAAATCCGTTGGAAATTTTATCTGAAACGATATAAATAGGATTAATTAGTGGCGACAAAAAAAACATATAAAATTGTATTGTCTGGCGGAGGAACAGGAGGGCATATTTATCCTGCAATTGCTATTGCGAATGAATTGAAGCATCGTTTTGAGGATGCCGAATTTTTATTCGTAGGAGCAAAAGATAGAATGGAAATGGAAAAAATACCACAGGCCGGTTATAAAATTGAAGGTTTATGGATTTCCGGAATTCAACGTCAGTTAACGATGAAGAATTTAATGTTTCCGTTTAAGTTAATGAGTAGCTTGTATAACGCTCGAAAAATTGTAAAATCGTTTAAACCCGATGTGGCTATAGGAACTGGAGGTTTTGCAAGCGGACCGTTGTTGTACATGGCATCGCAAAATGGTATTCCGAGTTTAATACAGGAACAAAATTCGTTTCCCGGAATAACAAATAAATTGTTAGCAAAGCATGTTCAAAAAATATGTGTCGCTTACGATGGTTTAGAACGCTTTTTTCCGGCCGATAAAATTGTAAAAACAGGAAATCCTGTTCGAAAAAGCTTGTTAGATATCAATTCTAAAACCGAAGAAGCAAAAAAGTTGTTCAACTTAAAAGAAGGTAAGTTAACCTTACTGGTTTTAGGTGGAAGTTTAGGGGCAAGACGTATTAATGAATTGATTGAAAAGGAACTTGATTTCTTCGATACACAAAACGTTCAAGTTATTTGGCAGTGTGGTAAGTTGTATTATCAACAATATAAAATTTACAACAACACAGTAAATGTACAGGTACATGAGTTCTTGAATAATATGGATTTTGCTTATGCTGCAGCCGATATTGTTATATCACGTGCAGGAGCGAGTTCTGTTTCAGAGCTGTGTATTGTTGGTAAGCCGGTTATTTTTATTCCGTCTCCAAACGTGGCAGAAGATCATCAGACAAAAAATGCCATGGCTATTGTAGATCATAATGCAGCCATAATTATTAAAGAAGATGAACTGGAAGTAGATTTTAAGAATAAATTTTCGCAGTTGGTAGCTTCGCCACAAAGGCAAAAAGAGTTAGGAGAAAATATTAAAAGCATAGCATTAGTAAATGCTACAAATGATATAGTAGATGAAGTTGAAAAACTTCTTAAGGTAAAAAGTTAAATGAATTTAAACAGCATACATAATGTTTATTTTGTAGGTATCGGGGGTATCGGTATGAGTGCCTTGGCACGCTATTTTGTAGCCAATGGAAAAGCGGTTGCCGGCTACGATAAAACCCCTACCGATATTACATCGAGTCTAGAAGACTTGGGTGTGGCTGTTCATTTTGAAGATGCCATTGCGAATATTCCATCGGCTTTTAAAAATACTGAAACGACGTTAGTGGTCTTTACACCGGCAATTCCTAAACATCACACCGAGTTGAACTATTTTAAATCTGAAGGTTTTCAGGTGTTAAAACGTTCTCAGATACTTGGGTTAATTACAGAGAATACCTTTTGTTTAGCTGTGGCAGGAACACACGGAAAAACCACAACAACCAGTATTCTTGGTCATTTAATGAATGTTTGCGAGGTGCCTGTTACGGCCTTTTTAGGTGGAATAAGTGAGAACTACAATTCAAACTTAATTTTAAATGGTACTGAGGTATCAGTTGTAGAGGCTGACGAGTTTGATCGTTCATTTTTAACCTTGTCACCAGATTTAGCCTGTATCACCTCTATGGATGCCGATCATTTGGATATTTATGGCGATGCATCAGAATTGAAAAAGTCTTTTGAAGATTTTTCGAAACGCATAAAACCGAATGGAAAGTTGTTTGTTAAAAACGGATTGCCTATTTCTGGAATTACTTACGGCATTGAAGATAACGCTGATTACAGTGTAAAAAATATAAAAATAGTAAACGGTACTTATGTGTTTGATGTGAAAACACCAGCCACAGTACTTGAAAATTTAGAATTTAACCTGCCCGGGAGACATAATTTGTCGAATGCATTAATAGCCTTGGCGATGGCTGTAGAGTATGGTTGCCCTAACCAGCAGCTCGCCAAAGCTTTAGCATCCTACAAAGGTGTAAAACGTCGATTTACTTATCAGATCAAAACAGACGATTTGGTTTTTATAGACGATTATGCACATCATCCGGAAGAAATTAATGCGGTTCATCAGGCCGTAAGGGAGATGTATCCTGATAAAAAAGTGTTGGCTGTTTTTCAACCGCATTTATTTAGTAGAACACGTGATTTTGCAGATGAATTTGCTGTAAGTTTAGCACAGTTTGATGAGTTGTTATTGTTAGATATTTATCCGGCAAGAGAGTTGCCAATTGAAAATGTAACATCTCAGTGGTTATTAGATAAAGTCGATAATAACAATAAGAAATTAGTAGATAAAGAAGACCTATTAGCAGAGATTCATAAAAGTGAGGCACAAGTTATTCTTACTATTGGAGCAGGCGATATAGGCGAAGAAGTAAAACGAATTAAAAAGGAATTTAGCGTTGCGAATTAACTGGAATTACATAAAAATGGGCGTGTTACTCATATTGGTTGGGTTTCTGTTTGCTTTTGCATCAAATAGAAATGCATCAAGAGTGGTTATGCATCCACACGTTAAATTTGTTGGAGAAGACAATTTATACATTACAGATGAGGCTGTTAGTAAATTGTTAATACAAAATTTTGGTGAAGTTAAAAATGTTGCTAAAGAAACTTTAGATTTGAATGAATTAGAGAATGCCCTAAAATCTAATCCAATGATCAAAAATGCAGAAGTGTATCTCGCTGTAAACGGAACACTTAATGCAGAAGTAGAGCAAAAAACACCTATTGCAAGAGTTAGCACCAATGCGTCTTATTACATAGATAGTGATGGCAAATACATGCCTTTATCTGGTAATTACTCCGCACGAGTGCCACTAGTTACTGGTTTTATTGAAGAAAATAATTTAGCAGAAGTTTATACTGTAGCCAAAAAGATTACAACCGATGATTTCCTTGAAAAGCATGTCATAGAAATTTATCAAAGCAAAGACGAGAAAATATTTTTAAAACTCAGACAATGCAACTTTTTAGTACAGTTAGGCGATACTAAATTTTTAGATAAGAAGATTAATAATCTTAAAGCGTTCTATCAAAAGAATTTAAAAGAGAATACGCTTAAGAATTATAGTAAGGTCAATTTACAGTTTGACAACCAAGTAGTTTGTACCAAAATTTAAGCAATGGAGCATAATTTAGCAGTAGGATTAGACATAGGAACCACAAAAATTGTGGCCATGATTGGCCGTAAAAACGATTACGGTAAAGTCGAAATTTTAGGCATTGGTAGGTCTAAAAGTTTGGGTGTACATCGTGGTGTCGTTAATAATATTACGCAAACCATTCAATCTATTCAGCAGGCAGTTCAAGAGGCTGAAGCCGCTGCCGGTATGAAAATAGAAAATGTTACTGTTGGCATTGCAGGACAACACATTCGAAGCTTACAACACAGCGATTATATCACCCGTGCGAATTCTGAAACAGTTATCGATGATGATGACATCGACCGATTAATCAATCAGGTGCATAAATTAGTGATGCTTCCTGGTGAAGAAATCATTCACGTGTTACCACAAGAATATAAGGTTGATGGTCAGGCTGAAATTAAAGAGCCTATCGGGATGTATGGCGGTCGTTTAGAAGCCAACTTCCACGTGGTAGTTGGTCAGGTATCTTCTATTAGAAACATTGGGCGTTGTGTAAAAAGTTCAGGTTTAAATTTAGAAGGCATAACGTTAGAACCTTTAGCATCGGCTAACGCGGTTTTAAGTCAGGAGGAAAAAGAGGCGGGAGTAGCGCTTATCGACATAGGTGGTGGTACAACCGATTTAGCAATTTTCAGAGATGGCATCATTCGTCATACAGCGGTGATTCCTTTCGGTGGTAATGTGATTACTGAAGACATCAAGGAAGGTTGTTCAATTATTGAAAAACAAGCCGAATTATTAAAAATTAAGTTTGGTTCGGCATGGCCTGGAGAAAATAAAGATAACGAGATTGTTTCAATCCCGGGGTTACGAGGTCGTGAACCAAAGGAAATTACATTAAAGAACCTTTCGAAAATTATTCACGCACGTGTGGTTGAAATTATTGAACAGGTTTACGTAGAAATTAAAAATTACGGACACGAAGAACAAAAAAAGAAACTTATTGCCGGCATTGTTTTAACAGGAGGAGGCGCTCAGTTAAAGCATTTAAAGCAATTGGTTGAATATATTACAGGTATGGATACCAGAATTGGGTATCCTAACGAGCATTTAGCTGGCGATAGTGATGATGAAATTACAAGTCCGTTATATGCGACAGCTGTAGGTTTAGTTTTAGACGGATTAAAACGTCAGGAACGCAGACGTGTAGAACAACAGGAAGAAGTTGTTGAAGAAGAAATTCCTGTTGTTGAAGATGCCGCAGAAATTGCGAAAGTTGAAGAACAAACGGAACAACCAGAACCACAACCTGTAAAGGAACGTCGTTCGTTTTTAGATAAATTAACAGAGCGCGTTAAAGATTTTTTAGATAACGCAGAATAAATCAACTTCTGAATTAGTAGTGCATTTTAGAAGTGAATTAATAAGAACCCGAGAGAAATCTCGACATTTTAAAACTCGATTATCGAGGAAGAAATAGAAGAATAAAGAAAAATTAAATTATACCAGTAAAACAGAATTTATGAGCAGCAAAAAAGAATTCGAAAGCATCGCATTTGATTTACCAAAAAATCAATCAAATGTTATTAAAGTTATTGGTGTTGGCGGTGGCGGTAGCAACGCTATCAATCACATGTTCCAACAAGGTATTAAAGGGGTAGATTTTTACATCTGTAATACCGATGCCCAGGCGCTTCAAAACAGTGGTGTGCCAAATAAAATCCAGTTAGGAGTAAATTTAACCGAAGGATTAGGTGCAGGTGCCAATCCTGAAGTTGGTAAAAATTCTGCCGTTGAAAGTTTTGAAGACATAGCAACGATGTTAGATACCAACACAAAAATGGTGTTCATTACTGCCGGAATGGGTGGAGGTACAGGTACAGGTGCTGCGCCTATTATTGCTAAAATGTCTAAAGACTTGGATATTTTAACAGTGGGTATTGTAACTATGCCATTTCAGTTCGAAGGTAAAATGCGTATCGAACAGGCACAAAAAGGAATTGAAGAATTAAGAGATGTAGTTGATTCGTTAATTGTAATAAACAACAACAAACTTCGTGAAGTTTATGGAAACCTTGGGTTTAAAGCCGGGTTCTCTAAAGCTGACGAAGTGTTATCCACAGCTGCTCGTGGTATAGCCGAGGTTATTACACACCACTACACTCAAAATATCGATTTACGTGATGCTAAAACGGTATTAAGTAATAGTGGAACTGCTATCATGGGGTCGGCAATTGCTGCTGGACAAAACCGTGCTCAAGATGCTATTCGTAAAGCCTTAGACTCTCCTTTATTAAACGATAATAAGATTACCGGAGCAAAAAACGTATTATTATTAATCGTTTCTGGTTCGCATGAAATCACCATTGATGAGATTGGAGAAATCAACGATCACATTCAAAATGAAGCAGGTCACGGTGCAAATATCATTATGGGGGTTGGTGAAGACGATGCTTTAGAAGAATCAATCGCAGTAACTATCATTGCAACGGGTTTTAATGTAGAGCAACAAGACGAGATTTCTAATACCGAAACTAAAAAAGTTATACACTCTTTAGGTAGTGATGATACAGAAACTAAAACGCCTGTAGCTAAAACTAAAGATCCGGTAATAATCGAGCCTATTATAGAGTTAGAAGTAAAGAAAGAACCACCTGTGGTTAGACATACTTTAGATTTTGATGTGGAAGAGGAGGAGCCTGTTTTCGAAAAAAAGCAGGAAACCAACCAAAAGCCTGTAAATGATTTCGATATCATTCCAACGTCACAATTTATTAGAAACATTAATGTGCAATACGAAGAAGTAAAAGCACATATTGAAGAGGACGACGATTTTGTTATCAAACCGGTAACCAGAATGTCGAAACCAGAACCGATTGTTGATGTTGATGAGGAAAAACAAATCACTTTAACCTTCGATTTACCAATTTTAAACGAAGAAAAAGAACAACCAAAACAAACAAAAGAGCCATTACGTTTTGATTTGAATGAAGAAGTGAAGCAAATTCAGGTTAATGATTATGTAGAGCTTATTCCGGTAAACGAAACCAGTGAAAAAGGTGATATTCGTTATGCATTGGAAGATTATGCAGAGCCAGAAACCTCAAAAGCTAAGAAGCAGGTTAATGTTTTAGAAGATTACGATCAAGATGTGGTTTTCGAGAAAAAGGTGATTAAACAGGAAGTTTCTGAAGCCAATCCGGCCGAAGAAATTGATCCTATGAACAGTCCGATTTCAGATATGTTAAAAGAACGTGCTGAAGAACGCAGACGTAAAATGAAAGACTTTAACTATAAGTTTAATAATGCAAAAATAGACGATATAGAAAAAGTTCCGGCTTACAAGCGTCAAGGTGTAAATTTAAACGAAGCCAGACATTCATCGGAAACCAATATGTCAAGAACTAGCGTTGGTCTGGACGATAACGATGATATTCAATTAAGAAGTAATAATTCATTCTTACATGACAATGTAGATTAATTTAGTACACTACCCTTTCTATGTTATGGATCCCGTAAAGTCCCTCTCTCAGCTTTACGGGTTTTTTTTATGCCTCTAAATCGGGTAACGAAACTATTTTTCTTATTATATTCGCAATCAAATAAAATATACCAATGAGTTTACAACAAGATATCATGACGGCGTTAAAGGAAGCCATGAAAGCTAAAGACCAAACAGCTTTAACGGCTTTAAGAGCAGTAAAATCAGCTATTTTATTAGCGCAAACCGAAGCGGGCGCTCAAGAGGGTTTAACCGAAGAGCAAGAGCTTAAAATGCTTCAGAAATTAGTTAAGCAACGTAAAGACAGCGCTACTATTTATTTAGAGCAAGGACGTGAGGATTTAGCAGCTCCTGAGTTAGCAGAAGCTGAAGTTATCAGTCAGTTTTTACCGGAAGCTTTATCGGAAGAAGAAATCGAGAAAATAGTACTGAAAGTTATTGCTGAAACTGGCGCTGAAGGTATGAAAGATATGGGTAAAGTAATGGGGGTTGTATCTCAGGAATTGGCAGGAAAAGCCGATGGAAAAACCATATCGACTATTGTTAGACAAAAATTAGCATAATAATATCGTCTCTTAAAAAGAGATACTGGCTGCGTAGTTCAACTGGATAGAATATCAGATTTCGGCTCTGAGGGTTGGGGGTTCGAATCCCTTCGCGGTCACGAATAAATAAAAACACCCTACGTCAAATCAAGCTTGCTTGAATTTGTAAGTGAGGTGTTTTTATTTTCAAAGCTTAAGGCTTTGGGAAATGTAATCCTTTTAAAAGGATTCACATTATAAAAACGCTATGTAATTTAAAAAAGTTACATAGTGTTTTTGTTTTAACCAATATTCAAAGCTATCTCAATCATTTTATCAAAGGTGCTTTCTCGTTCTTTCGCACTAGTTGTTTCTTTGGAGACTAAAGAGTCTGAAATGGTTAAAATAGTTAAAGCATTGACATTGCTTTTTGAAGCGATACTATAAAGACCAGCGGTTTCCATTTCAACACAAAGAACACCATAGTCTGCCCAGGTTTTATAAAACTCCGGATTGTCATCATAAAACACATCGGCAGTTAATACATTTCCGGCATGGAAAGGAATTTGATTCGCTTTAGCATAATCAACAGCTTTTTCAAATAGATTATAGCTTGCCGTTGGCGCATACGTATAATGACCAAATTTTGAGGCGTTAATGGCTGAGGTGGACGAAGCTGCCATCGCAATAACAATATCTTTTAGCTTTACATGTTTTTGATAAGATCCGGCGGTACCGACGCGAATCAGGTTTTTAACCCCATAAACGTTAATTAGCTCATGATAGTAAATTAAGGCTGAAGGTACTCCCATACCTGAAGCCTGAACAGAAATACGCTTGCCTTTATAATATCCTGTAAAGCCAAACATGCCTCTAACCTTATTATAACAAACCACATTTTCTAAAAAAGTATTGGCAATCCATTGTGCACGTAATGGATCTCCAGGTAATAAAACAGTTTCAGCAATAGCTCCTTTTTCGGCTTCAATATGCACACTCATCCTAAAATTGATATTTAATATTATAGATTTTTAAAGTTAACGATTATCATTTAATCCATTACTGACAAACATCATAAAGGTTAATTTACAACTTCAATTTCTTTTAAATTTATTCGGATAAACGCTCATTAACTGATATTTATCATATTATAAAGAGTTCTTAAATGCTACATTAGAGCAGTAAATTAATAATCAAAAATTAATTGTCATGTCACTAACAAAGTTTAACAACCGAAACAGATTATTTCCTTGGAATAATCTTGACTTAAAGAGTTTTTTAGGCTCTGATGACTTTTTTAATTCAGATTTTTTTGCAGAAGAAGGATTGATGCCCGCAATGAACGTGAAAGAACATCATACCGATTTTGAAATTGAATTTGCTGCCCCAGGATTCAATAAAAAAGATTTTGAAGTGACTATTGAAGACAATGTCTTGTATGTAAGTGGTGAGAAAAAAATGGAGAAAGAGGAGAAAGAAGATAACTATACCCGTCAAGAGTTTAGTTATAATTCTTTTAAACGCTCTTTAAGACTTCCAGAAACTGTAGATGTTAGTAAAGAGATTGAAGCGACTTACAAAAACGGCATTTTAAAATTAAACCTTTTAAAAAAAGAACCTGTTAAAGAGATTCCTAAAAAGGTAGTAGAAATTAATTAACAAATTTATAAGTAGAAAGTCTTTTCAGGCTTTCTACTTAACGCTTTTAAATCAATTGTTGAACTAATCTTTATCTATATGGGAAAGGGCTTTTATAATTAGTTACGCAGTATAATCTATTTGTTATTGAGAGGAAGAGTTATATAGCAAATAGCAATTTTTTTTTTGCCTTACCGTTCGCGGTAAGGCTTTTTTCTAGTTAATTATAGGTTTTTAAGAGTTTGCATAACGACAAGCCGTTTTTTTGATTAAGTTAGCCAATGTAACCCCAAATACATTAAGTTATTTTATGTTGAATCTGGTACTATCAAGGGATGTGGATATGAGTAGTACGATACTACTTGGTATTTTAGTTGTTTTCCTTTTAGGGATTATTTTTAATTATATCTTTAAAATGGTGGAGATGGCTTATGTGATGAAGTACAGAAAACCCATGTATAATCATGTATATCTTTATTTAAAACGTCTGGATAAAAGTCAACGTTTAATTCTTGAGAAACAATTTACTTTTTATAATAAACTACCAAACAAATCTAAACGTTATTTTGAACACCGTGTATTTCGCTTTATCGAGGATAAAGAATTTATAGGTAGATCAGGTGTTGAAATAAACGATGAAATAAAGGTTTTAATTTCAGCCACAGCAGTGATGCTTACTTTCGGTTTTAGAGATTTTTATATCGGTCTGATTTCTAAAATTGTTGTTTATCCGACAAAGTTCTATTCAAAAACCAATGATGCCTATCACAAAGGGGAGTTTAATCCTAAATTGGAAGCTTTAGTAGTGTCTTGGGAAGATTTTAAAGAAGGGTATAAAACAGCAGACGATAATTTAAACCTGGGAATCCATGAGCTAACCCATGCCATACATATTAATAGCATAAAAGAGCGCGATGTGAGCTCTACAATCTTTAGTGATACGTTTAAAGAATTATCAGATTTACTGGTTAATGATGAAGCCCTTCGAGCTCGTTTAATGACCTCGGGTTACTTCAGAAAATATGCTTTCACCAATCAGTTTGAATTTTTAGCAGTAGTCATTGAAAACTTCATAGAAACCCCTAATACTTTCCAGTTAGAATTTCCTGAAATCTATGTGAAGGTTAAACAGATGCTTAACTTCAATATAGTAGGATATTAGAATTATAACATGATTTTTATCATGAAACTTTAACAGGGTCTTTGCTAATTTTATGGTGTAAAACAGTAAAGAAGATGATACGTACTACACCAGTTTCGATGATAATGACAACGCCTGTTATTACATTAAAAGAGAATGATAATTTAGATACTGCCGAGCACCTTTTTAAAACTCATCATATAAGACATATACCCATAGTTTCTGGGTTTTATCTAAGAGGTATGTTAAGTTATAATGATTTGCTGAGATTAAGTTTTGCAGATTTAACAGAAGACCAACAGGATGATGCGGATGTTTTGGTGTACAAAATGTTTAAAGTTAAACAAGTTATGACTAAAAACGTTTTGACGGTCACTTCAACAAGTACTATAAAAGAAGTGGCAGAAATATTTGCCGAACACGAGTTTCATGCCTTGCCGGTTGTAGATAGTAATAGACTGGTAGGTATTGTAACCACAACAGATTTGATAAAGTATTTGCTGAATCATTTTTGATTGTAATACCCAAGCTTAAAACCAACCACTAATAATATATAACCAAAAAACTAATAGACTATGAACGCTTTAATACCTGTGGCAGATATTATGACGAAAAATGTCATAGCTCTGAATAGAACGGACGATTTAGAACGTGCCGAAATGCTTTTTAATAAATACCGTATTAAGCATATTCCTGTAGTGGGAGCAGATGTTGTAATTGGTATGCTAAGTTTTACCGATCTTCAAAAGATAAGTTTAGCTGAAGCTACCGCTGATGAACACGATATCAATACGGTTGTTTATAACAGCTATACCATTGAGCAAGTGATGACAAAAAATGTCATTACCATTACAGCAGATACAACTATTAAAGAAGCAGCTACTATTTTGGCAAATAGTTCATTTCATGCACTTCCCGTTGTTGAGGAAGGCATGTTAATTGGTATTGTTACAACAAGAGATTTGTTGAAGTACTTTGTGAAAAAATATTAAGAGTTAGCGATTTCTCTTAAATCTTTTATCGTTTCAATTGGTGTTTCACTTTTGAATACGTAGCTACCGGCAACTAAAACATCGGCACCGGCATCAACTAATGCTTTGGCATTTTTATTAGTTACACCACCGTCAATTTCAATGATGGTCGAGGCACCTTTACGTTCAATTAATGCTTTAAGCTGTTTTACTTTTTCGTAAGTGTTTTCAATAAAGCTTTGACCTCCAAAACCTGGGTTAACACTCATAATAAGCACTAAGTCAATATCGTTGATAGTATCTTCTAAAAGATTCACATTAGTGTGTGGGTTTAAGGAAACTCCGGCTTTCATACCTTCGGCTTTAATAGCTTGAAGTGTACGGTGTAAGTGAGTACAGGCTTCATAATGTACTGTTAATACATCGCTGCCTAAGTCTGCAAAAGTTTTAATGTATCGGTCAGGATCTACAATCATTAAGTGTACATCCAGAGTTTTTTTAGCATGTCTGCCAATAGCTTCTAAAACAGGCATACCAAAAGAAATGTTAGGAACAAAAACACCATCCATGATATCTATATGAAACCAATCGGCATCACTTTGATTAACCATTTCAATATCGCGTTGAAGGTTAGCAAAATCTGCAGCTAATAACGATGGGGCAATTAATTTAGAATTCATGTTGTGTTGTGTTTTTGTAAATTTTTTGCAAATATAGAAAAGCTTGTAACTAAATAGGTTAAATAATATATAAAAATAAACCCCCGGTAATCAGCCGGGGGTTCTTTCATCAATCAAAAAACGAACAGTTATGTGTAACTGTTGTTACGTTTATTTAGTCGTAAAAAGTTTACTAACCTAAATATGTTTTTAATATTTTACTTCTAGACGTATGTTTTAATCTACGAATAGCTTTTTCTTTAATTTGTCTAACACGCTCACGAGTTAAATCGAAGGTTTCTCCAATTTCTTCAAGCGTCATTGGGTGTTGATTTCCTAAACCAAAATACAGACGAATTACGTCGGCTTCACGAGGCGTTAAAGTTTCCAGAGCACGTTCAATCTCGGTACGAAGCGATTCGTGTAATAATTCTCTATCTGGGTTTGGCGACTCACCACTGTTTAATACGTCGTATAAGTTAGAATCTTCACCTTCAACTAATGGTGCATCCATACTTACGTGACGTCCTGAGTTTTTCATAGACTCTTTAACATCGTTAATAGTCATGTCTAACTCTTTTGCAATTTCTTCGGCACTTGGCGGACGTTCATGGCTTTGCTCTAAGAAAGCGAAGGTTTTATTAATTTTGTTAATAGAACCAATTTTGTTTAAAGGCAAACGTACAATACGTGACTGCTCTGCTAATGCTTGTAAGATAGATTGACGAATCCACCAAACAGCATACGAGATGAATTTAAAACCACGAGTTTCATCGAAACGCTGAGCGGCTTTAATTAACCCCAGGTTACCTTCGTTAATTAAATCGGGAAGGGTTAAACCTTGGTTTTGGTATTGTTTAGCTACCGATACAACGAAACGTAAATTAGCTTTTGTTAATTTCTCTAAAGCTACCTGATCTCCAGCTTTAATACGTTGTGCTAATTCTACTTCTTCGTCGGCTGTAATTAAGTCAACTTTACCAATTTCTTGTAAATACTTATCTAGCGAAGCTGTTTCTCTATTGGTAACCTGCTTCGTAATTTTAAGTTGTCTCATTTAAAAAGTGCTCCTGTAAATAATTATATGAATATTACTTTTGTATATAGTTATACGTAATAAGGCAAAAAAATGTTACAAAAATTATTAAATTCTTTTTTTTGTCCTCTTTTTAAGACACAGGATTTTGGCTGAAGTCACAGGTTTTAAACGGTTTCAGGAGTTTTAAAGTTTAATTAAATTTTCATTATTTAGGTTGATAGAATTTAACATTTCCTGAGTAAATGCATAATGCCCACGCGTAGTAATTAGTCTAAACCTTGAAGATTTCATGGCACTTAGAGTATTTAGAAAAATCCATTTTGATTTTAACAGATTGGGTTTTTCAGATTTTAAGCTAATATCAAAATAATATTTACGCCCCTCTTTTATTGCAACTACATCTGGAGTGATGGAGATGTTGCTGCCAGATTTTGTATAGGATTTTGGGGTTTCGTAACCGTCAATGTCTGCTTTGATATTTTCAAAACCATGGTTTTCTAAATAATTAATGGAATTTTTTAGAATGTCTGAATATTTTGCTTTGTCTTCGTAAATCATAATGCGTAAGATAGTGAATATGAGAGTTAAATTAAAATAATGTAAGAGGTTTAACGAATTTTTAAAAGAGCATCAAGAATAAATATCTTCTAAATTGTAGACAATGGGTATTTTATTTTTTGTTAAATTTAATATTATAAGATGTTCTTAATGAGAATGTTTTAGGTTTAGATTATGACAAAATTATCGGAGATATTGTTATTGAAAAGAGATAAAAAATATATCTGTTTATGGTTATGTCTCATGATGTTTTCCAGAATATTTTTAGCTGCGCAAACCAAGACATATAGAATTAAACACTTTAGTCTAAATGATGGGATGTCTCAGGTTTCTGTTAACGATTTGGCTGTTGATAAACAGGGATTTGTTTGGGTAGGTACTGCCGATGGGTTAAATCGTTTTGACGGAACTATTTTTAAAGAGTATAGAAATCGTGTTGCCGATAGTTTAAGCCTTTCCGGAAATTATATTTCTGGAATGGCATTAGACTTCAAAGGGTTATTATGGGTTGGTACCAAGGGAAACGGGTTATGTGTTTATAGTACTTTGAATGATAGGTTTGACAGAATTGATTTGCATGGAACGCTTTCTAAAGAAATAATAACAGATATAAGTCCGGAAGCAGGGGGGAATATTTTAGTGGCCACCAGAAATCATGGGATTTATAATGTAAACCCGTTTAATAGAGGGGTAGATGGGTATGTTGCTGAACAGGTTTACGATGCGAATGAGGTTACTTGTTTTTATAAAGATGATTATGGTTGGATTTGGATAGGGGATGTAAATGGACAAGTGAAAGGGTTTAAACATCTCAATCAAAATCCTGAAGTTAATATGTCATTAGAGGGGAATATACAGGCGTTTTACAGGGTAGGAAATCAGCTCTTTATAGGAAGTTATGAGGGTTTTTATATATATGACATAGATAAAGAAACTTTTAAAAATGTTGAATTAGAGACTTCAGGCGCCTTTAAAACTATGCATGTTGTTGATTTTTTGGAGGAGGGCAAAAATCAAATATGGGTGGCTACGGGAAGAGGGTTGTATTTATTTAATTCGTTGAACAACCAGGTACTTCATAAAATTGAATATTTAGAAGAGTCCGATAAAGGGTTAACCAATAATACTGTTCAATCTCTACATAGATTATCGGATAAAAAAATATTAGTAGGAACAGCTAGCGGACTTAATATTTTAGATTTTCAAGAGCCCTATTTTAAGAATATATCTAAAAGTAAAAAGGGGAGGCAGGTGTTAAATGACGACGTTATTTTTTCTGTTTATAAGGATTACGATAATTTATGGATAGGAACATCTGATGGTGGTTTAAACTTAATAACTCCTGAAAAGGTTTACCATTATATCGATAATAAAAATACAGCAAATTCTATAGCTGGTTCGGTTGTTAGAGCTATAGTTCACGATATAAGGAATCAGAGAATGTGGTTTGGTACCACTCGAGGGTTGAGTATGATTAATTTAAAAACCTTTAATCCAGACCAGCCTGTATTTAAAAACTTTTATTATGATGCAGGAAATTCTAATTCTATAAATATGAATTTTGTGATGGATTTAGCCTTAGATGACAAAAATAATCTTTGGGGGGCTACTTATGAACAAGGAATTTTTAGATTGGAATACGAGCAGGATGGTACTTTTAATGTGATTCGTTATTATAACGATAGCGATGACGAAAATTCATTGGTAAGTAATGCCACGCAATGTATTCGTGTTGATAAACAAAACCGAATTTGGATAGGAACTCAAAATGGATTGAGTCAATTGTCCTTTCAAAAAGAGCCGTATAGTGCCCCTATTTTTTTAAATTATAAACGAAATGACTCTTTAGAAAATACATTAGCTCATAATGCAATAAATGATATAGTCTTCGATAATTACAATCGGGTTTGGTTAGGCACGCGCAATGGACTTAGCTTGTTGAAAGCCGATAATACTTTTCAATCTTGGAGAAAACAAAAACAATTTCCAAATGATTTAATTTATAGTATTCAAGACGATTTGGAAGGTAATTTATGGTTGGGTACCAATAACGGGATTGTTAAATTCAATACAAAAAATTACCGTTTTTCTCATTATTATGAGGCCGACAATATTCAAGGGAAAGAGTTTGATTCTCATGCAAGATTTAGAGATGTTTCAGGAAATATTTATTTGGGAGGTATCGATGGGCTTAGTTATTTTAACCCCGAAGATTTTGACACGTTAGATGCACCCCAGAAATTATATTTTTCAAATTTAAGGGTGAAAGATAAAACTATTGAAGCCACTGAAGCATCAAACACTATTTTTACTAAAGCCTTAGAAAAGTCCAGTCAATTAACATTCAATTATGACCAGTTTCCATTTTATTTGTCGTTTTCTTCAATAGATTTCCGATTCGATAAAAATATTCAATATGCATACAAGCTTTTACCTCAAGATAAAGCCTGGAACTTTTTAACAAATAATGAAATTCAGTTTTTAAATCTGTCATCTGGAGATTATACTTTACAGGTTAATGGGTTTTCTCGAGGACAGGAGTGGGCCTCAAAGCCTTTAGAAATGCATTTAATTATTAAAGCACCTTGGTGGTCAACTAAAACGGCCTATTTTATTTACTTTTTAATTTTTGTTCTGTCGGGTTACTGGTTTTATAATTTTACGGTATCACGAAAACTAGCACTTTCAGAAAGCAAAAGACTTCAGGAGATCGATAGCCTTAAAAATTCACTTTATACTAATATAACCCATGAGTTTAGAACCCCACTGACCGTGATTTTGGGGTTAATTGATGAGTTAAAATCAGAGACAAATAAGCAGGAATTAAAAGCGTTGTATAAACCTTTGGAAGTTATACAACGTAATGCAGGAAGTCTTTTGAAACTGGTTAATGATATGCTCGATTTAACCAAGCTCGAAAGTGCTCAAATGGAACTTGATCTGGAGCAATCTGATATCGTATCATATCTGAAATATTTGTTTGAGAGTTTTGAGTCCTTGGCAAAAGACGAACAGATTCGTTATGAGTTTCATTCCAGAGAAGAACATTTTTTGATGGATTTTGATAAGGATAAATTAGCCATTATAGTGACTAATTTATTGATGAATGCTATAAAATTCACATCGGCTAATGGGTCGGTAACCATGCAACTGAGTACTTTAAAAAGTACTTTAGGGTGCTATTTTGAAATGCAGGTTATTGATACGGGTATTGGACTATCAAAGGAAGAAATGACGTTAGTATTTGAAAAATTTTATCAAGTAGATTCCTCGATCTCCAGACATTATCAAGGCACTGGGATAGGTTTGGCTTTGGTGAAGGAATTGGTGCTGCTGATGGAAGGCGAGATACAGGTATCTAGTGAGGTGAGTAAAGGTAGCACGTTTTCAATTTTATTACCGGTTAAAAATGAAGCTCAGATTGTTCATAGTAATATTGAAACGTACGAAAATGGAATTCAAAATATAAAGCAAAACGTTGTTAGTTATGAAATTGAGAGTCAACAGGACATTGACCAGCCTATAGCTTTAATCATTGAAGACAATAAAGACATAGTGTATTATTTAAAAATGTGTTTAACTAAAGATTATCTAATACATCATGCGCCTAACGGAAAAGACGGGTTAGATATGGCGTATAAATTAGTGCCCGATGTTATTATATGTGATGTCATGATGCCCATAAAAAACGGGTTTGAAGTTTGTAGGGAATTGAAAAGTAATGCAATAACTGATCATATTCCGATAATTTTACTAACAGCAAAGTCCTTAGAAGAAGATCGGTTAGAGGGGTTAGCCTGTGGGGCAGATGCCTATTTAATTAAACCATTTAATAAGAAGGAATTGCTTGTAAGGTTAAATCGTTTGGTTGAACTGCGCAAACGCATGATTGATAAATTTCGTGGCAGTTACACTGAATTAATATCAAGAGAAACCGAGCCTAAAACCGAATTGAAATTTGTAAATAAAATTATTTCTGTTATTCATGAAAATATAGACGATAGTCATTTTAATTCAGCTCAATTGGCTCAGATTCTACATATGAGTGAATCGCAATTATACAGGAAATTAAAGGCGGTAACCGATAAATCTACAGCCATATTTATACGCAGTGTTCGTTTACAGAAGTCCAAAATGTTAATCCAGACTACCGATAAAACCATTTCAGAAATAGCGTATGCTGTTGGGTTTAATGATCCTTCTTGGTTTAGTCGGGCATTTAAGGAAGAATTTGGGTTTTCTCCAAGTGATCTGGGGAAAAGTTGAATTTGATAAAACTCAAATAACTTCAAGAGTTTGCACAAATAATACATGGTTTTGACCAAATACTGAAAGTCTTTTTTTTATAGATTAAATACCTTTATTGGGCAATAGCTTCGTAGCAGAGGCTAGTTGCACTTCCCTAGCAAAACAAAAAATCAATTAGTAGCCTTTAGAGAACTATTCATGTAAAAATTTAGATTATGAAAACACAATTACATCTTCAGAAAAAAGGCTTCGTAAACTTTATTCAAAATGCCATAGACTTATATGTTCATTATGTAGTTATTCGCGAAACCTACAAGAAACATGTCTTAAAAAAAGAAGTTAAAAATGTCTCAAAGCATGCTGTCAATTAATTTTACAGTTGAGGATAATGCTGTTTTTCTTTCAAATGGTTTGCTTAATTTTTAGTATTTTAGATTAAAGGATTTAAAATATTGAAGATAAGATAATTAATTTGTTAAAGTTAAGAAGTAGGTATGAGTTTAGTTTCCGTTATAAACTTTCTACTCATTGCAGGAGTGCTGCAAGGTTTTGGATTTAACCTTGTAACTTTTGGTGTGAAAAGGAAATTCAATCCAACAGTTTTATATTTAAATTTAATTGTCTTAGCTATTTCATTAAATAATTTACAGGCATGGTTGAGGTATAAGGATTATTTAGGTAGTTTAATAACTTGGGGACTAATTGAGGAGCATTCAGCGATTAGATTTGTTCTTAATAATTTAGAGGTACCCTGGCATATTTTTATTGTTCCTATGTTTTATGCATTTACCGTTCATTATTTTAGGATTGAAGATAAAGTCTATAAATATATAAAACCAACTATAATTCTTTTTGTTGCAGAGATCGTTATAAGATTAGGAATAATAGTATTCGATTTTGATCCTTACATGGAAGAAGATTCCCCTTTAATTACCAAATGGTTTTTTATTGAAAATATAATAAACTTAGGATATTCACTTTTCATGTTTCTCAATGCTTGTTTAATCATTTTTAAAAAGCATTATCTGTTAGATTACATTGTTTCTTATGATGATTTAAACTGGATAAAGTGGTTTGTCCGTTTAGGTGTTTTGAATATAGGATTATGGGGTTTGGCTTTACTGTTTCATATTGCAACAGGGGAAAGAACAGCCTACTTACCTTTAAATTTTTGTACCTCGGTTTTGCTGTATTGGTTGGGGTATCAAGGATTTTATAAATATACCATAGTGAGTGATCGTATTTCATTAAGATCAAAAATTGCGAATGATGATATTTTAACAAAATCAGTTAGCCAAAATGGTAACGAAGAAGGCGATGATTTTTTCAATGAAAAACATCAAGCCGATTTTGCTAAAATAAAGGCTCATATAGTAAAAAGAAAGCTATATCTCGATCCACTCCTAAGTATGGAAGCGGTGGCGTCAGATTTAGGGATGAGCAAAAGCTATTTTTCAAAACTAATCAATTCCTACAGCGACTACAATTTTTCAGATTTTATCAATTCGTTACGTGTAAAACAGGCCAAAAAGTTTTTGTCTAACGATGAATTTAGCGAATATACTATCGTGGCTATTGGTCTGGAATGTGGTTTTAATTCAAAATCTACATTTTATTCGGCGTTTAAAAAATTCACTTCAGTAACACCAACCATTTACAGAAATCAATTCTAAGTTTATCGTGTCCTGAATTATCGTTGGACATCCTATTATCTGCAGTATAGAATTTATCGGATAGCTAATTTCAAGCTTGGTCATAATTTTACCATTAGAAAAAATAATCTAAAAATTATGAGTTATGATACCAGCATTAATTTTATATCTGATAAGAAGAATGAAGTATGGCACAGATACTTCATTAGACCTTAGTAAGTTTAGGGAAATGGTACTTAAAATAAAGTCGATTCTATTCTTTTTTATTATAAGCACATCTTTTGCGTATAATACGATAAATACCGGTGAAACTATTACTTATAAAATCGTTAAAAAAAATACGACTATTGGTTTTATTAAAATAGAAAAGCAAGTAACAAGTAATGTTACAACTTATATTTTGAAAAGTAACGTTGAAGTCAATTTTCTGGTAAATGTAAGTGTTTTATGTGATGAGAAATCTATTTACAAAAATGACATTTTGGTATATTCTTCGGTATACCGAAAAGTTAATGGTAAGGTAAAGGCTAATCATAAGTTGTTGCGTGAATCTGGCAGGTATGCCTTGCTTTATGAAAATAAAAAGAAATTACTGGAACTGGATGAATTAACACAGAATTTAGTAACTCTATATTTTGAAGAGCCCAAAACAATTCGCAAAGTCTATTGTGACAACCTGAAACAGGAAATAGTTATAACACCTCTAAATGAAGGGTGTTATCGAGTAGATTTTGAAAAGGGGAAATACAATGTATTTCATTACAGGAATGGAGAATGCGTTAAAATAGATGCTGTAAGCAAACTGTTTAATGTTACTTTAATACCTGTTTCATCATGAAAACTGAAGTTGTTATATGGATTTTAGTAATAAGCTTCTCAGCATATTTTTTAATTAGTTGGGTTTTTAAAAAGCTTCATTTGAATAATCTTGTAGTTTCTTTACAAGTTGTAAGTGGCTTACGTTTACTGAATTTAAAACACGTCTTAGGAATTATATTTTTTGGTGTTTTGCCTTTTGTGCTAATCCCAGATTCAAGGTTTTTGATCCTTAGCATACAAGAGTTAAATACGCCGACATTAATACTTTTTTTGTTTTTGACGTTTTTATGTGTTTATGTTAGCTGTTTAGGTGTTAAGAATAACGATGAGGTTATAAGTGCTAACGAAACTTGTTTATACCGTCTTTCTGAATCTATAGGTTACTTCACAGTTCGGTTTATATTCTTACTATGTTACGAATTCTTTTTTAGAGGTATTATGTTTTTTTACTTTTTAGAATCGTATGGCTTAACCTTATCTATTGGGTATGTTACTTTTTTTTATGTGCTTATCCATGTGTTTGATTCAAAACGTGAAATGCTAGGCGCCATTCCATTTGGGATTGTTTTGTGTTTGTTTAGCTATTATACTAATAGTGTATGGTATGCATTTGTACTGCATTTAGTGCTATCAGCAGTTTATGAAATTTCTGTTTTCTATCGTTTAACCTTAAAAAATAAATTATTGTCATGAAAGTATTAGTTACAGGTTCAACAGGTTATATAGGTCATCAATTGGCATTGACCTTGGCTAAAGAACACATTACGGTACACGCATTGTGTAGAGATATTCATTCGCCAAAAGTTCCATTACACGAAAAAATAGTTTTATTTGAGGGTGATATTTGTAATAAGACTTCATTAAAAAGAGCTATTAAAGATTGTGATTATGTGTTTCATACAGCGGCATATACCAATTTAAAATGTAAAAGCATCCAAAATTTTTACCGGGCTAACGTTATTGGAACAGAGAATTTACTTGAAGTTTCATTACAACATGGTATTAAAAAGTTCGTGTTTACAAGTAGTTTGTCGGTTTATGGGCCATCGTATAAAGATATACCTATTACAGAAGAACAACCTCGATTGTCATCTTATGCTAATGATTATGAGCTTACTAAAAGTATGGCAGAGGAAAGGGTCGCTGCATATGCAAAGCAAGGTTTGCCTTATGTTATTTTAAATGTCTCCAAGGTGTACGGACCTGGAGTTAAAACGTTTTCTAATGGAGTTAACCGTTTAATAGAGCTCATAGCAAAAAAGAATGTTTTGTTTGTGCCTAATAGAATAGAGGTGACGTCAAATTATGTCTACATCAAAGATGTTGTAAAAGCACATATAGAAGCAATGAAGCGTAATTTAGCTAATGAGAAGTATATAGTAGGCGGCGATAATATAAGTTATAGTAGATTATTTGAAAAGATAAAAACACTCACTAAAAGTCAGACTAAAATAGTAAAGTTTAATTATGGACTGGTTAAGACCTGTTTGGCTGTTAGTAGTTTTTTAGGGAACATCATCGGGAAGTCTGGTTTGTCTCCTCAAGTTTTAGAGGCTTTGTTTGTATGTAGGAATTCATTATCTGATAAAGCCAAAAGGGAATTGAAATATAGAACGACATCCTTAGAAAAAGGATTGATTGAAACCATAAATAGTCTAAAAGTTGAATCATGAAAACATACTCGTTAATAACAGGAGCAAGTCAAGGGTTTGGTAAGGCTATGGCCTTGGAATTTGCAAAAAGAGAAATGAATTTAATATTGGTAGCATTACCAAATTCCGGATTGAAAAAAGTGTCAAATTTTATAGAACAACATCTTCAGGTTCGTGTACATTGTTTAGAATTCGATCTCAGCTTTACCGAAAGTTGTTATGCTGTTGCTCGCTATATTGAAACACATAATCTGCCAGTTAAATATTTAGTGAATAATGCAGGCGTATTAAGTCGTGGCTTATTTTCCGGGTTAGATGAAAATTACATTTTAAAGCAAATCGATGTTAATGTTATGACGCCGACTTTGTTGATTAAATTACTTTTAGCCAACCTTAAAAGAAATGCTCCGTCTGGTATATTAAATATAAGTAGTATGGCAAGTTTTTTTGCCTTGCCAAAGAAACAGGTTTATGGAGGAACCAAGGCATACTTAACATCTTTTTCAAGGAGTTTAGCCAAAGAATTAAAGCCAGATAATGTGTCGGTGACAATCATCTGTCCGGGGGGATTAAATACCACCACAAGGTTGTGTTACCAAAACAGATTGATGGGGTGGGTTACAAGACAGTCTGTATTAAACCCTGAAGATGCGGCAACAATTGCTGTAGAGGCATTGCTTAAAGGAAAAGCAATGGTGGTGCCAGGGTTTATAAATAAATGTCTTATGGTTTTAGATAAGTTATTGCCTGAAATTATTAAAGATAAACTGGCAGAAAGAGAGATAAATAAATTACCGGTCTCGACTTAGATTATTATGAATGTTTTTATTAAGAACTTTTTTAAGGAAGACATGTCGTGCATTTTAACCTGAAAATTATTTAGTAATGTCTAATGGAATTACAGTTTTAGTAACAGGAGCAAGCGGATTATTAGGAACGAATGCAGTTCTTGAATTATTGACTCACGGATATCAGGTGGTTGGTTTGGTAAGATCTAAGAGTAGGTTTAAAGGGGGTGAACATAAAAATTTAAGATTGATAAAAGGAGATCTTTTAAATGAGAAGACCATGGAGCGGGTTATAAAAGGTTGTGATTATGTAGTGCATGCAGCTTCATTAACCAATCCTGAAATTTTAAATTATGGAGAATTTCAGGATGTTAATATACAGGGAACCAAAACGATTGTTCAATTTGCAATAATACATAAGATTAAAAGAATTATTTACATCAGTACTGCAAATGTGTTTGGGTATGGAACCTTAGACGATTTAGGAAATGAGTTAAAAGCTATAAAGAAACCATTCTCAAAATCATTGTATTCAAAAAGTAAGTTAGAAGCTCAGGAGTTTGTTTTATCTAAAGCAAACGATATTGAAGTAGTTGTTCTTAATCCTTCTTTTATAATTGGGGCTTACGATACTAAACCAACTTCGGGTAAATTGGTGTTGCTGGGTTTAAATAAACGGTTTGTTTTTCATCCACCGGGAGGTAAGAGTTTTATTTGTGCACAAGATGTGGCAAAAGGTATTGTAAAAGCAATAACGAACGGGAAAAATGGTGAAGCCTATATTTTATCAAATGAAAATTTAAGCTTTAAAAATTTTTTTAAGCTTTTAAATGAGAAACAATTAACTAAGGCAGTATTGGTTGAAATTCCAAAAGTGGGTCTGCTTTTTATGGGATTTATTGGTGATCTTTTAAGACGACTTCAATTTAAAATTCCTTTTTCTTCTAATAACATGAAAATCCTTTGTGCAAGCAGTTTTTATTCCAATGTTAAGGCAAAAAAAGAACTAGGTCTTACATTTTCTCCAATTGAAAAAGGACTGAAGGAAGCAGTTGTTTGGTTCATCACTAATGAAAATATGAAAAGAAAAATGTCCTAAATTATCTAAATACAACATTTTAGGATATTCAATTTAATATAAATTCGAAATTTGCTTTATCGAAATCTAAATTCAGAATTATGAAAGTATCCTGTATAATTAAGGCGTACCGATTTAGACAACTCCTGTATATATTGCTGTTTAGTTTAAATGCAATATTTATTAGTTGTCGAGTTGATGAAGATTTCAATTTAGAATGTATTGGGAATGTAAAAGCAAGTCTTCCAAGTCATCAGTTTAAAAAAGGTTATATCGACCAGTATTATGATGATAAAATTATAGCATCTGTCGATAATGAACCACACGACGATTATTATGATTATTATTTTACGGTAGAAGGTCGCATACCATCCGGAATAGAAATTGTTTATGATTTTAGAACGGTTTCGTTTCAAGGTATTCCAACACAAACAGGAAGATTTAAGTTTAAGGTGTATTTAGATATCGATCGGCGTTATCCAGAAAGTTTAATCTGTATAGATTATAGTACGAGTCGAGAGTACGACATAGAAATTCTTTCGAATTAGTAACGAATAAAAAGTGTCTAAGTTTTTCTATGTTGTAAAATTCTGGATATTGAATAGGTTGCAAGTTGTTAGTTTTACAAAGCAATTAAAGATATAATGTAAAACCATAATAGTCATGAAAACATTGAAGCAGCTCATATTGATTTTGACACTGACTGTTCATTGTTATGCGCAAAAGGAACAGGTGGTGTTTCCTGAAATCCGGTTAAATCATCTTTTCGCACAACAAGTCAACTTCAATCCTGAAATCATAATTCATAACAACTTTAAGTTTTGTGCTGAGCCCCAATTTGGAGGACTATTTGAAGATTCATTTAAATATGTTGAAGGTATCACCAATTTTAACCAGTTTTATAATTTCTTTGATCTGGGTTTAAATTTGGGACTAAATAAAGAGATTAGGAGAGGTGTGAAATTAAAAGGAATTTGTAACTTAGGGATGCTGAGATTCAGGAGTTATGATGCAACTAAGCCCGAAAACTATCTGGTGAAATTATCATTAAGTTTTGTTTTTTAATTTTTTGAAGGAATTATGAAAAATCCTAATAAATTAAATCTCCCTAAGTCCGTTTTTAAATGGCAATTTTTTCTTTTAGGCTGCTTGTTGATGACTTGCGAAAATCTTGATTTTTCAGATTGTATTATAAAAAAACATGCCGAGCTGCCGGATAAAGAATTAAAGCGAGGACATGCAGAGGTATATTATTATGATGAACTTAAGGCTTCTGTAAATAATGAACCTGATGATGATGCATACCAGTATAGATTTAATGTTAAAGGTCGTCTGCCCGATGGAATAGAAGTCAAAGAAGATGGCAGATTCTTGGTTTTTGAAGGAGTAACATTGGAAACAGGAAACTTTATTTTACAGGTTAGCGTTAGTGCTGTAGCATACGAGACAGATGATGATGTAAGTGTTTGTGGTGTTAAATCTACGAGCAAATCTTATACTCTACTTTTTGAGAATTAGTTTAAATTTTAAAAGGAATGAATAAAAAAATCCCACAAAATACTTTGCGGGATTTTAGTTTTATAGAGTAGATAAAAAATTATTCTTCTTTTCTATCATTTCTTGGTTTTCTGTCATCACGACGGTTATCGCGATTTCTG
Source organism: Aestuariibaculum lutulentum (assembly GCF_032926325.1). NCBI lineage: Bacteria > Pseudomonadati > Bacteroidota > Flavobacteriia > Flavobacteriales > Flavobacteriaceae > Aestuariibaculum > Aestuariibaculum lutulentum. The sequence continues at coordinate 2,269,732 of NZ_CP136709.1, forward strand.
TTATCTCTATTGTCTCTGCTTCCCCCTTTGTTGTTATTGTCTCTTGGTGGACGCGCTACATAACCTTCAGGTTTTGGTAAAATCGCTTTACGAGAAACTTTTTCTTTACGTGTTTTTGGATCTGTACCAAAGTATTTCACTTCAAATACATCACCCATATTTACAACGTCAGAAACATTTTCAGTACGTTCCCAAGCTAATTCGCTTACGTGTAATAATACTTCGTTTCCTGGTGCTTTTGTATATTCTACAACCGCTCCGAAATCTAACATTTTTACAACTTTTACTTCGTAAACTTCTCCAACTTGAGGTTTAAACATTAAAGAATCAATTTTAGCTAAAACTTTGTCAATACCATTTTGGTCAGTACCTAAAATCTCAACAATACCTTCTTCAGTAACCGGATCTTCGTTAATAACGATAGTTGTTTTGGTTTCTTTTTGTAACTCTTGAATTACTTTTCCTCCAGGTCCAATTAAAGCACCAATAAACTGGTTAGGGATTGTTGTAGTAACCATTTTAGGAGCATGAGCCTTAACACTTTCGTTAGGTGTAGAAATTGTATCAGTTATTTTTCCTAAAATATGTAAACGACCATCACGAGCTTGTTTTAAAGCTTGTACAAGAATTTCATAAGATAATCCTTTTACTTTAATATCCATTTGACAAGCTGTAATACCGTCCTCTGTACCAGTTACTTTAAAGTCCATATCACCTAAGTGATCTTCATCTCCTAAGATATCTGATAATACAGCGTATTTACCAGTTTCAGTATCGGTGATTAATCCCATAGCAATACCTGAAACAGGTTTTACCATTTGTACACCGGCATCCATAAGCGCCATAGTACCAGCACAAACTGTCGCCATAGAAGACGAACCGTTAGATTCTAAAATTTCAGAAACTACACGAACAGTATATGGGCAATCAGCAGGAATCATACCTTTTAAGGCACGTTGTGCTAAGTTACCGTGTCCTACTTCACGACGAGACGTTCCACGAATTGGACGAGCCTCACCAGTTGAGAAAGGAGGGAAGTTGTAATGTAAATAGAAACGCTCTTCAGCTTCCTGAGATGGCATGTCAATCATGTTAGCTTCTTTAGAAGTCCCTAGAGTAACTGTTGCTAATGCCTGAGTTTCCCCACGTGTAAAGATTGAAGAACCATGCGTAGATGGTAAATAATCAACCTCACACCAGATTGGTCTGATATCTGTAGTTTTACGTCCGTCTAAGCGTAAACCTTCATTTAATGTTAAATCTCTAACAGCATTTTTTTCAGCTTTGCTGTAGTATTTAGAAATTAAATCGCCGTATTCTTCTTGTTCTTCTTCAGAGAATGAAGCAACAACTTCTTCTTTAATAGCAGCGAATGCAGCACCTCTTTCGTGTTTAGAAGATCCTGCTTTAGCAACAGCATACACTTTATCGTATGCCATGTCGTGAATCTTTTTAGCTAAATCTTCGTCAGCGCGTTCTGGTTCGTATTCACGAGTTTCTTTTTTACCGAAAGCTTCTGCTAATTTAAGCTGAGCTTCACATTGTACTTTAATAGCTTCGTGAGCGAATTTGATCGCTTCAGTCATTTCCTCTTCAGAGATCTCTTTCATCTCACCTTCAACCATCATAACAGAGTCTGAAGAAGCACCAATAACCATATCGATATCACTTTCTTCTAACTGTGCTAAAGAAGGGTTGATGATTAACTCACCGTTAATGCGACCAACTCTAACTTCAGAAATAGGAGTTTCGAAAGGAATATCACTTAATTGAATAGCAGCAGAAGCAGCTAATCCAGCTAAAGCATCTGGCATAACTTCTGGGTCATGAGACATTAACTGAATCATGATTTGCGTTTCGCTGTGGTAATCTTTTGGGAATAACGGGCGTAACACACGGTCTACTAAACGCATGGTTAAAACCTCTCCGTCACTTGGTCTAGCTTCTCTTTTGAAGAATCCACCTGGGTAACGACCAGCAGCAGCAAATTTTTCGCGGTAGTCTACTGTTAATGGTAAGAAATCTACATCAGCTTGTTGATAGTTAGAAACAACTGTACATAATAACATACAGTTTCCAGATTGTACCACAACGCTACCATGCGCTTGCTTTGCTAATTTTCCGGTTTCGATAGAGATTTCTCTACCATCACCAAGGTTTATAACCTCTTTAAATGTTTTTGGAATCATAAATTTTTTAATTCTAATTAAACAATGGTCGTTGTGTTGTTGTGTGTAGTTGTTGTGTGTTTGACCAATGAAAAACTGTAATTAGCTTCTTATTTTGTGCGGTTTAGACTCTTGCACATGAGTAGTGTATAAACAAAAAAGAGGCTGTAAAAGCCTCTTTTCGAATTATTTTCTTAAACCTAGTTCTTTAACTATAGCACGGTATCTTAAGATATCTTTCTTAGTTAAGTAATCTAGTAAAGCACGACGCTTACCTACTAATTTTACTAATGAACGCTCAGTGTTAAAATCTTTACGATTCTTTTTTAAGTGTTCAGTTAAGTGATTAATTCTGTGCGTAAATAACGCGATTTGTCCTTCAGCAGAACCAGTATCGTTTGTTCCTTTACCGTGTTTTGCGAAGATTTCTTCTTTTACTTCTTTTGATAAATACATGCTAATATTATTGTAAATAATTGTTATGTAAACGAAAGACTATCTTTCGAGCGGCAAATATAGGAATTAAAAATGATTTACAAGCTAATATGTTAAAAAGAAAATGGGCCATTGGCGGTCGATTTTTTGTGAAAGTTTTTTGAATTAGATAACATCAATAGTTATTGTAGCCTTAACATCGATTACTACATTGAACTCTACAGGAGTTGCACTAACTATTCCAGTTAATGTTGCAGTAACGCTTTCTGCTTGTTTTAAATATGCTGCAATTATAGCCCATTGTTCTTTTGTTCCAATAGGGAAGGTTTGATTGTTATCATCTGCTGTTTTTAGAATAATAGCTTCGTTAATGGTTATACTTGTCCCTGCAATGTTAATGGAGACTTCTGTTAACTGAGTATCGACGGCACCAACATAATCTGTAATTTCAAAACTTAGGTTGGTTATTGTTACATTTTGAACGTAATCTAGATTTTGCTGAACTTGTTCGTTGGAAGCTAAATCTACAGAAACTTCTTGAGACCATGTTGTTGATGCGTCTTCAGGGATTGAAATTTCGAGTGTTGTTCCAAAATTGTCACTTACATTAAATTCAGTGAGCTTATCTAGTTCTTCACAACTAAAAAAGGTGAATAATATTGTTGCTAAAACTGGTAATTTAATTTTCATATTACAAGATTTGGGTTGTTGTTGTGAAGGTTAAATATATTGAATATAAATGATTTAGGTGTTTAAAAAAAAGAAAAGCGACTCAATAAGTCGCTTTTCTCTGTATTTTAAACTGAATGATATTTTAATTAAGCTCTTAACGGCTGATTTAAAATTAAATCCAGATATTGATTCACTTTGTTTTTTAATTCTTTTCGAACGGTGATGAAATCTAAAAAACCGTGTTCTAATAAGAATTCAGCAGTTTGGAAACCTTCTGGTAATTCTTTACCAGTTGTATCTCTTACAATTCTAGGTCCGGCGAAACCAATTAAAGCTCCTGGCTCACTAATGTTAATATCTCCCAACATAGCAAAAGAAGCAGTTGTTCCTCCTGTAGTAGGGTCGGTACAAAGTGAGATGTAAGGGATTTGAGCATCGGCTAATTGAGCTAATTTTACCGAAGTTTTAGCTAACTGCATTAATGATAAAGCAGCTTCCATCATACGAGCACCTCCCGATTTAGAGATAACCATTAATGGTATGTTGTTTTTTAAAGAATAATCGGCTGCACGAGCAATTTTTTCACCAACAACACTACCCATAGATCCTCCAATAAAAGCGAAATCCATACAGGCAACTACTAAATCTTTACCTTTTGATTTACCAACACCAACGCGTACGGCATCTTTAAGTTTGGTTTTCTCCTGAGCCGTTTTTAAACGGTCTGGGTACTTTTTAGTGTCTACGAATTTTAAAGGGTCTTTAGACTCTAAATTTTTATCTAATTCTTTAAATTTATTATCATCGAAAAGAATTTCGAAGTATTCTTTACTTCCAATTCTAACGTGGTAACCGTCTTCAGGACTCACGTAAAAATTTTTTTCTAATTCTTCTGCGTCTACAATTTTACCAGTTGGAGATTTGTACCATAATCCTCTAGGGGTGTCTTTTTTCTCTTCGGTAGTAGTGGTTATTCCTTTTGTTGTTCTTTTAAACCAAGACATAATGATTTATGATTTTTTAGATTTTAATCTGAAACATTTCTGTTTGCACTACGGATTATCTATCCTTTTATTTTGCTCTGTTCTAAGCTTTTTTATTTGTCAAATAAACGAAACTTGATAATAAAACAGTGCACAAAATTAAGTCTTTTTTTAGTTTTGAGACAATTCGTATCTCTTTTATTGCTTAAAATCTTATTTTTTAGAGTATAAATACTTGTTTTGTAAATATCTAAGTATAAAAAAAGACCCTACTTAAGTAGAGTCTTTTATGTTTTTTTCGATGTTTATTATAACGTGTTTACGTTGTTTAAATCTTCGAAAGCCTTTTTTAAACGCTCAACAAACGTTTTTTCACCTTCACGTAACCAAACACGTGGATCATAGAATTTTTTGTTTGGAGAATCGTCTCCTTCAGGATTTCCAATTTGCCCTTTTAAATATTCAGCTTTAGCCCCCATATAGTCACGGATTCCTTCCATGAATGCATATTGTAAATCGGTATCGATGTTCATTTTAATTACACCGTAGCTAATACCTTCGCGAATTTCTTCAACTGAAGATCCAGAACCACCGTGGAATACAAAATCGATGTGGTTATGCTCAACTCCATATTTTTCTGAAATATATTCTTGAGAATTTTTTAAGATTTTCGGAGTTAATTTTACGTTACCTGGTTTGTAAACACCGTGAACGTTTCCGAAAGCAGCAGCAATAGTAAACTGTGGACTTACTTTGCTTAATTCTTCGTAAGCGTAAGCAACTTCTTCTGGTTGAGTGTATAATTTAGAGTCATCAACATCAGAGTTGTCAACACCATCTTCTTCACCACCTGTAATACCTAACTCTATTTCTAAAGTCATTCCCATTTTGCTCATACGCTCTAAATAGGTTTTACAGATTTCAATGTTTTCTTCAATTGGCTCTTCTGAAAGGTCAATCATATGTGAGCTGAAAAGCGATTTACCAGTTTCAGCGAAGTGTTTTTCGCTAGCATCTAATAAACCATCAATCCAAGGTAATAACTTTTTAGCACAGTGGTCTGTGTGTAAAATTACAGGAACACCGTAAGCTTCAGCTAAAGTATGTACGTGTTTTGCTCCAGCAATAGCCCCTGCGATAGCCGCTTTTTGTCCGTCGTTATTTAAACCTTTACCTGCGTTAAATTGGGCACCACCATTAGAAAACTGAATGATTACCGGAGCATTTAAGGCAGCTGCAGTTTCTAACACACCGTTTATAGTGTCTGAACCGATGACGTTAACTGCTGGTAAAGCAAATCCTTTTTCTTTGGCAAGTTTGAAAATTGCTTGAACTTCTTGTCCTGTAGCAACTCCTGGTTTAATATTGTGTCCCATTTTATTTAAATTTTGTTTTTTTAGTTTGTAAGAGCCAAAAATAATCAATTTTTATATAAAGCAGGCTTGTTTTTGAGTGGTAAAATGCTAAAAATAAACTAAAACGTTGTAGTTTTTATAAAAGAATACAATTAGTTATTACGAATATGAAATGTTGTGGTTTTGTCTGTTACTGGTAGTTAGAAAGGATAGTTGATACCAATGTTATAAACAGCATTAGAAAAGTTATAGTCGTTAAACCAACGATTCTGATCTTGATATGAAGGATCGTAAGTTTTAAAACCAATATCGAAACGGAACACGAAAAAGCTAAAATCGTAACGTAATCCAAAACCAGAGCCAATAGCGATATCCTTTAACGAACTAAAATCTGAAAAAACGGCATTTTCATCTTCAACATCATCCAATACGTTCCAGATGTTGCCTGCATCAATAAAGAAGGCACCATTAAGATCCTCGAAAATATTGAAGCGTTGTTCAGCTCCTAAAGCAATTTTTAAGTTGGCTTCGTTAAAATCGTTGCTGCTTCTGGAACTTCCAGGGCCTAAACTATAGGCAGTCCAGGCTCGGTTGTCGTTAGCTCCTCCTGCAAAGAAACTCTTGGAGAATGGGATATTCGTTGAGTTACCATATGGTATGGCAATGCCTAAAAAACTGCGCACAGCTAAGATATTCTTTTTACCTAAATCCCAGTGCTTAACATAGTCTAATTCCGTTTTTACGTATTGTGAGTAGGCCACATTAAACAACTCATATCGATTACTTGAGTTTTTTTTAAGCCCTAAAACATCTGCCATTCCTGAAATTAGATTTCCTGCAGTTTCTATTTTAAAACGGAAAATAGAAAAGTCTTCATCAAATAAATTAGTACGTTCATCATTAGTTAAACTAAAACTGGATGCCAGAATTAAGTTGTTTTCTGTTAACCTGTCCTTTCGTTCGTTAATGTTATTTACTTCTTTGTATTCATTCGGATTACTGTTTTGGTAATTATTATCAGATAATACCAAATCAATAAATTCGTCAGATTTCCCGATAATTAAAGATTCCGTTCCATTATCGCTAACATTAATGAAATCTGAAGGCGTGTTGTATGAGTTTAAAGCAATATTTTCAAGGTTGTCGAAAGAACTGGTATAGACGTTAAAATAGTTGTCTACGTTTAAATTTCTAACGTATTGTATATTGAAAACATCAAGACGGTCGGTCACTTTTCTTGATGGCGACCAGTTATAATTAAACACCCCACTAAGTGTTTGTTTATCTAAACCAATGTTAGTCTGACTGGTGGTTGAAAGCGAAATTCGTGTGCTCGGCGACATGTCTTTCGCGATAATTCTGTTGGTGTTAAACGGAAAAAAGAAACGAGGAATGGTTAGTTTTAAATCGGCACCAATTTCGTTAATATCGAAAAACGGATCGCCTACTTTTTGATCTTTTGAAGAACCAATAGACCCGATAGCCGAAATTTCTAAAGTTTCGGCACCCCTAAAAATATTACGCATTAATAAACTAGGGTTTAATGAAAACCCAATGGTTTGAATATTACTTTGAGAAACATCGGCACTAAATCCTAAACTGAATTTTTTAAGTGGTGTTAGCCGAATGGTGTCGGTTAAGGTATGATCGTCGTTTTCTATGTATTCAATATTAGGATACTTAAAGGTTCGTAGTCCATTAATATGTCTATAAGTTAAGGTTCGGTCGTTATCTTTAAAAATACTTCCCGGTTGAATAAAAATAGCATCGGTTAAGGCTTTAGGGCGATAACGCATTTTACCGTAACTGTAAAGTTTAAAACCTTCAAATGTTATTGAATCCTGAAAAGGTTTGTTACGGTCATCAAAAGTATAATCGGTTATAATGTTTACATCTTTTATTTTATAAACATTGAATGGAACTCGAATTAAAGAATCTTGTGTTCGAATGGCTCGATCCTGAATTTGAATATCAACATTCACCTTTTTGTTGGTGCCAATGGTGTCGATTTCAAAAGCTACATAATCCTGATTGAAATAATATAGCCCGGAATTTCTAAGTTCGTTTGAAATTCTTTCGCGTTCCTGTTCGAAATTTGAAGTTTTATATTGCTCGTTCGATTTTATTCGACTGTTTCGCAATATTTTTTTGTGGTAAATAGAATCAACAACCGGTGATTTTATTTTTGTGGTAATGGTATCTAAAATAAATGCAGGGCCAGTTTCTACTTTGTATTCAACATCGGCACGTTTGTTTTCATTTCTATTAATAATGTAACTAGCTTCTACATCGAACCAGCCATTATTAATGTGATAATCTTCTAATCGTTTTACCGATTTTTCTGTTTTGTCTTCATCTACAATCACAGGTGGTTCTCCTGTAGTTTTTAGCCATTTGTTAAAACCTATACGGTTGTCAACGTATCTGTCTAATTGTTTTCTGGATACAAGTTTGGTTTTACGCGCCAGTTTTTTAGGGTCGTTATAGATTTTTTCATCCATGATAGAATCTATATCGGGTCTGGCTAAGTTGTAAATTTGTAATCGCAAAGGAGTTCCTAAAACCGGTACTTTACTATTCGGTTTTTGGTACAATAGATTGTTGATTGTTTCAGTGCTATTTTTTTTGTCGTTAATAATAACCGTGTTATTGGTTAATAAATGTTCATTTTCACCAACTCGTTTTACAGCATCACAAGAAAAAAGATAACTGGCTATTGCTGTTAGTATTGATATTTTTAGGACGTGTTGTTTCAAATGAAATTTATAATTATTGTAGGTTATTGATATTCTTTTACTAACTGAAATAAAAAACACCTTTTATAGGCTCAAAAATACATTATTTCATGAGTTTATTTTTATTTTTTTCAGTGCTTATTTGTTGAGTTTAACTTAAAATATCTAAAATGTGTTTGTCTTAAAAAAGATTTAGATAAATTAAGACTTTCGTCAGAGTATTTTTTTATTTCTTTATACCCTAAAATCACATTTTAAGTCATTTAATTACATGCTTTCTAAAAGTCAAATAAAGTTAATAACCAGTTTGAAGCAAAAAAAATACCGTCAGCAACATGGTTTGTTTGTTGTAGAAGGTGTTAAAACGATAAAAGAACTATTAGCTTCTTCATTAACGCTTTATGCCTTATATACGACTGAAAGCTTCAATATTGATGCCAAACTGGAAACTGTAATTTCTGAAGCCGAATTAAAACGTATTAGTTTCTTAACTACACCAAATACAGCCTTAGCAGTTTTTAAAATGCCAAAACCAAAAGCTATTGATAGTAATAAATTAATAGTGGCTTTAGATAGTGTTCGCGATCCTGGAAATTTAGGAACCATAATTAGGTTATGTGATTGGTTTGGAATTAAAGATCTGGTGTGTAGTAAAGAGACGGTAGATTGTTTTAACCCGAAGGTGATTCAGGCTACTATGGGGTCTATTACCCGCGTAAACATTAACTATGTAAATCTGGAAGAATTTATTAGTTTGGTACCTGTACCGGTGTTTGGTGCGTTTATGGAAGGGGATAATGTATATAGCTCAGACTTACCTAAAAATGGGATTTTAGTTATGGGAAATGAAGCTAACGGTATATCGAAAGAAATTGAAAACCTGGTAACCGATAAGATTTCAATACCAAGATTTGGTGATTTGCAAGCGACCGAAAGTTTAAATGTAGCTACGGCAACCGCTATTTTATTAAGTGAGTTTAAGCGTAGATTTTAGTTTTATAAATCTTAATTTTTCAGAGTTTTTATTGAAATGTGAAGTTGATAAAAACACCTCTGGTTTGCATACTATGAATATTACTCGTCCAAGGGCTATTCGGGTCTTTATCTCTAATTAACTCATCGTTCATAGCAAAAACACCTTTAATAGCCGGCGTGAATTTAAAGTTGTGCAGGTAAAAATCAATACCGAAGCCCAACTCGTAAAACAACATGTTCTTTTTGGTTCTAAACTGTCCGTTACTATTGTCGTTAGGATTGGTTTCGTTAGCCGATAAGTTCAATGCTGTTGAAAACCCTCCGGTGATAAAAGGCTTAAAATTGTTTATGCGTTTGGTTGAAACTTTAAGTAATAAAGGAACATAAATGTAAGTCGATTTAACTTCTCTTATTAAATCAGATCCATTAGGTTCTTCATCTATAAAATACTGTTCACTATAATGTAATTCTCGACTTGAAATTAATAAACCAGGCTCTAAACGCAAATCTAAAAAGTCGTTGACACGTAAGTTTCCAATTAACCCCACATTAAATCCTGGACTGCGTTTTACATAAATATCACGTAAATCTTGATTATAGTCAAAGTTGAAATCTAAATAGTTAAAACCTAAAAAGTATCCCCAACGCAGTAGATTATTGTCGGTAGAACCACGTCCTTGATTGGCATCATAAATAACTTTATCTCTTCTAAAAAGCTGAGCGTTTGCAGCCTGAACTAAGCATAAAAAGAATATTACAACAAGGATGCGTTTCATATAGATGTTTTACTTTGATGATTTATAAATGGTAGCTACCCCAAATGTTTGCGGATAATCTTCAACATTAATAAACCCAACTTTGCGTAAAATATTGTTTAAAGCTTCACCATAAGGAAAAGCAGAAGCCGATTCGCTTAAATATTTGTAAGCACTGCGGTCTTTTGAAAATATTTTACCAATAAGCGGTAAGATGTTTTTTGAGTAGAAATTATAACCTTGTTTATAAGGTGTTTTTGTTGGAATAGAGGTCTCAAGAATTACGAAAGTACCTCCAGGTTTTAATACACGTAAAATTTCTTTTAAACCGTTTTCAAGAGTTTCAAAATTTCTAACCCCAAATGATACAGTAATGGCATCAAACGTATTGTCTTCAAAAGGCATTTTTTCACTATCGCCAAGAATCATTTCAATTCTGTTGTCTAGACCTTTTTTCTTTACTTTTTCTTTACCAATTTCCAGCATGCCACTGCTTATGTCTAAACCAACAATTTTGGATGCATTAGTTTCAGCTAAATTAATGGCTAAATCTCCTGTTCCTGTAGCGATGTCTAAAATAGTATCAGGGTTATTTTCTTTTACTATTTTAACAACTTTGTTACGCCATTTTATATCTATTCCAAAGGAAATAACACGATTTAAGCCATCGTAATCACCAGAAATGGTGTCGAACATTTGAGTTACCTGCTCTTTTTTTCCTAAATCGCTATTCTTGTATGGTTTAATTTTTGACAATGCTTTAAATTTTTGACAAACCTACATAATTTATTCCGAGTATAAAATATGTAATAAAGTCTAAATGCGTTAAAAGGGCAAATTTACAATTAGTGGGAAATTGAAATGAAAATGGACTTTTAATTTAACAATTGTAAATTATTCTATCTTTGTACTACTTTTTACAAAAACGGTTAATGAAACATTCTATAATTAAGATTAATAGCGAAGTTATTTCTTTAATGAATGTATCATGTATTCTTTAAAAATGAAAATTAGCAGATGAAAATAATAATTGCTGGTGCTGGAGAAGTTGGATTTCATTTAGCAAAATTATTATCCTACGAATCACAGGAAATTACTTTAATCGATCCGGATAAAGAACGTATAGCCTACGCCGATGCCCATTTAGATATTCGAGTGGTTCGCGGTGATGCAACTTCTATAACAATACTAAAGGAAGCTCGCGTGGCGATTTGCGATTTGTTTATAGCAGTAACATCCAGCGAAACCACAAATATTACAGTAAGTGCGCTGGCAAAACAGTTAGGGGCCAAGCAAACTATTGCTAGAATTTCCAATACAGAGTTTATTCATCATAAAGAGGAGTTAGGTTTTGACCGTTTTGGAGTGGATGAGTTAATTTCTCCGGAAGCTTTAGCAGCGGCAGAGATAGAACTATCTTTAAAGCAATCCTCATTTAATGATACTTATGAGTTTGAAGGAGGAGCTTTAACTATGGTGGGGTTAACCTTGTCAAGGTCGGCATCATTTGTTGGAAAAACAGTAAAGGAAGCTGCTGAAATTTTCCCAGAGTTACATTTTGTGCCAATCGCTATTCAGCGTTTTGGTACGCAGTTTACCATTATTCCTCGTGGTGATACTAAATTTGAGCGAGGAGATAATGTGGTGTTTATTACATCGGAAGGTGGTGCTGAAGAACTATGCCGATTAACCGGAAAGGTAAATCGAGAAATTAAGGATGTTATGATTCTTGGCGGTAGTCAAATAGGTTACAAAGCAGCAAGAGATCTTTGTAAAAAGAAATTCAACCTAAAGCTTGTTGAACAGAATAAGGAGCATGCCTTTTATATTGCAGATTTGTTACCTGATGTACTTGTGGTACATGGAGATGGTAGAAATGTGGATTTGTTAGATGAAGAGAATATCAGTGATATGGATGCTTATATTGCCGTTACTGAAAATTCTGAAACGAACATCATGTCTTGTCTGGTAGCCAAATCTAAAGGAGTTAAAAAGACCATTGCTTTGGTTGAGAATATGGACTATTTTGAGTTGTCTCAGTCGGTTGGTATCGATACGCTTATTAATAAAAAGTTATTGGCAGCTAATAATATTTTCAGATATATAAGAAAAGGGGAAGTGGTTGCGATGACTAAACTTAGTAACCTAAATGCTGAGTTGTTAGAGTTTGAGGTGAAGGCGACATCTGCTGTGTGTAATAAGGTTATTAGAAGTATTGATTTTCCACGTTCAGCCATTATAGGTGGTGTTATTCGAGATGGCGTTGGTATGATAGCTTTAGGAAACTTTAAAATTCAGGAAGGTGATAGAGTGGTAGTTTGTTGTCTTTTACAATCTATTAAACGTGTAGAAAAGCTGTTCCTTTAATCAACTTCAAAAAATATTCAATTTTGAAACTTAATTATAAAATCATTTTTCACTTTTTAGGCTTACTTCTTTTGTTTAATGGAGGCTTTATGTTGCTGTCGGCTTTGGTGAGTTTAATTTGTGAAGATGGGGTTACTTTTAAAATTTTTACAGCAGGTATTTTAACACTTTTGATTGGTGTAATAGCTATGTTTTTTACGCGTCATCATACCAAAGAAATGAATAAACGCGAAGGGTATATTGTTGTTGCTTTTGGATGGATTATCATGTCTTTATCAGGGACTTTGCCTTATGTGATAACTGAAAGTATACCTAGTTTTACGAATGCGTTTTTTGAAACCATGTCTGGGTATACCACTACCGGAGCATCGATCTTAAACGATATTGAAGCGGTTCCAAAAGGTGTGTTGTTCTGGAGAAGTACCACGCATTGGATAGGAGGTATGGGAATTATTGTTTTAGCGATTGCTATTTTACCTTTGTTAGGTATCGGGGGTATGCAGTTATTTGCTGCTGAAGCGCCAGGACCTAGTGCCGATAAATTACATCCCAGAATTACAGACACAGCAAAACGTTTATGGTTGATTTATTTTGGTTACACAGTTGCCGAAACCGTGTTTCTTAAACTGGCAGGAATGTCATTTTTCGATGCCATAAATCACTCAATGGCTACAGTATCTACAGGTGGCTTTTCAACAAAAAATGCCAGTTTAGCCTATTGGAACGATCAGCCAATTATTCAATATATTGTTATCCTTTTTATGTTTTTGGCAGGGGCTAACTTTGTCCTCAGTTATTTTGCTTTTAAAGGAAAAGTTCAGAAAGTTATTAAAGACGAAGAGTTTAAGCTTTACTTCAGGTTTATACTTGTGTTTTCTGTTATTGCCGCAGTTATTATCTATTTTAAAGCCGATCATTCTGTATCAACTATTCATCATCCCATGGTCTGGGGGCGTGGTGAAAGTGCATTCAGGCATGCTTTATTTCAGGTGTTAACAGTGATTACTACCACAGGATTTATTTCTGCCGATTATACTTTATGGACGCCATTTTTAGTGGTGTTCTTTTTCGGATTGATGTTTTTGGGAGGTTCTGCTGGAAGTACCTCAGGAGGTGTGAAAGTAGTCCGTCACTTAATACTAATTAAGAACGGATTTCTAGAATTTAAGCGTGTACTTCACCCGAATGCGATTTTGCCGGTACGCTATAATACAAAAGCTATTTCGGGAGATATCGTATTTAATATTCTGGCCTTTTTTATTTTATACATGTTATCTTTTATTGTTGGCGCTTTAGTATTCTCCATGTTTGGTATCGATTATACGTCTTCCGTAGGGTTGTCAGCATCAAGTCTAGGAAATATTGGTCCGGCATTAGGTAGTTTTGGTCCTGTAAATAATTATGCAGCACTTCCTCCGTTGGCGCAATGGTGGTCTTCCTTTTTAATGCTTATCGGGCGTTTAGAGTTATTTACGGTTCTTATCTTATTTACCCCATTTTTCTGGAGAAACAGGTAGATTAAATGATTATTATCGTTTAAGGCTAAAATGGCCCGTTTTTATGAAAGTTTCATTATTGTGATCTGTTAAGATGGCTTTAAACCAGTAATCATTTGATGTTAGAGGAGTTCCATTAAAGGTACCATCCCATCCAATAAGGTTTTTGTCAATATTCATAGAATATAGGAATTTACCATACCTGTCATAAATATCAATATTAGCAGAGATGTAAAAATCTGAATCTACACCTTCAATTTTCCAAAAATCATTAACTCCATCATTGTTTGGAGTGAAATATTTAGGGAATCCTATGAAGGAAACTTTTTGATAAGCAGGAAATTCACAATTGTTAATGTCTTTTATTTGCACTGTATAAATTCCGGCTTCAACATTTGTAAAGAGATATTCGTTACCGTTTCCAAAATAATGGATGCCATCAATAGAAAATTCATAATTGCTTTGACCTTCTACCGAGATTGAAATTTGGTAATTTTCAGCATTAATAGATTTGATTTCTATCTGGTTAGCTTTATTGATACTAAAGTATTCAGTTTTTGAACAAGTTATAGCGTTTTCTGTTTTATAAACAGTTAAGGAGTAATCTCCGGGGGTGTTTAAATTAATTTTTTGATTGGATGAAATAATATTTCCTTCGTTATTTTTCCATTCCCATATGTCGTTGCTTTTTCCTCCATCTAAATTGAATATAATATCTTCATCAGAAGAACAAATAGTATAATTTTTTTCTAAATTGGTTTCAATAGGCGAGTTTACAATAGCATTAAAGGAACCAATTCCAGCGCAGGAATTATCAGGTGTTTCAATTCTAACCCAAAGTGTAGAAGTCTGTGTTTTATGGGTGTAGCCTAGTGAATTTGTTTTGGTTTGGGCATCTTCTAAAGTCGGATAAAAGATAAGTGTCGATGTTTCAGGAATAGTCAATTGATTTCTGATTTTATCTTCCTTCTCATTTAAGTCGAATAGGCCTATACTATTATTAAAAATACCGTCAGCATCTTCACAACTGTATATTTCTTCAATATAAGGTAAATTGTTAAATGTAGTTTCTAAATAAAAGTTACTTATGGTGTAGCAACCTTCTAATGTTGTTATTTTAACAAACAATTCTTCGGGGTTACTGCGATTTGTATAGTTTTCGATATTTTTAATTCTATTCATGTCATTTTGGGCATCTTCATTAGAATAGTAAAAGCTTAGTTCAAAAGTTTTTCTATAGTTACTTATTTTATCTCTTATGTTATTTAAGTTGAAGATTGCAATGGCATCATTATCAGTATCACATTGGGTTAGTACTTCGTTATTTTCTATTTTAGGATTTTCGTAAACCTGAATATCTTTATAGATTTCAAAAGGCTCATTATTAAAAAATATTGTCGCCTTTACAATATAATTACCATCGTTTGTATAGGTGTAGGCTGGTGAGCGTTCAGAAGAGGTGTTACCATCTCCAAATTCCCAAAGAATAGAGTCTATTGGCATATAGGAGTCTGTGGTAAAAGTGAATGGAATACCAGCACATTGATTTTCTGTTATAATACGGTTTCTAAAAAAAGAAGAAACAAAAAGAGGTAGTCCTTTTAAAGAAGCACCTGTTTCTAAATTAATACTAAAAGCGGAAAAACCAGAATCATCCTCGTTTTTAGGAGTGTTTATTACGTTGATATTTTTAACAATGTCAGGAGGGGTAGTAGGTAAATAATTAGCAACATAAATCTTTCCGTTCTTAGCTAATTGTAGATCTCCATAACTGTACTCAGTGGTGGTTGATACCAGTTTTTTTGAATTAAAAATGCTAGGTTCGTATAGAAGAAATTTATAAAGAAAGCTTCTGTTGTAAGCATTATTTCCTGTAAAATATAGGATTTTCGAATCTTGAGAAAATTCAACCCCATAGGGATTTAAAGGATCCATTAAAAGGTTAGGGTTAATTGTATTGTAATATTTTACTTCTGAGGTGGTAATGTCAAAATTATATAAATAAATGAAGTTGCCATCGAAATCAGCTAAAGCTATAATTTTTCCATCGGGAGAGATTTTCATAGCTCCTGCTGAAGAAACTATTGTTCTTTCTTGTGTTTTTACAGGCGTTTTATTTACGCCGTTTGAAGTTACTGTGAAGATAAAAAAGGTGTCTTTCGGTGCATTGTTTTGAGTAGATTCACTACCAAATGTAATAACTTTTATTGTATTGGTTATAGCATCATGAATTGCTGTTATTCTTTGAGTTATAGTTGTTGTTAATCTGGAATTTTTTGATGTTATTTCTCCCAGAGGGTTTTGAACTGTAAATTTTACAGTAGAGAAGAATAATCCGGAAGTAACCAAAGGTGTGCTCGTAGGATTTTCTCGTGTTGTGAATATATAATAGGTATTTGGATCTGATGGTTTAGGGACAATTATGGTTGATTGAGTGTTGTTGATGTCTCCTGCTAAGTTAATGCCATTACTCATGATCTCATGGTTTTTATTCCATACCGTTTGCCCGTTGGTGTAAAATAGTAATTCACCATTTTTATTTGAAATACTAGAGCATCCGGCAGGGGTAGTCATAGCACCATCATTTAAGACTAAGTGTTTGATATTACCAAAGTTTAATCCTGCGTTATCACCAAAGTACCAATTGTCTGTTTCATTTTGTGAAATCATAAGAGAGCAATAAAACAGAGATATAAAGAAAATGATATTTTTAGAGGGGAACATAATGAGACTTAGAGAGTAGATTTAACTCTCGTAATTTACTTTATATTATTGTATTAGGGTAATTTCGTAAGGGTTTTAACACTATTTTGCTTATGAAAGTTGATTTTTTAATGAATACAGAGAAAGTATTTTAATTTAGTATTTTTATTTAGATTAAATATAAATTATATATTTGTGGATCTAATTTACTATATAATCTATCTAAATGAAAAAATTAACACTAACCAAATTTGCATTAGCCCTCGGTATTATGGGGGTGGTGTCATGTAACGAAGATAACGATGATAAGTTGTCGATTTCTAAAAGTGCAGTAATAGAAAATTACGCTGAAATTGTTTATCAGAATTATTTAGACTCATATAATGATGCTGTAAACTTAGAAACAGTTGTAAATGTATTTGTTTCACAACCTACTGAAGCAAACTTCGAAAATGCAAAATCGGCTTGGAAACAAGCTCGTGAAAGTTATGGAACGACAGAAGCTTTCCGATTTGTAGATGGACCAATCGATGATGAAAACGGACCGGAAGCCTTAATTAATGCCTGGCCGTTAGATGAGAACTTTATCGATTATGTTGAAGGTGTTTCAGATTCTGGAATCATTAACGATTTAGTTAATTATCCAAGCATAACTAAACAATTATTAATTGATTTAAATGAAGATGGAGGGGAGAAGAACATTAGTGTTGGATTCCATGCTATCGAATTTTTATTGTGGGGTCAGGATTTAACTGCGCCTTCAGAAGAATTGGCGGGTTTAAGACCATATACAGATTTTGTTGATGGCGGAACAGCTGATAACCAGGGTAGAAGACGCGATTATTTGTCAATTTGTGCAGGACTATTAACAGAAAACCTTCAGTATTTAGTCGATGCTTGGGCACCAGGAGCTGCTTACCGTACTTATTTTACACAAGAGTTGTCGGAAGATGAAGCCCTTAAGAAAATGTTTAATGGAGCAGCTATCCTTGTGTATTCAGAGTTAGCAATCGAGCGTGTTAATGTGGCGTTGTTTAACCAGGATCAGGAAGATGAGCATTCTTGTTTTAGTGATAATACCCACAGAGATGTACGTTTAAATCTTCAGGCGTCTATCAATGTTTATAAAGGAACTTATGGAAATATTTCAGGACCGTCCATAGCAGATTTAGTTGCTGAGGTTAATCCGGAATTAGCTTTAGAAATTCAAGGTGTAATTACAGACGTTGTTGTTAAAACTGATGCCACTTTAATTCCATTCGATTTAGCAATTGCAGAAGGACCGGAATCAATTGAGGGAGCAAAAGTAACAGCAGCTAAAACAGCAATGCAGTTGTTTGGTTCAGAGCTAAGTTATGCTGCGAACAGCTTGGGAATTACATTAAACGAACTTTAAGAAGAATTAATTTTATGCTTTATAAAGCATTAATTATACTAACCGCATTCATCGTTTTTTACAGTTGCAGTAAAAATGATGAAAGCGGTTATGTTATGAAGCCTGAGGAAGGAGAATACCTTTCGGGAGGTAAGAATGGAACGATTGTAAATAATTCAGAAGAAGCCTTTGGTTTTTTTTCCAGAGGATTAACCTCAGATCAGGAAACCGATTTCGGAATAGGAAATTCATTTTTCAGACAAAGTTGGATTACCGCACCGGCAACAGCAACAGCGAGAGATGGTCTAGGACCATTTTTTAATGCTATTTCTTGTGCAAGTTGTCATTTTAAGGATGGTAGAGGACGCGCGCCAGAATATGATGGTGAATTAGGAACCGGTTTATTGTTGCGTTTAAGTACGTCTCAACAAGATGTTCACGGGGCATATTTACCAGACCCTGTTTATGGTGGGCAATTACAGGATGTGGCTATTAACGGCGTAGATGCTGAGGCAGCTTATACAATTTCCTATGAATATATTACCGAGATGTATCCCGATGGTAGCTCGGCGGAATTAAGAAAACCAACCTACAATATTCAAGGTTATAATTACGGAGATATGACTTCAGATTTGCACGTGTCCCCTCGTGTAGCAAACCAAATGATAGGCATGGGATTGCTCGAAGCATTATCAGAATCCACCATATTGGCTGCGGAAGATATTACCGATGCTGATGCTGATGGTATTTCTGGAAAGGCAAATTATGTTTTCGATAGAACGTCGAATACTATAAAATTGGGACGCTTCGGATGGAAAGCGAATCAACCGACCGTTCGTCAGCAGGTCGCTGGAGCTTTTTCGGGTGATATTGGATTAACGAGCTCTATTTTTCCAAAGGAAACGTTTCCTTCAGGTTTCGATGGTTCAACTATTATAAGTGGAGGAGAACCAGAAGTGCCAGACACAGTTTTAGATCGAGTAGTGCTGTATTCAAGTACTTTGGCTGTTCCGGCCCGCAGAGATTATGACACCGATGAAGTGTTAAAGGGGAAGCAGATATTTAATAACATAGCCTGTGCTAAATGCCATACACCTAAGTTTACTACCAATAATTCTTATTATATAGAAGCCAATCGCAATCAGGAGATTCGTCCATACACCGATTTGTTATTACATGATATGGGAGAAGGTTTAGCTGATCATGCGCCAGACTTTCTTGCCGATGGGAACGAGTGGAGGACACAGCCGCTTTGGGGAATTGGACTGATTTCTGTGGTAAACGGACATACCTATTTACTTCATGACGGAAGAGCAAGAAATATTGAAGAAGCTATTTTATGGCATGGAGGCGAGGCTGAAAATGCTAAAAATGAATTTAAGTCCTTGTCGAAAGAAGAAAGAGATCAACTTATTGCATTTGTGCAGTCACTTTAAATTATCTGTCTAAAGTCGTAGAAAAATAATTTCTAAAGGTGTAACAATTGAAAGTGTTTTACTACTTATAGATAAAGCAGCTTTTTAAAAATAAATAATGAAAGCATCGTTTTGTAGCGGTGCTTTTTGATTTTAAGAATTAACTATTTGTTTCACTTTTAAATTTTAGAAATTATGGGAGGCGAAGGCGCTATGATGGCTGCAAACAATTCACTTAAAAATAACAGAAATTTAGTTTCAAAACGCAAAGAAAATAAAGCTTTGGAAGGCAGTTATGCCAATGCGAAAATGAAAACATTTCCAAAAGCTACTGAAGCAGATTTGCTTCGGATACGGGAAAAAGTACAATTGGCGAATAAGAAAGCCAGAATGAAATTATTGGTGGTTTCTTCAGTTGTATTAGCGTTATTAATATTGTTCAGTATTTATTATTTTAAATAAAAAAAAAGCCACTTAAATAGTGGCTTTTCAAATATATAATGCTTCGTGTTTTTAGCTTAAAGCTTCTTTAATACGTCTCATAGCTTCAATAATTTGCTCTTGAGAAGCTGCGTAAGAAATACGTAAACAGTTTGGGTTACCAAAAGCAGCACCATCAACTGTTGCAACTAAAGCTTCTTCTAAGAAAAACATAGAAAGATCTGAAGCGTTGTTGATTGTTTTTCCTTTAAATGTTTTTCCGTAGAACGCAGAAACGTTAGGGAATACATAAAAAGCACCTTGTGGCGTGTTGCATTCAAAACCTTCAATATCTTTTAATAATCCTAAGATTAAATCACGACGTACTTTAAACTCGTCGATCATGTATTTAACACGGTCTGGAGATTCGTTAAGGGCAGTTATAGTTGCACGTTGAGCGATACAGTTTGTACCACTTGTCATTTGTCCTTGAATCTTGTTGCATGCACGAGCAATCTTTTCAGGAGCTCCAATGTAACCAATACGCCATCCGGTCATAGCAAATGCTTTCGATACACCGTTTACTGTAATGGTACGATCGTACATATCTTCAAACTGAGCCATAGACGCATGACCACCAACATAGTTGATGTGCTCGTAAATCTCATCAGAAACTACATAAATGTTAGGGTATTTTACCAATACATCTGCTAAACCTCTTAATTCTTCAGCGCTGTAAATAGATCCACTAGGGTTACAAGGAGAGCTAAACCAAATCATTTTTGTTTTTGGAGTAATAGCAGCCTCTAATTGTTCAGGTGTCATTTTAAAATCTGTATCAATAGAAGTTTCTACTTCAACAGGTACACCATCGTATAATTTTACGATATCTGCATAACTAACCCAATAAGGACAAGGAACAATAACTTCATCACCAGGATTTGTTAAAACAGCAGCAACGTTAGCTAAAGATTGTTTAGCACCTGTTGAAACTACAATTTGAGCTGGTGTGTATGTTAAGTTATTATCGCGTTTAAACTTCGTAATGATAGCGTCTTTCAAATCAGCATAACCATCTACAGGAGAATACGAATTGTAGTTGTCGTTAATAGCTTGAATCGCGGCATCTTTAATAAAGTCTGGTGTATTAAAGTCTGGTTCACCCAAACTTAAACCAATAATATCTTTGCCTTCATTTCTTAGTTCTCTTGCTTTTGCAGCCATGGCTAATGTCGCAGACGTTGCCATATTTAGAACTCTATCGGATAGTAGTTGCATTTAATTAATTAATAATAGTTAGACTTGTAAAGCCGGTTTCATCCCCATTTCTTTTAAATGCTTGAAATGTGCTATGATAGCCTTACGTGTGGTTTTATATTCGTTATAAGGTAAGTTAAACTCTTTCGCAGTTTCTTTCACGATTTTTCCGATTTTGTCATAATGAATATGGCTAATATGTGGGAAAATGTGATGCTCAATCTGGTGGTTTAATCCTCCGGTAAACCAGTTAATGATTTTGCTTTTAGCTCCAAAATTAACTGTTGTTTTTAACTGGTGAATCGCCCATGTATTTTTCATAGTACCGTCTTTTTCCGGTAGTGGCATTTCAGCTTCTTCCATAACGTGTGCTAACTGGAAAACAACACTTAAAATTAATCCGGCGGTGTAGTGCATCACGAAGAATCCGATTAAAATTTTCCACCAGGCAATATCTAAAACAAGCATTGGAAGAACAATCCAGATGGAGATATAGATAACTTTAGAGATCACTAACTTACTCCAGTTCCAAACCGGATTTGGGAATTTTCCGTAAGACAACTTACGCTTCATGTAGCGTTGCATTTGTTGCCAGTCCGTAGTAATAGCCCAATTTATGGTCAATAAACCGTAAAGTAAAACGGAGTAGTAATGTTGAAATCTGTGGTGCCAACGCCATTCAGAGTGCTCTGTAAAACGTAAAATACGTCCGGCTTCTAAATCTTCATCGTGACCGTGAATGTTGGTATAGGTGTGGTGAAGTACATTGTGTTGTACCTGCCAGTTATACACATTCCCGGCAAGGATATAAATACTACTTCCCATAAGGCGGTTAACCCATTCCTTATTAGAAAAAGCACCGTGGTTACCATCGTGCATAACGTTCATGCCGACACCGGCCATACCAATTCCCATAACAATAGTTAATAGTAATTGAGCCCAACCTGGGATGTTTAATGTTAGTAATAAAAAGTAAGGCGTTAAAAATATTGAAAACATAACAATAGTTTTAACCCAAAGTTTCCAATTCCCCGTACGTTTTACATCATTTTCTTTAAAGTATTCATTTACACGTTTGTTAAGTGTTCTGAAAAACTTTGCAGAATCTGTTCTTGAAAAGGAAAGCGTTTGTTTTGACATTCTTTAAAATTTAATATGATTACTTATGAAAAATTTGCCTATCATACCTGGCGCAAAGATAGGTATAAACAGACTGAACTTATAACGTTTTTTTATAAAAATATGTGTTTAAAAAGTATATTTTTGTTGAAAATTTAACACGAATGGAACTTATACTTAAATACTTCCCAAACCTGACAGAAGATCAAATTAATAAATTTAAATTACTGGAAACCTTGTACCAGGATTGGAATTTAAAAATCAATGTGGTGTCGAGAAAAGACATTGATGAGCTGTACTTACGTCACGTTTTACATTCTTTAGGAATTGCCAAAGTAATGCAGTTTAAAGATGGAAGTAAAATTATGGATGTTGGTACTGGTGGTGGTTTTCCAGGGGTTCCATTAGCTATTTTATATCCGGAGTGTTCGTTTCATTTGGTAGATAGTATAGCTAAAAAGCTAAAAGTAGTAAATGAGGTTGTTGAAGGGTTAGGTTTAACCAATGTAAAAACAACGCATACTCGTGTTGAAGAAATTGATGATACTTACGATTTTATTGTAAGTCGTGCTGTTGCCGCTATGCCAACTTTTGTGCATTGGGTAAAAGGTAAAATAGCTAAAGAACAAAGACACGATTTTAAAAATGGAATCCTGTATTTAAAAGGAGGCGATTTAACCGAAGAACTTCAGGATTATAAAACCGCAACCATTTACGATTTAACCGATTATTACGACGAAGATTTTTTTGAAACTAAAAAGGTAGTACACTTACCTCTTAAATACAAAGGTTAATTTACAGTTTAATTAATTCCTGATACCTTTCTTTAAAATAAAAGAGTTGGTTGGTATACCAATAGGTGTTCTTAAACTTGTCAATACCTTCGATGGTGTTGTCAGGATCTATAATATTGCCGGCTTTTTCAAAGAAAAGTTTCGCGTTGCTTAGGTCGTTCATTTTGTAATTAGCAATGGCGAGACCTAGCATGGCATCAAAATCCAGATTATCATATTTTAATGCGGTATTGTAATCGTCAAAAGCTTTGATATAATCTCCTAAAAATAAATGAGAGGTTGCTCTAAAGAAGTAAGCGTTGGAGTTTGTGTCGTCTCTTTTGATGGCTTTTTCAAAATCACTAAGGGCATCTTTATAATAATTAATGCTAATTAGAAAAACCCCTCGATTATAAAAAGCTGTAGACGATCTTTCAAGGTTAACAGCTAAGGTGTAATTGTTTAATGCATTTCGGTATTGTTTTAGGGCATTATAACTGTCGGCTCGACGATAAATTGCTTTAGTGTCGTTAGGAACAGCTTCATTAACCTTCCAAAATGTTTTCACGGCGTCTTCGTATTCGCCTAAGTCATATTGAGCACAGCCCATACTGTAAAGGGCATCAATAAAATTAGGATCCAATTCAAATGCTTTTTCGAAATCTTGCTTAGCGCCTTCAAAATCATTTAAAGCATATCGGGAATTTCCACGATTGTAGTATGTGTCCGGGTCTGGTTCTAAAACAATAATTTTAGAGTAATCGACTATAGCACCATAGAAATCACCAGTATCATTTTTAGCTAATCCTCTTAAGAAATAAGCATCTAGATTTTTAGGTTCTAAAGCAATAACCTGATCACATAATTCAATACGTTCTTGTAAATTTGTGCTGCGCTCTGCCTGTCGCAAGAGTTTGTTGGCCTGAGCAAAAGTTGTAAAACTGGATATAAGTAAAGCGGTAATGATTAGTTGTTTTTTCATAGCTAATGGTCTTCAAAAAATGTGCCTTTCTTGTTTTTGAAATAGCAATTGAAAGATAAATAAATTTCTACATAAAAAATAAAGCCTATCAAATTTGATAGGCTTTATTTCAATAATCATAATATAGACTTCTATTCTCCTAAAAATGGGTAACGGTAATCCGTTGGAGTTACAAAAGTTTCTTTTATTAATCGAGGAGATACCCAACGTAATAAGTTTTGAGGGCTTCCTGCTTTATCGTTAGTTCCTGAAGCACGTGCACCACCAAATGGTTGCTGACCTACAACGGCACCTGTACATTTGTCATTAATGTAGAAGTTGCCTGCACAGTTTTGTAAAGCTGTGGTTGCTTCGGTAATTGCATATCTGTCTTGAGATATAATAGCACCAGTTAAAGCGTATTCACTTGTTTCGTCAACTAATTTTAACGTTTCAGAGTACTTGTCAGCATCGTAAACGTAAATAGTAATTACAGGACCGAATAACTCAGTTTCCATAGTTACGTATTTAGGATTTGTTGTTACAATTACTGTTGGTTCAACAAAATAGCCTTTGCTCTTATCGTAACCGCCACCAAGAATAATTTCAGCGTCAGCATCCGTTTTAGCTTGCTCGATGTATTTTACTAATTTGTTGAATGATCCTTCGTGAATAACAGCGGTGATGAAGTTACTCATATCTTCCGGAGAACCCATTTTAAATGAGTTTACATCTTCGGTAAGTTGTGCTTTTACATCTTCCCAAAGGTTTGATGGTACATAAGCACGAGAAGCTGCACTACATTTTTGTCCTTGATATTCGAATGCACCACGAACAATAGCAGTAGCTACTTGTTTAGGGTTAGCCGATTTATGCGCCATGATGAAATCTTTACCTCCAGTTTCACCAACAATTCTTGGGTATGTTTTATAGTTGTGAATGTTGTTTCCTATTTGTTTCCAAAGTTCTTTAAAAATAAATGTAGAACCCGTGAAGTGTAATCCAGAAAAATCTGGGTGCGATAATACAGTTTCAGAAATCATTACTGGATCACCGAAAACTACATTAATAACACCTGCAGGAACACCAGCTTCTTCGAAGATGTCCATGATTACTTTAGCAGAGTAAATCTGGCTGTCGCTTGGTTTCCAAACAACAACGTTACCCATTAATGCCATACAAGCAGGTAAGTTTCCAGAAATAGCAGTAAAGTTAAATGGAGTTACAGCGTAAGTGAAACCTTCAAGAGGTCTGTACTCAACACGGTTCCATGCATCGCTTGTGCTTTTTGGTTGTTCGCTGTAGATTTCAGTCATGTACTGTACGTTGAAACGTAAAAAGTCTACAAACTCACAAGCAGCATCAATTTCAGCCTGGAAAATATTTTTAGACTGCGCCATCATAGTCGCAGCATTAATTTTATAACGGTAAGGTCCGGCAACAAGTTCAGCAGCCTTTAAAAAGATAGCAGCACGTTGTTCCCATGGCATTAAAGCCCAAGATTTTCTTGCTTCCAAAGCAGTTGCGATAGCATCATCAACATGCGATTTCTCAGCTAAGTGGTAAGTTCCAACAACATGTTGGTGATCGTGTGGAGGCGACATGGTTCTGGTGTTTCCAGTTTCTATGTTTTGTCCGTTTATATATAAAGGTACATCAACTGTACTGTTATACATGTTTTTGTATTCTGCTAATACAGCATCACGTTCGGGAGTTCCCGGAGCGTAAGACTTTACAGGTTCATTGACTGCAACAGGTACATTAAAGAATCCTTTTCCCATATTACGAGTTTTTAGTTTTGTTTGTTTTTGTTCTTCGCAAATTTACGTTTTTTAAAGGAGTTTATGGGGGAGTGAATTGTCAAAAACCTGTTAAAATTTCACAGATTTTTGTAAGTTGCAATTTGGTTTAAAGACTATAATTTGCATGTGTACAGTTACTTTGGTTCCTAAAGGGAATAACAATTTTATTTTAACTTCTAATCGTGATGAAGCTCCGTCTAGAGTGTCAATTCCTCCTGAGATTTATTCTCAAGAGAACTCAAAATTATTATTTCCAAAAGATGTGATTTCTGGTGGAACCTGGATTGGAGTTAGTGAGCATAACCGGGTGGTTTGTGTCTTGAATGGCGCTTTCGATTTACATGAACGACGAGATGTTTATAGACGAAGCAGAGGCTTAGTTGCGACAGATTTTTTGCTTTTTGAAGAAGATATTGAGCATGAAATAAATACTTATAATTTTGAAGATATAGAGCCGTTTACCATAGTGGTTGCCGACTGGAATAATGGTTTGAAATTCTTTGAGCTTGTTTGGGATGGTGAACTTAAATATTTTAAAGAGTTGCCATTGGAAGAACATATCTGGTCGTCTTCAACCTTGTATACAGGAGAGATGAAGAGGGAACGTATATCTTGGTTTAAAACTTTTAAAGAAAATCATAAACTGACTAAAGAAACTATAATGAAATTTCACAAAAATGCAGGACAAGGTAATTTGGATTATGGGGTTATTATGGATCGCGGATTTGTTAAAACTACAAGTATTACCCAGATAGAAAAGTCGAATCATAAGGTGAGTATGTATTATGAAAATCTTCATAACGACATGATTTCTAATGAAACCTTGAAATTTCCTGAAATCGTTAATGAATAATACTGGAATCATTTTAACACTGGCTTACCCGGAAACCATTGTTATGGTTTCTAAGGAATGGTTTTCGCCGTTTTTAAGATTTTTAGGAATTGGAAAGAAGAATTATTTAAGAGCAGGGCATGCGGCGTTGGTATTAATTAACAAAGCTACTGGGAGTTTAGAGTATCATGATTTCGGACGTTATATAACTCCTGAACCCACAGGGCGTGTGCGTGGAAAGGACACTGATAATGAATTGGATTTTCCTATTAAAGCAGAAATTCAAGGCGACACTATTTTAAATTTAGAGGACATTTTAAAATTTTTAGCAACACATCCTAAGTTGACTCATGGTGATGGAAAACTTGTGGCTTCGGTATGTGCTTTTGTAGATTATAAAAATGCCCGAGCACATATTACCGAAATGCAAAACAAGCATTTTATTCGGTATGCGGCGTTTATAAGAAATGCGTGTAACTGCGCGCGTTTTGTTACTGATGCTTTGATTGCTTCAGTGACAGATAAGAATATTAAACGCAAGTTGGAAACATCGAAGTGGTTTACGCCGAGTACCGTTGGAAATGTATTGTTGGCTAATACGGCATCTCATGTTTTTGAGGTTTCTGAGGCAGGGGATATATGTGTTTTTAGAGGTTCTCAATCCAGTGAAAATATGCGTTGTTTTTTAGATAGGTTGCAAGACCATAAACCTGATTTTGTTGGAACATTACAATCAAAACCTATTGAAGATTTGCATCATAAGTCACAGTGGTTATCTGGTATTGCTGCCGGCGCCTGGTTTGAATTGCATGATTTGGAGGAGGCTTTACATTTTAAATTCAGGCGTATTTCACCTCACGGGAATGTTGATGTTGATGCTGTTTATAGAATTGAGGACGATGGCTTTGAGTATCATGAAACTTATGAATTTATTCACTACTCAAACTGTAAATTTTTTCACATTAAACAAAAGGATAGGGTTTATCGTTTTAACAGAGTAGGGGAATTATAAGTTGTCGTTCCAGGGTTTTATGAAAAAGCCAGAAAGTTTGCCTTGTTTGTTTAAGACTGCTCGAACTTCAACTTCTTTGTTTTTTTCGAAAGCGCCTTTAAACCTATAGATATCAAAAGATTCACCATTTTTAGGATATATTTTTAAAGATTCAAATTTTAAATCTTGGTAATCACCGAACATACTTTTTATCTGAGAGTATGAACTTTTTTGTAAGTCTTCATTAAGACCGTTAATCATGGTTGGTGTGGCCTCTTCTTCTGTTAATTTGTAGTAGTCCCCGTTTTTTTATGCTTCTAAAAGTTTTCTCGATATATTTTCTGCAAATTCAACTCTATTAACTTCAGAAGTTTTGCTTTTGTCGGTTTTTGACTGGCAGCTTGTAGTCATTGAAATTAGAACAAGACATACAAGATGAATGATAGTTTTCATAATTTATTAGTTTATCGCAAAAGGTGCGCTTAGTTTAAATGTAGGGATAGTGACCTTAAAAATGCTGTTGGTTGAGAAATTAAGCATGTTGTAAAAACCTTTCATGGCTCCAAAAGGGGAAGAAAGCAGGCATCCTGAAGAGTAAGTATGTGATTCGCCGGGTTGGATTATCGGAGTCTGACCAATAACACCTTCACCTGTTACAATTTCAACGTTGTTTAAAGCATCAAAAATGTCCCAGTGACGGGAATTTAATTGAACAACATCTTTACTTTGGTTTTCAATAGTAATGGTGTAGCCGAAAGCATACTGTATTTTGTAGTCTCTGTAAAAAGAGCCTTCGTAGGTAGTTTCGACCGAGATTTTAATCCCTCTAGTAACTAATTGAACCATGTTTTCTTTGGGTAAAATGGGTATAGATATACTGCTAAAATAAGAAATATTAGAAGTTATCGGTAAAAATTAACCAAAAGTGTTAAAAAAATGGATGAAAAGACTTAGTTTGATATGTTTACCGAAGATCCTTCACCAATGCCTACAATTTTATCGTAACGGGCACCCAGATCTCTATAATACACGATGACTTTATAATTATTTTCGGTTTGGTAAAAGTTGCCGCTAATTACGCCTTCATCAATAGTGTTGTTAGTGTTAACAACAACGTATTTATAATTGTAAAATCCTTGTTTTAATAGTAGAGACGTGGAAAAGGTATCTCGATCTTCATCGTAAATTAATTGGGTGCTTTCATCTACTACATAGTTGTTGAAGTTGCCATAGATGTGTACATTTTTATTCCTGTAAGTGTCGTCGGCTAACAGGGAAAAATGCACCCAGACATAGTCGGCTTCTATACTCGGGTCTTCGGCATCAATATTGGTGATGACGTAATTTCCATTAATGTCCGGATTGTAAGTGTAAGGTCTGTTGTATCTGGGGATATTAGTAAATAAATAGTTGTGGTATAGTTCTTTTAAATCAATAAATTGCACTCCTGTATTGGCTGCGCGAACATCTTTGTTTTCAAAATACAGGTATTCGTTTCCACCCCAGAAACTGGTTTCGGTATCATACTTGTAAATAAGTTGTTTTCCAACCGTATACAAGGGTTTTAAATCTTTTATAGCTGAGTTTAAGTTGTTGTTTTGTACAATAACAGTTTTTACGGTTTGCATAGGGTTATTAAAAGCAGCGCCATTAGGGGAAATAGTAATATCTACACGTTGTTTCTGGTCTATATACTCAATGTTTCTTGCGCGTTTAAGTGCAACGCCAACCGATGCTTCATCTTCGTAAATCATAAATTTTCTTGAGAAAACCAGTTCGTCGTAACTATTGAAAATTGAAAGCATGTAATTCCCTGAAACCTTTAAACCTTTAGTAAACTGATTAGGGATGGTTAGTTTGTAATGTGAATAAATTTGATAGGTGTTATATGAGTTTTCGTAGTCGCGAATACGCTGATTATCAAAACCGTCTAAATATTCCGATTTGAATAAAACGGAAGGTGTCCAGTCGTGATTAAAATGTTCAATTTTATAGTAGTAATCATCCTCATTTCCGTTTAAGGCGTCGAACTCTAAAACCACATATTCACCAAGCTTTAAAATGGGTAATTGCGTTTCGGGCGTATTTCCTTTAAAATTTATGGTTTTTATATAGTCAGGTGGTGTAACTTCTTCAACTTGGGCAAAGCTTAAGAAAGAGAAAAAGAAAAAATAAAAAAAGAGATGTGTGTTAATTTTCATCTAATTACGAATAATATCTTGTAAAGATATACAAAATTCATGCCTAGGCAATAATCTCTTATTTAGAATCTGTACAAATAACAAACTAAGGCATTACAATAACGTTTATTACTGAAGAAATTCAGTAAATTTGCGTCGCTTTTTAGACAACAAAATTCAATTATATAGCGTATGTCAAACGACATTAAGATTAAGAAAGGTCTGAATATAAAACTTAAAGGTGAGGCTGAAAAAACTGTTGAACAGGCAGTTATAAGTAAGTACTGCACGGTTAGACCTGAAGATTTCCACAGCGTAATTCCAAAACTTGTAGCTAAAGAAGGTACCACATTAAAAGCGGGTGAAACGATTTTTTATGATAAATCGAACGAATCTGTGAAATTTGTGTCGCCTGTATCTGGAACTGTAGTTGAGGTAGTTCGTGGACCAAAACGTAGAGTAGATGCTGTTAAAATAGAAGTTGATAGCGAACAAGTGTACTTAGACAACGGTAAGTTTGATGTCGATGCGGCTAACCCAGGAATGGTAAAGGCGCATTTATTGGCTTCAGGCTGTTGGCCATTTATCAAACAACGTCCATACGATGTTGTGGCTAACCCGTCTAAAACACCAAAGGCTATTTTTATTTCAGGTTACGCAAGTGCACCTTTAGCAGCCGATTTAGATTTTACTTTAAAAGGTAAAGAAGCAGAATTACAAGCTGCCGTTACTGCCATAGGGAAATTAACTGAAGGTAAAGTACACGTGTCTGTTGGTGCTAATTCTAATTCGCCTTTAGCAGGTTTATCTGGAATTACACTTCACAAAGTATCAGGACCACACCCTTCAGGGAATGTAGGTACATTAATTAACAGAGTAGACCCTGTTAATAAAGGTGAAGTTGTTTGGACGGTAAACGCACAGGATCTTGTTATTATAGGTGAATTATTGTTAACTGGTAAATTTAACGCAGAGCGTATTGTTGCTTTAGCAGGTTCTGAGATTGAAAAACCACGTTACTTTAAAACCAAAATTGGTAGCGAAGTAGCAACTATGATTTACGATAAAGGTATTACTCAAGACTCTAATGCTCGTGTAATTTCAGGAAACGTTTTAAGTGGAAAACAAGTAAGACCAGATGGTGCTTTAGATTATTACAGTAATGTAATAACTGTAATTCCAGAAGGAGATGATTACGATTTCTTTGGATGGAATAAACCGGTATTCAACAAAATTTCTACTTCTAGAGCATTAACCTTCTCTTGGTTAAACCCTAAAAAAGAATACAACTTAGATACCAATACAAATGGTGAACACCGTGCTTTCGTTGTTACTGGTGGTTACGAAGAAGTATTTCCTTTAGATATTTATCCATTACAAATTTTAAAAGCTTGTATGTATAAAGATTTAGATGAAATGGAAGCTTTAGGGATGTATGAAGTAGCTCCTGAAGATTTTGCATTAACTGAGTTTGTTTGTGTATCTAAGCAACCACATCAAAAAATTATTAGAGAGGGCTTAGATTTAATGCTTAAAGAAATTGGATAATTATTCCTTTTGTGAAGCAAAATGAAAAATGAAGTTTTCTTCGTTTTGTTAAGCAGAGTGAAAAATAAAATCTTATTCATTTTTCTAATTAAAAATGAAAACTATAAAAAATGAGTTTAAAAAATAAATTACATGTTTTAAAAGAAAAGTATAAAAGCACGAAGTTTGCTCCTGCATTCAACGCGCTTCATACCTTCTTATACTTGCCAAACGAGACCACTCACGGTGGAACTCATGTTAAGGCTGCAGATGATTTAAAGCGTACCATGAATACGGTTATCATGGCTATGATTCCGTGTTTAATTTTCGGAATGTTTAACGCAGGGTATCAACACAATTTAGCTGTTGGTTCTATCGATGCAGTTTCAGGTGGTTTCTTTAGTTCAGAATTCTGGACTTTAGCAAACTTCATGATTGGTTTCTGGAAAATACTTCCGTTAGTAATCGTATCTTACGGTGTTGGTTTAGGAATTGAGTTCTTATTCGCAATCATTAAAAAACACGAGGTTGAAGAAGGATACTTAGTAACTGGTATGTTAGTGCCACTTGTTGTACCTATCGATATTCCGCTTTGGATGCTTGCAGTAGCAGTAGCTTTCGGTGTTGTAATTGGTAAGGAAGTATTTGGTGGTACAGGAATGAATATTCTTAACCCGGCTTTAACCATTCGTGCATTTTTATTCTTTGCATATCCAACCTGGATGTCTGGAGATAAAGTATGGGTAGAAGGTGCTGTTGAAAGAACTAACGAGATTGCTGCTGGTGCTAATTTAGATGCTATTTCTGGTGAAACCATTTTAGGAAGCTTAGCGCAAGGAAAGGAATTTGCTTATTCAGTTTCAGATATGTTCTTAGGATTTATTCCTGGATCTGTTGGTGAAACGTCTACAGTATTAATCCTTTTAGGTGGTTTATTCTTAATCTTCACTAAAATTGGAAGCTGGAGAATTATGTTATCTTCTGTAGTAGGAGCTATTGTAATGGGATTAATCTTCAATCAGGTTGTTGATGCTGGTATTATTTCTGAAGCAAGTAAGTTCTATGGCTTAATGAGCACCCCATTCTGGCACCACTTATTAATTGGAGGTTTTGCTTTTGGTACGGTGTTTATGGCTACAGATCCTGTAACAGCTTCACAAACCAATAAAGGAAAATGGATTTACGGATTCTTAATAGGATTTATCTCTATCTTAATTCGTGTATTTAACCCGGCATATCCAGAGGGTGTAATGTTAGCGATTCTTTTAATGAACGTATTTGCACCAACTATCGATCATTACGTAGTTCAAGGTAATGTGAAGAAAAGAATGAAACGTTTAAAAGCTAAAGTTGCATAACGATGGAAAATAGAACAGACAAAAATTCATATACTATTCTATTTGCGATAGCAATGGTAGTAATTGTAGGAGCCTTATTAGCATTTACGGCTTCTTCATTAAGTCCGAAGATTTCAGAAAATATGCGTATAGAAAAACAACAAAATATTCTATATGCCATGGGAGTAAATAATAACGATGCTGGTAGTGCTGTGTTTGTAGATACCAAAGACGCATCAGAATTATTTGCTAAATATATCACTAAGCAAGAGGTTATCACAAATGGAAGCGTTTCTGAAGATAACCAAGCTTATTTAATCGATCTTAAAAAAGATAAAGCTGCTGCTGGTGGAGATGCTGCAAAGCGCAACTTACCTTTATTTATTGGAGAGAAAGACGGAAAGACATTTTACATTGTGCCAATCTACGGAAAGGGACTTTGGGATGCTATCTGGGGATATGTTTCAATGGATGAGAACATGGTTATTCAAGGCGCATACTTCGATCATAAAGGTGAAACACCAGGATTAGGAGCGAACATTAAAGAGCGTTTCTTTATGGACGATTTTATTGGAGAACATTTGTTAGATGCTAACGGAAACTTTAAAGGAGTGGAGGTAGCTAAAGGAAATGCCGATCCAACAAACGAAGATAAAACAGATAATGAGGTTGATGCTATTGCAGGAGCTACTATTACAGGTAATGGTGTTGCAGCAATGATTAAAAGCGATTTAAAGCTTTACAAACCTTATTTTGATAATTTAAAAAATAATTAATCGTATGGGACTTTTATCAAAGAAAGACGCAAAGTTAATTACAGATCCGTTAGCAGATAATAACCCAATTACTATTCAGGTATTAGGTATTTGTTCTGCCTTAGCGATTACAGCGCAGTTAAAAGCATCTATTGTAATGGCTGTATCTGTATTATTTGTATTAGGTATAGGTAACGTGGTTATCTCTTTATTGAGAAACATTATTCCTTCAAAAATTAGAATTATAGTTCAGTTAGTTGTTGTTGCAGCTTTAGTAATTATAGTAGACCAGGTATTAAAAGCATTCTCATACGAGTTAAGTAAAACCTTATCGGTATTCGTTGGGTTAATAATTACCAACTGTATCATTATGGGACGTTTCGAGGCTTTCGCTTTGGGTAATGGGCCATGGAAATCGTTTTTAGATGGTATTGGTAATGCTTTAGGTTATGGTGTTATTCTTATTATCGTTGGTTTCTTCAGAGAATTATTAGGTTCTGGTACATTATTAGGATTTAAAGTTTTGGGAGATCCAATCGAAAAAACAGGATTATATGCCATAGGATATGAAAATAATGGTTTCATGTTATTATCGCCAATGGCGTTAATCGTGGTAGGTATCATTATTTGGGTACAACGTTCTAGAAACAAAGCATTAATCGAAGACTAGTCTCTAATTTAGGATTCTGTTTTTCAGAATTCATAATTGAAAACATATGGAACATTTAGAATTATTTTTAAAATCAATATTTATAGATAACATGGTATTTGCTACGTTCTTAGGAATGTGTTCTTACCTTGCAGTATCTAAAAAAGTTTCAACAGCTGTTGGTTTAGGGGCTGCCGTTATTTTCGTAATGCTTATAACAGTACCTTTAAACTGGTTGTTAGATCAGTATATTTTACAACCAGGTGCTTTAAAATGGTTAGGTGAAGAGTATGCAGCTTACGATTTAAGTTTCTTATCATTCATCTTATTCATCGCTACTATTGCAACCATGGTACAGTTAGTAGAAATCGTGGTAGAGAAGTTCTCTCCATCATTATATAACTCACTTGGTATTTTCTTACCACTTATCGCAGTAAACTGTGCAATTTTAGGAGGTTCATTATTCATGCAATCTCGTGAAATCCCAACTTTAGGTTTAGCAACAGTATACGGTGTAGGTTCAGGTATTGGATGGTTTTTAGCAATCTTAGCAATTGCAGCTATACGTGAGAAAATCAGATATTCAAACGTGCCGCCTGCATTACGTGGTTTAGGTATTACCTTTATCATTACCGGGTTAATGGCGATTGGATTCATGAGTTTTGGTGGTATGTTAACTGGTGGTGATGATGAGGCTAAGAAAGAAGAGAAAACAGCTTCTGTTCAAGAGGAAACATCAAACGATCAGGTTGCTATAAATGCAGCTGAAACAGAAAAAGAAGAGTTAGCTAACAATACAAATAATTAAGATGATTTTATTAGCAGCAGGTACAACAGGAACAATAGTAGCAACGGTAGTAGCGTTCTTAATTATTACGCTTTTACTGGTTACCTTGCTATTAGTAGTAAAACAAAAGTTATCGCCTTCAGGGCCGGTAAAGATTACTATTAACGGTGAAAAGGAAATCGAAGTTGCCTCAGGAGGTAGTTTATTATCTACTTTAGGAAATCAAAAAATATTTTTACCATCAGCTTGTGGTGGAGGAGGAACGTGTATTCAGTGTGAGTGTCACGTAAATTCAGGTGGAGGAGAAGCACTTCCAACAGAAACACCTCACTTTACACGTAAAGAGTTACAACACGGAGCGCGTTTAGCTTGTCAGGTTAAGGTAAAACAAGATATGGATATCACAATTCCTGAAGAGGTATTTGGTATCAAAAAATGGGAAGCAGAAGTTGTACGTAACTACAACGTGGCATCCTTCATTAAAGAATTCGTAGTACGTATCCCTGAAGATATG
This sequence comes from Aestuariibaculum lutulentum, assembly GCF_032926325.1. Classification (NCBI taxonomy): domain Bacteria; kingdom Pseudomonadati; phylum Bacteroidota; class Flavobacteriia; order Flavobacteriales; family Flavobacteriaceae; genus Aestuariibaculum; species Aestuariibaculum lutulentum. The sequence continues at coordinate 2,305,070 of NZ_CP136709.1, forward strand.
AACTATAAGGCAGGAGGGTATATTCAAATTGAAATCCCTAAGTGTGAAATTAAATATTCAGATATCGATATTACAGCACACCCTGAAGAACACGAAACTCCGGATAAGTTCCAGGCAGAGTGGGATAAATTCGGATTATGGCCGTTAGTAATGAAAAATGACGATACGGTTGAAAGAGCTTACTCTATGGCTTCTTACCCAGCTGAAGGACGTGATATCATGCTTAACGTACGTATTGCAACTCCGCCATGGGATAGAAATAAAAATGGTTGGATGGATGTAAACCCAGGGGTAGCTTCATCTTATATTTTCTCAAGAAAACCAGGAGATAAAGTAACAATTTCTGGTCCTTACGGTGAGTTCTTTATTAACGAGTCTGAAGCCGAAATGCTTTATGTTGGTGGTGGAGCTGGTATGGCGCCAATGCGTTCACACTTATACCACTTATTCAAAACATTAAAAACCGGTCGTAAAGTGACTTATTGGTATGGTGGACGTTCTAAGCGTGAGTTATTCTACTTAGATCACTTCTATCAATTGGAGAAAGAATTCCCTAACTTCCGTTTCTTCTTAGCACTTTCTGAGCCGTTACCAGAAGATAACTGGAAAGTTAAAGCAGATATTGACTCTGAAGGTGATGGTTTCGTAGGATTCATTCACAATTGTGTTATTGATAACTATTTAAGTAAACACGATGCTCCAGAAGATATTGAATTATATTTCTGTGGACCACCGTTAATGAATAAGGCGGTACAAAAAATGGGAGAAGATTTTGGTCTTCCAGATGAAAACATCAGATTTGATGACTTCGGAGGATAGTCCAAAACTTATGATATAAAAAAAGCCAACTCAAACGAGTTGGCTTTTTTTATACGCTATATTTTTATTAATTAATCTTAGGAGGAATGTTGCTTGGTACTAAGTTGTCAATAGGTTTAATCGTTTTTAAATAGGCGAAAATAGCCTTTAAATCGTCATCAGGTAAATTTTTATACGATTGCCACGGCATTGGTGGTAATAGTGGTCTGCTGCCTTCCATACCTTTATAAAGACCTTTTTTAATAGCGGTTAAAAACTGTTTTTCACTCCACGAGCCAATACCAGTTGCGTCTGGTGTTAAATTGGCCCCGAAAGAAGTTCCCCATGGACCTGTCGCAGCAGTTAATCCCATATTAAATAGTAAATAGGATTTAGCTGTTTCTTCATCGTAAGGCGGTAAGATTTCATCTGCCGGATGTCCGGAAAGTAAACGATCAAAATCAAGTTCCATACCTTTTTCAGTAAACTTTTTTGGTGTATGACAATCATGGCAACCAATGGCATTGACTAAATGTTCGCCACGTTTTATAGGATCTATGGCGACTTCTTTTACTTCAACAGGTTCATAATCTTCGGTAGTTTCTTTTTTTTCTTTAGATATACATGCCATAAGTGAGGCACAGCACAAGCTAGTTAAAATAAATGATTTTGTTTTCATATAATGTTGGTTAGAGGTTAATTAAGTGAAAACTAAAAGTAAGAAAATATTTCTAAATGACTGATTTAAATCTTTTTAGGGTAATAATATTAGGTAAGTGTTTAAAAATAGATGCTATTTGGTATCTGTGATGTTTATTTCAACGTTATAATTATTTTGTTCAGAAGAAGTGGTATTTACCGGATAAGGTAAAACATCAAGTAATGTAAATTTAAAACCTTTTAAAATGGAATCTGTTTGAAAACCTCTGAATGTGTTTAAAGTAAAACTAGTATTTTCGTTTGGCGATTTTAATGAAAAGTAAACTTTAGCATTACCTTCCCATATGCAAACTACATCTTCCGGGCAACGCGAGTCTGAAATAGAATCAACACAAAGTTCGTAGTTTGAGTCAATAAGATTGTAACAGCGGTTATTTTTTAACTTGTAATTGCCATAGGATAAGATGTCATTTGAAGAACAAGAAATAATTATTAAGGACAAAAATAAGGAACAACAAACTTTCATGAACATTGGTTTTGGTATAAGATGCCCAGTTAATTAATTGGTTGCGCTTAGGAAAAGATTTATTTTAAAACCAACGACTTTTTTGAGATTCTCAAATTATCAAAAAGTTTGGTGTAGTCCATCACATTCGGGCTTTTATCTAACTCGCATAGTAGTTCAATAACCGCTTGCAGTCCTTTGAATAGATTGTCTTTGTTTGTTGGGTTTTCAGGCTTGTTATTTTTGAAATGCAATGGTAATTGATATCCACAGGCTTTTAAAAAAGTGACTTCAATAAGAAGTAATTCTGAAGGGGTATAACCGTTAAACCGTTTTCCGAAGGTCTCATTAACGTGACCAATATAATTGAGTTTCGTTGAGCCGTGATCATCAGAGAAGTGTTTCCAGGCATCTGAATGATCTAAAATGTTACCCACAGCACATTGTTTACAACACTCCGGATGAAGGCAATCATCGTGAAATGCCGTGTATAATTTTTTTATGGCAATATCTAAACGGTTATTAGCTGTTTTCATAATACAGATGCTTTTCCCTAATTTATTAAAAATCAGATCTCTTTCCAAAACGAGTGTGTTAAAATACTAAAGGCAATCCTATTTTGAATAGCAGAATGAGTAGTACTACCGATATAAGATTTAAAATGAACCCTACTTTAGCCATTTCACTCACCTTAATATAGCCGCTGGCAAATACAATGGCATTAGGCGGTGTCGCCATGGGGAGCATAAAAGCACAGCTACTGGCCATGGTTACTGGAATTAGTAAATATAATATCGGTACATCTAAACCTAAAGCAATACCTGCAACAACAGGAGCAAGAACGGCTGTTAACGCCACATTGCTCATTAACTCCGTCATGAATAACATAAGAATAATAAGTAATGAAGCCATGACTAAAATACTAATGTTACTTGTGGCAATGGTATTTGCTACCACATCAACAATACCAGTTGCCGACATGCCTTTGGCTAAAGCTAAGCCTCCACCAAATAACATGAGAATACCCCAGGCTAATTTTTGAGTATCTATCCATTCTAAAATGAATTCGCCACGTTTTAAGTTGTGAGGAATTGTAAACAGGAGTAATGCTCCAAACATACTTATCATGGTATCCGATAGTTCTAAACCTGGAATTAGGTTGTTAATAACTGTTCTGAAAATCCATAAAAAGACCGTAATACCAAAAATGACAAGTACCTGTTTTTCTTTGGGAGTAGTTTCTCCAAGTTTTTTTAGTTCATTATCGATAAAATCTTTTTCGGTATTAAATATTAATCCATTACAGGGGAAAAAGCATTTTACCATAACCAGATAAATGATTCCAATTAAAATAATTGAAAATGGTAAGCCCACAATCATCCATTTTATAAATGAGATTTCAATATGATATTCATTTTCCAATAAACCAATTAAAACCGAATTGGGAGGTGTGCCAATTACTGTGGCAATGCCTCCGGCATTTGCTGAAAACGCAATACCAAGCATGACGTTCAAAGCAAAATTTTTATCCTGTTTTGTAAATCCATCTTCATCATTAATCAGTAATTTAATCACCGAAAGTGCAATAGGAAGCATAACAACTGTACTGGCGGTGTTACTAATCCACATGCTCATAAATCCTGTGGCAATCATAAATCCCAGAATAACACGATTAGGGGTTGATCCTGTTTTTTTGATAATGGTTAAAGCAATACGTTTATGAAGATTCACCTTTTCTAAAGCCAAAGCCAATACAAAACCACCAAAGAATAGGAAAATGATTGGACTTCCGTAGTTGGCGCCTACATCGGCAATAGGCATGACTTTAAACAACGGAAATAAAAGTAAAGGGAGTAAGGCCGTAACCGAAATTGAAACCGCTTCTGTAATCCACCAACAAATCATCCATCCGGCAATCGCAATTACGGTGCTGGCATTGTCTGATATAGATTCAAAAGGGATTAAACGAAGGCATATAAAAAGAATAGGTCCTAAAAAAAGGCCGACTTTTTTAGATAGAGGATGTGGTGTCATAAATTGATATTAATTACAAAAATGAACCCTCAATTTGGTAAGGATTAAATAAGTAAGTGCTTTAAAGTTAAACATTTTTTAATTTTAGGGTAGGCGAATTTTTAATATTATTTTTGCAATATGAGTAAACCACTTACAGAACAGGAACTACATAATCTGGCTATGAATCATGTTGGAAAAGACTTGGAACAACGTGGTTTTGAGTTTGTAGCCGTAAACAGCAAATTAAAAAAGCATCCGCAATTTGTGTGTATCGACAAAAACAGTCAATACTATTTTGTGATTGTTAGAGCTGTAATTTTACCCGATAACCCTAACAATTACGATGTGGTTTGGATGGAAACCTTTAAAAAACATGCCAGAGATAAAAATGCAAAAGTGCTATATGCCGGAGTTGGCATAGGTAATGTTGAAGGCGAAAAAATGCCCATTTATTTAAACCAGGAATATTTAATGGAGTACAACGGTATTCAGGTTATTGAAACAAATCTTAATTAAGATGAAATTATTCTTAGCGTCTTTCTTGGCACTTGTTTTAGTGTCTTGTGAAACTTCAGTTAAAAACACCACCTTGGCTGGTCCTATATTTGGCACTAGTTATTCGGTGCTTTACGATTCAGAAGTTAATTATCAACCGCAATTTGATAGTTTGTTTGCTGTAATAAATAAGTCGATGTCTACTTATATTCCAACCTCTGATATTTCAAAAATCAACAGAAATGAAGATAGTTTGGTTGATGCGCATTTCGAGAAGGTGTTCAATACCTCAAAAATCATTTATAAAGCAACACAAGGTGCTTTCGATCCAACGATTGGTGCTTTAGTAAATGCCTGGGATTTTGGTCCTGCTGGAAAAATAGTGAATCTCGATAGTTTAAAAATTGATAGTTTAATGCTGTCGGTAGGATTTGATAAAGTCCAACTTAATAATCATATTTTAAAGAAACCCAAAGGCGCTTTTATCGATTTTAATGCCATTGCAAAAGGTTATGGTGTGGATGTGATTGGGCAGTTTTTAGAAAGTAAAAATATTAAGAACTATTTGGTTGAAATAGGAGGGGAAATAAGAACGCGTGGTATTAATGCTGAAAAACAATCGCCTTGGAAAGTGGGTGTAGAGCAACCACATTTTGACGGTACGCAATCTATTTTAAAGGGTATTACTGTAGTAAATGAAGCCATGGCTACTTCGGGTACGTACAGAAAGTTTAAGGTTGATGAAAACGGTAACAAATATGCACATATTATAAATACCGAAACAGGTTATCCAAGTAAAACGAATTTGTTGAGTATTTCGGTTATTGCGTCAGATTGTATGACGGCCGATGCTTATGCAACAGCGTTTAAGGCTATGGGCGTTGAAAAGATCAAGACGTTTTTAAATTCGCATCCGGAACTTAAAGTGTTTCTAATTTTTGAAAACGAACAGCATGAATTTGAAACCTTAAGTCTTAACGGGTTTCCTGAAGCTTAATTTATAATGTTTCCAATAGAATAAACAACCAGCCTAAAATTAAAAGTAAACCTCCAAGAGGGGTGATTGGCCCTAAGAATTTTAATTTTTTGCCTTTAGCACTGCTTAAAACCAAGCCATAAATACTGAAGGAAAATAGTAATATCCCGATGGTAAAACACCAGTAAATGATTGAATTATTAAAGTTATTTAGGCCTAGAGCAAGTAAAACAATGGCGTGATACATTTGGTATTTAACGCCTGTTTCAAAACTTTTTAATAGTTCGCTGTCCGAAATTATTTTTTTTAGAGCATGGGCACCAAAGGCACCAAATATTACTGATAGCATACCATATAAAGTGCCTGTTATAATAAAATAGTGTTGTGCCATTTAATCTAATCTTAGTTTTATTTCCTTACCACAGGAATAATTTCGCCTTTAGCTAAGCAGTAGGTTTCAATATCCTGTTTAGAGAAATTTTTGGTGTAATCAGCTTCTTCAACCGTAAAACCAATAGAACGCAATTTGTCGAAATAATCACGACCATACACACGCACATGGTCATATTGTCCGAAGATTTTAGCGCGTTCTTTTTTATCGGTTATTGTGTAGTCTTCAAAAGTAACCTCGCGGTTTAAGTCCTGAGGAATTTGAAAAATTCCCCAGCCGCCTGGTTTCATCACACGATATAATTCCTGCATGGCTTTAGTATCATCAGGGATATGTTCCAGTACGTGATTGCATAAAATAACATCAAATTCATTATCCTTAAACGGTAAATCGCAGATGTCAGCTTTTACATCCGCAATTGGTGATAATAAATCAGTTGTAGTATAATCTAAATGCTTTAAGCTTTTAAAGCGTTTTAAAAAGCATTGTTCAGGGGCAAAGTGTAAAACTTTTAAGTTGTCGGTAAAGAAATTGGTTTCCTTATTCAAATAGAGCCACAATAATCTATGGCGTTCTAAACTTAAAGTTGAAGGTGACAACACGTTATTGCGTTGTGTGCCGTAACCATAAGGCAAAAACGTTCTGAACCCTTTACCGTCTATGGGATCGATAAAGTTGTTTCCTCGTAAAAAGAAAGCCAGAACCGGACGAATGATATAACTTAACCTGATTAATAAAGGTCGCGGAATAACATTCAGAATTATTTTAAAAAGCTTTTTCAATGGCGTTAGGCTTCAACTAAACGATTGGTTTGAATTAAGGCAGCAATGCTGTCCCAAAGGGCGATGCGGTGTTCTAAAGCTTGTTTCGCAGTTGCTAAAGCTTCATCCCATTTTTTATCATCTTCCTTGCATAATTCTTCAATCATTTTTAAAGATAACGGACCGTGCTCATCACCATCCAATTCAATGTGACGGTTTAAATAATAAGTGAGTTTACTATAGGTATTATCTTCAGTTTTTGACTGATTTATAATTTGAAAGAACATATCAGGAATGACATCTTCACGACCAAAAGTAAATGCCGAAGCAATAACATGCGGTTTTTTAGTGTCAATAACATCGAATGAAAACTGAATGAAATTTAATGTTTCGGCTTCCAGTTTTGCTTTTAAGCCTGCATCGGTAATTGAAAGTCCTTCTTTTATGAAATCGATAAATGTATTAATCTGTTTTGTATTGGCACCAACCTGAAGCATGGCATCTAAGTACATTTCATAATGACTCTTAGGCTCGCCAAGTTCGTTAACATCACTTTCTTCACCTAAAACAATTTCATTTATAAATCTTGAGGTTGCCGGATTAGCCACAGGCACCCAAGGTAGGGTAGTTGTGGTTAACTGGTTTTGAAGTGATTTTAACAGCGACATAAAATCCCAAACTGCAAAAACGTGTTGTTCCATAAAGGTTTTAACATCGTCGATAGCGTTTAAGTCACTATATAATTTATGATTGTTTAACTGAGCTCTTAAAGGAGCAAGCTCTTGTTCAATACGTTCAATTTGGTTCATGTTAAAGAACTAATGCTTTTTGTCTGAATTCGTCTTCTTCGTTTGATGTGATGCCTAAAGCATCGTAGATATAAGCAAAGGTTGAAAGTAATTCTGGTTTGCCATCAACAATAGCTACATCATGCTCGAAGTGCGCACTTGGTTTGTTATCTAAAGTGGTAATGGTCCAACCATCTCTATGCTGCTGAATACGGTGTGTTCCCATGTTGATCATAGGTTCGATAGCAACAACCATACCTTCAACAAACTTTTTACCACGACCGCGTTTTCCGTAGTTTGGCATTTCAGGGTCTTCGTGCATTTTTCTACCTAATCCATGACCTACCAATTCGCGAACAACGCCGTAACCGCGATCTTCACAATATTTTTGAATGGCAAAACCAACATCACCAACACGATTATTTATTTTGAATTCACGAATACCAATGTAAAGTGATTCTTTTGTAACCTGAAGTAGCTTTTCAGTTTCAGGGTCAATTTCACCAACGGCAAAGGTATAGGCATGATCACCATAAAAACCATTTTTTAAAGCTCCGCAGTCAATTGAAATAATATCGCCTTCAACTAAAGGATCATTATTAGGAATACCATGAACCACTTGTGAGTTTGGACTCATACAAAGGGTGTTCGGGAAATCGTATAAGCCTAAAAATCCTGGAATAGCGCCATGATCTCTAATACACTCTTCGGCAATTTTATCAAGTTGTAATGTTGTTACACCTGGTTTTACGGCTTTTGCTATTTCTCCTAAAGTTTTAGATACGATTAAGGCACTTTCGCGCATTAATTCAATTTCTTCTCTGGTTTTAATCTGAATCATGTGTCAAAAAAATATGGGCAAAGATACTTAAAATAGTGGGAATGACTTTTGAATGAAAGGAATAATTAACATTACCGATGAAAGGTAGATTATTTGAAAATTCTGAAAAAGCCTTTCTTTTTTTCTTCTTCCTTTGGTTCGGTATTGGTTACCATTTGGTAAATTTCACCCCAACCCGGAAACCCGCCAATATTTCTATCGTCGATGAATAAATCGGCGTGAATTTTTCGGCTTGAATTATTACTGAAATCCTCTTCTGGATAACTGCGGTTTACGGCATAAAATGTAATGCCATGTTCTTTGCAAAAATTAACCGCATCATCTAATTTACTGCCATGGCGGTAAGTCCATAAAATAAGCCGATGGCCTTTGTTTTGAAGCATTTTTAAAGTTTCAAAAGCAAAAAGCATCGGCTTTCCTATATTCGGGTAAGCATCTTCAACTATGGTGCCATCAAAATCGACAGCGATTATAAGTTGTGTGTTTAAATTCATTAAGATTATAAACTTGTTGTTTAAAACAAATGTACAATTTTAATTAAGAAATTAAACTAAAGCATGCTGTGTCATGGCAGCTGGCTGCTCAACGCCCATTAATTTTAAAATTGTTGGTGCTACATCACCTAAAATACCATCCTTGATAGATTTTAATTCGTTGTCGATTAAAATAACAGGAACAGGATTTGTGGTGTGTGCCGTATTTGGTGTACCATCTGGGTTAATCATAGTTTCACAGTTTCCGTGATCCGCGATTAAAATAGTTGTGTAACCGTTGTCAAGAGCTGTTGTTACTACATCTTTAACACATTCATCAACCGCTTCACAGGCTTTAATAGCGGCTTCCATAACACCAGTATGTCCAACCATATCTCCATTTGCAAAGTTTAAACATACGAAATCAACATCGCCTTTTTCTAATTCAGGAACTAAGGCATCACGTAACTCGTAGGCGCTCATTTCCGGTTGTAAATCGTAAGTCGCTACTTTAGGAGAATTTCTTAAAATACGCGTTTCACCTTCAAATTCTTTTTCCTGACCACCAGAGAAGAAGAAAGTAACGTGTGGGTATTTTTCAGTTTCAGCAATGCGAATTTGTTTTTTACCATTCTTAGCCAAAACTTCACCTAAAGTTTCCGATAAGTTGTCTTTGTTGAAAATTACATTAACGTTTTTATAGGTGTCATCGTAATTGGTAAGCGTTACATAATGCAGGTTTAATTTGTGCATGTTTTGCTCGTGGAAATCGGTTTGCGACAACGCTTCTGTTAACTCACGACCACGATCGGTTCTAAAGTTAAAGAAGATCACTACATCGCCGTCTTTTATTTTTGTTACAGGTTCGCCATCTGCACCAGTGATAATAATTGGCTTAATGAACTCGTCGGTAATATCGTTGTTGTAATTTTTTTGAACAGTATCGGTAACGTTGGTTGATTTCTCGCCAATACCGTTTACCATGGCATCGTAAGCTAATTTAACACGTTCCCAGCGTTTATCTCTATCCATAGCATAATATCTTCCGGTTACAGTAGCTAATTTTGCATTGGATTTTTCAAGGTGAGATTCTAATTCGGTTAAAAAGCCGAAACCAGATTTTGGGTCTACATCACGTCCATCGGTAAAGGCGTGGATGTAGGTGTGCTCTAAACCGTATTCATCGGCGGCATCAATTAAACCGAAAAGGTGCTTTATGTGAGAGTGAACGCCACCATCACTTAATAGACCAAGAAAGTGAACGTCTTTATTATTTGTTTTAGCGTATTCAAAAGCATCAACCAATACCTTCTCGGTATTTAAGGTTTTGTTTTCAACTGCTAAATTAACTTTTACTAAATCTTGATATACAATGCGACCGGCACCTAAATTCATATGTCCTACTTCGCTATTACCCATTTGTCCTTCAGGTAAACCAACGTGTAAACCGTCGGTTCGTAAGGTAGCGTAAGGGTATTTTGTGTAAAGAGAATCTATAAAAGGGGTGTTGGCATTGTCGATTGCAGAAACTTTAGGATCTGGAGAATTTCCCCAGCCATCAAGTATCATTAAGATAACTTTTTTGTTCATTATAATGTGTAATTTTTTCAGTATCAAATATACTGAAGTTTGTTAAAAAAAGGAAGATGAAACTGTTTAAAAACAGCCCCTTTTAGTGCTTTTTTGTGGTATAATTAAAAAAAGTGGATTCCGTTAAAGAAATGTGAATGATATGTTAAAAATGCAGAAAAGAATGGTTTTAATGTAACATATGTTACTTAATGTCGTCTGTTAAGTATAATCAAAAAACAAAATCATTAATCAAATCAAAATTCTTTCATCATGAAAAAAACAATCATTCTTTCAGCCATTGCATTATGTTTATCTGTAGTATCAGTTAATGCAAAAACAATCGAACCTAATGTTACAACTAGCAAAGTAACGTATTTTAAAGTCAACTCATTTTGTGTGTCTATTGCTAAAGGCGATATCGTTACCGTAAAAAAATTAATAGCCAGAGGTGAAGACGTTAACCAAAAATCTAACGGGATGACACCAGCTATGTATGCTGCGAAATATAATCGTGTTGAAATTTTACAACTTTTAATTTCTGAAGGTGCCGATTTAAAAGCAAAATGTGGAAAAGGTTATACAGCAAAAAAATATGCCGAATTACACGGTGCTAAAGATGCTCAGCAAGTTATTGAAATGGCATTGTCAAAAAAATAATTATAACACTTAATTTTATGATTATTTGAGTTAGTCGCTCAAAAAAGCCCTGTTTTTACAGGGCTTTTTTATGTTTGTTATTTTAAAGATTTGTACATAACATAGTGTAAGCCGATATCTGAAATATTGAATGGCTCACCAATAACTTTGAAATTGTTTTTCTTGTAAAATGTCTTTGCTACCTCGCGGGCGTTGCACCAAACGACTTGAATTTTCTTTTCTTTTAATAATGTGTCACCGTAGGCTACTAATAAATTACCGAGTCCTTTTCCTTGAAAAGTATCTAAAACGGCCATGCCTCTAAGTTGATACTGCAATGCTTCTGATAATAAATTAGTGGAGCTTTTAAAATAGGACACCACCCCGAGAAGTTGATTGTTGTTATAAATGCCTAAATGAAATGTGGTTTCCAAATTATCGCCATCAAAATTACAGGTTTCTATGGGTTTGCCAGGTCTTAAAACAGGATGTCTAACAGGAAATGTTTCAGGGGCACTTATTATTTTTATATCGTATGGGTGTTGCTTCGTCATGATTTGAAATTATCTATGAATTCAAACTTAAATAAAATTCAAATTCATACCTGTTTTAGAAAGGAAATTTATTCAAGTCATCAAAAATTCCATTACGATTTAATAAAACGGACATTTTTGAATCTTTTTTAAGCCAAATTTTAGTTCGAAAAACACTGAAAATCCCTTTTAATAACTGAAGTGAGCAGAAATTATTAAAAATAATTTTATCTAAATATGTTCAAAATCAATGTCTTAATTTTTTAATTGAAATTTTTTTAAAAAAGTTGCATTTTTTATTTGTGAAATACTCGAAGGTTTTTATATATTTGCAACCGCAATGCGGGAGTAGCTCAGTTGGTAGAGCGTCAGCCTTCCAAGCTGAATGTCGCCGGTTCGAACCCGGTCTCCCGCTCAAAAAGAAAAAGCCTCATCGCTAACAGACGAGGCTTTTTTTATTGCTAAAACTTAAGGAAGAAGTTTAATTTTTAAGTGTTAATCAAAATAAGAATAACTTCCTTTTAAAGCATCCCTTTCGGGATGCTTTTTTTATTTCAGGGTATTTAATTCGGTTTCAGGTTCTACTTCGCAAGGAGATTTTCCTTTTTCAAAAATTCGAGCGGTTAAATGTCCTTTTAAAACAATAGAATCTCCAGAAACTCGTAGCCAACTGCCTTCGCGTAAACCAACTACAGGTTGTGGGTTAAAACCGTGGAATTCTTTAATTCGTGTTTCTCTGGTTTCACCCATATGTTTACTATTGGTGTCCGGGTCTAAGTAATGTGGGTTAATGTTAAAGGGAACCAAAGCTAAGGCGTTAAAACTTGGTGGGTAAACAATAGGCATATCGTTGGTTGTTCTAATGGTTAATCCACAAATGTTACTGCCGGCACTCGTGCCTAAATAAGGTGTTCCGTTTTTTACAACGTTTTGTATAGCTTCAATTAAGTGGTTTCTGTGAAGCATATCGGTCAAAACAAAAGTATTGCCACCTCCGGTAAAAATAGCTTCTGCATTGGCTATAGCTTCAACCGGATTTTCAAATTCATGAATGCCTTTAACTGTTTTATTAATTTTGGTAAAGGCTGTTTTTACAATGTTTGTATATTCATCATGCGAAATACCTCCTGGTCTTGCGTATGGGATAAACAATATGGTTTCAGCTTCTTTAAAAAAAGTGTTTAATTCTTCTAATATGTAGTCTAAATATCCGCTGCCATGTATGGTTGAGGTACTGGCAATAATTATATTTTTCATTTTAATTAATTTATAAGGCAAAACTACACAAAATATTCTGTTGGTTTTTGTAGTAAGTTTCAAGCTAAAGTCTTATTTTTAAGAGTGAAATATTGTTTGTAGTTATCCAATAGATTTTTTCTGAATCTATTAAATATGTCATCTAATTTTAAAAAATCATAATTTTCCAACTCATGAAAAAAAGCTTGTTTTTTATTTTATTCGTTACCAGCTTAACTGTTTTTTCTCAAGATTTTAAGAGAATTGAAGTTGACGGGAAGATTATAGTTGAAAGTAATGATGTGTATGGTATTACGATCTACAATGCAACATCGAACAAAGTTGCGGTAACCAATGAAAAAGGCGAGTTTAAACTCGATGTTCGTTTGCATGATAATATTGAGGTGAGTGCTTTGCAGTTTGAAAATTTAAAGTTTGAAGTAAACGAAGCCATCATTGCATCAAGACAGATGAAAATCTTTTTAATTGAGGAGATTAACAAGCTAGATGAGATTGTGCTTATCCCAAATAGTTTGTCAGGTAATTTAGAGACCGATGTAAAAATGACTCAAAAGTTTAGTCCTAAATTAGATGCTTTATATTTTGGAATTAAACACCAAGATCAATTCGATTTTAAACCCGATAGTCAAACCCAGGCTAATAATATTGCAACACCAACACAACACATAACTATGATTAATGGTCTTAATATTGTGAATGTTGTAGACCAGTTGTTGTTGCCATTATTTCGATCTAAAGCACCAGAGAAAGAGGAAAAGGGGATTCCTGAGGTTCCATTAGAATCGGTTAAATATTATTTCAGTTCTACATTTTTGGTTGATAATTTTGGAATTCCAGAGCATCGCGTAGAAGATTTTATTCACTATGTGCAAGCCAGCGATTTTGATTATTCTTTATTGAGTTATGGTAAGGAAATGGAGTTTTTAGAGCATCTGCACGATAAAAGTGTTGCTTTTTTAAACGAGAAATAGCTCCAAAAGTCTTTTTAACAAAAGTTTAAATCTGTTTTTTAATTTATTTAAGAGATGTTGGGCGTTATTTAGGTTTTTAAACAGCATAATGCCAACCATTCAAAATTTTATTTTTATAAGTTTCATGCTTTTCAGCTATTTCGGGTTTTCACAAACTGTGGAAATATCCGGTATGGTGAATAGTTTTGTTGAGGTTGAAAATATTCATGTGCTCAATAAAGCAGAGCAGGCGTTTACCATAACCAATGCTCAAGGGGAATTTAAGATTAAAGCTAAATTGAATGATACTATTCAGTTTTCTTCTTTGGTACACCAGTCAAAATATGTGGTTGTTGATAAAAATATCATGATGTTTAAAGCCATGCGTGTCATGTTGGAAGAGCAGGTAAATGAATTAGATGAAGTTGTTGTAGGCAAGGTGTTAACCGGAAATTTATTTTCAGATATTAATAATGTGGATGGTAAAGCGCCAATTAATTTTTACGATGTTGGTATTCCGGGGTATACAGGTAGAAAGAAAACCCAAAGCGAACGACGTTTAAGTCAGGCAGGTGATTTTAAACCAAAGATGTTACCCGGTATGTTATTAGGGGGAGCTTCTTTTGATCCATTAATTAACGCTATTACGGGACGTACTAAAATGCTAAAAAAAAGAGTAGAGCATGAAGAATGCGAAGCCTTAATGCGAAGTGTTAAAGTACGATTGGCCTCCGATTTTTTTAGGTCTAATCCCTTAGATGAGGCCTATAGAATGGAATTTTTCTACTTCTGTGCCGACGATCCGAATTTTGTAAAGCGTTGTAAAAATCAAACCGATTTTAATATCCTGTTATTTTTGAGAAGTAAGTATAGAGACTATATGCAGAATAGGAGTGAGGGAAGTGATTAATCCGATTTGGTACACCTTTTGAAAGCATTTAAATACTTACATTCGTAATTCAAACAAACCTTTAAAATAATAATGAAATTATTTAAAATATCACTTCTTGTTTTCGCCCTGTCATTTTTGTCATTTGCGACGGTTCATAAATACTATATAAGTGTTACTCAGATAGATTATGTAGAAGAAAAGCAGTCGGTACAGATTATTTCCAGAATATTTATTGACGATTTCGAAAAGTTGTTAAGAGAGCGTTACGATGAGAATATTACGCTGGCAGGTAAAAATGAATCGGAATCGGTTGATGCTTATATGGAAAAATATTTGAAGGAAAAGCTAATGATTAAAATTAACGGGAAACCTGTTAATGTTCAATTTATTGGAAAAGCTTACGATGTTGATATTGCCAAGTGTTATCTGGAAATTGAAAAGGTAAAGTACATAGAAAACATAGAAATTACTAACGAAGTGTTATTCGATGTCTTTGAAGAACAGCAGAATATCGTTAAAACAAATATCAATTCGAAACAGAAAAGCGTCATACTATTTCCACAAAAGGCAAGTGTACTGTTAAAATTTAACTAAATAATAGTTTTATATTTTATTATTCGTTGCAATTTGGCGTTTTTTGTAATAATCAGTTAATGATTTTTTAATACAACTAAAATTCTTTTAAAAATTAACATTAATCACATGGTGAGATTTAAGTATTATTTTCTATCCGTATTTTTTGTTTCTACAGCGGCTTTTGCCCAAAATCAAGAAAAACAGGAGGTTAAAAAAGGCCATACAAATACCAATAAGTTCAGGCAATTGTATGATGAGTTTTCAACTCCTAATATGTACAGAGCGGCATCTGGAGCTCCAGGAACAGCTTATTACCAACAACAGGCAGACTATAAAATGGATATCGTTTTAGACGATAAAAACCAAAAAATTTCAGGATACGAAACGGTTACTTATACAAACAATTCACCAGATGATTTAAAATATTTATGGGTTCAGTTAGACCAGAACATGAGAGCTAAGGATTCTAAATCGCCGCTTATTGAAGGTTCTGGAGTATCTGATGTATTGCGCCCGTCTCAGTTTGTATCTAACTTTATGAAAGAACCTTTTGATGGAGGTTTTAATATTCAGGAAGTTTCAGATACCAGTGGAAAACCGTTAACGTATATGATTAACAGAACCATGATGCGTATTGAGTTGCCTGAAGTTTTAAAATCGGGTGGTAAATTCTCCTTTAACGTAAAATGGTGGTATAATATTAATGATCATGTTGATGGTCGTGGCCGTTCTGGATATGAGTATTTCCCAAAAGATGGTAACAGAACTTATATTATTGCCCAGTTCTTCCCAAGAATGGCAGTTTATAACGATGTTGAAGGATGGCAAAATACACAATTCTGGGGGCGTGAAGAGTTTGCTTTACCCTTCGGTGATTACGAAGTAAACATTACGGTGCCTTCTGATCATATTTTGGATGGTACCGGTCGATTAACAAATCGTAAGGAGGTATTCTCTAAAAAAATGATGGAGCGTTACGAGCAGGCTCAAAAATCGTACGACAAACCTGTGGTTATTGTAACTCAGGAGGAGGCTGCCGCAAAAGAAGGTCAGTTTGCTGAAACAACAAAAACCTGGAAATTAAAAGCAGAAAATGTTCGTGATTTCGCTTTCGCTACGTCAAGAAAGTATATTTGGGATATGATGGCTGTTAAAATCGGAGATCGCGATGTTATGGCAGTATCATTATATGCTAAAGAAGGTAATCCGTTATGGGGAGACTGGTCAACAAAAGTGGTGGCAAGTACTTTAGAGTCTTATTCAAGAATGACTTTCGATTACCCATATCACAAAGCCATTTCGGTGCATGCTAAAGAGCAGGGGATGGAATACCCAATGATTTGTTGGAATTATGGTCGTCCTAATGCAGATGGTACCTATAGCGATCGTACAAAGTATGGTATGATGGGGGTTATTATTCACGAAGTTGGACATAATTTCTTCCCAATGATTGTAAACAGCGACGAGCGTCAATGGACATGGATGGACGAAGGGTTAAATACTTTTGTACAGTATGTAGCCGAACAGGATTTCGGAAAAAAACACCCGGAAGCGTTATCGGTAGGTCATGACAATTTCCCATCAGATCGCGGACCAGCAAAAATGATAGTACCTTACATGGGTGGTGATCAAAATTTCATAGCGCCAATTATGAGTAAAGGAATAAACGTATACCAGTTTGGTAACAACGCTTATGGTAAACCGGCTACAGCATTAAATATTTTAAGAGAAACGGTAATGGGACCAGAACTTTTTGACTATGCGTTTAGAGAATACGCGCAACGTTGGATGTTTAAACACCCAACGCCTGAAGATTTCTTCAGAACCATGGAAGATGCTTCGGCATTCGATTTAGACTGGTACTGGAGAGGGTGGTTCTACACTACAGATTGGGTTGACATAGGTATTAAAGATGTTAAAAAATACTTTGTGTCTTCTAAGCCTAACAAATACATAAAAGACTATTTGGCAAAATCAGGAGGCTCGGTTAATAACTTAGTGCCTCTAGTATTCATGGTTGAAGAAGGTAGCGAAGATTATTCAGAAGATTTAAAAGAAGGTAGTTTAGTTGATAATTCAACATCGCTTAAAGAGTATTTAATGGACAACTTTACACCTGAAGAACGTAAAAATATTAAAGAACCTAAGTACTTCTACAATATTACTTTTGAAAAACCAGGAGGATTAGTAATGCCAATTATTGCTAAATATACCTATGCTGATGGAACTTCAGAAACAATAACTTATCCGGCACAAATCTGGAGATTAAACGATAACGAAGTAAGTAAAGCCATTGCTTCAGATAAAGAAATTGTAAGTATCGAAATCGACCCGAAAGAGGAAACTGCCGATGTCGATACCACAAACAACATCTGGCCTAAGCAGGAAGTTAAAAGTGAATTCGATCAGTTTAAACAAAAGATAAAATCATAAATCATAAGAAAAGCCAACACGAATGTGTTGGCTTTCTTTTTTTAACGAAACTCTTAACACATTTTCCGTTAAGAATATTTTTTAATCTGCTTAACAACTCCCTATATTTGTACTGTGATACTACAAACAACATTTTTATTCATTAGCGGGGCCGAGATAGCATTCATCCTATTTATTGCTATCATGGTGTTTGGAGCTGATAAGCTCCCGGAGATTGCTCGTGGTTTAGGTAAAGGTATGCGCACCATTAAAAATGCAACCAACGACATAAAACACGAAATCACCAAAAGTGCTGAAAGTAACGGCATCGATACCAGCTTTGTATCCGATATTAAAAAGGAAATAAACAGTGTTAAAGACGATGTTGAAGACTTTGCAGGTTCGGTAAAACGTAAAATGTAATTAATCTTTTTTTGTACGTTACCTAAAGGTCGCGCTTTACGCACTACACGGTAGTTTGCTTCAATCGCTAACGCAAAATAGAATTTTAGATATTTAGACCGAGTTAAAAGCTAAAATTTAGTCTAAAATCTAACCCGTCTAAGCAGTCTAAAAATCTATTTCTTCCTGCTAATCGTTAAGCCATCACGAATAGGTAATAATACCGTTTCAACTCTTGGGTCTTCCTTTAATAAGGTATTGTACTCTAAAACAATTTTGGTCGAATGGTCTTTGGGGTCTAAAGGTTCTACCACTTTACCATGCCACAATACGTTATCGGAAATGATAATCCCACCCGGATTTAATTTGTCAATAATTAAGTGAAAGTAATTCACATAATTCGGTTTATCGGCATCGATAAAAACCAAATCGAAGGTTTTATCAAGGTCAGGAATAATATCTATCGCACTACCTAAATGCTGAACTATTTGATGACCGTATTCCGATTTATCAAAATATTTACGCTGAAAATCGACCAGTTCTTCATTCACATCAATGGTATGTACTTCACCATCTTTTTGAACACCTTCTGCCAGACAAAGCGTCGCATACCCTGTAAAAGTCCCTAATTCCAATATGTTTTTAGGGCGTACCAACTTAGAAATCATACTTAGTACACGGCCTTGATACGGACCGCTAAGCATAATGGGCTGCAATATTTTTTGGTAGGTTTCACGTGTTAACTGCTGCAATAATTCAGGTTCGTTTTCAGAATGGGCAACTACATAATCGTCTAAATCTTCAGGTAAAAAATACATATGGGCTTGTTTTTAACAACAGATTGCAAAAATAGGATATTTTGAGTGAATAGTTTATTATCCTAATATTCTATCCACTAATTTTTGTTTCGCCACTTCATCATCACCATGTAGCCATTGAATCACGTTATTTTGCCAGATGGCATCACGGTCGTTTTCGTTAATGATTTTACGCTCCATAGCCAAATCTAAAATTTTACCAGGGTAGGAGGATTGTTTAATGCTTTCCATTTCACCTAGCGGATAAGGGTCATCTAAGCCCATCAACACCTGTTTAACGCCTTGGTTTTTTATCAATAATTCTAAAGAACCGGTATCGTGTACCAGCGTGTCGAAAAAGATGTTTTTATGTCCCACAGCTTTTCGCGGGTGGTGTTTGCCTTCAAACAGATCAGGACGTCCATCAAACCCTTGAATACGACGACCTAAATTAATTTGTGCTAATTGTCCCCCATGCGCAAAACACGTGCGCATATTGGGGTATTTTTCCTGATAACCGTTTAAGGTTAAAAAATGATAAGCATCGGCACATTGTGCCAACATCCAGATGAGGTGAAAGCGCCAGGAGGTATTTTCCAGTTTTATAAATTTTTCACCGTCGTAGGGGTGAATTTCTACAGCAAGATTGTATTTGTTAGCCAGTTCAAAAATGGGTTCGTTTTCTTCATCAAAAATACAACGCCAGGTACCAATGGTGTCCATATAGTGCGTTGGTAAACATAGCAGACCCATACCGTTTTCTTCTACACAACGCTCAATTTCCCAGCAGGCACTACGAACAAAGCCTGGGTGTACCACAAATCCGCAGGTAAATTTACTAGGGTACTGGTGTTGAATACGGGCATTAAAGTCGTTTTGGAAACGTAAGGCTTGTTTCATTTCTTCAACACGTAAACCATTGCCATAAAGCTGAGAAAGGTTTAAAACTACCGCATGGTCAATTTTGTAACGCTCCATCCATTCCAGTTTTTCATGAAGAAAGAAACTGGAATCCGTAACCGGACGTTTCCAATCTTTTTGTAGCATAAATTTTCGGTCTTTATCCACCCAAAAAATGCCTTTTTCACGCATAAAATCTGGAATTTCTTCAGGGTAGGGCAAAAGGTGTGAGTGTCCGTTAATTCGAAGTTTACGTTGTTCCATAGTTGTTTAGAACTGATTTCAATTTCTAAAATTAATCTTCAATCTTTACTTTTTTTGGTGGTTGCATTGTGGCACCACAATTCGGACAGGTACGCTTGTCGAGGTCACTGTAATAGGTGTCGAAAATTTTAGGCATATCGGTTTCAATATTATCTAAAGTAAAATCTTCTTCGTACAATTTTGTGGTACAGGATTCGCAAAACCAAAGCAGTGCATCTTTCATGCCTTCAGGACGTTTGTATTCAATCACTAAGCCAACGGTATTCGCGCCACGTTGCGGAGAATGCGGAACTTTTGGTGGCAATAAATAAATATCTCCTTCCTTAATATGAACATCTTTAGGTTCGCCATTATCAATAATTTTTAAAACAATATCGCCTTCCACCTGATAAAAAAATTCCGGTGTTTCGTTATAATGGTAGTCTTTTCTGCTGTTAGGTCCGCCAACCACCATGACAATAAAATCGCCGTCTTTCCATACCACTTTATTGCCTACCGGTGGTTTTAAAAGATGACGGTTTTCTTCAATCCAGGATTTAAAATTTAAAGGAGAAACTAATTTACTCATAGTTTTATGTTTTGGGCGTGCCCCTTCGGGTCGGGCTTTCCGCGCTACACGGTAGCTTGCTTCAAATACCTGTATTCACGAATTCATTAATTTTAAATTAATAATTAATGAGTAATCCCTCACGCAATGATTCATTTCTAAAGTTACAAACTTTTTGTGCGTCCGCCATCAACAGGAATGTTAATTCCGTTTATGTAACTAGCCGCTTCGCTTGCCAGGAATACAATGGCATTAGCCGTTTCTTCTGGCTGGGCGAAACGTTTGGCTGGCGTGTAGTTTTTCATTATTTCTGCCATGTCTTCCACGGTACGACCTTCATTTTTAGCTTTTATTTGTATAATTTCGTTTAGACGTTCGGTTTCGGTAAAACCGGGTAGTACATTGTTTACCGTGATGCCAGAGGCAGCAACTTCGGTAGCCAGTGTTTTACTCCAGTTTCCCACAGCACCTCGAATGGTGTTACTTACGCCAAGTCCGGGGATAGGTTCTTTAACCGATGTAGAAATGATATTCACAATTCTCCCAAACCCTTCATCTTTCATAAACGGAATGGTAGACTGCGCCAGCACATGATTGCATTTTAAATGCTGAATAAAGGCATTATCGAATTCATCGAGACTGGCGCTAATAATTTCGCCACTTCGAGGTCCTCCTGTGTTGTTAATTAGAATATGAAATCCGTGGTGTTTTTCAACATACTTAATCACTTGTTCCTGTAAGTCTCTTGGGTTAGAGAAATCGGCTACAATAAAATCATGTTTGTCGCTATTGGGTAATTCGGTAAGTACTTGTTTTAATTTGTCACGGTTTCGGGCCACTAGGGTTACTATAGCACCTTCTTCGGCTAAAGCAATAGCGGTAGCTTTACCAATTCCGGCGGTACTTCCGCAAACTAAAGCGTATTTGTTTTTTAAGTTTAAATTCATAGGCTTTCCTGCGTAGGCAGAAATCTTTTAAAGTTAATTATTTAGTTTATTGTGATGCTTAAACTACCTTTCGACTGCGCTCAAGGTGACATCTTTTGCATTACAAGTTGTATCAATATTTTATACATATATTTTTAGCTTCGGTAAAAAATCGTAAGGCTTCAAAACCACCTTCACGACCAACACCAGAGTCCTTTACACCACCAAACTGCGTTCTTAAATCGCGAAGCATCCAGGTGTTTACCCAAATAATTCCTGCTTGTATATGGTTACTTAAACGCATGGCACGTTTTAAATCGTTAGTCCATAGCGTAGCCGATAAACCATATTTTACATCATTTGCCATTTGTAATACTTCGTCTTCCGTATCAAACGGCATGATGGTTACTATAGGTCCAAATATTTCTTCCTGATTGAGCTGACAATCATTACTAGTAACTTCAACAATGGTGGGTTTTACATAATAGCCGTTTTCGTAGCCTTCAATAATAATTTTGTTACCACCGCATAAAATAATGTGTTCTTTTTTCGCGATATCAATATACTTTAAAATCTTTTCAAAATGTTGTTTTGAAACTAAAGCGCCAATATCAGTATCTTGATTTAATGGATGACCAACTTTCAATTGCGTTACTTTATTTACAAAATCAGTTTTAAATTGTTCGTAAATGGAACGTTCTACAAAAATGCGACTACCACATAAGCAAATCTGTCCTTGATTAGCAAACGACGATCTAACGGTTGTTTCTAACATCTTGTTATAATCGCAATCAGCAAAAATGATATTCGGATTTTTACCACCAAGTTCTAAAGATAATTTTTTGAATAAAGGGGCAGCTGTTTTGGCAATATGCGCTCCGGTTATAGTGCCTCCTGTAAAGGAAATAGCTTTAATATCGGGATGTTCAATGATGGCTTGTCCGGTTGTAGAGCCTAAACCATGCACAATATTTAGCACGCCTTTAGGTAAGCCTACTTCGTTACAAATGTCTCCCAGTAAATAAGCTGTTGCTGGAGTGATTTCACTGGGTTTAGCAACCACACAATTACCAGCTGCAATCGCAGGTGCAATTTTCCAGGTAAATAAATACAACGGAAGATTCCATGGAGAAATACAGCCAACAACTCCGATGGGTTGTCTTAAGGTATAGTTTACAGCATCCAAACCAATGCTTTGATGGCTTTCACTTGAAAACTGTGTGATGGCATGCGCAAAAAAACGGAAGTTACTTGCTGCCCGGGGGATATCGATGGTTTTGGCTAAATGTATGGGTTTACCATTATCCTTGCTTTCTATTTCCGCAAAGCGATCTAAATTCGCTTCAATGAGTTCGGAAATTTTTGTTAAAATCCGACTGCGCTCGTCCAATGTGGTTTGTGACCAACTTGGAAACGCCGATTGTGCTGCTATGTACGCATTGTCGACATCTTCTTTCCCTGAATTTGGTAAACTACCATAAATTTCCCCATCGGCAGGGCAGTAGTTGTCTAGCCATTCATTTGATAAGGGATCGTGAAAATTACCGTTTATGTAGTTTTGAATTTTAAGCATTACAGTTTTTTATAGGCCATTGCTTTTATTTCAACTACCAAATCGGGATGCGGTAGTTGATGAACCGCCACTGTGGTTCTTGTTGGGCCGGTTTCTTTATCAAAAAACTCGGCGTAAGCTTTATTGTAGCCTGCAAAGTCATTCATATTAACAAGAAAGGTAGTGACATCAACAACATCTTTAAGGGTAGCGCCTTCTTTAGCTAAATTCTTTTCAATATTTTTTATGACTTCTCGCGTTTGAACCTCAATATTTAAATGTTTCGTATTCATTTCGTCAATAACATCAACACCTGCAATAGAATTATCAGGTCGACGGGAACTGGTACCGGAAACGAAAATGAAATCGCCCACACGTTTGGTATGCGGATAGGCCCCTCGGGGTGTTACAGCTTCGCTTTTCATAGTCTTGTTTTTAGTGATGCATATTTTTAGCAACACGGTCTTCTTCTAAAATATGTTCGGTTTCTGCCTGAACTTGTTTTAAGGTGTGTTCAAGCCAGGTTTTGTTGTCCAGTTTAAGCGGCGTTTCTATATCGCCATCAGTTAGCATGTTTAAAATAGCCTTGTCTTGTGCTCGTCCTCTTAACATGGCTTCGCGATAGCCTATGTTTTCATTAAAGGTTACCAGGCCGTATTTCGAGGCATAAGCTTCTGGAAATGTTTTTTCGAAAGCCATCTCTAAGTTACGCTTTTCGCGGAAAATAGCATTGTTCACATGGCCTTTCATTTCATGGAAATTATCGATGGCTAAATCGGCAATGGCATCGGTGTCTTTTTTTCGATCTGTTTCAAAGGCTTTAAAGAGGCTTTCCCAATCGGTGAAATTTTCATCTAACAATTTATCAAATTCAGTAACATCTTCAAAGGAAGCATTCATTCCTTGACCGTAAAACGGAACAATGGCATGTGCGGCATCTCCTAATAACAAGGTATTTCCTTTATAATGCCAGGGTGAACATTTTACAGTTCCCAAAGGTGAAGTAGGGTTTTTAAAAAAGTCGTCCAAAAGATTAGGCATCAACTCTAAAGCATCTTTAAAGTAAGTTGAAAAGAATGCTGTAACGCGTTCTGGAGTTGTTAGATTATTGAAATTATACTCGCCGTCTTCATAACTTAAAAATAAGGTCACCGTAAAACTGCCATCTAAATTTGGTAGAGCAATCAGCATAAATGAATCACGTCCCCAAATGTGTAATGCGTTTTTAAAAGTTTTAAATCCGCCATTTTCAGCAGGGAGAATACTTAATTCTTTGTAGCCATGCGTGAGATAATCCTGAGAAAAGCTGAATAAAAATTTCTTTTCTAAATAATAGCTTTTTCGAAGCACAGAACCCGCGCCATCGGTCCCGATAATGACATCGGCTGCTTTTGAAAACTCAGTTTTATCTTCATATTTATAAAAATAGGAGATCTTGTTTTCAAAATCTACCGAAGTACATTTATGGTTAAAATGAATGGTGACATTGTCTAAAGCTTCGGCTTCATTAAGGAGCAGGGCATTTAAATCTGTACGGGAAATGGAGTTGATATATTCGTTCTCCTTTCCGCTATATGGTGATAAAAAGGTGTTGCCTTCAATATCATGTAACATGCGACCATGCATAGGAATACAAAGTGGCTCTGCTTTATGTTGAATACCTACCATATTCATGGCCTTAATGCCTCGGTTGGAAAACGCAAGATTAATGGAGCGCCCGGCACTGATGTCTACTTTTCTCAGGTCAGGACGTTTTTCAAAAACTTCAACATTAAATCCACGTTGACCAAGTCGCAAAGCAAGTAGCGAACCACAAAGTCCGGCTCCAATAATTTGTATGGTTTGGTTGTTATTCATTTAAAATCCCTTTTAAAATTTCAACCATGCGATAGACATCCTCGAATGAGTTGTAAAGTGGTACAGGAGCACAGCGAATAACATCGGGTTCACGCCAGTCACAAATAATGCCTGCTTCTGTTAATTTTTTATGTAATGTTTTATCGGCATTTTTTACCTGAATGGATAATTGGCAACCACGTTGATTGCTGTTTTTTGGTGTGATAATTTTAATGTGTTCGTTGTTGAGTTCGTTGATTAAAAACTCAAAATAACCAGTTAGCTTTTTAGATTTTTCGATTAGGTTTTCAAAGCCTACGTCATTGAATAAATCTAAAGAGGCCCGAATGGCAGCCATCGAAAGTATAGGCGGGTTACTTAATTGCCAGCCTTCAGCGCCCGGAAGTTGGTCGAATTCATCGCGCATATTAAAACGCGTTTGTTTATTGTGGCTCCACCAGCCAGTAAACCGGTTTAAGTTTTTATTGTAAGCATGGCGTTCATGAACAAAGGCGCCTGCTAAACTACCCGGACCAGAGTTTAAATATTTATAAGTACACCATACGGCAAAATCGGCGCCCGAATCGTGCAAATTTAAAGGTACGTTTCCTGCGCCATGAGCACAGTCGAAACCGACTTTACAACCGTAGTTTTGTCCGAGTTGAGTGATGCGTTTTAAGTCGAAATATTGTCCAGTATAATAATTTACGCCACCAATCATAATAAGAGCAATCTCATTACCATTTTTTTCTAAAATAGCTTCTAAATCTTCGTATCGTAAAAGTTCTTCGCCTTCACGAGCTTTCCATAAAATAACCCCTTCTTTGTCGTCATAACCATGATGACGTAGTTGCGATTCTACAGCATATTTATCGGAAGGGAATGCATCGGCTTCAATTAAAATTTTGTAGCGAGTTGGTGTTGGTTGATAGAAGGACACCATCATAAAGTGGAGATTGGCGGTAAGAGTGTTCATTACAACCACTTCAATAGGTTTTGCGCCAACGACCTTTGCCATACTTTCAGCTAAAAATTCATGATACGGCAACCAAGGGTGTTTGGCTTCAGTATGGCCTTCAACACCTAGGTTGGCCCAATCTTCCAATTCCTGATCAACGTAGGTTTTGGTTATTTTGGGTTGTAGTCCTAAAGAGTTACCACAGAGATAAATCAAGTCATTTCCGTGTTTGTCTTTCGGAATATGAAATTGATTTCGGTAAGAAGTCAATATGTCATTTTGGTCTAATTCTTTAGCGAAATCAAGACCAGATTTAAAGTCGAACAAAATAGTTTCGTTTAGTTTTCTAAAAAATTATGTTTCCTAAAGTTAGGAATAAAGTTGTTAACCTACTCTAATTTCAACTTCTAAATTTTGTATATTTAATGAAATGTATTGATTATTAGTGGCTTTGGTGATGGGTGGATAAATTCGAAAGTTTTATAACAATGGAAATTAATGATGTATGGAAAGCAGGAGACCCGTATGAATACTTTATGGGAAGATGGAGTTCATTAATGGCTGCAAAATTTCTTAAATGGCTAGATGCAGGTTTGGGAAAAAACTGGCTTGATGTTGGTTGTGGAACAGGTGCCTTAAGTGAGTCTATTGAACAACATTGTAAGCCAATGAGTTTAAGTTGCATCGATCCGTCAGAGGGTTTTATTGAACAAGTGAAACAGAGAATTTTAATTACCGGTCAATTTAGAGTTGGAAGTGTTGAGAATTTACCGTTTAAAAATGAAAGTTTCGAGGTGGTAGTTTCTGGTCTTGCCTTGAATTTTTTTCAGAATTTAGAAAAAGCACTATCTGAATTAAAAAGAGTTTCTAGACCTAATGGTGTTATTGCGGCTTATGTTTGGGATTATTCCGATAGGATGGATTTCTTGAGGTATTTTTGGGATGCAGCTTATCAAATTGATTCAAAATCAAAAGTATTCGATGAGGGATTACGATTTCCAATTTGTAATTCAGAGAACTTAATTAAAGCATTCGAAAAGGCCAATCTAAAAAATATTGAATCGACTAAACTTGATATAGAAACAAATTTTAAAAATTTTGATGATTATTGGAATCCATTTTTAGGAGGACAAGGTCCAGCACCAAGTTATTTAGCTTCTTTGGATAGTGAGCATAAGGAAGCTTTAAAAAGCAATCTTCAAGAAAGACTAAAATCTGAATCTGGTGGTTTAGTGAAGCTGTTAGCAAGAGCCATAGCTATTAAGGGAAAGTTTAAGTGAAATTTATTAATAGCTTCCTATATATTAATTTATAACTTAATAGATAACATCATGGATAAGACAAAAGAATATACAAATGGAGAAGTAACGATTGTCTGGAAACCTGAAAAATGTATCCACTCCGGTATTTGTGCTAAAGGTTTACCTCAGGTTTTTCAACCTATGGTTCGCCCATGGATTAATATTGATGGTGCTAAAACGGAAATATTGGTAGATCAGGTTAAAGCTTGTCCGTCGGGAGCTTTGAGTTATTATATGAACAACAAAAAAGATAAAACCTCTGAAGTTTTAGAGGCTCATGTTGAGGTTTTAGAAAATGGTCCGTTATTAGTTTATGGCACGCTTCATATCAGTCATAAAGATGGAAGTCAGGAAGTGAAAAATAAAACCACGGCATTTTGTAGGTGTGGACATTCTCATAACAAACCTTTTTGTGATGGATCGCACGCTAAGGAGAATTTTAAAGGCTAAAAGAAAAAGCGCTTCAACTGTATAATTGAAGCGCTTTAAATATATAGAGACGCATACGCGGAATATTAAATCTATATTTCCTTAAGCCGATTTATAATATATACGTTATAAAGATGCTTTTGGATGTTAATGGTGGTTAAAAGATGAATAAAAATTCGGAATATTTTGAAGTCAATAAAAAGACTTGGAATGACAAGGTTAAGATTCATGTAGAAAGTGAAATGTATAACTTTGAGGCTTTTATAACAGGTAAGACTTCTTTAAATTCTTATGAGCTGTTGGCTTTAGGAAATGTTCGTGGAAAATCTTTATTGCATTTGCAATGTCATTTTGGGCAAGATACCTTGAGTTGGAGTAGAGAGGGAGCTATTTGCGTTGGTGTAGATTTAAGTAATGAAGGCATTAAAATGGCGAAAGGTCTTAATGACGAATTGGGTTTAGATGCTAAATTTGTTTGTTGTAATGTACTAGATGTCCCCGATTATATTTCAGAAACATTCGATATTGTTTTTACAAGTTATGGTGTTATTGGCTGGTTGCCGGATTTAAAACCTTGGGGTAAAATTATAGCCGATCGTTTAAGGTCAGGAGGTGTTTTTTATATTGTTGAATTTCATCCTATTGTTTGGATGTTCGATTATTTAGAAGGTAAGCCAGTTATGAAGTATGGCTATATGCAGGACGAAGTGATTTATGAGGAATATGAAGGTACTTATGCGGACACCAAATCGAAAATAGTAAGTAAGGAATATGGTTGGAATCATGGTTTAGGTGAAGTAGTTACAGCATTAACAGAAGCAGGTCTAAGCATAGAATATTTACGGGAGCATGATGAAAGTCCGTATAATGTTTTACCAGATTTAGTAAAAACCGAATCTCATAATTATGTAACTAAAGACCGTTTGTATCCTTTAATTTTTGAAATTAAGGCGACAAAACCTTAATGATTTTCTTTTAGCAATTCTGGGAATTTAGCTTTAAACCGATTTAACCTCGGAATAGAAACATTGCGTACATAAGGATTGTTGGGATGCAGGCGTTCGTAATTTTGATGATAATCTTCAGCTTTCCAGAATTTTTGAAACGGATATACCTCGGCTGCGATTTTAGCATTTAGTTTTTTTGCTAATACTTCTTTTTTCTTCAGAATGATAGCCTTCTGTTCTTCATTCTGATAAAAAATAATAGAACGGTATTGCGAGCCAATATCATTACCTTGTCCGTTAACCTGAGTCACATTTTGCGAGCCAAAATAAACATCAACTAAAGTTGAAAAACTTACTATGTTAGGGTCATAAATCACTTCAACCGATTCGGCATGCCCCGTTTTTCCCGTGTTACTGGCTTCGTAAGTAGGGTTTTTAGTATGACCTCCGGAATACCCGCTAATCACTTCATCTACACCTTTAATACTTTCATAAATAGCTTCAACACACCAAAAGCAGCCACTGGCAAAGTAAGCGCGAGCTTTTCCATTTTTTAATGGGACTTCTACTGGATTTGAGTTTATTATCGCTTCCTGAGCTTTTGAGTTTTGGGCTGTATTCTGACAACTTATAATTAGGGTAAGGGTGAAGGTGAAAATAAGATGTTTCATTGGTTTCGAGTTGTTGCGTTTTAAGATTTAGACGTTACAATTTTAAAAACCTTAATAATTTGAAATAAAAAAGCCTTTACTCAAAATTGGTAAAGGCTTTTAAATATTTAGTTAGAAAGTTATTAGCTTATTTTAGCGAATAATTTTTCCATTTTTTCTTTTTGTTCTTCAGCTAACTGTGCATCAACTAAGATACGTCCACTGTGCTCATCAGTAATGATTTTTTTACGAGCAGCAATCTCAACCTGAATTTGAGGTGGAATAGTGAAGAAAGATCCTCCTGAAGCACCTCTTTCAATTGGTACAACAGCTAAACCGTTTTTCACGTTTTGACGAATTCTGGTGTATGCAGAAACTAAACGCTCTTCAATTTCGTTTTTGTAATCTTCAGATTTTTGAATTAAAGCTTTTTCTTCTTTTTCAGTTTCAGCTAAAATATCGTTTAACTCGCTTTTCTTGTGTTTAAGGTGCGTTTCACGCTCTTTTAAACGCTCTTTAGTTTCAGCGATAACTTCTTTTTTCTGTTCAATTTGAGCTTTAAATTCTTTAATGTGTTTTTCAGCTAATTGAATTTCTAATTCCTGGAATTCAACCTCTTTAGTTAAAGAATTATATTCTCTGTTATTTCTAACATTTTTTTGTTGCTCGGTGTACTTTTTAATTAAAGCTTTAGCTTCTTCAATAAGATTCTTTCTAGATGCGATGTCGTTGTCAATAACTTCTAAACTAGAAACTAATTTTTCTAATCTGATGTTAAGACCTGCAACTTCATCTTCTAAATCACGAACTTCTAAAGGAAGTTCTCCACGAACATTTCTAATTTCATCTATACGTGAATCGATGAGTTGTAAATCGTATAAAGCTCTTAAGCGCTCTTCAACAGTTACTTCTTTATTTTTAGCCATACTTTAAAAATACTTAACAGGATTGGTATTTGTCTTTGATAAAATGATTGCAAAATTAGTAATTTTTTTTGTAAGATGTGCTACTAAACCGTTTTTTGTGAACTGCTCACTTTCATAATGTCCAATATCGGTTAGTAGGATGCTGTTTTCAGCCGTAAAAAAGTCGTGATATTTTAAATCGGCTGTGATAAATGCATCAGCACCAGCGGCTTTAGCAGCATCAATAGCAAAACTTCCAGAACCGCCAAGTACCGCAACTTTTTTAATGTTTTTATTTAAAAAGGCAGAATGACGAATACATTCGGTATTCATTTTGTCTTTTACATAGGTCAAGAAGTTTTTTTCATCCATAGATTCTTCCAATTCGCCCACCATGCCTATGCCTATATGCTGATTTTTATTTTCAATAGTAACCACTTCATAAGCCACTTCTTCGTAAGAATGGGTGTCGAACAAAGTTTTAAGAATTTGAGATTCTAAATGTTTTGGAAAGGTAACTGTTATTTTAGTTTCAGCCTCGGTATGTGTGACGCCGCGTTCTCCAATAGTAGGATTGGCATTTTTATTAGCATTAAACGTACCATAACCTTCCACATTAAAGCTACAATTATTATAATTACCAATAGTTCCGGCACCAGCATTGAATAAAGCCGCTCTAAGTTGCTCGGCTTCATTTTTAGGAACATAGGTAGTTAGTTTTTTTATGGTTTGTAGTTGTGGAATTAAAATCTGCTTATTGCTTAATTTGAGCTGATTACAAATCATATCGTTAACACCATGAAACGTATTGTCTAGGGCTGTGTGCATGGTGTAAATGGCGATATCGTGTTTTATGGCTTTAAGAACAACGCGTTCTACATATGTTTTTCCTGTTATTTTTTTAAGTCCTTTAAAGATGATAGGGTGGAAGCTGACTATTAAGTTGCAGTTGTTTTCGATTGCCTCATCTACAACAGTTTCTAAAGTATCAAGCGTTACTAACACGCCTGTTAATTTCGCTCTTTTATCACCAACAAGAAGGCCTACATTATCAAAATCTTCGGCGTAAGCCAAAGGCGCTAAGGTCTCCAAGTGGTCAATAACATCCTGAATTATCATGAAATTATTTTGTTTATACCAAAGATAAAATTTTAAGTCATTTAGAGACAATAATTATTAAGTTTTAGAAAACCTAAAGATTCTTTAGTGAGATGAAAAATGCTTATATTGCCACGTTAAAATGAAATTAGATTGGGGCCTGATGAAGTTAATTAGAAAAATAGTCTTTCCGTTTGTACCTGTATATTATTTAATTACCTATTTGAGAAATGTATTGTATGATCGTGGTGTGAAAACATCATCATCTTACGACTTTCCGGTTATTTGTGTAGGTAATCTTAGTGTTGGAGGAACAGGTAAAACTCCTATGATTGAGTACTTGATTAACTTATTGAAAGACGACCATCTGGTAGCGACATTAAGCCGAGGTTATAAACGAAAAACAGAAGGGTTTCAGTTAGGTGATGAACAATCAATAGTGGAAACTCTGGGTGATGAACCTTTTCAATTTTACAATAAGTTTGGTAACGATATTCTGGTGGCGGTAGATGCCGATCGTAGAAATGGCATAAAGCAATTACAAGATTTAGATGGAACCCCAGATATTATTTTATTAGATGATGCTTATCAGCACCGAAAAGTAAAAGCTGGGTTTAATATTTTACTTTCTGCTTATAGTAATATTTATACTAAAGACTGGATGTTACCAACCGGAAATTTACGAGAACCCAGAAGTGGAGCAAAACGTGCCAATGTTATTGTGATAACAAAATGTCCAGACGATTTAAGTGAATCCAGAAAACAACATATTATTAAGGCTATTAAGCCTGAACCGTATCAGGAAGTATTTTTTAGTTCCATTGAATACGATACCAATGTGTATTCATCTCATGAAACAAAATCTTTAGAGACATTTGGAGATTTTACTTTGGTAACTGGGATTGCCAATGCGAATACTTTGGTGAAATATTTAAAAGAAAAAGGAAAACATTTTGATCATTTAAATTTTGATGATCATCATAATTTTACTGATCAGGAAATTTTATTACTGAGTACAAAATCGACGCTCTTAACCACAGAAAAAGATTTTATGCGTCTAAAACAATACGATGTACTTAAAAAAAGATTATACTATCTCCCAATAAAAACAAAGATTGACCGACCGGAAGTTTTTAATAAACTTGTTTTAGATTTTGTTAACGCTAATTAAGCGGTTTCAGATCTACCTTTTTTAGATGCTAAAGCATTGTAAAGTTTTTTCTCAAACTCTTCCTGCTTAAATGGTTTAGGAATAATATCGGTAAATCCAGCTTCCTCAAACTCATGCATTTTATCTTCAATGGTAACAGCTGTAAGTGCAAAAATAGTAAGTTCCTTATCAAAGGTTCTCACAATTTTAGTGGCTTCTATACCACTAATGCCCGGCATATGGATATCCATTAAAATGATGTCGTACTTATTGGTTTTAATCTTATCAACCGCAGCTTCACCGTTGTCAACTATCTCACAATTTAGCTTCATTTTAGTTAAGATTTTCTTGGTAATCATCTGGTTGATTTTGTTGTCTTCAACCACAAGAACCTTAACGTTTTCTAGGTCTAAATCGTCTGGATTTCCACTAAAGTAAGTGGTTTTGTTGTCTAAGTTTTCTTCGGTCGCCGTATATTCTAATGGAATTTCGAAGTAGAAAGTTGTTCCTTTTCCAAGTTCACTTTTTACATAAATTTTTCCTTTAAGAATATCAATTAAACCTTTAACAATAGATAAACCTAATCCGGTACCTCCGTACTTACGATTAATTTGTATCGAACCTTGTGAGAAACTTTCAAACATATGGTCTTGTTTCTCCTGACTAATACCAATACCGTTATCTTCTACTTCAAATCGAAGGGTATAGATTTTATCGTTTTCTTCAATTTTATAGATTCTAATCCATATATCGCCGTCTTTGGTAAACTTAATTGAGTTACCAATAAGGTTAATAAGGATTTGAGATATTTTAATTTGATCGGCAATAAAGTTTTCCCCAAGCGTCGTGTCGTATTCCAGATGAATTTTAACATTATTATCTTGTGCAGAATTGTTTAAAGCCAGGATAATATTGTTGATTTTTTTCTTAAGGTTGAATGGCTCTGGTTCAATATCAACTTTATTAGCTTCAATTTTATTAATCTGAAGAATATCATTAATAAAGGTTAATAGGTAATCTCCTGAGAATTTTAAAGATTTTAAATGCTGAATTTGTTCCGGTTTCGGGTTTTCTTCCAGCAACATATTACTTAAACCAGTTACAGCATAAAGCGGTGTTCTTAACTCGTGTGTTACGGTTGAAAGGAAGTTTGCTTTAGTTTTCGAAGCTAATTCAGCTTTTTCTTTAGCAATAATAAGTTCTCCATTTTTTTTGTGGAGCATATTATTGGTCTTTAACCTGATGTTGTTGTTTTTGTATAAGGACAGTGTCAATAACGATAAAATGGTAATTAAGGCCACACTTAAAATCGAGATTAAGGTTCCTAAATTTTTATCGTCTTCAGCTTTTTCCTTATCCTCAGATAATTTAGCGTTTTCCTGTAAAGCAAAATCTAATTTGGCTTGAGTCTCCTGTGCTTTAGAATAGTTAGCACGTTTAATGCCTGCTAAAGAATCTGAAATTTCAATGTGGTATTTTAAATTTTCTCTTGAAGCCCTAAAGTCTTCAAGTTCATTGTAGATATCGCTGGTAATTAAATAGCCTTTATCTAAAATGCTTAAAAAACCTTCCTGTTTGGCTATGGCTACACCTTCGTTTGCAAGCGTTAGCGCTTTTTCGTTATTCTTAAGTTTATTGTAAACAATGGCGTGATAAACTAAATCTTCACTTTGTATTTTAAGTAAATCATTTTTTCTGGCCAATGCTAAAGATTGCTCAATAACATCGCGGGCTCTGTTGTAATTTTTTAAAAGTAAGTAGGTTTTACCTTCAGCAAGAAGCACATCGGCTAAATCGGCATGTAATTCTTCTTCTTCAAATTTAGATTTTGCTGCTCTGTAAGAATCTAGAGCCTGATAGTACATTTTTTTTGCAGCATAAACATCACCAAATATCTTATAGGATTTACCAAGATTGACATTGTCGTTTATGGTACGCTGTATTTCAACAGCTTTGTTTAATGAATTTATAGCCTGTTCAAACTCTTCAACATACAATTGAAGTTTTCCTTTTAGGGCATAGATTATGGCTATATTTTCTTTGTTATTGGTGTTTTCTGCAATTTTAAGAGCTGAATCCAGGTTTTTTTGAGCTTCATAATAGCTGAAGTTCTCCAGATTTTTTTGAGCATTTTCAATGTGATAATTGATTTCATTTTGAATTAACTCTGGATCATCATTGGCAGAATTCTGCGATGAAACACACATGCTAAAGAGCAATAGTAGTAGGACTATGTAACTTTTTATTTGAAGCATTTTAGATATGTTTACCGACAAATATAAATAATTTATCGATAAAACGCACTTTTTTTCGATAAATTACACATTAAGTCAATTATTCTTTGTGAATAACCACTCTCATTATCGTACCATCCAATAATTTTTACCATCTTACCAATAACGGAGGTCATCCCTGAATCAAATATACAAGAATGTGTGTTACCAACAATGTCAATTGAGACAATTGGGTCTTCGGTATATTCTAAAATACCTTTGTAATTCCCTAAAGCCGCTTCTTTAAAGGCATTGTTAACCTCTTCAATACTTACGGTTTTTTTTACGTTGAAGGTAATATCGGTTAATGAGCCGTTAATAACAGGAACGCGAATACCACAACCACCAATAACATCAGACAGTTCTGGGAATATTTTGGTTAACGCTTTGGCAGCACCTGTTGTGGTAGGTACAATAGATTGTCCTGCTGCACGTGAACGTCTTAAATCACGGTGCGGCTGGTCGTGTAAACTCTGGTCTGTAGTGTAGGAGTGTACTGTGGTAATATAGGCCTGGTCAATGCCACAAAGTTTATTAATGATATCAATCATTGGAGCAGCATTATTCGTGGTGCAAGAGGCATTAGAAATAATGGTCTCGCTACCATCAATACTATCGTCATTAACCCCTAAGACAATAGTTTTTATATGATCATCTAAAGGCGGAACACTTAAAACCACATGTTTTGCACCATTGTTAATATGATACTGTAGTTCCTTTTCCGTTTTAAACTTACCGGTAGATTCAACTACAAAATCAACATTAAAGGGTGTCCAGTCAATATCTTTTGGATGTTTATGGTTTAAAAGTGCAATCTTTTTTCCGTTAACAATAAAGTTATTTTCTTCAAATGAAACTGTTCCGTTAAAACCACCATGTACACTGTCATATTTAAGTAGGTGACTTAGAGTTTTAACATCAGCCAAATCGTTAATAGCAACCACCTGAACGTTTTCATAATTTTGTAATAATCTGAAAACGCGTCTGCCTATTCTACCAAATCCATTGATAGCTATGTTAATCATACCTTAGTTAATATGTTTTTGAGCTCTGTAAGAAGAACGTACTAGTGCACTACTTTCAACGTGACGGAAACCTAATTCTTTTCCGATCTCTTCGTATTCTTTAAACTGATCTGGCGTGATAAACTGCTGAACCGGTAAATGTTTTTTACTTGGTTGAAGATATTGACCAATAGTTACTACATCTACATCGTTGGCTTTTAAATCGTGAAGCGTTTCAATAACTTCCTCACGTGTTTCACCTAAACCTAACATGATCCCCGATTTTGTACGACGTTGTCCTTGTTGTTTTAAATACTTCAAAACGTCCATACTACGGTCGTATTGTGCCTGAATACGTACTTCACGCGTTAAACGACGTACGGTTTCAATGTTGTGGGATACCACTTCCGGAGCTACATCAATAATTCTGTCGATGTGTTGCTCGATACCTTGAAAATCTGGAATAAGGGTTTCTAAAGTGGTTTCTGGGTTCATTCGGCGAACAGCCTTAACGGTTTCGGCCCACATAATGCTTCCCATATCTTTTAAATCGTCACGATCAACACTGGTTAAAACAGCGTGTTTAATGTTCATAATTTTTATAGAACGCGCTACTTTTTCTGGCTCATCCCAGTCTACCGTTTCTGGTCTCCCGGTTTTTACACCACAGAAACCACATGAACGTGTACAAACATTACCTAAAATCATGAAGGTAGCAGTACCTTCTCCCCAGCATTCACCCATATTCGGGCAACTTCCCGAAGTACAAATAGTATTCAATTTATACTTATCAACAAGTCCTCGTAATTCGGTGTATTTTTTTCCAGTTGGAAGTTTAACGCGTAACCATTTCGGTTTTGGTTTTCTTTCCGGTAATATATTTGAAGTGCTTTCTGTATTCATATTGAAAAATAAAGCACAAAGATACAAAGTATTCTTTTAAAATGCGGCTATAATGTTCTTAGATACCAAATGCTGAAGCTTATAAGAAAGATGATTCCCAGCCAACTTAAAACATGTAATTTTTTAGAAGGTCGCCAGGGTTCTGGTGTGTGTTTACTGGAAATTAAAATATAATTGATAATCGCAAAAAAAGGAGCAGTTATGAACGAAAGAATAGTTGCCAGTTGGATAAGTATACCCATTTCTGAAGCTAAAAAGAAAAAAATATAAATAGATCCAATGGTTAATAGGCTAATCCAAAAGGTGTAGTTTAATTTGGTTTCTTTTTTAAAAAGAAGTTGTGTCGCCTTAGCCATGGCTCTTGGTGAGGCATCAAGCGTGGTTAATGTGGTGCTAAACATGGTTGTAAATGCAGCAACTCCAATAATTACATAAGCCCAGTTGCCTAAATTTTTAGTATACATACTAATAAGTTGTCCTGAAAATACACTTGCCGACGGACTGAAACTTTCACCACTTTTGTACATGACTAAAGTACCTAAGAGTAAAAAGCCAATGCCAATAATTATTGTGCTTAAATAGCCGATGTTGAAGTCGAAAAGTGATTTTTCCGGTGTGTATTGTTTGGTATCTTCGTTTTTTTGAACTGCCCAGAGCGATTGCCAAACTGATACGTCTAAAGGAGCAGGCATCCATCCCATAAAGGCAATAAGAAAGGCTATGTCTAAACTGTTGTTAGGGATAATTTGAGCAAAGGAAACAGGTTGTTGTGTGTTGGAAAGTGCAATGAAAACTGCTGCAAAAGTACTGATGGTTAAAGTAATTACAATAACTTTCATTAATCTGTCTAACAGTTTGTATTTACCAATAGTAAGTAACGTAACACAAATTAATAGAATAACTAACGTCCAGATTTCGGTACTGGAAATTATTTTATCTCCAATGCTGAAACTTCCAAAATTTCCAAACAAATTAGCTGCCAATCCCGCGGTAACAATGGTTACTGCAGCTTGGATGGTGAACATGGTGGCAAGATTAAGGATGTAATAAATAGTTAAAACACCTTTGCCTAGTTTTTTGTAACCATCTAATAAGCTTTCGCCGGTAGCGGTGGCGTAGCGTGGTCCGAACTGAAAAAATGGATATTTACAGAGGTTGACTAACAATAAAGCCCAAAGTAGTCCCATGCCAAAATCGGCCCCAGCTCGGGTTGATTGTACTAAATGAGAAACGCCTATTGCTGCACCGGCAAATAATAATCCAGGACCTAGATTTTTAAGCTTCGAAATCATTTTTTATTTTGACTGAATAATTTCAGCCAATAGCTTTTTCGCCCGAAGTAGTTTCACTTTTACGTTGTTTATTGGTTCTTTAAGCTGAACGCAAATTTCCTTGTAGCTTAATTCCTGAAAGTAACGCATGTTTATAATTTCCTGATAATGAGGTTTCAGTTTTTTTATGTCACGAAGTAGTTTAGCTAAATGCTGATCCGTAATGAGTTTATCTTCAGGAGTAGGGGATTCATCTAAAATTTGATACACCGATTTGTCGTCATTCGACATAACTTGTGAAATGGAATTTTTTTCCTTCCGAAGTAAATCGATGTGAATATTTTTAGAAATGGTAATGAGCCAGGTCTTGAATTTGTAATTATCATCAAAGGTTTCAATGCGATCGAAAGCTCGTGAAAATGTCTGAATGGTAATATCTTCAGCATCATTTTCATTTTGAATACGCTTTAATTGAAAACCATAAACATCATCCCAAAAGGTATCTAATAAAAAATTAAATGCTTTTTGGTCGTTTTCCTTAGCACGTGCAATGGCTTCCTTTATTTCCAATGGTTAGGTTTTGATGTAAGATTTTTTATAAAGATAACCAATTGCACACTAATTAAAAAGATTTCTAACAAAGGAAGTAGTACTAAAAGATCGCTTTCATTTAGTTTTTTTGCTGAAGATCCGTAAACAGCATATTGAACGATAAACCGGAAAACAATTAATCCAACAACAAATGGCCACATGTAAGTCGTTATTGAAAGAGCAATAGCTAAAATCCAGAATAAAACCTGACAAAAGTATAATAGAGCTAAGCTTAACTTATGGTTTAATTTATAGTGTTTTGCCGTTGAAATATGACGACGTTTTTGTCTAATCCAAGCGCTCCATTTCGTTTTCGGTGTAGATTCTGTAAAGCTATCAGCTGAAAAGCAAATCGCTGTATTGCTTTTTGTCGCTACTTGATTTACGAATAGATCATCATCGCCCGAGCGCACTTTCATGTGTTTAATAAATCCGTTGGCTTTAAAAAACTCCTTTTTTGTGTAGGCAAGATTTCTACCTACTCCCATATATGGATTCCCGAGTTTGGCAAACGAAAAGTAATTAACGGCCGTTAGTAAGGTTTCGAAGCGGATGAGTTTGTTTAAAAATGAATTTTTAATCTTGCTGTAAGCACCATATCCTAGAATAATACTTTTTCTGTCAGAGAAATGGGATGTCATTTCCTGAATCCAGTATTTAGAAAGCACTTTGCAATCGGCGTCGGTAAACAGTAGATATTCGTGACTTGATGCTTTAATGCCTAAGGTTAATGCATATTTTTTATTTCCCCAGAAGGCTTCGTT
Organism: Aestuariibaculum lutulentum; assembly: GCF_032926325.1. Taxonomy (NCBI): domain Bacteria; kingdom Pseudomonadati; phylum Bacteroidota; class Flavobacteriia; order Flavobacteriales; family Flavobacteriaceae; genus Aestuariibaculum; species Aestuariibaculum lutulentum. Next base: position 2,344,070 of record NZ_CP136709.1, read on the forward strand.
GTTTTTTACATCAACAATTTTAATGTTGCTATACTGACTTTTGAAATCTTCCATAACGTCAAGCGTATCATCACTGGAAGCATCATTAATCAGAACAATTTCGAATTCAGGATAATTTTGTGAAATGATAGAAGGCAGAAACGTTTTTAAATTTTCAGCTTCATTTTTAGCACAAACAATTACCGAAACGGGAAGGTTTTGAGTACGTTTTTTTTTAGGTTTTAAATAGGCGAATTTGCCAAAAACAACTAAATATATAATAACTTGAATAACAACTACAACAGCAAATGTGTAGAACACAAAATCAAGTATACTCATATAAAATTATGAGTGTTGAGGTTCGTTACAAGTATCAAATTGATCAGGCGTTTTTCCGCAAAAACCACAAGCCTGCCCATCTTTATTTAACATTGGGTTTTGGCTGGCACATGTTCCGGCAAATTTACCGTCTTTTTTAGCCCAAATTTTAATGGCTATACCTGCGACACCTAATCCTAGCAATGCTAATGTTAATAATACAAGTTTCATGTGAAAATATTTTATGCAAAGATAATGCTTTTTGAATAGAATTGGAATAGACGATTAAAAGATAGTGTGTCTTCAAATTTAAATTTTGGACTACATGGCGTTGTAAAAATTCTTATCTTTAGGTAGTTAACCTTTAAATTATTTAATTCATGAAAAAATTATTTGCAGAATTTTTTGGAACATTTTGGCTTGTTTTCGGAGGATGCGGTAGTGCAATTTTTGCATCACAAATAGCTCCGGCCGACTCTGGTCAGGTAGGCATACTTTTAGTAGGTGTGGCTTTAGCATTTGGTCTAACGGTTTTAACAATGGCTTATGCGGTAGGTCATATTTCTGGTGGACATTTTAATCCGGCAGTCACACTTGGTTTGTTATCAGGAGGTAGGCATTCTGCAAAAGAAGCTGTTCCTTATATTGTATCGCAGTGTATAGGAGCTATTGCAGCGGCTGCAGCAATATATTTTATAAATGGAGGAACAGGGGGGGATGCTCCGGGAGCATTTGCAACTAATTTTTACGATCATGCCGTTTATTTTGGTAAAAGTTATAGTATGGGAGCTGCTTTTTTAACAGAGTTTTTGTTAACCATGTTTTTCTTAATTATCATTATGGGCACAACCGATAAATTTGCTAATGGCAAATTTGCGGGTATAGCCATAGGTTTGGCATTAACTTTAATTCATTTAATTTCTATTCCTATAACAAACACATCTGTAAATCCTGCTCGTTCGTTATCACAGGCTGTATTTGTCGGGGGAGATGCCTTAGCGCAGTTATGGTTATTTTGGGTAGCACCTATTTTAGGAGCCATAGTGGGAGGTTTAATATATAAAAATCTTTTAGAAAGCCCAGAAAAGGAAGAATTGGATAGCTAAATTAGATAAGAATACAAATAAAAAAAAAGCCTAATTAAGTTAATTAGGCTTTTTTTTATGTTATAAATAGTGTTCTATTAATCTATTGTAAATCTATTTCTGCAACCGAATTATCTAGAGAGGCTGTTGTGTTTCCTCCTTTAGGCTCTATGGTAATATTTAATCCCAGAGCGTTTTCGGTATAAGGTATTTTTCTAAGTTGTCTGTCAGTTTCATTTAAAATGCCTAAGCTTACCATTTTGTCTTGTAACTCTGCCCAGATTTGATAGCATTGTTCTTCGGGTAGCTGAGGTAACGAAACCACATCAATCATCGATGTTTTATCTTTTGGATTGATATAAGCAACTGTTTTTAAGTTTTTAGCACGATTGTTACCCTGCATAATGTATTTATACGTTTCAGGGTCGTTAAGCTGTTTAAATTGCTGCATTAAATCGTCTAACCTTTTGTTGTTCATTTGAATATCGTTTCGTAAGTCGAAAATTTCGTCAACAACAACCTGATTTTCATGATTTAATTTTTTATTCTGGTTATAGAAAATATACGAGGTACCTGCAAACAGTAAGGCAGCAACACTGGCAGCAATACTGTATTTGTACCAAGATTTGTAATTTCTAGTAGGTTTCATCGCCACAACAGGTGTGTCGTCAAGTTCATCTAAAATGCTGTTTAAGATGCTTACAGGGGCTTCTACAGCATGACTTTTGGCTACAATTTCTAAATTGTTTTGTAGCTCGTTGTATGCATTTTCAACTTCTGGATATTTCGAAATATAGGTTTCAACCATTTCTGTTTCGGCAACAGTAGTTTCACCTAAAAGATATTTTTCTAATAGGCCAGAATTTAAAAAAGTAGTTATTTTCGCATTCATGACTTTTTAAGTTAAGGATTATAAATCTTTTTCAATTCTCGTAATCCAATTTTTAATCTCGATTTTATAGTACCCAGCGGAATATCTAATTCTTCACTGGCTTCTTGCTGCGTCATGCCCTCAAAAAAGAGTGCATTTAATACGATCTGATATTTTTCATCTAAACTACTTAGATGTTTTTTTATATCTAAAACATCCTGATTTAACTCTGATGCTGATAACTTATATACGTATGTGGCTTCTATTTGGACTTCGTTTCCATCTTTATTTTTTAAAGATCGAACTTTGTCAATTGCTGTGTTATAGGCAATTCGATATAACCAGGTAAAAAGCTTGGCTTTACTGGCATCGTATTTTTTTGAATAGCGCCATATTTTTACAAAGCTTTCCTGAAGCACATCCTGGGCAGTATCATCGTCTGATATTATTTTTTTAATAACACCAAATAAAGAATCTGCATAGTTCTCATATAGAAGGGATATGGCTTTCTTATCGCCACGTTCCAGCAGATTAACAATTTCTTTTTCTATAGATGATATCAACTTTTTAGGTTTTAAAGTGAATAATTTGGGGGCAAATTACCGCCAAAGGTAGAAATTTCTTTTGTATTAAATAATGTTTACTTCAGCTTCTATGTTAATATTAAATAGACGGTTAACTGTGTCTTGTATTAGTTTAGATAGTTTTAATATGTCTTCGCCTTTAGCATTTCCGTAGTTTACCAGAACTAATGCCTGATTTTTATGTACTCCGTAATCGCCAAAACGTTTTCCTTTAAATCCTGCTTTTTCAATAAGCCAGCCGGCAGGTACTTTTACTTCGGTGTCTGAAACCGGATAGCTAGGTATGTCTTCAAAATTAGCAAGGAGTTTTTCAAATAATGCTTTTGAAATAACCGGGTTTTTAAAGAAGCTACCACTGTTTCCAATCTCCTTTGGATTTGGTAATTTACTTTCGCGAATTGCAATAACGGCTTTTGAAATATCCTGAATAGTCGGGTTACTTACGTTCATAGTGTCTAATTGTGAAGCTATTGTGCCGTAATTGATATGTAATTTGTGATCTTTTTTGCTAAGTTTAAAAGTTACACAGGTAATTATATATTTTCCTTTGGCGTCCTGTTTGAAAATAGAGTTTCTATACCCGAAATCACATTCAGCGTTTGAAAAGTTAGCGAATGAACCATCTTCTATAGCTATAGTTTCGCAGGAATGAAAAACATCTTTAAGCTCAACGCCGTATGCGCCAATATTCTGAATAGGTGCCGTGCCTACATTACCAGGAATTAACGACAGGTTCTCAACACCTCCATAATGGTTGTTAATGCACCATAATACAAATTCGTGCCAGTTTTCACCAGCATAGGCTTTAATGTAAACCTCGTGCTCATTTTCATTTACAATTTCAATACCTTTTAGGTTTACATGTATAACAAGAGCATTAACATCTTTTGTTAGCAACATATTACTTCCGCCACCAAGAATTAATTTATTCGGGTAATCGTTAAGTGATAAAACGGATTTTAGCTCTTCAACAGAGTTTACTGAAACAAAATAATCTGCTTGAACGTCAATACCAAAGGTATTAAAAGGCTTTAATGATATGTTTTTTTGAATATACACTAGTCTTTATAAACTTTTAAGGCTTCTTTAATTATGTTAACGGCTTTTATTAAGCTTTCTCTATTAAGTACGTATGCAATCCTTACTTGGTTTAGACCTAAGCCCTGAGTTGAATAAAATCCGCCTGCAGGAGCAATCATAACGGTTTCGCCGTTGATGTCGAAATGCTCTAAAAGCCATTGAGCAAAATTGTCTGAATTTTCTATAGGTAACTCAACAATGCAGTAAAATGCGCCTTTTGGAGAGCCTACTTTTACACCTTCAATTTGTTGTAATTCTTTAATTAAAGTGTCGCGTCTGTCTACATATTCGGCAATCACATCATCAAAATAACTTTGAGGCGTATCTAAGGCAGCTTCACTGGCTATTTGCGCAAAGGTTGGCGGACTTAAACGTGCCTGAGCATATTTTAGTACGGTTTGTAAAACGGTGGTGTTTCTTGAAACCAGACAACCAACGCGCGCACCACACATACTGTAACGCTTAGAAACAGAATCAATCACAATAGTGTGCTCATCCATGTCTTCTAATTGTAAAATGGAGTAGTGGGTTTCACCATCGTATACAAATTCACGGTATACTTCATCGGCAATTAAAAACAAATCGTGCTTTTTTGCCAAATCGGCTAATTGTTGAATTTCTTCCTTCGAGTATAAATATCCCGTCGGGTTCCCCGGATTGCAAATTAAAATAGATTTGGTTTTCGGGGTAATTAGTTTTTCAAAAGTTTCAATAGATGGTAACGCAAAGTTATCATCAATATCGCAAATAGCAGGAACTACATTTACACCTGTCGCAGTTGAAAAGGCAATATAGTTGGCATAAAAAGGTTCAGAGATAATAACTTCATCTCCCGGATCCATAATACTGCTAAATAAAAATAATAAGGCCTCGCTTGCACCTGTAGTTACCACAATATCTTTAGGGTCTACTGTAATATCATGTTTTTTATAGTAGGCGGCTAATTTGGTTCTGTATGTTTCCGATCCTTCAGATCTTGAATACGAAAGAATTTCAACCGTATTATCTTTTACAGCCTGTAAGGCGACTTCAGGAGTTTTAATATCTGGTTGACCAATATTTAAGTGGTAAATATGTTTGCCGTCCTTTTTTGCTTGCTCAGCAAAAGGGACTAATTTACGAATAGGTGACTCGGGCATTAATCGCCCTTTTTTTGAAATAGTTGGCATTATTTTTTTGTTGCGAAGCGCAAAGTTGAGAAAATTATATTAAAGTTTTTTTAAAAATCTGGCTAAAATAAGTATTGTGTTTCAAAGATTTGTAAATTGAATAGTCAATTATTCGAATTAATTCTCATGAAAAAATATGTATTTTTTAGCGTATGCCTTTTTTTCTTGAGTTTTCATAATTTTTCTCAAAATAGGTTCGTTGTTCGTAATAAAACACAGTCTGATAAAGTCAAATTTAAACTCATTAACAATTTAATTATTGTTCCTGTTGAGATAAACGGGGTGGGTTTGTCGTTCCTGTTAGACACAGGTGTTACAAAGCCTATTCTGTTTAATTTCTTGAATGTTTCAGATTCTTTGAAAATTAAGCACACCGATACTATTTATCTACGAGGGTTAGGTGAAGGGGAACAGATAATGGCGCACCGATCGATAAATAATGTGTTTAAAATTGGTGATGCTGTTAAACTTAATCAGGATTTATATGCAATTTATGATGCGAATTTAAATCTGGCGCCCAAACTAGGTGTCCCTGTTCATGGTATAATTGGGTTTGATTTACTAAAAGATTTGGTCGTTGAGGTTAATTATTCAAAGCAATTTTTGCGGCTTACAAATCCTGAAGAGTATCGTTACAAGACATGCAGGAAGTGTGAAGAGTTTAATCTTGAATTTTACAATAATAAGCCTTATATGAATGCGGTTGTCGATTTACATGAGAAATCAATTCCTGTGAAATTATTGATTGATTCAGGAGGAAGTGATGCCTTATGGTTATTTGAAGATGACCAACGGGGTATATTATCTGGGAATCATTTTTTTTACGATTTTTTGGGACATGGTCTTAGTGGTAGTGTTTACGGTAAACGATCAAAAATCGATGCTTTGCATTTAAAAAGTTTTGTATTGAGGTTGCCGAATGTAGCTTATCCGGATTCGTTATTTATTGTTCATGCTATAAAACACCGAGAGAGATCTGGAAGTCTCTCTGGTAATGTGTTGAAGCGATTTAATGTAGTTTTTGATTATTCGAATGCAAAGGTGATTTTCAAAAGGAATGAGCATTTTAATGAAGATTTCAGGTACAATAAGAGCGGAATAGAATTAGCGCATGATGGTATGAGATTTGTGAAAGAAGATAAAACTAAAGTTATAAGTAAGGGAGATACTTCAAATAGGGATGATAAAATAATTTATTTTGAAACCGAATCAAAATTGGTCTTAAAGCCGGTATATGCTGTTGTTGAACTTCGTGAAAATTCTCCAGCAGCTATTGCAGGGGTACAGATTAACGATATTGTATTATCGGTTAATGGAAAACCGGCACACCACTTTACGCTTCAAAAAATTATGGAAATGTTTTATGAAGATGCCGGTAAGCATATCCGTTTAAAGGTAGAGCGTAACGGAGTAGATTTAGCGTTTAATTTTGTTTTAAAGAATCCTTTGGAATAAAAAAAGGCAGCGATTTCGCTGCCTTAATTATGTTGAATTTTATTTTATTATTGCTGTACGATACTTTTTTTCTTTTCAAGCATAGTATCTGCCGATTTTGTATCTACAACCTCGCCTTTAATTTTTAAAGCTACTGTTGGTGTGTCTGCATTAGAAATTACAGTAATTGTTTTTCTAATTGGGTTAACACGGTTTGTATCGTATTTGACTTCAATAACCCCAGTTTTTCCAGGTAAAATTGGTTCGTCTGGTTTTTTAGGAATCGTACATCCACAGCTTGAAGATACTTTCGAAATGATAAGCGGTGCATCACCTGTGTTTGTGAATTCGAATTCGCGTACGCCATTAGATCCTTTTTCAATCGTTCCGTAATCAATAGTTTCAGATTTGAATTCTATCTTCGCTTTTTTATCCTGCGCATTAACCGATAAACTAATTAATCCGATGAATAAGATTGTTAATAACTGTTTCATGGTTTATTATTTTTTAATTGTTTTATGTTCTTGTTTTACATGTTATTAATAGAGAAATTAAGTTTCATTTCATGCTCAACTTCTCTAAAAACTAAATCAAACATACTCACTTTTTAATCATTCTACAAAATTTTTAGATGTATTACATCAATGTTTATCTGTAATTACAATTAAAAGTACGTAATACTTTTTATTAATTTTTTCTAATTCTGTTAAAATAAGTACTTCTGTTTCTTACTGCTAATATAGTTTTCACAGAAAAAGAAATATGAGTACTTTTGCACTTCAATATTCAAAAACTATTCCAAAGTATGCAAATACCATCAAAATATGAAGCCAGTCAGGTAGAAAGTAAGTGGTATGACTACTGGATGAAACACAACTATTTTCATTCAGAGCCAGACGAAAGAGAACCTTACACCATTGTAATTCCTCCTCCAAACGTAACTGGGGTTTTACATATGGGGCACATGTTAAACAATACTATCCAGGATGTATTAATACGTCGAGCACGTTTACAAGGTAAAAATGCGTGTTGGGTACCGGGTACCGACCATGCGTCTATTGCTACCGAGGCTAAAGTTGTAGCGAAATTAAAAGAGCAGGGTATTGATAAAAACGATTTATCTCGCGATGAATTTTTAAAGCATGCCTGGGATTGGACCCACGAATATGGCGGTGTAATTCTTGAGCAGCTTAAAAAATTAGGATGTTCTTGTGATTGGGACAGAACTAAGTTTACGATGGACGACGATATGTCTGAAGCCGTAATAAAAGTGTTTGTTGACTTGTACAACAAAGGGATGATTTACCGTGGTTATCGCATGGTAAACTGGGATCCCGAAGCAAAGACAACATTGTCTGATGAAGAGGTAATCTACGAAGAAAAGCAAGGAAATCTTTATTACTTAAATTATAAAATTGAAGGAAGTGATGATGTGCTGACTATTGCAACCACACGTCCTGAAACTATTTTTGGTGATACTGCTATTTGTATCAATCCAACCGATGAGCGTTTTACACATTTAAAAGGTAAAAAGGCCATTGTACCTATTTGTGGTCGTGTCATTCCAATTATTGAGGATGAATATGTAGATGTTGAATTCGGTACGGGATGTTTAAAAGTAACTCCTGCACACGATGAAAACGATAAGGTTTTAGGCGATAAGCACAATCTTGAAGTGGTTGATATCTTCAATGAAGATGCTACTTTAAACAGTTACGGATTGCATTATGAAGGTCAAGATCGTTTTGCAGTGCGTAAAGCGATTGCTAAGGAATTGGAGGAAAGTGGTGTTTTAATTAAAACTGAAACACATGTAAATAAAGTAGGAACATCAGAACGTACCAAAGCGGTTATCGAGCCTCGTTTAAGCGATCAGTGGTTCTTAAAGATGGAAGAATTGGTAAAACCTGCTATCGAAGCGGTTTTAGGTGAAGATAACGAGATTCAATTATTCCCGAAGAAGTTCGAGAATACTTATCGCCACTGGATGGAAAACATCCGCGATTGGAATATTTCTCGTCAGTTATTGTGGGGGCAACAAATTCCTGCGTATTACTATGGTGATGGAAAAGAAGATTTTGTGGTTGCTGAAACTATGGAAGACGCTTTAAAATTAGCTATTGAAAAAACAGGAAAAGCTAATTTAAAAGCTGAAGATTTACGTCAGGAAACCGATGCTTTGGATACTTGGTTCTCATCTTGGTTATGGCCAATGAGCGTGTTCGATGGTATTCGTAATCCTGAAAACGACGATATTAAATATTACTATCCAACAAACGATTTAGTAACTGGTCCGGATATTTTATTCTTCTGGGTTGCCAGAATGATCATTGCCGGCTACGAGTATAAAGGTGAAAGACCATTTAACAATGTATACTTAACCGGACTTGTTCGCGATAAGCAACGCCGTAAAATGAGTAAGTCCTTAGGAAACTCCCCAGATGCTTTAAAATTGATTGAAGAGTATAGTGCCGATGGTGTTCGTGTGGGATTATTGTTAAGTAGTGCTGCAGGTAACGATTTATTATTCGACGAAGCGCTTTGTCAGCAAGGAAAAGGTTTCGGAAATAAAATCTGGAATGCTTATCGATTAATTGATGGTTGGGAAATTGATGAAACCATTCCTCAACCGGAATCAAGTAAAATTGCATTAGATTGGTATGCTTCTAAATTCCAAAAAGCTTTAACTGAAATCGAAGATCACTTTAGTAAATACCGTTTAAGCGATGCGTTAATGGCGATTTATAAATTGATTATGGATGATTTTTCAGGATGGTTGTTGGAAATCGTGAAGCCTGCGTATCAAAAACCGGTAGATGCTGTAACTTATAAATCATTAATCGCTGCATTTGAAGATAACTTAAAAATTCTTCATCCGTTTATGCCGTTCTTAACCGAAGATATCTGGCATTATATTGCAGAACGTACTCCGGAAGAAGCTTTAATTGTTGCAAAATGGCCGGAAGCTAAACCAGTAAATGAAATCTTGATTGCTGAGTTTGATTTTGCTTCAGAAGTAGTTTCAGGAATCAGAAATATCAGAAAAGAAAAGAACATAGCCTTTAAAGATGCCATTGGATTTTCTGTAATTAATAATGGAAATACCAGTACAACTTTCGATTCCATCATTCAAAAGTTAGGAAACCTTGAAACGATTGAATATGTAACTGAAGCTGTTGAAGGCGCTTTAACATTCCGAGTAAAATCGAATGAATACTTTGTGCCAATGGCAGGAAGCATTGATGTTGAAGCTGAAATTAAAAAGTTAACCGAAGAGTTAAATTATACAGAAGGTTTCTTAAAATCGGTTCAAAAGAAATTATCTAACGAGCGTTTCGTAAATGGTGCGCCGGAACAGGTGATTGCTAACGAGCGTAAAAAGGAAGCCGATGCTCTGGCTAAAATTGAAACGATTAAATCGAGTTTAGCGAGTTTAAACTAAAAAATAGAGATTTTAAAATATTGAAAAAGGCACATTGAAAAATGTGTCTTTTTTATTTTCTAAAGACTTAAAACCTTACTCTAAAACTCACGTTAGGCGTGATGCCTAACGAATGATTTTCAACTTTGTTTACATTATTGGCAGCGTCTAAAGTATAGTAGCTGTTAATGATGTTACTATGATTTAAAAGGTTCCATATAGAAGCGCCAACCGTGGCTTTAGCTGCATCTGAAATATTAAAAGCATACGTTGCCGAACAATCGGTTCGTAAATAATCTTTAAGGTTTGAACTATTGGGGGTTGCATACGTAATCACATCGTCATCCGGACTGTCGGTATTGTCGGGTTCTGTGGTTGGTTTTCCAGAATGCCAGTTAACACCTAAGGCAAATTTAAAATTATGATTGGTATAGGTTCCTGCAAAAGAAATGGCGTGTCTGATGTCGGTATTATTCGGGAATGATTGTCCATTGTTTAAACTATCGAAAGTATAGTCGTTAATGCTGTAAGAATAGGAAACCCATGAACTCACCGTATTTCCAAACTGTTTATTAATTAGTACATCTAAACCTTTAATATCGTAGCTTCCTAAAGCATGCACAAACTGATACTGGTTTTGAAATCCCTGACTTCGGGTAGTAATGCCGTCTATCTTTTTTAAGTAAGTTTCCAGACTAATGAGTAATTCGTTTTTGTTATAATGAATTCCGGTAGATATTTGTTTGCTCTTTAAAATAGGCACGGGAAAAATAGTCTGATTATCCTTTGTAGTGATTTCGGTATAATTGTTTGCTAAAACCCATCGGCGTTTTTCAATGCCTAAAAAATCGTTTTGTAAATCGATAATTTGCGTAGTAGTCTGGCTTTTTAACTCTCCTAAAATTTCCAGCCTGAAGTTGTTTAAAAACCGTTGACTAAAACTTAATCGTGGTTCAATTAAAACTTTGTCGAATTTAGGAAAGTAGTTTAAGCGCCCGCCAAAATGAAGTTTTGTTTGTGCATTATTAGATAAATATTGGGTTTCGGCATAAGCCGCATGACTACGAATGACTTCTTTAATATAACTTCTGAAATAAGGATTGTTAACATCCTCTAAATTACTGATGCCAACTTCTGTAAATTGATAACCTCCGTTAATTTTAAACTGGTAATTCGGGGTGTAATTAATATTCAATTTAACAGAGCCATCGTAAACTTCATTTTCCTGAATCAGGCGTTGGTTATTAATAATGTCAAAATTGGTGGCATCTAAATCGTAGTTGGAAACATAAATTTGAGAAGTGGTCGATAATGTTTCATTCCAATCTCTGGTATAGGTGACACTGGCTGCTAAGTTTTCTTGTCTTAAACTGCTGTTTAAGGCTTCGTCTCTATTGTTATTGGTAGATTGCTCGTCGTAATTTAAAAAGTTATTTACATTCAAAAAATGAAAACGGATTTTGTCATTTTCTGTGATGTCGTAAAGAAATTTTAAAGCCACATCGTAGAAATAGAACTTTTCGTTTTGCGAAATTGAATTAGAACTTGAGGTATTGGTTAAATCGGAATCCTGAAAAATGCGTTTAAAGTATTGGTCGTAGGTTGGTGTGGCAATTAAATCGGTAAGTGAGCGTCTGCTGGATATCTGTAACTCTGTTTTTTTTGATAGTGGAATTTTCGCAAAACCATCGGCATTAATTAGGTTGAAGCCAAGACCTGCTTTAAATTCGTTATCAATAGTATTGGGTAATTTCATGTCGATAACGCTGGAAATACCATCGCCATATCTGGCACTGCTTCCGTTTTTGTAAACGTTTATTTTTTCGGTTGTATAGGGGTTGAAAGCCGAAATTAATCCGAAAAAATGACCTGACTGATACATTTTAATGCCGTCCCAAAGAAAGAGGTTCTGGTCGTGAGTGCCGCCTCGAATATTGATGTTGGAAACTGTTTCATCGGTGCTTATAATTCCGGGAAGTGCCTGGATGGTTTGTAATACATCGGGTTCTATTAATCCGGGAAGAATGCCAAAGGCTTCTGTGTTTATGGTAATGGCACCGTCATTTAGTTTTTCTATACCATTGGTAAGATACTTTGAAACAATAATTTCATCAAGACGCTGTACTTTAAAAGAAGATTCTTCAGATACGATACGCTCTTTAATGGCAACAAACCGAGAATCTAAAATTTCAAACTCTAATGAGGTTTGAATATTTAAAAGGTCTAATGCATCTTGTAAGCTCAGGTCTTTAGAAGGTAAAGGTGCTGCTTTTTCTTTTATGGAAGCATCGGCATACGAGAAACTAATGTTGTAGCGCCCTTCAAGAATTTTTAAAACAGAAAAAAGAGATTGCTTTTCTTGATGGGTTTGTCCGTTAACCGGTAAAAACATCAAAAAACATAATCCGTAAATAATAGAAAGTATAAAGTTTCTATTCACCTTTTAATGTTATAGTATTGTTTGTTTTACTATAGGTTATATGTAACGGTACGGTGATAGATTTTAGTGCAATATCTAAATTATTATGGGTGAAACTACCAGAAAATAATTGGTTTTCATCTATGTTTAATAGTTTAATGTTCACGCCGTATTGTCTTTCGAATTCAGTAATGACTTGTTTGTAAGGTAAACTTTTAAAGGTGCTTTCATTATTTAACCACGAAGGTTCTAGGTTTTTTTCTTTTTCTTTAGCAATAAATTTCCCGTTTAGAATTAAAAAACTGTCACCAGGTTTTAATTTAGTCTCTTGTGAATTGTAAGTCACTCCAACTAAACCTTCGTAGCAAATAACTTCAAAAAACTGTTCACGTTGTTTAACGTTAAACTGTGTACCATATACGGTAATAGTACCGGTTTTGGTTTTTACATGAAACGAAGATCCTTTAGAAACTTTAAAAAAAGCTTCTCCAGAAAGGTTGACTTCGCGTTCATTTTTCCAATCACTTTTATTAAAAACTAAAGTCGATTTGGCATTTAAGTTTACAACAGATTGGTCGGGTAGTTCTATAAATGTTTTTTCAGCTATATCGGTAGTGTAGGTCGTGTCTAAAGTAGTTGTATAGTAATATAAACTGAAACAAATAGCTAATACCGCGGCAACCCGAACCATGTATTTTGTCCAAGGAGTTGTTGTTTTTTTCGAACTGTTAATTGTGTTTAAAACCTGATCTAAAGCTTCAGCCGTATTGTATTCTTCAGATTTAAAGCTCAGCAAGGCTTTGTTCAACTGAATTAAATCTTCATAATCTTCAAGCTTTTTAAAGGCTTCAAGTTCCTGATTGTTCAGTTCGTTATTTAACCATTTCGATATTAATTGTTCTCTATCCATAATTCCTTATTCGTCTATATAACAGTTAACTATTGTTTTTTCCTACCCTAAAAACTAAAATTTTTAAGATTACAGTTCTTTAATGTCTTTTCTCAATTTTTCAAGAGCGCCGTAAATGCGTTTTTCAACGGCTTTTGTTGATATGTCTAAAATCTCGGCTATTTCCTTAAATCGCTTGCCTTCAATTCTATTCATTAAAAAGGCTTCACGCTGAGCATCTGTTAAATTGGCTAAGGCGAGCTGAACTTTTTTACGGTATTCATCCTCCTGCATTAAAAATTCAGGATTTTCATTAGTATAATGTGTAGGTTTTGTTCCTTGATATTTTAATATCACTTTTTGGTGCGCAGCTTCATTTAGCATTAAGTTGTTTGCGGTAGTAAATACAAAACTCTTGGCTTTTTCTGGAGTAACTTTTCCGCAGTTTTCCCAGAGTTTTACAAAAGCCTCCTGTACTTTATCTTTTGGGTTAAGTTGCTCTCCGAATTTATAATATAAAAAGTTGCGTAAATCTTTGGCGTATTTATTAAAAATGGAAGAAAACAAACGTTCTTCGCATATATTATCCTGTATCGATTTTGGCATATTCCCTTGAACTTGGAGTAACTAAAATAAAAAAAAAGAATATACAGGGTAGGAATTTTTAAAGTTAACTTGTTCTATTACCAAAAGCTATGATCAACCAAAATTACATATCATGAAAACTAAACTAAAATTATTACTACTACTGTCTTTTTTTGCCCTTTCCCTAATGACGTCTTGCCAGGATGAAGTTGTCGATATTACAACTGCCGAAGAATCTGAAGCTATTGCAGCAAATTCGGAGTTGGCTGTATTAATTGAAGCAACTTCAACTAAAGACGGATCTATGGATAATATTATTGATAGAGCAAGCTGTTTAACGGTTGGGTTACCAATAACGGTGTCGGTTCATGGTTTGGAGATTAAAATCGATTCAACCGAAGATTATAAAATTATAGCAGCTTTATTTAAGGAGTTCGATTACGATTATAGTGACTTGGAGATTTTCTTTCCAATTACTGTAACGACCTCCAACTTCACTGAAATTACTATTGAATCTAAAGCTGCTCTAATCGAGTTGGCACAGGAATGCCGTGGAGAAAATGAAGATGATGATGATATTGAGTGTATCGATTTTCAATACCCTATTTCTTTTTCCGTTTACGATACGCGATTTCAGGCTATCGATGTGGTGACTATTGAAAGCGACAGAGCCATGTATCGATTTATTCATAGAGTGCGAGAAGGCGAAGTATTTGCGAGTTTAAACTTTCCTGTGACTATGGTTTTGGGAGATGGAACAACCATAGAAGTGAATAATAATCTGGCATTGAGAAATGCGATGCGAGAGGCTAAAAATGCCTGCGATGAAGATGATGACAATGATTACGGAGATACCGATTTCACTAAAGAGCGTTTAGATAATTTATTGCAAACCTGTCCTTGGGTGGTGTATGAGTTTGAAAGAAATGAGGACGATTTACGCGACAAATATCGAGAGTATGCCGTAGTATTTAAAGCTGAAAACATTGTGCAGGTGCGCACCAGAGGAGGTGATACCTTAACAGGAACCTGGTCTACGCGTGTTACAGATAATGGAGCCTTGATAAAGTTAGAGTTTGATACTTTAGTAGATTTTAGTTTGGAATGGTTTGTTTACGATTTAGAATACGGAAGAATTAAATTATATCAGGCCGGAGGTAATCGTGTCATATTAAAGAAAAACTGTGACATTGTTTTCGATTATACTAAAGAAAGCATTGAGAATTATTTACAGGAATGTTACTGGCGTGTAGAGCGTTTAAATGTTGAAGGTGTAGATAATGAAAATGAATACATAGGAACACCATTAAAATTCTATACTGAAAATCTTGTGAAACTTCGCATAAATGGTGAGCTTGTTGAAGGCACCTATCTGGTGACTGCCGTTGATACAGGTTTTATGTTGCAGATAGCTTTTGAAGGTCGACCAAATTTAAATCTGGAATGGTTAATTACTTTTCTTGAACCAGGATTAATCAAATTAGAGAATGATAGTAATAAAATGGTGTTGAAAAGACACTGTCCGGAGCTTGACGGCGATTTAAAATATATTGACGCTTTATTAATTGTTGGCGATTGGGAAGTTGCTAAATACCAGGATGGAGATGTCGATAAAACTTCAGATTACAGCAACTTTACTTTGAATTTTATGGTTTCAGGTCGTGTAACAGCAACCGATTTAGAGGCTAATGTTATTAACGGATCGTGGTTAGCTTATCGTTATGAAGGGGTATTCCTGGGGATGCACTTTGAGGAAACCGAGCCATTTACAGTGTTAAATCACCGTTGGAGAGTTAAAGAAGTGTCAACAACTCGAATAGAATTAAAAGATTTAAGTGCTTCTGGTGCAGTAGAACGCATTTTAGTCTTGGAAAAGAGAAATTAATTCTGCTACAGTTGAAAGTGCAACTTGTTTGTTTAAGTTAGTAGGTTAATTATTTAAGGAAGCTTTCAACGGAAAAGGGCTGTCAAAATATGTATTTTGGTAGTCCTTTTTTTTGTTCTATATTTTGTATAAGTATACTTCTATAATACACAGCAAATCACTAAATTTGCACTTCTTAAAATTTCAATAACAATTATGTTTAATAATTTAAGCGATAAATTAGATAAAGCCTTACACGTTCTTAAAGGACACGGAAGTATTACAGAAGTAAACGTTGCAGAGACTTTAAAGGAAGTAAGACGTGCTTTACTGGATGCCGATGTTAACTTTAAAATAGCAAAACATTTTACAAATACCGTTAAGGAAAAAGCACTGGGGCAAAATGTATTAACGACATTACAGCCTGGGCAATTAATGGTTAAAATCGTAAAAGACGAGTTAACCGAATTAATGGGAGGTGATGCCGAAGGAATCAACTTGTCAGGTACACCAAGTGTTATTTTAATGTCAGGTTTACAAGGTTCTGGTAAAACAACCTTTTCTGGTAAGCTTGCTAATTATCTTAAAAATAAAAAAACAAAGAAACCTTTATTAGTAGCCTGTGACGTGTATCGTCCTGCGGCAATCGACCAGTTACATGTGGTTGGAGAGCAGATAGGTGTAGAGGTTTTTAGCGATAAAGGAAATCAAGATCCGGTAGCGATTGCTCAGGCAGGTATTGCACATGCCAAAGCCAACGGACATAACGTGGTGATTATAGATACCGCTGGTCGTTTAGCTGTTGATGAGGCCATGATGACTGAAATCTCAAACATTCACGCAGCTATTAAACCACAGGAAACCTTATTTGTTGTAGATTCTATGACAGGTCAGGATGCTGTAAACACCGCGAAAGCCTTCAACGATGTATTGAATTTCGACGGTGTTATTCTTACTAAATTAGACGGTGATACACGTGGTGGTGCAGCCATTTCAATTAAATCGGTAGTGAATAAACCAATTAAGTTTATTGGTACTGGTGAGAAAATGGAAGCGATCGATGTGTTCTATCCGTCACGTATGGCAGATCGTATCCTTGGTATGGGAGACGTGGTGTCGTTAGTAGAGCGTGCGCAAGAGCAGTTTGATGAAGAGGAAGCACGTAAGCTTCAAAAGAAAATTGCTAAAAACCAGTTTGGTTTCGACGATTTCTTAAATCAGATTCAGCAAATTAAGAAAATGGGTAACATGAAAGACCTTATGGGCATGATACCTGGTGCTGGAAAAATGTTGAAAGATGTCGATATTGATGATGATGCCTTTAAAGGCATTGAAGCCATCATTTATTCAATGACACCTGAAGAAAGAACCAATCCTTCAATCATCAATGCGAGCAGAAAAAAACGTATTGGTAAAGGATCTGGAACTTCGGTACAACAAGTTAATCAGCTTTTAAAGCAATTCGATCAAATGAGCAAAATGATGAAGATGATGCAGGGTGGTGGTGCTAAAAAGATGATGAGCATGATGCGAGGCATGCGTTAATAGTAAATTTTAAGAACATTTATAATAAACAAGCAAGCAAAATCTGAAATATGACAATTTTAGACGGAAAAAAAGTAAGTAACGATATTAAAGAGGAAATCGCGGTAGAAGTGAGCAACATGGTTGCCAATGGCGAAAAGGTACCTCATTTAGCAGCGATTTTAGTAGGAACAGATGGTGCAAGTATGACTTACGTGAATGCTAAAGTAAAGGCTTGTGAAAAAATAGGATTTAATTCAACATTAATAGACTTACCAGAGGAAACAACTGAGGAAGTGTTATTACAAAAAATACACGAATTAAATACCAATGACGATATCGACGGATTTATCGTGCAGTTGCCATTACCTAAGCACATCGATGAGCAAAAGGTATTAATGGCTATCGATCCAGATAAAGATGTAGATGGTTTCCATCCAACAAATGTGGGTAGAATGGCATTAGATTTACCAACGTTCCTTCCGGCAACTCCGTTTGGAATCATGGAATTATTAGAGCGTTACAATGTAGAAACCTCTGGTAAAAATGTGGTTGTTATGGGACGTAGTCATATTGTTGGTCGCCCAATGAGTATTTTAATGAGCCAGAAGCGTAAGGCTGGTGATGCAACAGTTACTGTTGTACACAGTCGTACGAAGAACTTAGCTGAGATTACTCGTGGTGCAGATATCATTGTAGCTGCTATTGGTATCTCAGAATACTTAACTGGCGATATGGTTAAAGATGGTGTAGTTGTTATTGATGTTGGAATTACTCGCGTACCAGACGAAACTAAAAAAGCGGGTTACCGTTTAGCTGGTGATGTCGATTTTGCAAGTGTAAGCCCTAAAGCAAGTTTTATTACCCCGGTACCTGGTGGTGTAGGACCAATGACGATTGCTATGCTTCTTAAAAATACCTTATTAGCAAGAGAAAGGCATGCATAGATAATATCTTTATTGAAAATAAAAAAAGCAGCATTTTTTTAAATGCTGCTTTTTTTTTGTGCGGTCACTTGTCTATTTTCTCCTTTTGGGGAATGAAGATGCGAATCGATTAATAACTATTATCTGCATTTTAATTGTGGGCTGCCAGATAGGAAAAAATAAAGACAAATTTTCTGCTTTTAGTCATGATTTTAAAAATGTTTATAATTTATTTTTGCGGCCAATTTTAATTCTTTAATAGTTCGATATGAGCAACAACAAATTAGGAAATCCAGCAGTGGTAGGATTAGCTGGTTTCGGTTTAACCACTTTATTGTTACAGTTTCACAACCTTGGTTTTTCTGGTTTGGGTCCTGTTTTGTCCATGGGCCTTATTTTTGGAGGATTGGCGCAGTTTATAGCAGGTTTTATGGAGCAAAAAACAGGAAATAACTTCGGTTTTGCTGCTTTTACAACTTATGGTGCATTTTGGATTGGTTTGGGTATCATTTGGATTTTGAACCACTTAGGTGTTTATGAAACAACTTCTTTTGAAACAGGTTTGTATTTACTGGGATTTACTTTTTTAACAGCTATATTCTGGGTAGGATCTTTATATATTCATTCAGCCATGGCTGTTACATTTACAACTTTATTGATTGGTTTTATCCTTTTAGATCTGGGGCATTTTGGTTTTCCAGTAATGAATAAAGTTGCAGCTATTGATTTGATTATTTGTGCACTTTCTGCCTGGTATATGATGGCTGTCATTATATTGAATGATGTTAGCGGAAAAGAATTGTTGAAGAACGGGAAAGCCTGGATTGGTAAGAAGTAATAATTGAAAAAAGTGAATATTTTGTCAACCTGAATTTATTTCAGAATCTAAAATACGTGCTGATGCCAGATTCTGAAATAAATTCAGAATGACAGCAATAAAAATAAGTAGGGTTTTTAACGCTTTCTACGTTTCGGTTGCCTTTTGTCGTTTTGTTGCGGTCTTTCAGAAGTTGTGCCAGAACGTCTGTCTGTTTTTGGTTTGAAGACTTTAGTTGAGGTGCTAATGAGTTTATTTAATTCGGCGAACTCTTCTTTGGTCAATTCACGGTATTCTCCAACAGGTGTGTCCAGTTTAATGTTCATAATGCGAACACGTTTCAGAGTCTGTACTTCGTAATTTAAATACGCACACATACGACGGATTTGTCGGTTTAGTCCTTGAGTCAATATAATTTTAAATTCGTAAGTGCTTAGCTTTTCTACTTTACATTTGTTGGTGGTTTTCTTTAAATCCTCTAAATAAATACCACCAGCCATACGCTCAATAAAAGTTTGAGAAATAGGCTTGTCTACCGTTACAATATATTCTTTTTCATGGTTATTGCTGGCACGGAGAATTTTGTTCACAATATCGCCATCGTCGGTTAAAAGAATTAAACCTTCACTAGGTTTATCTAATCGCCCAATAGGAAAGATGCGTTTCGGGTAGTTTAAATAATCGATAATGTTGTCTTTTTCAACGCTGGTGTCCGTAGTACACACAATGCCCACTGGTTTGTTGAAAGCCAGATATACAAAGCTTTCTTTGGTGTTTTTTACTTCATTACCATCAACACAAACCACATCGCCCGGTGCAATTTTAGTACCCATTTCAGGAACACTGCCGTTTATAGTTACACGACCGGCATCAATAAGTTTATCGGCTTCTCTGCGTGAGCAGTATCCAATTTCACTTAAATATTTATTAATACGTTTTAATTCTTCCGACATGGTCTTGAGATAATGAATTTAGGGAGTAAAAATACAACAATTCTAAGCGTTTAAAAACTCTAAAATATGATTGTAAACGATTTCGTTTTTTAAGCCGTGACCAAAACCTTTGGTCTTAACCAGCTTCGCATTTTTATAGTATTTTGAAATGTGAAGCGCATCGCGATACGAAATAATGCGGTCCTTTTTATCGTGAATAATTAATCCGTCGGCTTCCAGATGTTCTGAAAAGTTTTTGATGCTGTAAAAACTAGGTAATTTTCCGAAGTGTTTTAAATAATAAGCATCCATAGCATTTACAACTCTTTTGTTGTAGCCCATAATTTTAACGTAGTTTTCAATAACCTCGTCAAAGTTAGAAGGTGCACCTAACATGATTAATTTTTCAATGGGAAGTTTATGGTTATTAGTAGCTAAAGCAGAGGCCGTACCTCCAATAGAATGACCGATAATAACGTCTGGTTTAAATGCCTGAGCCACCATATTAATGCATTCTGAATATAAAACTGCATTAAATGTTTTGTGTCCGGAATTACCATGCCCTGGTGCATCTAAAGCCACAATATTATAATCTTCTGTTTTAAAAATGTCTATTAAATCTTTCCATCGATAGGCGTTACTTTCCCAACCATGAACCAGTAAAATAGTTTGTTTAGATCCTGTCCATTGATAGGTGTGGATGTCTATACCGTTGTATTTAAAAACTTTTTGCTTGGTCGATTTTAGGTATTCTAATTCTTCGGTGTGTAATTTTCCTTTTCTAGGGGTTGAAAAAATATCTACAGCTTTTTTAGCTGCATAACTTGGTGATAGGTAGCTTACTGTGTTAACAAGTTTACCTATTGTTTTAACAAGGGTATTATTCATTTAATGTTCTTCTTCTCGGTGTACTAAATCCATTGAAAATGCAGGTGTGCAAATGGCAATGTATTCGCAGACTTCGGTAAACGGATTGGAGTATTGTACTCGGGTATTGCGTTCTATTTTTATGGATTGGCCAGCTTCTAAAATAACGGTTTCTCCTTCAATAATAAATTGCTTTCTACCACTTATTATAAATGTGTATTCGTCGAATTCAGGTGTTTGAAAAGGTTCGCTCCACCCGGCAGGTGCTTTCATATGGGCGATACTAATGTTGTTATTGCCATTTGTAGCAACGCCAAAATGTTCTTTTATAACTTTGCCATCGGTTGTAGGTACAACAAACGGACTGTTTTGTACAGTGTATTTTTTATTGGCCAAAATATTTTGGTTTTCGTTTAATGTCCCTGTAAGGGTTTCTTCTTAATCATACCGCCTTTTAGGTCTTTTACAACCCCCATTATTATAAAGGCGTTTCTGTCTATTTTGTCAATTTCAGTTTGAAGTTTTGCAAGTTCTAAACGGGTGACTACGGTGTAAATAATATCTTTATCGTAACTCTTTCCTGTGGTTCCAAAGCCACCTTTGCCTGCGTAAATGGTACAGGCACGTCCGAGTTTATCAGTGAGCATGACACGTAATTCCTCGTGGTGTGTTGATATAATGGTAACACCAACATATTCTTCAACGCCATCAACAACAAAATCGACAGTTTTTGCGGCCGCAAGATACGTTAAAATTGCGTAAAGTGCCGTTTCAATGGAAAGGACATAAGCGCCAACCGAGAATATTAAAATATTGATGAGAAGTAAAACGTCTCCAATAGTGAGTGATAACTTGCGGCTCAAGTAAATAGCCAGTACTTCGGTACCATCTATTACGCTGCCGCCTCGCACAGATAATCCGATACCTAAACCAAGGAAAAAACCACCAAAAACAGAAATTAAAAGTTTATCGTCGGTTATGGTGGGGTAGTCGATAAAATGAACAACAAAAGCTAAAAAAGCAATAGCGGCAATACTTTTAATAGCAAATTTTAAGCTAATAGTTTTTGAGGCTAATATTAAAAAGGGAAGGTTGACAAGTATCAGGAAGATACTTAAATCAAGAGACGTCACATGGTTTAGTAATAATGAAATACCAGTGGCGCCTCCGTCAATAAAATGATTAGGTAATAAAAATCCTTTTAATCCGAATCCGGCAGAAAATACACCAATGATTATAAAGATGTATTCTTTAATAGCGTGAGCCAGTTCCACCTGAAATATCCTTACCAGTGGCACAATTTGCCGTTTACTCACAGGGGCATCGCTTTTGCTTTTTAGCCTTTTGCGAGCAACATCGACCAGTAATTTGGATAAAAACGGATTCATAAGGTTTACCAGTTAATAAAGAAGTACTTTATTTTAGCGTTATCAGGAATATGCATGGCTTCAATATCCAGATTCATATCAAATCTAATATTGGCAGGTAATTCTTTCTTATCAATGGTAAAACTAGCATTGATATCGTTTACAGAAACCACAACCGAATTAATTAAGTTATCGATTCTTGATATTTTGTAATTGCTGTTAATATCTTTAAACGTACTTGCTGTTGTAATGTTTTTATCGGTTTTGTAACGCGGATCTATAATTTGAATGCTTTTTACGACTGCCGTCGTATCTGTTTTATATTCCGGGTTTAATATTAAAAGTTTTTGTCCTGCTTTATCGAAAACCTCAATGCTTTTATCAACACCCCAGGCACCTTTATCGTTAAAGGTTTCTGCTATGGAATCGTTAATAAATATGGTTTTTAAGTCTTTAACAAGTGTAGAGTCTGTTAATAACCCCACATGTTGTTTTGATACCTCAAAAGGGTCTGGCGTTTTACTACAACTTGCAAATAATAAAGACAATGCAGAGATGCTTAATATTAATTTTTTCATGTAATGATAGATAGGTTGTTTTTTGTTTTTTAAACGACAAATGTCGTATTATTTTTTCATGATTTTAGTTAAAATACTAAAAACACTTCTAATAAATGTGGCACTGGTTAATACCTTAACAACAGGGTTCATTGCTGTGCTTCGGCGTCTTGTTGATGATGAAGTTTTGGCTTTTTTTAAAGCTTCCTGTTCTTTTTTAGCTTTTTCTTTGGCTTCGTCAGCTTCTGCCTTTGCAATTTTTTCATTTAATAATTCGTAAGCACTTTCGCGGTCTATGGTTTCATTATACTTTTTAACCATTTTTGAGGTTGAAAGTAGTTCTTTCAATTCATCATCTGTTAAAATATCCATACGACTCATAGGTGCTCGCATCATGGTTGCGGCAAGAGGCGTAGGACGTCCTTTTTCATCTAAAGCCGATACTAAAGCTTCTCCTGTACCAAGCGATGTTAAAACGTCTTCGGTGTTGTAATATTCAGAATCCGGATAATTCTGAGCGGTTAGTTTAATCGCTTTTCTGTCTTTTGCGGTGAAGGCGCGTAAGGCATGCTGAATTTTTAAACCTAACTGACTTAAAACTTCTTCAGGAACGTCGGTTGGGTTTTGTGTTACAAAATACAGTCCGACACCTTTACTACGAATCAATTTTACGATACTTTCAATTTGATTGAGTAACGCTTTTGAAGCTTCATCAAAAATTAAATGTGCCTCGTCAATAAATATGACCAATTCAGGTCTACCGGAATCGCCTTGTTCAGGAAAAGTAGAATAAATTTCCGCCAGTAAACTAAGCATAAAGGTTGAAAACAGTTTTGGCCTGTCTTGAATATCGGTTAATCGGATGATGTTTATATAGCCTTGTCCGTTTTCATCAATACGTAATAAATCCTGAACATCGAATGAGGTTTCTCCAAAAAACAAATCGGCACCTTGTTGTTCCAGTTCTACAATTTTACGTAAGATGGCTCCTGTTGACGCCGTTGAAATTCGTCCGTAAGCTTCAATAAATTCATCTTTACCTTCATCTGTAGCGTATTGTAAAATCTTTTTAAAATCTTTTAAATCTAATAAAGGCAGTTTATTATTGTCGCAATATTGAAATATTACTGCTACAATTCCGGCTTGCGTATCATTTAAGTCTAAAATTCGAGATAATAATACAGGTCCAAATTCGCTAACGGTGGCCCGAAGTCTAACACCGTTTTGTTCCGATAAGGTTAACATTTCAACTGGAAAACCTTTGGCTTCAAAAGGCAAACCAATTTGAGCCATACGCTCATCTATTTTCACATGCCCCGGACTCGGTTTTGCCAGTCCGCTTAAGTCGCCTTTAATATCCATAAGCAAAACAGGAATGCCACGCTCACTTAAATTTTCAGCTAAAACCTGCAACGATTTTGTTTTTCCAGTTCCGGTAGCTCCGGCAATTAAACCATGACGATTTAAGGTTTTTAAAGGAATTTTTACGTGGGCGCCAGTAATGGTTTGTCCATCTAACATGGCAGCACCAATAGGAATGAAGTCTCCCTTAGTTATATTGCCTTCAGTAATGTGTTTTAAAAAATCGTCTGTTCTGCTCATACCTTTAGTTTTGGTTAAAAATACATGAAAATTGATGAAGAAAAAAATAGCTGTTTTTTGTGAATATCCATAGTCTTAAACCCAATTTTTGCATATTGTTGAATGTCTTTATTTTGATGAAAAAATCAAGACGTTAAATGAACGGTAAAAAAAGTGAAATAAGTAAATGAATACGTATCTTTGCACCCATGAAAAGCGAAATACAATCATTAGTAGAGAAAGGCGAAATGTTGCCTTTAATGGAGGAGTTTTACACCATACAAGGGGAAGGATATCATAAGGGAACTGCCGCATATTTTATTCGTGTTGGTGGTTGCGATGTGGGTTGCCATTGGTGTGATGTAAAAGAAAGCTGGAATGCCGATTTACACCCGCCTACCGAAACAACGAAGATTGTAGAGAACGCTAAAAAGTATAGTGACACCATTGTTATAACCGGAGGGGAACCTTTAACCTGGGATATGACGGCTTTAACAACTCAGTTAAAAGCTGAAGGGATGCAGGTTCATATCGAAACTTCTGGGGCTTATAAGTTAACCGGAATCTGGGATTGGATTTGTTTATCGCCCAAAAAAATGAAGTTGCCTACCGAAGAAGTATATGCCAAAGCCAACGAACTTAAGGTGATTATATATAATAAGGATGATTTTCGTTTTGCTGAAGAACAAGCAGCTAAAGTAAATGGAGATTGTATTTTGTATATGCAGCCGGAATGGAGCAAACGTGATAAAGTAATTCCGGAAATCGTGGATTATG
Organism: Aestuariibaculum lutulentum; assembly: GCF_032926325.1. NCBI lineage: Bacteria > Pseudomonadati > Bacteroidota > Flavobacteriia > Flavobacteriales > Flavobacteriaceae > Aestuariibaculum > Aestuariibaculum lutulentum. The sequence goes on from NZ_CP136709.1 coordinate 2,369,116, forward strand.
TGATGAAACACCCAAAGTGGAAAGTTTCTTTACAAACACATAAGTATTTAAATATTCCTTAAAAAAATACTGTATTTTTAAGGTGGATGTTTAAAACACGAAACCTTGAAAAAAAAACGACATAAGTTTTTAAGTACTAAGCGAGAGTTTACACCAGACGGCCGAATTATTTTACGCGATCAGTTGTCTATTGAGCGTACACGTTTGGCTAATGAACGAACGTTGTTGTCCTATATTAGATCGTCTTTGTATTTATTGATCGGGAGTTTTGCTTTTTTTCAGTTGAAAGATGAGTATTCTAATTTTGATTACCTGGCTTATATTTCATTGGTCTTTTCGATAGTCTTTTTTGTAATTGGGATTCATCGATTTTATGTGCTACGCCGAAGTTTAAACCGATTATACGATATGGCTGAAAACATTGAAGCATAAAAAAAACACCTTGATATTTCAAGGTGTTTTTTTTATGCTATAAACTTATAATTACTGACTGATTGGTACGGCAACTCTTGTGGTATCCCAAGCTAAAAACATATTATCGTTATCAAATGCTATAGAAAACGCTTCTACAGATTCTCCTTTACTTACAGGAGCTTTTACTCTTAAAACATCGTTGGCTTCTTTGTAATTGTAGGCTCCCCAAACATCGGTGTCTGAACTTAAAATAATTGTCCATTCACTATCACCAGGAATCGTGTATAACGAGTATGTGCCAGCTTTAACATCTTTGCCTCCAAGTTTAGAATCTTTATAGAATTTTATTTCTGCTGCTTCGTTAGCACCTGTTCTCCAAACTTTTCCGTTTGGTGCTAAGGTTGCTAAAGCTCTTCCGTTAAGTTGCGGTCTGCTGTATATAACTTTTGCCATTGGTGGAGCATTTCTGTCGGTTCTGTAATAAGCAATGTCTAATGGGCTTTTGTCTAATTTTGCAAATTTTTGAGCACTTGCATTTAAAGAAAATAGCATAACAAAGGCAAAAGCAAGTGTGGTTAATAAAGTTGATTTTTTCATAAAAATGATATTAGTTGTTTAAAGATTATTGTGTTTTTAAAGATAAAATGAAATGTTCTTAAAGTTTTTCTAAATATTATTTAAGACTGTTAATTTTTTTAATTTGTTTAAATTCAATGATAAAAAAAAGCTCCAGAACATACTGAAGCTTTTTTATTATTAACTCAAACTGAGAATTATTTTCTCATGATTTTTACATTCATTTCTTCTACTTTTTTATCTGAAAGCATGGATGGCGCCCCAAACAGTAAATCTTCACTGGTTCCGGTTTTAGGGAAAGCCATCACTTCACGAATGGATGTTTTCTTTTCTAAAATCATCATTAATCGATCGACACCCCAGGCAATACCACCGTGTGGCGGTGCTCCGTAGTGGAACGATTTGTACATGGTGCCCACGCTTTTTAGCATTTCTTCTTTATTGTAGCCCATGTTTCTGTAAGTGGCTTCTAAAATCTCTGGTTTGTGGGCACGCACCGAACCGCCACCAATTTCGTAACCATTCAGAATTAAATCGTATTGCTGAGCAATAATGGAACCGATTTCTTCGTCTTTACCGCTCATGTGTTTTTCAATATCGTAAACAGCAGGCATTGAGAATGGGTTGTGTGTAAATGTCCAGCGACCTTCATCTGTTTTTTCGAACATTGGGAAATCGACTACCCAGGCTGGTCTTAATTCTTTAGGGTTAATTAATTTCAACATGCTTCCTAATTCTTGGCGTACGGCATCTAAAGCTTTATTTGCAGTAGCATAATCGGCAGCCGAGAAGAAAACAATATCACCTACCTGAGCATGCGTAGCTTTAATAATTCCGGCAGCGATGTCTTTACCTAAGAATTTAATAATTGGCGATTGTAAATCGTCTTCGTTCACAATAATATAGGCCAAACCACCTAAACCGTGTTGCTGTGCTATGGCTGTTAATTTTTCAATCTGCCCTTTAGATAAACGCTTTTTACCTTGCTCTTCGGCTGTTACTTTAATACATTTTACAATACCGCCTTCTTCAATTGGTTTACTGAAAACCTGGAATGTCGTGTCTTTAACAATCTCAGTTATATCCTGAAGTTTTAATCCAAAACGTAAGTCTGGACGGTCGCATCCGTAATTATCCATCGCTTCTTTGTAGGTTAGAACTTCAAACGGGTGTAAAATCCATTTGTTACCGTAAATTTTAGTCACAACTTCATTAAACATTTTAGTGTTTAAATCTATGATTTGCTGCATACTCGCATAAGCCATTTCAATATCCAACTGCGTAAACTCTGGCTGACGGTCGCCACGAGAATCTTCATCTCTAAAACAACGTGCAATCTGGAAATATTTTTCATAACCACTCACCATTAACATTTGTTTAAACTGCTGTGGTGCCTGTGGCAATGTATAAAAAGCCCCAGCTTGTTTTCTTGAAGGCACAATAAATTCACGGGCCCCTTCGTCGGTTCCGGCACTTAAAATAGGTGTTTCTATTTCAAGGAAATCCTGTTCATCTAAAATGTCGCGAAGCAGTTTAATCACTTTATGACGGTTAACAATGGTACGACGCACATCGTCATTTCTGTGATCTAAATATTTATATTGAAAACGGGTGTTTTCGTTGGTTTTTGTGGCACGTTTTATTTCAAACGGCAGTGTTCTTGAAAGATTTAAAATATCAAGATCTTTAGCTTCCAGTTCAATTTTTCCTGTGCGTAAAGCGGTATTATAATCGTCTTCTTTACGTTGCACAATAGTTCCCGAAACTGTTATTACCGACTCAGGCTTTAAACGTACCAGTTCATCAAGGTTAGTGAAAGACTCTCGGCTTAAACGCACCTGAAAAATTTCGGTACTTGAATCTCGCAAATCAATGAAAATTAATTCGCCGTGATCACGAACACTCGAAACCCAACCTGCAAGAGTGACTTCCTGATTAATGCTATAATCAGTAATATCGGTAATTAAATGTGTTCGATATTCTTCTTTTATGACGATTGGAATTTCAGGTAAAACTTCTTCTTGCTCTTTTTTAGAAGAACTCTGCGCTTCAGCTTTTGTTTTTACAGTTGACTCAGCTGATGACGTTGAAGTGCTATCCGCTTGCAGAGCATTTAAAATCCCTTCACGAATCACTTTTCCAGAAGCGCCTTTACCGATAATGGCGATTACTTTTCCAACTAAAATTCCAGCTTTGCCTTGGTTTCCGCCTTTAATGTCGTTAGCTATGGCTTCGTTTTCTGAAATGACTTTAGCAATGGCATCCTGGATTTTTTCTTCAGAAATGGTATTCTCATCAAAATATTGGTTGTAATCAAAATGCCTGTCTTTTAAATATTCGGTAATCGCGTTTTGAACCAATACAGAGGTAATTTTTTCAGACTTAAATAACTGAAAAATTTCAGTTAAATGTTCAATACGGTGAATGTCTCCGTATTCTTCAGGTTTGATGTTGTTAGTTAATGTTTTTGCAACAAACGACGGATCTTGAATAACATCGTTAATTGCTACAAAAGTTTCAGAACGTAAAGAATCAGCAGTGAAAAACTTCGCATCCTGCGGTAAAACACCACCTTTAATTAAGATAGATTCTACCGCAAAAGGTAATGAACTTACATCAACATCAATCGATTCTACCACATCTTTTATACAAACAAAAGGCAGGTCTGGTTCCGAGATAAAACGGTAATCGGCCTCGTATTCCTTTTTACGCATGGTTTTGGTTTGCTTCAAATCGGCATCCCAAAGCACGGTAGTTTGATCTGGTCTAAATTCTTTATGCTCGATGTAATAGTTCAGTTGTTTTTCAACTTCTTCTTTTAAGGCATCGACCATAAACTTAAACGAGTTTAAGTTTTTTATTTCGGTACGCGGATTTAAAGTATAAGAATGTTTTTTACGAAGTGACACCGACACATCCGACTTAAATTCTCCTTTTTCTAAGTTAGCTTCAGAGATTTTTAAATTCTGAACAATACGCTGAATGTATTGCGCGTATGTTGAAGCATCTTCAATATGGCGAATACAAGGTTCAGTAACAATTTCAATAAGTGGTACACCGGCTTTGTTGAAATCTACCAAAGAAACCGTTTTTTCGTGCATCAGTTTAGCTGCATCTTCCTCGATATGTACCTGAGTTAAGTTTACAGTAAACTGAGACCCATCATTACGGAAACAAGAGACTTGTCCGTCCGGAATAATCGGGTTGTGAAACTGTGTAATTTGTATGTTTTTCGGGTTGTCCGGATATTCGTAGTGTTTTCTATCCCACGAAATGACATCGTTAGAAAAGGTTGATTTTACTGCTTTTCCAAAATAAATAGCCTTTTTTACGGCTTCTTTATTAACAGCAGGTAAAACCCCCATTTGGCCGGTACAAACAGAGCATATATTTTGGTTTGGTGTTTCAATTTCTTGGTTAGGACAAGAACAAAACAGCTTGGTTTTTGTGTTTAATCGAACGTGAGTTTCTAGTCCGATAACCAATTCTAATTCGTGTGCTTTTAAAAGCGCGTCTAGTTGTTCTAATTCCATTATATCGTATCTTTTAAGAAGTTAGCAAACTTCAAAACAAGTTCGTCATTCGTTTTTGCGGCTGTGATTTGTAAGCCTGTTTCAGTACCTTGCGGAACGGTTAAAGTTGGTAATTGGCCAAGACTAAATCCAACTGTGTACGCATCGCTTAAATACATGGCGTGCGGATCTTTTAAACTGTTACCAATTTCTGGAGGTGTGCTTGGTGTTACCGGTGATAAGATGATATCGACATCTTTAAAATCATCTTCAAAGTTTTCAGAAATCGCATCGCGAAGCGCTAAACTTTTTAAATAGATTTCATCTGAAAAACCTTGTGATAGTACCTGGTTTCCACCAACAATTCTTCGTTTAGTTTCTTCTGAAAAATTTTCAGAACGCGTTACGGCATAAGATTCTTTTAAGTTTTTATCATCAATACGGTTACCGTAGTTACTGCCATCTAAACGCGATAGGTTAGAGGCTGTTTCTGCCATGGCAAGTGTGTAATAGGTAGATACCAAAATATCAGACTGAAAGAAATCCAGTTCCTTCACTTCGATACCTTTGGCTTTAATTTTTTCAATGGTGTTTAAAAAGTCAGCTTTAATTTTCGGATCAATCGCATCGCTTTCAATAAAGTTTTTAAAATAACCTACTGATTTAATTTCAGAAGCATCTGTAATGCTATCGGCGGTAATTTCCACGGAAGTGTAAGTAGTTTGATCCTTTACATCTTTACCACTCATCACGTTTAAGACGATACGTATATCTTCAACTGATTTGGCGATAGGTCCAACACAATCTGTTGACGAAGCATAGGCCATAAGTCCGTAGCGTGAAATACGTCCATAAGAGGGTTTTAGTCCGTAAACATGGTTGTAACCTGCTGGTTGACGTACCGAACCTCCGGTATCGCCGCCAATAGAAAATACAGTATAATCTTTCGCCACATTTACCGCCGATCCACCACTGGAGCCACCACCAACAAGGTCTGGGTTTATAGCGTTTTTAACCGATCCGAAAATGGTGTTTTCACTTGACGAACCATGACCAAAACTATCGCAGTTTTCTTTTACCAAAGGAATAGCGCCAGCATCAAGCAACTTTTGAATAGCTGTTGCGGTGTAAGCCGATTTGTAGTTTTTAAGTAAATCGGAACTCGCCGTGGTAGTTGTGCCTTGCAGCATGTAAACATCTTTAATGCCAAAAGGAATCCCTTCCAACAATCCAATAGTTTCACCATTTGCAATTTTGGCATCGACTTTAGCGGCTAAATCAAGGGCTAAGTCCTCTAAAGTAGAGTTTACGGTGTTATGGGTGTTAGCTTTTAAGGCGTTCAATTTTTCTGTAACCAGAGCAACACAAGACATCTCTTTATTTGCCAGTTGCTGGTGAATTTTATGTATTTGAGAGTCCATATGTTATTCTTCTATAATTTTAGAAACTACTAAGTAGCCTTTTTTCTCTTTCGGGAAGTTTTCAATAATAATTTGCTTTTCGGTTGCAGAACTTTCAATCACTTCGTCTTCTCTTAAATCGTCTAATGACACGCAATTATTACGATTATTATTAAAAGAGGTATTATTTGTTGCTTGTGCATTTTTAATTACATCAAATAATTTGTTCACAGCCTCGCTGGGTTGTGCTCCTTTAATACTCGACAGGATGTCGACGGTCATAATTTTACTCATGTCTAATAAATTTTCGGTTAAAAAAAAGCCTTCCGAACTCGGAAGGCTTTTTACGTATATTTTAAACAATAACCTTCCTCTCCTAACTTTTAGGATTATTGAAATTATTATTGTTGTTAATTACTGTCATTTTTATTTATTCGTTCTCAAATATATAGAGAATAAACATACTATCAACATTTTTTTTAAGGATACGCTAAGCTATTATCGATTTGTTAAAAAAGTTAAAAATAATTTATTGTTTATATAACGAAACTGGTGTTTGTGTTTAATTTTTAAAAATGGGTTTAATGAAACGAAATTTGATATTGCAGAACTGCCATACCTTTATAGTCTTTTTGTTCTAACGTTGTGGCATCAAAAATAGGACGGTGCTGATATCCTAAACTTATTTTGTTGTCATGAGAGCCATTGATAAGAAAGTTTACGGTAAAATCATATACGGTCATGTTATCATTTAAAGCATCCCAGTTAGAATGTTGCACAGCAATATTTGGTTGAATAACTGTTGGGAGATTTAAAATTTGTACCTCTTTAAAAGCATAACCAAATTGTCCGTACCAGGTAGTTCCCGTTCCAATCATTGGGAATGCAACCCCAGAGCCGTTAAAGTCAGTGCCGCCGCCAGTGGTTGGGTTGTTAGCGCCAACATTTCGGATGTAGTCTTTACCAAAATCGTAATCGAAATACCCTAGGTATGCTGTAATAGCATTGCCATTTGAAAGCGGAAGATTTAAAAAAGAATCGGCTGCAAAATGAGTAATGTCGTAAATGTTGGTTTCCTCAAGGTTGGCATCGCCGTCGCTCATCGCTTCAGGCTGGTATTGAAAACCTGCACCAACATTAAATACCTTTTTCTTTTGAAGGTAGGTGCCCGTTTGGTAAGCCGATTTGTTCGATTCATGATCAAAGAACTGGTATTTTACATAAGCCGAAGTTTTTACTCGGGGTTTGTTGTTAGCAAAGTTAACAGCTCCATTTGGAATGTTTTTTACATAAAAAGGTCTGTTAAACGTCATTCTGTAATCAAAATTTCCAGCCTGACCTTTAACCCAAAGTCCGAATAAACGTCCAATATCGTCATTAATTTCAACAGAGTTCAACGTAAACAGAGGAGAGTCTAATCCCATTAAAGTTTTGCTGGAACGAATATTCCATCTGTTTAAACCTTGCCAACCCGATTTTCCAAAGCCAACCTCAAAATATTTTGCAAAAGAATATTCTACATATAAATCTAAGATGCCGATAGGGAAGTCATCGCCTTTAAAATTATAATTGTTACCGCCAAACATACCATAAGCATATATTTTTGGTGTTATTTGAGCAGATATAGGAATGCGTAATCTGCGAATAGAAATATCAAAAAAATCAGAAGTAGGTTCTCCGTGAATTTCCGAGCCGTCATTTAAATCGGAATATCTAAGCCAGAATTGAGAGGTAATGTTCCAGTTAAAGGTAGGTTTGAATTGTTCTGTCTCTTGACTTAGTATCGTTGCAGGAAAAAATAGAGAGAGTAAAAAGCAATAGACTAAGGTTTTGTTTTTAATTTTCATAACGGTGTTAAGTTATTTAGTGTAACGCAAATTTATTGCTTACTAAATGATGAAAATGTGACAAACATCATGTTTACGATGAATTTAAATCTTTTAAATGAAAACAGGAAGATTTAAGCTGAAAATCTTCCAAAATTAGAAGGAGTTGCGAGATTTAAATACGTGATTAAAATGCTTGTATTGAATTTTGGTGAAATTCAAATTTTAGAAAATAAAGAAAAACGCTAAAATCAATTTTAAGGCCTTTTTTAGGCGATTTAAGGCATTTTTAATTAATTAACAATTGTTGATAATTAATAGATAAAGTCGATAAAAAGCTTTTTGAAAGGTTTGTTATTTCGTATATTTGTTTGTACTGATAAAATGATGCCTGTGCGTCATTTTTTTATGCGATAACTAGATTAAAATTTAAGATAATTTCGAAATATGAGCGAAGCAAAAGAAGAATTTAACAAGAATGGTTATTCGGCCGATAGTATTCAGGCTCTTGAAGGAATGGAGCACGTACGTATGCGTCCGTCGATGTATATTGGAGATGTAGGCGTTCGTGGATTACACCACTTGGTATATGAGGTCGTAGATAACTCGATTGATGAGGCTTTAGCCGGACACTGTAACAATATTACTGTAGCAATTAACGAGGATAACTCGATTACTGTTGAGGATGATGGTCGTGGTATCCCTGTAGATTTACATAAAAAAGAAGGTATCTCTGCGCTTGAGGTTGTAATGACTAAAATTGGTGCCGGAGGTAAATTCGATAAAGATTCATATAAAGTATCTGGTGGTTTACACGGGGTAGGTGTGAGTTGTGTTAACGCACTTTCAGACCATTTAAAAGCAACCGTTCACCGCGATGGTAAAATCTGGGAACAAGAGTACGAAAGAGGAAAGTCGTTGTACCCTGTAAAGCAAGTAGGCGAAACCGATAAGCGTGGAACCATCGTGACCTTTAAGCCTGATGCGACTATTTTCCAACAAACTTTAGAGTATAGCTACGATACTTTAGCAAGCAGAATGCGTGAGTTGGCATACTTAAATAAAGGAATTACTATTCATTTAATTGATAAACGCGCTGTTAAAAAAGATGGTGAATTTGAAGGTGAAACATTCCATTCGGAAGAAGGTCTTAAAGAATTTATCAAGTATTTAGATGCGACTCGCGAGCCATTAATGCAGCATGTTATTTCTTTTGAAGGAGAGAAAAATGGTGTGCCTGTTGAGGTGGCTATGGTGTATAATACATCGTATGCCGAAAATTTACACTCTTACGTAAATAACATTAATACACACGAAGGAGGAACTCACTTATCAGGTTTCCGTCGTGGTTTAACAAATACGCTTAAGAAGTATGCAGATGAATCAGGTATGTTAGACAAATTAAAGTTTGACATTGCCGGTGATGATTTCCGTGAAGGTTTAACAGCCATTGTATCTGTAAAAGTGGCAGAGCCGCAATTCGAAGGACAAACAAAAACGAAATTAGGTAACCGCGAGGTTTCAGCTTGTGTAAGTCAGGCGGTTTCTGAAATGTTAGCCGATTACTTAGAAGAACACCCAGACGATGCTAAAATTATTGTTCAAAAGGTAATCTTGGCAGCTCAGGCGCGTCATGCAGCACAAAAAGCGCGTGAGATGGTTCAACGTAAAACCGTTATGAGTATTGGTGGTTTACCTGGTAAATTAAGTGACTGTTCGGAGCAGGATCCTGCAAAATGTGAAGTATTCCTTGTCGAGGGAGATTCGGCAGGTGGTACTGCAAAACAAGGTCGTGACCGTGCGTTCCAGGCGATTTTACCATTACGTGGTAAAATCTTGAATGTTGAAAAAGCCATGACTCATAAAGTGTTCGAAAATGAAGAGATTAAAAATATCTTTACAGCTTTGGGAGTTACTATAGGTACAGAAGAAGATAGTAAAGCTTTAAACTTATCGAAATTACGTTATCACAAGATTGTAATTATGTGTGATGCCGATATTGATGGTTCTCACATTGCTACACTAATCTTAACGTTTTTCTTCCGTTATATGAAGGAACTTATTGAAGAAGGTCACGTATATATTGCAACACCTCCATTATATTTAGTTAAGAAGGGAAATAAAAAGCAATACGCTTGGAATGATAAAGAGCGTGATGCCATTACAGAAGAATTTGGAGGTAGTGTAAGTGTTCAGCGTTATAAAGGTCTTGGAGAGATGAATGCGGAGCAATTATGGGATACGACTATGAATCCGGAATTCAGAACTTTACGTATGGTGCAAATCGATAACGGTACTGAAGCCGATAGAATTTTCTCTATGTTAATGGGAGATGAGGTGCCACCTCGTAGAGATTTCATTGAAAAGAATGCTGTTTATGCTAATATTGATGCATAATTGTAGAATATACAAAACAAAAAAGTCGCTTGAAAAGCGACTTTTTTGTTTTTATTAAGTTCCTATTTTAGAAATCGAAACCTACGGAGAATTGCCATACGCGGTTTTTCGGATTTCCATCGTCATAAATATCTCCCATACCTAAGTGATATCTGGCGCCAAAAGATACACCTGAATCTGTTTTAAAACCAGCACCAAAATTTAGGCCCCAATCAAAATTATCGGGTTCGGTTTCTCTAAATCCGTCAAAAAATAAACCTTTATATTCTTCTTTGTGAGATATAGCTAAGCCAACCTGTGGTCCGGCTTCAAGAAAGAAATGCTTATCCGGATATAATTTTAACATTAAAGGTAGGTTTAAATAATCCAGTTTTTGGGTGAAAGTGGCATTATTTCCTTCTAATTCAAAACCTTGTTGTGAATATAGAAACTCAACTTGCAATGCTATATTTTCATTAAGGAAAGATTCACCGTAAAACCCTATGTGAAATCCATGACGTTGTCCGGTTTCGTAATCGTCGTCGTATTGTACGGCGGCCAGATTGTACCCGCCTTTGATACCAAAATGAGCATCTTGTGCAAAAGAATTTAAATTAAATATGATTGCACCAATAATTGTAAAAAATAAATTTTTCATGATTTGTAGGTTTAAAATAATTAATGGGTTATTTACCTCCGTTAGCTTGTAAATCGGCAAGGCATTTCGGGTCTAATTGCGGAACGGTTCCTGCATTAAAGAGATTTCCTAGACTTGAAGAGCTTTCTGCAGCCCAGTACATCAGGCAGCTCTCAACGTCGCAATGTTTATCGTGTTCCGGATCTTCATGGTCTTCGGTCATGGCGGTTCCTAAATTGGTAAGTCCTAAAATATGGCCAAATTCATGGTTAATCACAGTAGATTCCAATGTGCCTCGGTTGGGCTCGTATCGGCTATCGCTATAGCCATGAATGGTTTCTTCGTAAATAACAAACGACGTATTGCGGTAGGCTGTACCTAAAACAACACTGTCTTCATCGTTTTGGTCAGATTCTCCATCGGCGAAAAACATCCAAACAGCTATTTGGTTTTCTGAATTGTAAAGGGTACGATTCTTATCTTCAATCGCAGCAATTTCTTTTGTGGTATATGGTGATTCTCCCGGAGAAGCAATGGCACGCGTTTCTATTGTAATGCCGTCGGGTTTGTAAATTCGGTCATTTAAAAAATTTTGAAAATTGTTTAATGCTGCCGCTGTTGGAGCAAAACCTTCAACATAAACTAATTCTATTACTAAGCTTTTATAAGTATCATCAGAAAGAATATCATAAGCTGAACTTCCTGTTGCCTGTTGGTTTTCAATTTTATAATTGCTTGAACTGTTAGAGTTGTCTTTAGTACATGAACTAAGAACAATTAGAGAGACAAGTAGCAGGAGTAGTTTGTTTTTCATGACTGTAAATATAGCTTTTTTTAAAAACAGCCACCCAAATAGGATGGTTGTTTTAACATAACATACGTTAAAATTGTGGGGATGGTTTTGAGTTTTGGTAATAAAGGTTAGTAAGCTTTTTTCAAAATGATAAACTATAAACGATTATTCCATTGCCATTAACACCTAATATAAGTTTCAGACTTTTATTTTAATTAATTATCGCTAAGATGTTAATTTTAAACGCTGAATGGTGTTTTTTGATTCTGTTTTTCTACTTTTGATAATAACCCTAAACTTACAAAATGAAAAAAATTGCTTTATTCACAATCTTTGGTTTAGCGACATTAGTTTCGAAAGCCCAAAATGATGTCGACGCGTTACTTATTGCTGGTGTTGAAAATGCACAACGATTTACAAACGATTATCTGGCACCGGCAACCAATGGTTTAATGTACAGTATGAATGCTAACTGGTTTAATACCGCTGATGCCAAACCTTTAGGAGGATTTGAAATTTCGGTGGTTATGAATGCTTCTTTAATTAGTAAATCGGATAAATCGTTTTTAATGAATATTGCAGATTATAACAGTGCGGATTATGATTATGTTGTGAATTTTTCAGATTTTGAGACATCAAAACAGGTGGCTACCGCTTTAGGAGAAAATAATCCAGACATCGATATTATAATCACAGATAAAAATAACCCGCTTTCCAGCGAACGCATTACATTACCTTCGGGCATTGGTAATGCAAGTGGTAATTTATTACCCTCAGCATTTATTCAAGGTGGTGTTGGCTTAATAAAAGGCATTGAAGTTAAAGCGCGTTTTATGCCTGAAATTAAAACCGATGAGGTTGCCTTTAATATGTACGGTGCTGGATTACAGTTTGAAGCAACCAAATGGTTGCCGGCTGATAAATTATTGCCCGTAGCACTTTCTGGTCTGGTGGCTTATACGTATCTTGGCGCTTCTTATGATTTAACAGAATCGTCGGGCGTTGATGGAGACAATCAGAAGTTGGAAAACGATACCAATACTTGGCTGTTTCAGTTAATTGCTTCAACCAAATTGCCTATTATTAATTTTTATGGTGGAGTAGGGTATATCAGCGGAAAATCGGAATCTGATTTATTAGGAACTTACACTGTTACTACAGGGCCATTAAGTGGTTCGCAAAGTATAACCGATCCGTTTTCGGTATCCAGCAAAGTATCTGGAATGCGAGGAACTGTTGGTACGAAATTAAAAATAGGTTTTTTCAGATTTAATGCAGAATACCATTTAGCTGAGTTTAATGCCTTTTCTGTCGGGTTAAACTTTGGCTTCAGATAAATCATAAATTAATCAATAAAAATTTCTGAAAAAGTGTAAGATTTAATCTTGCACTTTTTTTATTTAGAGTATATTAATTCGTAAATTTGGAAGGGAAAACCTAAAGTTTTTGCTTTCTCTGGCAAAACAATTCCTTAAGTTCTTTCTTTACAAAGTTGAAAAAAATCAAAATACATATTAAACTATAAAACATTAAAATATGAAAGTTACAGTAGTAGGTGCAGGCGCCGTAGGTGCTAGTTGTGCAGAGTACATTGCCATTAAAAATTTTGCTTCAGAAGTCGTTTTAGTAGACATTAAAGAAGGCTATGCCGAGGGTAAAGCTATGGATTTAATGCAAACCGCTTCGTTAAATGGTTTTGATACAAAAATTACAGGTGTAACAGGAGATTACAGTAAAACAGCAGATAGCGATATTTGTGTTATTACTTCTGGAATTCCAAGAAAACCGGGTATGACTCGCGAGGAATTAATTGGTATTAATGCTGGAATTGTTAAATCTGTTGCTGCCAGCTTAATCGAACATTCACCAAACACCATCATCATTGTTGTAAGTAATCCAATGGATACCATGACGTACTTAGTGCATAAAACAACAAACTTACCTAAAAACCGAATTATAGGTATGGGTGGTGCTTTAGATTCAGCACGTTTTAAGTACCGTTTAGCTGAAGCTTTAGAAGCTCCAATTAGCGATGTAGACGGAATGGTTATTGGTGGTCATAGTGATACAGGTATGGTGCCTTTAACATCGCATGCTACAAGAAATAGTGTGAAAGTTTCAGAATTCTTATCAGAAGAACGTTTACAGCAAGTAGCAGAAGACACTAAAGTTGGAGGCGCAACACTTACCAAACTTTTAGGAACTTCGGCTTGGTATGCACCAGGAGCGGCAGTTAGCGGATTGGTTCAGGCGATTGCTTGCGACCAGAAGAAAATGTATCCATGTTCAACCTTATTAGACGGTGAATATGAATTATCTGATATTTGTATCGGAGTACCAGTGATTTTAGGTAAAAACGGTATTGAAAGTATTGTTAATATTCCTTTAAGTGATGCCGAAAAAGCACACATGCAATCAAGCGCCGAAGGCGTTAGAAAAACCAATGGTTTACTTGAACTATAAGATACCAGAAGAAAAATTTAGATATTTTAAGGAAAGACTGTAGAAATACAGTCTTTTTTTTATATTTGGCGCATGAGAACAAAATGGTACTTTGGTGCTTTAATCGTATTAATTTCCTTTTTAGGTATTTATCAGAATCGAACGTCTGAGCCTAATCAGGAGATAGTACTGCAATTCACAGATGTTGAAGTAACATCTGATGAAGCCCATTGTGCTATCCAGGAGGTTACCAGTCAACTGCAAGCTATCGGTGCCGATGCTGTTCAGGTAAAGCAACTGCAAAATGGAGAAGTAGTTATTTCGTACTACAGTGCTGCCGATGTTGCCAGTATTAAAGATTTACTTTCTGATGATGATTCACTAAATATTGGTTATAGCAATACTGCAAATAACCAGTTCCCTTCAGACGACGAGTCTAAAACCTATAAATTCGATGTTTTTGAAATTCACAAAGCTAACGACGCACCGTCTGGTTTTGGCGGAAAGCATATGCTTAGTGCTAAGCAGGATTTCGACAGGTTTTTTAATCCATATGTTTATTATTTCAATACCATACAAGACGTTAACAACAACGATCTTACTGTTGAAGTTGCGTTAAAAGTATTTAGAGATATTGCCGTTGCTATAGATAATACAACGGGTAATATTCCTGAAGTACGCGCAGGCCCTATATCTTCAGGGTTAGCTTAAAACAGAATATTATTGATTGATTTTCAATTGATGGTTTGTGTTATGCTTCAGTTTTTATAAAGGCTTCCCAACAACTCAAATATACACTTAAAGCAATCTAAAAGATGTCGTCTTTTAGAGCAACAATTACAATTTTAATTAACTAAAAGCGTGTCAAAGTTTAATTCATTTTTATAGTGGATTAGAGTGACACAAAAACAACAAAACATGCAAAATAAAGGATTAGTAAAATTATTTGCGGTTTTATTCGGATTGGTAAGTATTTACCAGCTATCATTCACGTTTAAAGCAAGTCAAATAGAGAGCGAGGCAGAAGAAGTTGCCATCAACAAAATCTCTGAAACAGAAGACGATTTCAGAGCAAAACGAAGTGCAGAAGAATTAAGATATTTAGATGCTATTTCCAATGATACCGTGTTTAACATGGGTATTGCAAAATTCACTTATAGCGAAGTGAAACAAAAAGCCATGAACCTTGGTTTAGATTTAAAAGGAGGTATTAACGTTATTCTTCAGGTGTCTGTAAAAGACATTTTAAAAGGATTGGCTAACCATACTAAAAACCCTGTATTTAACAAGGCTTTAGATGATGCTTCAGAATTACAAAAAGATTCTCAAAATACATATTTAGAAGATTTCTTTATCGCTTTCGATAAGATTAAAGGGGATACTAAATTAGCTTCTCCAGATATTTTCTATACAAAAACATTAGATGGTGAGATTGATGGAAGTATGTCTGATGCAGATGTAAAAGTGGTTATCGAGAGAAAAATTGACGAGTCTATCGTTTCTGCTTTCGAAGTATTACGTAAGCGTATTGATGAGTTTGGTGTAACATCTCCAAACATTCAACGTTTAGGAACGTCTGGTCGTATTTTAGTAGAGTTACCAGGGGTTAAAGATATTGAAAGAGCAACATCTTTATTACAAAGTACAGCACAGTTAGAGTTTTGGGATGCTTACAGAGGAGAGCAGTTTTTTGGTTTCTTAACTCAGGCGAACGAAACGTTAAAAGATATTGTTGATACAAAATCTGAAACTAAAGAAGTTGAAAGCAATGACCAGGAAGATGCTATCGATGATCTTTTAGGTGATGCTACTACAGATTCTACAGCCGTAGATACAGTAAACCCAATTTTCGATTTAATTCGTGGTCCAGGATACCAAGGCGGACCAATTGTAGCTTATTTTGAAGTTACAGATCGTAATCAAGTATTAGAATACTTAAACATGCCACAAGTAAGAGCTTTACTTCCTGCAGAAATGCGTTACACGAAGTTTGCTTTTGGTAAACCAGAAAAAAACAGTGAAGTTGTTGGATTATACGCTTTAGCTGGAAACAGAGATAATGAGCCACAATTAAGTGGAGCTGTAGTAACTGATGCACGTCAGGATTACGACCAAATGAACAGACCAACAGTATCTATGCAAATGAATGCAAAAGGTGCTAAAATCTGGGAAGAAATGACGGGTGAAGCATTTACTAACGGAAGCCAGATTGCTATCGTTTTAGATAATGTAGTGTATTCTGCTCCAGGTGTAACTTCAGGACCAATTGCTGGAGGTAATTCATCTATTTCAGGAAACTTTACATTAAATGAGGCTATCGATTTAGCGAACGTATTACGTGCAGGTAAATTACCGGCATCGGCAGATATTATTCAAAGTGATGTTGTAGGACCATCTTTAGGTCAGGAAGCGATTGATAGTGGTACAATGTCATTCATGATTGCTTTAGCTTTAGTTTTAGTATGGATGGTAGTTTACTACGGAAAAGCAGGTGCTTTCTCTGATGTTGCTATGTTATTAAACATCTTATTAATCTTTGGTATCTTATCAGGATTAGGAGCGGTATTAACGTTACCTGGTATTGCCGGTATCGTATTAACCATTGGTATGTCGGTCGACGCGAACGTAATTATTTTCGAGCGTATTCGTGAAGAGATTGCTAAAGGTAAAGGACAAAAAGAAGCGATTCAGGACGGATTTAGCAACGCTTTATCATCAATTTTAGATGCGAACATTACAACTGGTTTAACAGCATTAATTTTATTCGTATTCGGTACAGGTCCAATTAAAGGTTTCGCAACAACATTATTAATTGGTATTGCTACATCATTATTTACTGCAATCTTCATTACAAGATTATTAATCGACTGGTATGTAAACAAAGGTGGTCAGTTAGAGTTCTCTACTGGATTGACTAAAAACTTATTCAGAAGAATTGATATTGAGTTCTTAAAGAAGCGTAAAGTAGCTTATATCATTTCAGGAATTGTTATTGCATTAGGTATCGGTTCATTAGCTACTAATGGTTTAGATCAGGGTGTAGATTTTGTTGGAGGTAGAACTTACCGTGTGGTGTTCCCGCAAGATGTTAGCGCTTCAGAAATTAAGAGTGTATTATCTCAACCAGACGTTTTCAACAGTGCTGATGCTAAAACTGTTGGTGAGAGTAATAGTTTAAAAATTACAACCAAGTATAAAATTGATGAAACAGGTAAGGAAGTAGACGAAGAAATCAGATCTAAATTATTCGCTGCTATTCAACCTTATTTAGGAGGTCAGTCTTACGAAGAGTTTATCGATAACAACAACGTAAACAAAGTGGTTGGATTAATGGAGTCTTACAAAGTAAGTCCAACAATTGCAGATGATATTAAACAAGCATCATTCTGGGCGATTTTAGGATCGTTAATAGTTGTGTTCCTTTATATCTTATTCCGTTTCAAAAAGTGGCAATATTCACTTGGTGCAGTAGCAGCAGTATTCCACGACGTATTAATTGTATTAGGAGTATTCTCAATAACCTACAAATTCATGCCATTTAGCATGGAAATCGATCAGGCGTTTATCGCAGCTATCTTAACGGTAATTGGTTACTCATTAAACGATACCGTAATTGTATTCGATAGAATTAGAGAGTACGTTAACGAACATACAAGTTGGGATTTTCAAAAGATTGTTGATACCTCGTTAAGCAGCACTTTAGGAAGAACCTTAAATACGTCGTCTACGACATTAGTAGTATTATTAGCAATCTTTATTTTTGGTGGAGATTCTATTAGAGGATTTATGTTTGCTTTAATCGTTGGTATCGTAGTTGGTACCTACTCTTCATTATTTATTGCATCGCCAATTATGTATGATACAGTAAAACGTTTAGAAGGTAAAAAGAAGAAAGAAGACTAATTTCGTTTATTCTTAAAAATAGAAGGCCCGTTAATTTTTAACGGGCTTTTTTATGCTTAAAAATTTAACATATTTTCCAGGTAGATAATGTATACAACAGATATGTTATTTATATACATTTGCTCAAAATTTATCTGTGATGAATTATCAATTAATACTTCAAACTGTTTAGGTGAAAACCCAAACACAGTCGCGAAAAAAGTTTCTTTTTGTTTCGCGTTGGGGCGAGTCTCTGGACATTGCTAACACAATTTACTTAGAAGGTCACGCCGTAAAATTATACATAGAAGACAAAGCGTCTAAGGAAATAGGTTATGGTTTTGTGCCAAAGGCAGCACAATGGGAAAAGCATGTCGATTGGGCCGATATTATCGTGTTCGATTATACAGGTTATGGAAAAATTGCCAGTGCATTAAGAGCTAAAGGGAAATTTGTATTAGGTGGAACCGAATACACCGATAATCTGGAACTGGATAGGAATTTTGGGCAAGCCGAATTAAAGAAGCATAAGATAAAAGTGATTCCTTCAAAGGAATTTACCACGTTTAATGATGCTATTCATTACATAGAAACACACCCAAGTTCTTATGTGTTAAAACCCTGCGGAGAAACACAGGAACTTAAACAATTGCTGTTTGTTGGAAGTGATGAGGAAGGTCTGGACGTGATTCGCGTGTTAAAAGCTTATGAAAAATCCTGGGGAAATAACTTCGGTAACTTTCAGTTGCAGCGTAAAGTAAAAGGTGTTGAAATATCGATTGCAGCTTTCTTTAATGGAAACGAATTTATTTATCCTATAAACATCACTTTTGAGCATAAAAAGTTATTTCCAAAGGAGCTCGGAGTTTCAACTGGTGAAATGGGAACCAGTATGTTCTGGGTGAAAGATTCGCCCATTTTTGAAGCCACGTTGCTTAAATTTCAGCATACTTTGGCAAAGCATCATTTTATTGGACATATCGATATCAACTGTATTGTGAATGGCAATGGCATTTATCCATTGGAGTTTACTTCCCGTTTTGGGTATCCGCAGGTGTTAATTCAGCGTGCCGGTATAAATGAACCTTTGGGTGAGTTATTTTATAAACTCGTAACCAGACAGAAGTTTAAAATCAATACAAAAAAAGGCTTTCAGGTAGGGGCATTTATTGTAGTGCCGCCATTTCCTTACGACGATAAAAAAACGTTTAATCTATTCTCAAAAGATGCCGTAGTTGTGTTTAAGAAAAACGGAAAGGAAGGTGTGCATCCCATGCATTTAAAAAAGGTAAACGACGAATGGCTTATTACAGGAAATACGGGAATTGCTGTTTTGGTAACCGGAGTTGGAAACACCATGAAAGATGCTCAGAAAATGATGTATAATCGTATTAATAACGTCATCATTAATAACGGATATTATCGTACTGATATTGGCGATCGATGGACAGAAGACTCCGATAAATTATGGTCATGGGGATTATTGTAATTTAATGTTGTTATGATTTTTGAAAAGTGCATCAAAGTTCGGTCTTTTTTTTCCATTCTTCCACGGGACTGGCAGGAGAGTATTTTGCCGTTGTGGGAGGATTATAAGTCGTCAACTGAATGTTTTGTTTTAAATGAAGCTAATGAAATTGTAGCTGGTGGTTTAGTATTTACAAAATGCCCGCCGGATATGTTATATGTTAAACATGAAGCTGATTTTTGGTTTGAAGCCGGTTATAAATATTTAGGCTTTATATATGTTTCTGAATCCAGAAGAGGACAAAATTTAGGCTCTTATTGGCTAAATAGTTTGAAAGAAATGTATCCTGAAACCAAATTTTGGTTAACCATTGAAGACTTGAATCTCCACCATTTTTATGTTAAAAATGGTTTCTTATATGTAAAGACTTTACATCATGGCGAACAAAAGGAAGGTTTATACCTTTACCCAAATTAAACCTTAGATTTATTAAAAAGTGAGCACTTTAATTTAACTTGCAATTTTTAATAACAGGTTTAAAAAATGAGTTTTAAGACAGTTTCAACATACATTCTTTTTATATTCCTATTATTTCAAGTGGTAAAGGGTGGCTCACAAAACATAGAAATAAAGGGCGTTGTTATTGATGAAGGTAGTAAGCAACCATTGTCCTATGCTACCATTGTAGTTGCCAATCGTGATACTAAACAAGCTATTACAGGTGCTATAACTACTGAGGATGGTAGTTTTTCTCTTAAAACCAAAGCATCAAAGTTTTATATAGAAGTAAGTTTTATAGGGTTTCTATCGAAAACTATTGAACAATTCAATTTAAAAAATAATACCATAAATCTGGGAACCATTGGGCTCCAGGAGGATGCTTCGCCGTTAGACGAAGTGGTAGTGCAGGCAGAAACGTCTAGAACCGAATTTAAATTAGATAGGCGTGTTTTTAATGTAGGTAAAGATATTTCCAGTACAGGTATGAGCGCTTTGGAAGTCCTTAATAATGTGCCTTCAGTTAGTGTAAATATAGAGGGGATTATAAGTTTACGAGGCAGCAGTGGTGTTCAGATTTTAATTAATGGAAAACCTTCGATTCTTACCGGTGAAGGTGGTGCATTAGGTAGTATTACTGCCGATATGATTGAAAGTATTGAAGTTATAACTAATCCGTCTGCAAAATACGATGCCGAGGGAACTTCCGGTATTATAAATATCATTATTAAAAAAGAGGAGCGTAAAGGTGTGAACGGTTCATTAAGTCTGAACACAGGAATTCCAGATAACCATAGTGTTGGATTAAGTTTGAACCGACGTTCAGAAAAATTTAACCTGTTTACGCAACTTGGTATAGGCAGACGAAGTAATCCTAACGAAGGGGAGAATATTAATACAGATTTGATTAATAAAACAAACCTAATGAATTCAGGAAAAGAATACCGAAATGAAAAGTTTTATAATATCATTTTAGGAACTGATTATTATATCAATCCCAATAATGTGGTAACGCTTTCCGGAAATTTTGCTTATGAGGTAGAAGATCAACCTTCAAATAATCTGTTTAAATTGTTTGATGAGACAAACGCCTTGATATCTGAATGGAATCGAACTGAAGAAACCGAGGCAACCAATCCGAAATGGCAGTATGAGCTTCAATATAAAAAGGATTTTGAAGACCATGAAGACCATGATTTATTATTCAGTGCTTTAGGGCAGTCATTTGCCAAAGATCAATCTTCTTTGTTTAATGATGTTACGGTTTCAGGTGAAGATAGAGATGCCGTTCAACGCACTCGAGCCGATTTTAGTGATTACACCTACACATTTAAGTTAGATTATACCAAACCATTTTCAGAACAATGGCGTTTGGAAACTGGTGCTCAATATGTAATAAATGATGTAAGTAATGATTATGAAGTGGAGAACTTTGTTGGTGAAAATTTTGTGACAGACGAAGGGCTTACCAATATTTTTAATTACAATCAAAATGTTTTTGGTATTTATGCTACGGGGTCTTTCGAGGGAGTAAAATGGGGATTGAAAACAGGGCTTAGGATGGAACAAACCGATTTGAAGACTTTATTAGCAAATACTAATGAAGCAAATAATCAAAATTATTTAAATCTGTTTCCAAGTTTACATACATCATATAAAATTTCAGATATGGTTTCTTTACAAGCCGGGTATTCAAAGCGCATTTACCGTCCACGATTATGGGATTTAAATCCGTTTTTTAATATGAGGAATAGTTTTAGCATTCGTCAAGGGAACCCTAATTTAATGCCGGAATTTACAGATTCGTACGAATTGACTAGTATTTTCGATATTGGAAATACATCGCTTAATTTTGGAGTGTATCATCGCTACACGACCGATGTGATTGAACGTATTACAACTTCCGAAGATAATGTAAATATAACACGACCCGAGAATATTGGGGCGAACAGTACTTACGGAATTGAGTTTAATACCAAGTATAGCCCGATAAACTGGTTAACACTTAATGCCGATTTTAATTATAATACCTTTAAACGTGATGGAAGTTTTGAAGCTCAGTTGTTCGATTTTAAAGGAAATCAGTGGACTTCCAAGTTAATGGGGAAATTTAAAATGCCTGCTGATATAGATTTTGAAGCAACCGGAAATTATCTATCTAAATATAAAACCGTACAAAGCGTAGTGAGCGATATGCTGTTTTTAGATTTAGGCCTTCGGAAAAAAATAATGAAAGGTAGAGGTGTTCTAAACGTAGGGGTTCGCGATGTTTTTGCTTCAAGAATCGATGAGAGATTTACTAGCCAAAATTCTTTTTTGTCATATAGTAAAAATGCTCGTGGTCGCTTTGTTACATTTGGTTTTAGCTATGGTTTTGGTAAAGGAGAAGCTATGGAATATTCCGGAGGCAGACGACATTATTAATGTGTTTTTACAAAACTAATACTATCGTTCACGGCAAGTTGCCATTGGTCGGCTAAACCGGCATTAACTTCTAAAACATATTTTGCTGGCAGGTTTGATGGTAATGAAGATTCATCAAAGGGTTTGGCATTTTTCTGAAAGCTAACAATTTTGTTATTGGCGCCAATATAAATGATGTCTAACGAGATTCTTGTGTTTTTCATATAGAAATAACGTTCTCTAACATCGTCAAAAACAAAGAGCATGCCCTGTTTGGGTTGCATAGCATCTCTATACATAAGGCCGGTTTCGCGATCAAATTCGGTATCGGCGATTTCAATATCTAAATTTATCTGAGTCGAATCGGCTTTAAAAATGGTAAGTTCACCTTCTTTGGTGAATTTTATTTCGGTTTGTTTTACCACTGTTTTATTATCTTTTTTACAGCCTGTGAAACATAAAGTAAAACAGGCTGCAAAAATAAGATAAGTTATATAGAAACTTTTAAAGTTCATGTTATACCACAGGCTGTTTTGGTTTATAAACAAACATAAAATAAAGTCCTATTAGAATAAACGGAATGCTTAACCATTGTCCGGTGTTTAAACCAAACCAGTTAATATATTCGTCGCCTTGAGGTTCTTTTACAAATTCCACAAAGAATCGAATCGTCCATAATAGGATTAAAAATAATCCGAATAGGAATCCTGTTTGATCCTTTTTTGGGGTTTTCGAGTAGAAATACCATAAAATAAGGAATACAAAAACATAACAGAACGATTCGTAAAGTTGCGCCGGATGTCTGTATGGAACGGCATCAAGTAAATTTTGAAACTGCGGATTGGTGGTTACAGCATTATAGGCTTCCTGAGCATCTTTAATGCCCGTTAATTGTACAATCTGACTTTTGTAATATTGATCCTGAATAAAACGTACGCCAAATGCAGAATCGGTTACCTTTCCTATAATTTCAGAATTAATAAAGTTTCCAATTCTAATGAATACGGCACCTGAAGCCACCGAAATCACGACACGATCTAAAATCCAAAGTAGCGATTTGTAGTTGTATTTTTTACGGTACAAATACATCCCAACAATAATTCCTATAGCTGCACCATGACTAGCTAAACCTTGAAATCCGGTGAATTCAATACCGCCTTTAAATCTGAATGGTAAAAAGATACTAAAGAAGTCTTCAGAAATTAATTCAGACTGATAAAACAAAACATGTCCTAAACGCGCTCCAATCATGGTAGCCAGAACAGTGTAGATAAATAATGGGTCTAAATATTCTAAGGATACTTTTTCTTTAGTAAAAATACGTTTCATAATAAACCAGCCCAAAACAAAAGCGGTTACCCACATCAGGCTGTAAAAGTGTAATTTGAAATTTCCAATGATATCGATACCTGTTATAGGATTCCAATCAAATTTTAATAGGTACATAAGTTTTATTTTTCTGAATATAAATTGTCGTTTTGTTTAGAGTGCTTCAATAATTTCAACTTCAAAAATTAAATTCGCACGTGGGGGAATGCCGCGATTTCCCATTTCGCCATAGCCTAGGTGATATGGAATAAATAGCGTGGCTTTATCTCCAACACTAAGTTGTTGTAAACCTTCTTTGAAACCAGGTATCATACGCGCATCCGGGCTAATTTCTGCTTCAATAGGGCGGTACATTTCGGCATCGCGTTTTCCAGGGTTTACCATATCGAACGCTTCGGCAACATCTAATTTGCTGGTGTCAAATAGTTTGCCATCTTCCATATACAAGCTGTAATCTGTAAGAATAATTGCGGTTGATGGTAGTTTGTTGCCATCGCCTTTTTCGCTGATGTAATATTTTAGACCAGAAGGCAGGGTAGTGGCTTCTGCTTTTTGTTTTTCAAATCTTTCTTTGGTTGCAGTTAATAAGGCTTCCTGTTTTGCTGCTTTTTCTTTTTCAAGACGTTCGGCTTCAACAAAATGATTCACAAAAATGTCTGGAGCGTCAAAGCGCTTAGCTTCTTTTCCTTTTCGGATAATATTCAGCTCTTTAATGTAGATTTTATCAATTGGCTCATCCGTCGCATCGGTTTCCACATTTGAAATGGTATCCTGCACATCCAAACCAATAACCAGTTCTCCAAAAACAGAATGTTTATTGTCTAAGAATGGCGTTGGTTTTTCGGTGATGAAAAACTGACTTCCGTTAGTATTCGGACCAGAGTTTGCCATAGATAGTATACCAGCTTTATCGTGTTTTAAATCTTCTGAAAACTCATCGGTAAATTTGTATCCCGGACCGCCAGAACCATTTCCTATTGGATCGCCGCCCTGAATCATGAAACCATCAATAACACGGTGAAACGTAGTTCCGTTATAAAACTTTTTTCCTTTATATTGTTTGTCGACCATGGTGTTAGTACCTTCGGCTAAGGATACAAAATTAGCAACGGTAACCGGAGTTTCATTGAAATCTAATTTGGCAACCATAACGCCTTTACTGGTAACGAACTCGGCGTAAATGCCGTCCTCTAATTCCGGATACTGGGCTTTACATGATGTTAAGTTGGTAAGTAAGGTGACAATGAAAAGTATTTTAGCTGAAATTCTTAACTGTTTCATATGGTTCTGTAAATATTTATAAGGAATAGTTGGTTTCTTTGAATTAATTGTCCTCAGTTTTTGTGATAGAGTTTAAGGTTACTTTACACATTAATGGTGTATTGCTGCCAATTTTGTTTTCGTCTCCATAGTAACCGTATGCCTTTTGTGAAGGGAATAAAAAAGTTACTGTTTCACCGGTTTTCATAAGTTTTAGTCCTTCTCTTAAACCAGTAAAAAGTTCTTCCTTATCCATAGTGTAATTACGGGTTTTAAGATCATCAAACGAATAAATAGTTTGCCCATTTAAAGTTTTTACGTCGAAATCGTAGTTTACCACATCTCCAAAAACAGGTGTTTGTAAAGAGTCAATTTCTGTTTTGGTATTGTAGAAATACCAGAAACCACTTTCAGAAGCAATGTATTCATTTTCCTGTTTTTGCGTCATGAACTTTTCTATAAGTGCTTGTTCTTCGGCATTTAATTTTTTATTACGTTCTACGGATTCATCAATAAATGAGCCCGATTTAACCGAAACAGGGCGTCTTGCTTCAGGAGATTTGCAAGCTAACGCCAAAGCGATTATGGCCAGTGTTAAAAATTTATTCATTATTCAGGGCTTTATTATAACTAGGCAATATACTAATAAATTTTTCAACGGTATCGTTTAGTGATAATTCACTTCGTCCGCCAGCCGCATTTATATGTCCGCCACCATTAAAGTGGGTTCTGGACATGTCGTTTACAGAAAAATCACCTTTTGAACGTAGCGATATTTTAACAATACCTTCCTGCTTGTCTTCAATAAAAATAGCTGCTAGTACAATATTGTCCAGAGATAAACCATAATTAACAATCCCTTCTGTATCGCCTTTTTTGTAATCGTATTTATTGAGTTCGTCCTGAGATAAAGTAATGAATGCCGC
The DNA here is from genome assembly GCF_032926325.1 of Aestuariibaculum lutulentum. Classification (NCBI taxonomy): domain Bacteria; kingdom Pseudomonadati; phylum Bacteroidota; class Flavobacteriia; order Flavobacteriales; family Flavobacteriaceae; genus Aestuariibaculum; species Aestuariibaculum lutulentum. Next base: position 2,394,858 of record NZ_CP136709.1, read on the forward strand.
TCTGTGCTCGGGTAGGACTTTTAAATTGGTTAAGGCACAACCTAATAATTGTAAACGTTGATAGCTGTTAGTATCGTAAATACTGTTGTGTATTTGTGAGTTGTTAGCACCTTTATCGATTAAATCGGCAATAATGCGATGGGTTTGGCTTGTTGTTGATGGAAAACGGAATGAGCCAGTATCGGTCATAATTCCAGCATATAAACAAGAAGCGATATTAGTATCAACCAACGCTTTATCGTCAAGCATATCAATAAAATGATATACCATTTCACAGGTAGAACTCATACTTACATCACTATAGGTATACAAGGCGTAATCATCAGGAGCCTGATGGTGGTCTATCATGATTTTAATGCCTTTACTTTCGGCTAAAACGGTTTCCATGTTTCCGGTACGGTTTAGCGCATTAAAGTCTAATGTAAAAATAATATCGGCAGCATGAATTAAAGTGTCAGATTCTTCGGTTTGTGAATCGTATTTTAAGACCTTATTTTCATCAGGCATCCATTTTAAAAAGTGCGGATAATCGTTTGGGGCAATAACGTGAACTTGATGGTTGCCTTTTAAAAGATAATGGTAAAGGCCTAAAGTAGATCCGATGGCATCGCCGTCGGGGTTTTTATGTGGTACAATAACTATCTTTTTTTCAGTAGATAACAATTGTTTTATGTTGCTAATTTCTTCATTTTTCATAGATGACGAAGATACAATTTTTTTAAAATTACATAGGCTTGTTTTTAATGATAAATAGCGTACTTTTGCAGCAAAATTAAAAGACCTTCATTGTGAAGTATTTTTAGAAAAGTATATGTCTTTTTAAGAATGCTTTAAATGAAATTAAAAAGAATAACACTAAAATTTAAAAATGGCAACAAATAGAACATTTACAATGCTAAAGCCAGATGCAGTTGAAAACGGACACATTGGCGCAATATTAGAGAAAATTTCAGCTTCAGGATTTAGAATTGTAGCAATGAAATTAACGCAAATGACCAAAGCTGATGCTGAAGCTTTTTATGCAATTCACAGTGAGCGTCCATTCTTTGGTGAGTTAGTAGAGTTTATGACTCGTGGGCCTATCGTAGCTGCTATTTTGGAAAAAGAAAATGCGGTTGAAGATTTCAGAACTTTAATTGGTGCTACAAACCCAGCTGATGCTGCTGAAGGAACTATTCGTAAATTATATGCAGCTTCTGTTGGTGAAAATGCAGTTCACGGAAGTGATAGTGATGAGAATGCAGCTATTGAAGGTGCTTTCCACTTTGCAGGAAGAGAGCAGTTTTAATTAAACCGCTTTATATAAATTAAAAATCCCGCCATAGCGGGATTTTTTTTGTCTTAAAAAAATTAAATAGTATATATTAAATTACTTTTACATTTACTGCGTTTAATCCTTTTTTACCTTCTTTCAGTTCGAATTGAACTTCGTCGCCTTGACGAATTTCGTCGATTAATCCTGAAATGTGAACAAAGTGTTCTTTTTTTGAACCTTCTTCGATAATGAACCCAAATCCTTTAGAATCATTGAAGAATTTAACTGTTCCTGTACTCATAAATTGAAATATTAGTTATTAATTGAGTTAAATGTAGTATAAAATTCAATTTATTCTATGAATTTAGTGTAAAATTTTTAATAAAATTTTACGCACAAAAAAAGGCTATCAATAATTTTTGACAGCCTTTTTGTTGTAATTGTTAAAGTATATGTATTAGATTACTTTTACGTTTACGGCGTTTAATCCTTTTCTACCTTCTTGTAGATCGAATTCAACTACATCACCTTCACGAATTTCATCGACTAGTCCAGAAATGTGTACGAAATGTTCTTTGTTGTTGTCTTCTTCAACGATGAATCCAAAACCTTTAGAATCATTGAAGAATTTTACTGTACCTTTACTCATTGTATTTGTATATAAAAAATTTAAAGGTCAAAGGTAATGTAAATAAGTACAGCTTGTTAGAAATCGAAGGCTTTTATTATTTTTATTTTTAAATGTAGTTATCTTAAAATCAATTTTTTAACAATTTCTTTTCCGAGAGCCTCGTTAATCATCACTATAATCTTTTCTTTTCCATAGCTTAATTCTTCTCGTAAAACACTAGAATTAAGTTGTACATAAAGTGTGTCGCGTTCTAAATTAACCGATCGGGTGTAATTATTAACACCATTACCCATAAGATCGGCCCAGGCATCGGCGACATTGACTTTATCTAAGCCTTTTTCTAATTTGTTGGTTTCAACAAATTCCTTTAAAGCGTCAGAGATGCTAATATGTTCGTTGTTGCGTTTTGCCATGAATTTGGAGTCTTGAGAAGTGGCAAAGGTACTACGTTTTAGAGTTCAAATTGAAATAACTTTTCAACAAGTGCTTCTTTTTGATACCAGTCGTTATAAACCAACTCTAACTCGTTTACCTTAAATGTTCTAAAGTCCTTATCCTTAAAGGTTTCAATAGTTTTTAGGAAAGCGTCTTTATACTCTAGTTTATTTTTAAAACGCACAACAGTAGAATGTGCTGTTTGAATTGCGTAACGTTTATCTATACTTTGTTCTAAAGTTGAATTTTGAAAATTTTGTCTCAGATTATCCCTTAGAGAATTCAGTGCTTCATTATTCATAAAACCCTGTAGCATAATACAGGAAGGTGATGCTGTTAATCCTTTAAAACGGATTTCAATATTCGGGGATTCAATTAAACTTTGTTTGATAACCTCAATATAATCTTGAATATTAATCTGATTTAGTTGAAAGCCAGTATAACAGGAAATAATGGACATAACTGTAATATGAATATCTGAACTTTCGTAATAATATTGATTGGGTTCAATCGCTTTTAATTCACTTAAAAACGTTTGAATATTAGCTTTTACAGCTTCTGATGGACGTAGTAATAAGGTGATACCAAAACGATTATCGTTTTTCGATTCAATCAAATCATCGATTTCGTAGGTGTCGTTTTTTATTTTTTCAATGGATGAATCGTACAGATTGCTATAATGCTCTTTTAGATTCATGCTTTTAAAGTCTAAAGATTTCGTACGATTGATGCGCTTGCTTTACAGCATTTTCGGTGCGTTCAGCATGGGTGTCACTTATAAATATTTGCCCGAAATTGGCATCGTCTACCAATTTAATAATCTGCGTAACTCGGTTTTCATCAAGTTTGTCAAAAACATCGTCTAACAATAAAATAGGATTGACGCCACTTTGCGCTTTTATAAAATCGAATTGAGCTAGTTTCAAGGCTATTAAGAATGATTTTTGTTGTCCCTGACTTCCGAACTTTTTAACCGGATGACCTTCAATGTTGAAATTTAAATCGTCTTTATGAATACCGACACTAGTATATTGCAGGGCTTTATCTTTACTGATGTTTTTTTGTAACAAGGTGTTTAAATCCTCTTCAAATAAGCCGCTATTGTATTCCAGTTCTATATTTTCGTTACCATTGCTAATAGCCTTATAGCGATCTTTAAAAATAGGAATGAAGGTTTCTAAAAACAATTTACGCTTTTCAAAAATTTGTGTGCCGTAATCGTTAAGTTGTTGGTTGTAGATTTCTAATGTTTCCTTGTTAAAGGTATGATTTAACGCAAAGTATTTTAATAAAGCGTTACGCTGGGCTAAAATTTTATTGTAGTTAATGAGATGGTTTAAGTAGACTTTGTCACTTTGCGAAATAACACCATCTATAAATTTTCGGCGGGTGTCGCTACCTTCAACAATTAAATCTCTGTCGGCTGGTGAGATAATAACGAGAGGTAAAAAACCAATATGGTCGCTAAACTTGTCGTAAATCTTTCCGTTGCGTTTAATGACTTTTTTTTGTCCGCGTTTCAGACTAACTATTATTTTTTCAGATTTATCGTCTTTAATATAGTCGCCATTAACCACAAAAAATTCTTCACCATGCTTAATATTTTGTGTAGCTACCGGATTAAAATAACTTTTTCCGAAAGATAAATGGTAAATGGCATCGAGTACATTAGTCTTACCAATGCCATTGTTTCCAACAATACAATTTATCTTGTCGTTGAAATTGAAGGACTTACTTTCGAAATTTTTATAGTTTAATAATGAAAGTGATTTTAAAATCATAAAAAAAGTAGCTTAAAGCATGTTAAGGAGTTGCAACTCTTTAAAAAGGAGGTGCAAATTATTGAAAAAATACAAATAAATAACCTTTTGTATATGAAGAAAAATTATATTTTTGCGAGGCATTAACTTTAGAATTAATACATGGCAACATATAACAAGAGAGGTTATAAACCGAAAACGAAGATAGAAAAGGAAGTTGTAGTAGAAGTAGATGAACAAGAATCTACAACAGCAGAGGTATTTAATACGTTAGACGAATCGGCGTCTAAAACAGAAGAGTTTGTTGAGAAAAATCAGAAATACATCTTCATGTTTATCGGTGTGGTAGCGGTTGTTGTTTTAGGTTATTTGGGTTACAACGAGTTTATCGCGAAACCAAAACAACAAAATGCAATGAACGATATGTTCCAGGCTCAAAAATATTTCGATCAGGCTGTAAACGGTGTTGAAAAAGATTCTTTATTTAACTTAGCTTTAAACGGTGGAGAAGGTAAATATGGAATGTTAGATATTATCGAAGAATATAGCGGAACGCCATCGGCTAACTTAGCTCATTACTATGCGGGTACAGCATATTTAAGATTAAAAGATTACAAAAATGCAATTGAGTATTTAAGTGATTTTAAAAGTGACGATGAAATTTTGGCGCCATTAGCTAAAGGTAATATTGGTGATGCTTTTGTGCAGTTAAATCAACCAAAGGAAGCTTTAGATTACTATGAGCAAGCGGCTAATATGCGTAATAACGAGTATACTACGCCAATGTATTTATACAAAGCAGGAGCAATTGCTTTAGATTTAGATAAGGCAGGTAAAGCATTAGATTACTTTAACAGAATTAAAGAAGAATATCCAAACTCTACCGAGGCAGCGACTATCGATGTGTTTATTGGTAAAGCTCAGGTATTGGCAAGTAAATAATATATGGCTACGGCAAATAAAAATTTATCAGATTACGATAAAGCGACAATCCCAAATGCGAAGAAGTTTCGATTTGGGATTGTTGTTTCTGAATGGAATGATACCATAACAGAAGGCTTATATAAAGGGGCTTACGATGCACTTATAGATAATGGTACATTACCCGAAAATATTATCCGTTGGGATGTTCCGGGAAGTTTCGAGTTAATCTATGGCGCAAAGAAAATGCAGGAACAAATTGTGAGTGCAGTGATTGTTATAGGTAGTGTGATTCAGGGTGAAACCAAGCATTTTGATTTTGTGTGTGAAGGCGTAACTCAAGGTATTAAAGATCTAAATGTGTTGCACGAAACTCCGGTTATTTTCTGTGTGCTTACCGATAACACCATGCAGCAGGCTATTGATCGCTCGGGTGGAAAACACGGTAATAAAGGAACAGAAGCAGCTATTGCAGCAATAAAAATGGCCGAACTTCGTAACAATAGCTAAAAAAGTCTGTTTAACAGGTTTAAATGTAAATAGGAGAGATGCTTAGATGTTAAACCATTAAGCATCTCTTTTGTTTTTAACTATTTTTCGGGTATTTCTGTTAACAATTTTTGGCAATAGTATTTCTTGATTCTGCCTATTTTTAAGTACTTTTGAGGTATAAGTATTCATCTGTTTTGTTTAATCAACGTAAAAATAAAACCTTTAATTATCAACCTCGTTTCTCCAAGGAAAGTGAGGAAATCACTAATGGAGAAGACTCTGTTAAACACGATTTTGTTTCAAAGTGGGAACAAAACAGAACTTCTAAACGACGAGTTAAAGGCGCCATGTCTATACGCACACTACTGTTAATTTTGGTACTGTTATTGATTTGTATGTACTTATTAGATTCAAAATTCAATTAACCTAAAACTTAGACATTATGGGCATTTTTAAAACACGTAAGAACAAAAAATTTAGTTATACACCACGTTATTTTAATAATGGGGAAGAAGGAAATCCCTTTGAAATCAAGCATAAATTTGATGAGTACAGAAAGACAGTTGGGGGCAATACCAACTTAAAAACAAAATTAATCAACGCATTAGATGATTTAAAAAACAATGAAGACAAAGAGGCTAACCGTCGTATTTTAATAATCGTAGCTATTCTTGTTCTTATATTTTTATTTATCATCGATTTCGATTTATCTATATTTTTTAAATAATTCATGGCAGATATTATACAACTTTTACCCGATCATGTTGCAAACCAGATAGCCGCAGGAGAAGTTGTACAACGCCCCGCTTCTGTTGTAAAAGAGTTGTTAGAAAATGCCATTGATGCTGGTGCTACAACTATAAAACTTATTATAAAAGACGCAGGGAAAACGCTTGTACAGGTTATAGACGATGGTAAGGGTATGAGTGCTACCGATGCCCGGTTAAGTTTCGAGCGTCATGCGACTTCTAAAATACGTAATGCTGAAGATTTATTTCAGTTAAACACCAAAGGGTTTCGTGGTGAAGCCTTAGCCAGTATTGCTGCTATTGCTCATGTCGAGTTAAGAACCAGACAGGAAGACGACGATGTTGGTACAGGTATCCTTATTGAAGGAAGTAAAGTGGTTGCTCAGGATGTGGTAGTAACCCCTCCGGGAACCTCCATATCAGTTAAAAATTTATTTTTCAATATTCCGGCACGCCGAAATTTTTTAAAATCAAATAATGTTGAGTTACGCCATGTATTAGACGAATTTCATCGTGTGGCTTTGGCGCATCCCGAGATTAGTTTTGCCATGTATAATAATGGCAGTGAAACTTTTAATTTACCTATTGGAAACTATAGGCAACGTATAGTTAATATTTTTGGTAGCCGTACCAATGAAAAATTAGTGCCGGTTACAGAAAACACCGAAGTATTGCAGGTGACCGGATTTGTCGGAAAACCTAAGTTTGCCAAAAAAACACGTAACGAACAGTACTTTTTTGTTAACGATCGTTTTATTAAAAGTGCTTATTTAAATCATGCGATTAATGCTGCGTTCGATGGCTTGCTAAAAAACGGAACAAACCCGAGTTACTTTTTAAAGTTAACAGTCGATCCGCAGTCTATTGATATTAATATTCACCCGACAAAAACAGAGATTAAGTTTGATGACGAGCATACCTTGTATGCTTTGTTACGTTCGGCGGTGAAGCATAGTTTGGGACAGTTTAATATTGCTCCGATTTTAGATTTCGATCGCGATGCGAGTTTAGATACCCCATACGAGTTAGAAAAAAAACCGGTAAAGAACCCAACTATTGAAGTCGACCGTGACTACAATCCGTTTAAAGAAGAGGTTAATTCTATTGTTAGGGCCATTGCTCAAAAAAGTGATCAGGCTTTAACCTGGGAAAGTTTTTCGAGAGATTTGGGTGTAGGTATTTCAGATAGTGATATTTATAAAAAGGCGAATTCTGAATTTATTCCATCTCCGGAATCTGAATTAAGACATGTATATGTTGACGAACAGGAAGAGGAGGAAGAAGAGTATGATGATGAAGAAACTTATGAAGAAGAGGCGCCGCAACAGGAATATGTGAGTCCGCAACCTCAAAATTTTAATCACGTAAAATTTGAAGCCGAAGAAAAAACAATCTCTGCTTTTACCGAAGATAATAAGGTAGAACAGAAGCAAACTACGTATCAGCTTCACAATAAATACATTGTAAGTACCATAAAATCGGGTATGCTTCTTATAGACCAAAATAAGGCGCATCAACGTATATTGTATGAAAAGTTTTTACGTCAAATGACGGTAAGGAATGTTGTTAGTCAGCAATTGTTATTTCCGTTAGAACTTCATTTTTCAAATCAGGAAATGCAGGTTATTCGCGATTTAAAAAGTGATTTGGAGCATACCGGATTCATCTTCGCAAAGATGCAGGCTGGATTGGTTGAAATTACTGGTGTACCTGTAAGTGTGCCTGAAAGTGAGGTATCTATCATTTTAGAGCAGCTTATTAGTGATGTTGAAAATGAAGTGCCCGATAGTAGTTTTAGTGCTACCGATTTAATGGCAAAATCGATGGCCAAGAGTCTAGCCATTAAAACCGGACAAGCTTTGGAAAAAGAAGAACAAGAGCATTTGGTGAATCAGTTGTTTGCCTGTAAAGAACCAAGTGTATCACCAGCTAATCGTACCACATTTATAACCATGACTGTGGATGAGTTAGACAAAAAATTTATATAAGTTATGATGCGAATTTCAGAAAGTGTAAAACATTTAATCATAATCAACGTGATTATGTTTATAGGAACCATGACTATTGCTAATGGTGTATTTTATGATTGGTTTGCTTTATATTTTCCGAAAAACGAGATGTTTAAGCCCTGGCAAATTGTAACGCATATGTTTATGCATGGCGGCATTTCGCACATCTTATTCAATATGTTTGCGCTTTGGATGTTTGGTACACCTGTAGAGAAAGTTTTAGGAAGTAAGCGTTTTTTGTTTATTTATTTTTCAGCGGGACTTGGGGCTGTATTACTGCAATTAGGCTTTTATTACGTTGAATTTATTCCAAGTTTTAACGATTTAATTGCTTCCGGTTTAACTACAGATCAAATAATTCATATGCTTCAGGAAAATAAAGTGTTGAGTAGTGTAACTAATCAGCAATTAGCCGATTTACAAAGTGTTTTTCCTGTTTATAATGGCAGTATGGTTGGGGCTTCAGGATGTATTATGGGGATTCTTGCTGCCTTTGGTATGATGAATCCAAATGCCGAGCTGATGATGATATTTTTACCTATTCCTATAAAAGCGAAGTATTTTATTCCCGGAATTATTATCTTAGATTTAATATCTGGTTTGTCAGGTAATTCCATATTTGGTCAAGGTAATGTCGCTCACTTTGCACACGTAGGAGGCGCTGTTATTGGGTTTATTATTATGTGGTACTGGAAAAAAAATCAGTTTAACCAAAACCGCTGGTATTAATGAGTCTTCTGGATGATGTAAAATATAAGCTGGCACGACTTAATGTGCTGGAGAAAATAATAGCCACAAATGTGGTTGTTTTTGTTATCGGTTTATTGCTTCGAAAATATTTGGTATGGTTCGAGCTGCCAAGTAATTTTGAAAGCTTTATCGTGAGACCGTGGTCTATTATTACGTATGCTTTTTTACATTACGATCCGTTGCATATTTTATTTAATATGCTTTGGCTTTATGTTATTGGTCAGATGTTTTTAAACCTATTCAGCTCTAAAATGGCGATAAACATTTACTTTTTAGGAGCTATGAGTGGCGGAATGTTGTTTCTATTAGGTTATTCCTTATTTCCAGGTTTCTTCGGAACAAATTCAACATTGGTTGGAGCTTCTGCAGCTGTAAGAGCATTGCTTATTTTTATATGTGCTTATATGCCTAATCAGGATATGCGCTTTTTTACTTTCAATATTAAGTTATGGTATGTTGGTGTAGCCATTGTAATTTTGGATGTGTTTGGCTTATTCGGAATGAATGCCGGTGGTAATCTGGCACATTTAGGAGGTGCTTTATTAGGTTATTTTTATGCCAAGCAGCTTGTTAAAGGTAATGATATTGGTCGTGGATTTGAAAGCTTAATAGGTATGTTTTCTAATGTAAAACTGTCTAAAAAGGGACCTTTAAAAACGGTTCATAAAAATAAAAGTAAAGTAGGAGGGTATACTAAAGCCGATTTTAACGAGTTTAATACACAGAAGAAAATAGATGTTATTCTCGATAAAATAAGTAAAAGTGGTTACGATAGTCTTACAGCCGAAGAAAAAGAGTTTTTATTTAGAGCAGGTAAATAATTATCATGCCAACACGATTGCATTAAACAATGAAAAACCTTAGCGCTATCAATAAGCTTATTTATCTTATTAATGCTATCATGGCGTTGGTACTTTTGTTTTCTTATGCGCTTCCTTTTTTACCTCCAAAAACGTTCGCTGTATTATCAGTTCTTAATTTAGGAGTCCCTTTTTTAGTATTATGTAATGTGTTATTCTTGTTGTATTGGGTATTAAGACTGAAAAAGCAACTTATTTTATCGCTTTTTGTTTTAGCCATTGGGTATTTCTGTTTTGGGTCTTTATATAAGTTTGCAGCTTCTAAAAAGATTGAAACCCCAAATAATTTTAAAGTTATGAATTACAACGTGAGGTTGTTTAATTTATTTGAATGGATTCCCGAAACAGATGTCGACACAAAACTAATTGATTTTGTAAAAGAAGAAGCACCAGCCATCTTGTGTATTCAGGATTATCACCCACGAAAAAACAACGATTTGGCTTTTTTTAAGTATAGGTACGAACATCTTTCAGGAAAAAAAATAAAGCACGGACAAGCCATTTTTTCGCAATATCCTATTATTAATTCAGGTTCAGTGGAATTTCCGAATACATCAAACAATGCCATTTTTGCCGATGTTGTAAAGGGAAAAGATACGCTTAGAATTTATAATGTTCATTTGGAATCTTTACGTATTGAAACGAAATTAGAAAGCTTAAAAAATGAAGATTCCGAGCGTTTAATTAATCGTATAGGTACGACGTTTAAAAAGCAGCAATCACAGACTGAAATGCTTTTAAATCACAAGGCACAATGTCATTACAAAATGATTATTTGTGGCGATTTTAATAATACTGCATATTCCTATGTTTATCGAAAAATTAAAGGAGAATTAAACGATACATTCGAAGAGGCCGGAAATGGTTTTGGGCGTACTTACGATTTTCAGTTTTTTCCTGTGAGGATCGATTATATCTTTTCGGATGATGCCTTTACTGTAAATGGTTTCAGGTCGTATAACGAGCATTATTCAGATCACTACCCAATTATGGCGACACTTGCGCTTAATGAATAATTACATAAAGGAGCAATCTACCAGATCGGCAATAATATGTATTGCTAATCCTAAGCCAATTAAACGGGTTTTCTTCGGAAATAATAACAACACATACAATACAATTGCGTAATAACTGTGCAGAGGGTGAAAATTGATACTGCAACGCCCAGGACTAAATATAGGTGTAGCCAATACGTGGTCAATATCTATTAAAAATCCGGCAAGCATAATAAGATAAGCTTTTATCCATAGTGGTTTATACCAGATTAAAGCAACTGCAAAAGGTAAAAGCACATGGCAACCGTAATGTGCAATGAATTGAAGCATTATAGAGGTGCTAAGGTTTGATTTTCGAGATAGGTTAGAGCATTTGGTCCTTCGTTAAAAAGTAAATCAAGAATACTCAAATTAGGTATAAATCCGTGTTTATCATCAAATACCTGAGTGTAGGGTTCAAAAGGCTGTTCCTGTTCTTTTTTAGCGTGAACTAAATACCTATAATCAGTCGTATCACCATCAACTTCTTTTTGAAACACTTCCGTTTTCATCTGTTCTATGTCCAATTGTAAACAATCACAAATCACTTCGAAACATTTTAGGTTAAAATCTAAAATGGAGTCAGCTTTAGTTTCAAAAAGAGGTTTGATCTCGTCTTCGTAATACTCGAAAAAAGGAGAGGTTCTGTAGGCCGATATTAAAGATTTCCAATGATTACTTTGCCAGTTGTCTTCATTGAAAATCTTTACATCTTTATATTTTTGTCTGTTTTTCTGGGTGTGAATAACAGGAATATTCAAGGTTTGCTTGCCATTTGCACCGTAAATATAAGCACGGTTTCGGTAGGTTTGCTTTAAGAAATTATCATCAACTTCTATAGTTACTTGTTCCGCTTGAGCGATGGCAACAAAGTGTGCAATACTTGGAAAATATGTAGGGTGAATGATAATGTTCATTGAATATTAATCCTAATTAAGCATTTGCTTTTTTATGTGCTCGCCATTTGCTGAAAGCATAATAACCAGCTAACAATATTAAAAACGGAATTAAGAACGACGTTGCTTTACCTTCACCACTAACAGTAGTAAAGAAACGATCCCAACGCGGTGATTTTCCATCCCAGCTCATCCAGATAAATACCGGTTTACCAACCACGTGATCGAAAGGTACAAAGCCCCAGAAACGTGAATCGATAGAGTTATGGCGGTTATCACCCATCATCCAGTAATAGTTTTGTTTAAATGTATAAGATGTTATAGCTTCACCATTAATTAAAATCTGGTTGCCTTTAACGGTCACTTCGTTTCCTTCGTACTCGCTAATAGCTCGTTTATAAATTGGTAAATTTTCAATGTTTAAAGCAATACTTTTTCCTTTTTCAGGAATAATTACCGGACCAAAATTATCGACATTCCAGTTGTAATTCGGATCGTGAGGGAAAATAGAAGCATCGCGTTCGCCTTTTGGCTTTTTATTTGGTGTGATACTTAAAACATTCGGGTTGTCTTTAAATTTAGCTAAAGCCTCATCTGAAATCGCCGAGAAGTAATACGTATTCTGATTGTTTATTATCCCAAAGCCATCAGTAATATCGTAGCGCTCTTTTAAAACAGCAGGATTAAACTGTGTGCTTTTAGGTTGAACTAAGTAGCTAAACTGTAAATGCGCGCGGTCTGGTAATTGGTTTTGTACACCATTAATAAACACAAAACCATCACGAATTTCTAAAGTATCTCCGGCAACACCAACACAACGCTTTACTAAATTTGTTTTCTTGTCAATTGGCTTATAATAATTTCTGTCCGGGTGAAAGTTGTTCATATCCAAAAGCGTATCGGCTGGCTGGTTGAATACGACAATATCGTTTCTTTCAATATCCTCGAAACCTGGAATGCGTAAATATGGTAACTGTAATTTATTTTCCCAAGACGTTTTTCTGTCTTCAAAATGATCATTAAATAAGTATGATTTCTTTTTAAGTCCAGGAATGGTATCATGTACCATAGGAGCTGCAACGGTTGTCATTGGGATACGTGCACCATAATGAAACTTACTAACAAACAAGAAGTCCCCAACCAATAACGATTTTTCTAACGACGACGATGGAATCGTAAACGGTTGGATAAAATACGTATGGACGATAGTAGCAGCAACAATGGCAAATAAAATAGAACTTATCCAATCGCCTGCACCCGTAGTTGGTTTTAAACTACGATCTTCAATATACTCAACAGTTGCTGCATAATTTAGGTAATAGTTATAAAAGCCTAAAGTTACAACGGCTAAAATCGTGTCTGTTGTAGAATTTTTACCGAAGCTTCTAGCTGTCTCTACCCAGATTACCGGGAACATAATTAAATTAACAATAGGTAAAAACAATAAAATGGTCCACCACCAAGGGCGGTTTATTATTTTCATTAAAGTCACGGCGTTATAAACCGGAATAAAAGCTTCCCAGGCTTGTCGTCCTGCTTTAATATAAAGTTTCCAAGTTCCTAATCCGTGAATCACCTGAATAATCAAGATGAAAATAAACCATTGCATTAATGTCATACCTATGTTGTTTTGTTTACGTCGTTAGTGTTTAAACTTACTTCAATTGTTACGTTATAAATCGGTATTAACCAATATTTAACACATCATTCATGTTAAAAACTCCTTGCTTACCAATAATCCACTCGGCAGCAATAACGGCTCCTAAAGCAAATCCTTGACGATTGTGAGCTGTATGTTCGATAGTGATGGTGTCTACTTCACTTTCATAATTGATAGTATGTGTACCCGGAACATCTTCAATACGTTTAGCCACGATAGGAAGACTTTTTTCAGCAGCTTCATCTAATTTCCATTTATCATAACCACTGTGGTTTTCAATAATACCTTCGGCTAGAGTAATCGCAGTACCACTTGGTGCATCTAATTTTTGCGTATGGTGAATTTCTTCCATTGTTACGTTATACTCTTTAAGGTTGTTCATCATTTTTGCCAATGTTTTGTTTAGCTCAAAAAAGATGTTAACCCCTAAACTAAAGTTAGATGCATAGATAAAACCACCGTTTTTTTCTTTACATAAGGCCACGGCTTTATCGTAATCCTGTAACCATCCAGTAGTTCCGGAAATAACCGGAACACCGTTGTTTAAACAGTTGGAAATGTTATTAAAAGCTACCGTTGGAATACTGAAATCTATAGCAACATCGGCTTGAGTAATATCGTAAGAATCATCATTCTTGTCTACTTTTAAAACAATTTCATGTCCGCGTTTAATAGCAATTTGTTCAATGGTTTTCCCCATTTTTCCGTAACCAAGTAAAGCTATCTTCATAATCAAAATTTAAAATTAAATGTTAGGCCGAGATTGCTTGTTGCATCAATCTCATTAAATCTGTAATGTGGTGCTAATGATAAATTTTCATCAATGTTATACTGCATTAAATGCGCATCAACATTAGCATCAATAATATTCAAGGCATAAATGCCCAGTGTCACTAAAAGTGAAATTTCCTTATTTTTTCTATAGAATTTTTGTCCGCGCTCTAAACCTTCGGTGGTTACACGTGGTGTGTCTAGTTTGTTGCCTTCCGAATCGAAATAAAATTCATCATTTTCAAATCCAGCTAAACGACTTTTGTAAGCATCTCGATAACGGTTGTATTCTTTATTATTGTTGATATAAAAATACACACCTGTTCCCAAGCCAACATATACTAAAGGAATTTTCCAGTAGCGTTTGTTGTAGGCCTGACCTAAACCAGGCAATACTGCCGAATAAAAGGCTGCCTTAGCTGGCGATAGGGGATTGAATTCCTGAGGCAATTGCACAAGAGTATCAACAATGACTTCTTTGGGAAGTTCGGGTTTTTTGTTGTTTTTTTCTTGCGCTGATACACACAAACTAAACAAAAGCGCTATTGCGCTTGTTATTAAAAGTTTATTTGGCACCCTTAACTAATTTTGTTATACGATTGAAATCTTCTTCTGAATGAAACGGAATGGTAATTTTACCTTTACCGTTTTTAGATACTTTAACGTCAATTTTATGACCAAAGTATTCAGAAAAAGCGCCAATGCCATCTTTTATGTAAGTAGGTACAGTTTCGGTTTGTTTTTTTGGAGCTGCCTCAACGTCTTTGGTTTCTCCGTAATTTCTAACTAGTTCTTCAGTATTTCTTACTGAAAGCTGATTGGATAGTATTTTTTCGTAAATATCTAACTGGGCACTTTGGTCTTCAATAGTAATTAAAGCACGACCGTGACCCATAGATATAAATCCGTCACGCATACCGGTTTGAATGATTGGGTCCAGTTTTAAAAGACGCAGGTAGTTAGCAATGGTAGAACGTTTTTTACCAACGCGCTCACTCATTTGTTCCTGTGTCAGGTTGATTTCGTCAATTAAACGTTGGTACGATAAGGCAATTTCGATAGGGTCTAAATCCTGACGTTGAATATTTTCAACAAGCGCCATCTCTAACGATTCCTGATCGTTGGCAATTCTAATATATGCCGGAATGGTTTCTAAACCAATAAGTTTAGAGGCTCTGTAACGACGCTCTCCCGAAACCAACTGGTATTGGTTAAAGCCTAATTTTCTAACCGTGATAGGCTGAATAATACCTAATTCCTTTACAGAAGAAGCTAATTCACGTAGCGATTCTTCACTAAAGTTTGTACGTGGCTGAAACGGGTTAACTTCTATAAAATCGATGTCTAATTCAACAATATTTCCAATCACTTTATCTGCACCCTTATCCTGTACCGATTGAATATCGTTATCTGGATCTTTTAAAAGTGCCGATAATCCTCTTCCTAAAGCTTGTTTTTTTGTTGCCTTAGCCATATGTTATGCATTTTTATTAATAATTTCTTTAGCTAAACTTAAGTAATTCGTTGCGCCTTTACTAGCCGCATCGTAATTAATTATGCTTTCGCCGTAACTTGGGGCTTCACTCAAACGTACATTACGTTGAATAATAGTTTGAAAAACCATATCGTTAAAGTGCTTCTGAACTTCTTCAACAACCTGATTCGACAGTCTTAAACGCGAATCGTACATGGTAAGTAATAAACCTTCGATGTCTAATTCTTTGTTGTGAATTTTTTGAACACTTTTAATTGTGTTTAACAGCTTTCCTAAACCTTCTAAAGCGAAGTACTCACACTGAATTGGAATAATTACAGAATCGGCAGCTGTTAGTGCGTTTAATGTAAGCAGACCTAATGAAGGCGCACAGTCAATAATGATGTAATCGTAATCATTTTTGATATCAACCAAGGCTTTTTTAAGCATATACTCCCTTTGCTCTTTATCAACAAGCTCAATTTCGATGGCCACAAGGTCGATGTGTGCAGGAATAATGTCAAGATTTGGCGTATCGGTTTTAATGATAGCTTCCTTAGGTGCATGCGAATGCTCTAAAAGTTGGTAGGTTCCAATCTCTACGCTTTCCACATCCATTCCAATTCCAGAAGTTGCATTTGCTTGAGGATCAGCATCAATAAGTAATACTTTTTTTTCTAAAACTCCAAGAGAAGCCGCTAAGTTGATCGATGTTGTTGTCTTACCAACACCTCCTTTTTGGTTAGCAATTGCAATTATTTTACCCATTAAATGATTTGGTTTTATTAGGGGTAAAAATACAACTATTATTTAGGAATAAAAACGGAATTTGTTAACAGTGATTCTTAATAAAAATTTTAAGAGGAATTTGTTAAAAAAAGTAACCGTTAGTCGATTAAAATTTCTAAAATTTTTATGGCAGCTTCACTTATTTTTGTGCCTGGTCCAAAAACAGCGACCACACCAGAATCGAATAAAAATTGATAGTCTTGTTTAGGAATGACACCGCCAACAATTACCATAATATCCTCACGGCCATAGTTTTTCAATTCTTCAATAACTTGTGGGACTAATGTTTTATGTCCGGCAGCTAAAGATGAAACACCGAGAATATGTACGTCATTTTCAACGGCTTGCTTTGCCACTTCCTGAGGCGTTTGAAACAGGGGGGCGATATCGACATCGAAGCCTAAATCGGCATAGGCAGTAGCGACAACTTTAGCCCCACGATCATGCCCGTCCTGGCCCATTTTTGCAATCATAATTCGAGGGCGTCTACCATCCTGTTTTGCAAAAACATCGGAAAGCTCTTTTGCTGTTTTAAATGTGTCGTCGTTTTTAATTTCTTTACTGTACACCCCTGAAAAAGATTTTATCTGAGCTTTATGTCTGCCAAAAACAGTTTCTAAAGCGGTCGTTATTTCACCTAAAGTAGCACGCTCACGGGCGGCTTCAATAGCTAAAGCTAATAAATTTCCTTGTCCTGTTCGAGCGCAATCGGTTAAATTTGAAAGTGTTTTATTAACTTTTTCTGAATTCCTTGTAGCCTTAATAATGTTTAAACGTTCGATCTGTGCATTTCTAACCGTTTGATTATCTACTTCAAGTGTTGAAATAGGGGCTTCCTGCTTTAATCTGTACTTGTTTACACCAATAATAATATCCTGGTTAGAATCTATTCGCGCTTGTTTTCTGGCCGCAGCTTCTTCAATTCGTATTTTAGGAATACCGGCTTCAATAGCTTTGGTCATACCACCTAAATTTTCAATTTCTTGAATTAAAGTCCATGCTTTCTCTGCGATATCGTTGGTGAGTTTTTCAATGTAAAAACTACCCGCCCATGGATCGACTGTTTTGGTGATTTTGGTTTCTTCTTGCAGAAATATTTGAGTGTTTCGTGCAATTCGAGCTGAGAAATCGGTTGGAAGGGCAATGGCTTCGTCCAAAGCATTAGTATGTAAACTTTGTGTGCCACCAAAAACCGCTGCAGCAGCTTCAATAGTGGTTCGTGCAATATTGTTGAACGGGTCTTGTTCGGTTAAACTCCAGCCGCTGGTTTGGCAGTGTGTTCTTAAATTTAAAGACTTTTCATTTTTAGGATTGAAGGGTTTTATCAGTTTAGCCCAAAGCATACGTGCAGCACGCATTTTGGCAATTTCCATAAAATGATTCATGCCAATTCCCCAGAAAAAGGAGAGGCGCGGTGCAAAATCATCGATATTTAAGCCGGCAGCCAATCCTGTTTTGATGTACTCTAAACCATCGGCAAGCGTGTAGGCTAGTTCAATATCGGCAGTTCCTCCAGCTTCCTGAATATGATATCCGGAAATGCTGATACTATTGAATTTCGGTAAATGTTTACTGGTGTATTCAAAAATATCCGAAATGATTTTCATCGAAGGTTCTGGAGGGTAAATGTAGGTGTTACGTACCATAAACTCTTTTAGAATATCATTTTGAATGGTTCCGGATAGCTGATTTTGTTTAGCACCTTGTTCTTCGGCGGCCACAATATAGAACGCCATAATGGGTAATACAGCACCGTTCATGGTCATGGAAACACTCATTTTTTCGAGTGGAATGTCATCGAATAAGCGTTTCATGTCTTCAACAGTGTCTATAGCGACGCCTGCTTTACCTATATCGCCAACCACACGATCGTGATCGGAATCGTAACCACGGTGGGTTGCTAAATCGAAGGCGACCGATAATCCTTTTTGTCCGGCAGCTAAGTTACGTTTGTAAAACGCATTGCTGTCTTCAGCCGTTGAAAAACCTGCATATTGCCGAATAGTCCATGGTTTTTTAACATACATGGTGGTATATGGACCACGTAGGTTAGGGGTGATGCCAGCAGCAAAATTCAGATGTTCTAAATCTTCAATATCATCTTTTGAATAATTTGAATTTACAGCAATCCCTTCTGCAGTCTCAAATATTTGATATTCGGACTTTGGATTTTGGTTTACTGATTTAATGTTGATATGTTGAAGATTTTTTCTAGACATGAATTATTGTGGAGTCTTGTTTAAATTGAAAAGGTTGGCGTAAAACAAATCGAAAGCCACATAAGTTGCTAAATATTTATCTCCTAAAATGCTTCGGTAACTAGACATTAGTGGTGCTCCATATAATTTAGGACTCATGCTATTGGTCGAGATTAATGCATTTAACGTTGTTTTTAAACTTTCTTCATGAATGTTTGTCGTAACACATTGCATTAAAGGACCATTATAATTTAAATGACTGTTAGGGTTTTCGGGATCCCATAAATCGGTTTCATTTTTCAACGCTTCAAAAATTTTCAAAGTATGTTCTGAAGCGATATCTAAGTAGCTAACGCGTTTTGCATTGGCATCTCTTAAAAACTGATAATACGCCTGTGTTAATGTAGTGTTTGGTTTGTCTTTACCGTAAAAAGCAACAATATCGTCTTCAAAAGCATATAATGCTTCTTTGTATAGTTTAGAATCTAAACCTTGGCAAGTAATAGTTTCAGGCTTTTCTGTATATTGAAAGTCTGTGAAAGTTGTGCCTTTTTTACAACCGTAAAGTGTGATAATTAATAAAAAAGCAAAAAAATAAATATTAGATTTCATTTTAATTTTCATTGTTTAAGCGTTTTTGTTCTAAAGATTCTGCTAATCGTTTTTCTATAATGGGTTCGATTAAAGTTTTCCTGTAATGGGTTTTAACAAACGGATATAATTCCAGTTCCTTTTTCATTTTGTCTTCCGGGTTAGGATATTTATTAGACCCAACCAGAATATCTTTGTTATTATCAAATTGTTCTTGCTCTTTTTGAGCACTTTCTTTTATTTTTCGTTGAATGGTTCCAACTTTCAACTGTTTTAAAAAACCGCCATTTACTTCAATGTCTTTGAAAAGAGCCAAAGCTTTTTCTGCTAATTGATTGGTTAAAGACTCCATGTAATACGCACCATCAGCAGGATTGTTGACTTTGTCGAAATAACTTTCGTGTTTTAAAATGAGCAATTGATTTCTAGCAATGCGTTCGCTGAAACTATTGGATTTATGAAAAACGGAATCGTAAGGTAGATTACAAATGGTGTTAGCTCCACCAAGAATGCTACTCATACACTCAGTGGTAGAACGTATAATGTTGGTGTTATAATCGTAAACGGTTTTGTTGCGTTTAGAGGGTGTTGCCAAAATATGACATTCCGAATTTACCTGGTATTCTGAAGCTAATGTCTCCCAAAGTAAGCGTAAAGCGCGGAGTTTTGCAATTTCAAAAAAGTAATTGCTTCCAACGGCGATATTAAAGATAACTTTGGTTTGTTGTTTAGATTCCGAAGTTAATTCTTCATCAAGTATGTTTAAGTATTCATTGGCATGTGCCAAGGCGTAAGCCAATTGCTGTACCATATTGGCTCCAGCATTTTGATAAAGTGTAGCATTAATGCTAAAGGAATTGGTTTGCTTAGCTATAGACTTAAATTGGTCTATATCTGAATTCATATTGTTAAACCAATTGCCTGTTTTGGCCAGTTTTCCAATAATATCGGTATGAATGAAACTTTTTTTATCTGAAACGGCATTAAAAAGTTGTTTTACAAAATTGGAATTAAAAAAATGCAATTCAAAATGCAAAAGGACTTTTTCGGAGTCTATATCGGTTAGTAAAGCATCAATGGAAATATCGTGATTAGGGATGATAAATTTAATGCTTTCAGCACCCTGATGTATTGATTTTAAGGCTTTTTTGTTGGCTTTTTCAGCGTCGTAAACAAAGACTGTATCACAAATGCGCCATGCGGTTGCTTGCGTGTTTGAAGTTTGGGAAATATCTTTTAAATCATCGGCATTGTAAAATGGTTTTACCGAAATATCTTCGTTTGAATGCCAGACAAGAGTTTGATAATCCGCGCCATTTAGCTCGAATTGAATTTTTTGTTTCCATTGTTTGGTAGAAACGTCATCAAATTCGCTAAATAGTCCTTTAGTCATTAGATTTTGTTTTAATGCTGTCTTCGTACTCGATAATATAAATTTCTTCGCTGTCGCGTTTCATGTAATATTCTTCGCGTGCAAATTTTTCTATACCTTCTTCGGTACTAAGTTTTTTAAGTGCTTTTTTATCTTTTTCTATTTCTTTTAAATAGTATTCTTTTTCGGCTTCTAAATCATTGATGTCTGAATTTAATTCATTGTGTATAAGCCATGAATTGGCATCGAAAAACAGCATCCAAACTACAAAAAGTGTGATGATGAGAACGAATATGTTTTTAAAGGGTTTAAATATTTTATGCTTAAAAAAGGCCATGTTTAAAGTCGGTTGTTAATAATGGTGCGCACAATATCTACGGCAACAGTATTGTATTTGTTATTTGGGATGATGATATCTGCAAATTCTTTCATGGGCTCTATAAACTGATCGTGCATAGGTTTTAAGGTGGTTTGGTAACGACTTAAAACTTCATCTAAATCACGGCCTCTTTCTGAAATATCACGTTTTAAACGACGTATTAAACGTTCGTCTGAATCGGCATGAACAAATATTTTAATATCGCACATGTTTCGAATTTCGGGACTGGTTAATATTAAAATACCCTCAACAATCATAACCTTTCTTGGGTGGGTTAAAACAGTATCTCCCGTGCGGTTATGTTTAACAAAAGAATATACAGGCTGGTGTATTGGTTTATCGTCTTTTAGATCCTTAAGGTGGCTTTCTAAAAGGTCGAAATCTATCGATCTTGGATGATCGAAATTTATTTTAACACGCTCTTCATAGCTTAAATGCGTCGTGTCCTGATAATATGAGTCCTGAGAAATTACACCTATTTCTCCTTCCGGAAGCTCGTTAAGTATTTGGTTTACTACCGTGGTTTTACCACAGCCTGTACCACCTGCAATTCCTATAATAAGCATGTGTAATTATGTTTGATTAGCCTGTTACAAATTTAAATAAATGTAAAACATTTAATCGAGAATGCTCTTATTTTTTGATTTTCTCTACTACTTCCTTGGTTATCATTTTTTTATTCTTGTTACCCCATGAATTGTTTATATAGTTCATAACATCGGCAACCTCGGAATCCGATAAGCCTAATGGTGCCATGACATTTTTATAGACGATACCATTGACTTTTAATTCTCCGTTTGTACCATATTTAACAGCTCTTATACTGACTTCTTGATTTTTAATCAGAAAATCTGATTTTGCTAAAGGTGGATACACATTTTTTACACCTTCACCATTTGGCAAATGGCAGTTCATACAAAAATCAGCGTAGATTTCACTACCTCGTTTAATGCTTTCTTCTAGGGGTGTAGTTTGTTGTAAATTTATGGTAATAGATGACGCTGCAATAACTAGACTTAGTAGGATGAATTTCATAAGATTATTTTAGTTTGTTGGAATAATTTTATAGATGCCTTTGCCTTCTACGCTAAGATAGATATAACCATCAGGGGCTTGACGTACATCTCTAACACGACCAATAGATTCGAATAATTTTTCACGTTTAATAACTTTGTTGTTTTCAAGAATCAAACGCTCTAAATATTGAAATTTTAAAGAACCGACAAGTAAGTTGCCTTGCCAGTTTGGGTATTTATCTGAATTTACAAACGTCATTCCGCTAGGAGCAATTGAAGGAACCCAGTAAAAAAGCGGTTGTTCCATACCTTCTTTTTCTGTGATGTCTGTAAATGTGGTACCGCTATAATTGATGCCGTAAGATATTACAGGCCATCCATAATTTTTGCCTTTTCCAATAATATTGATTTCATCACCTCCCTGTGGGCCATGTTCATGGGTCCAGATATCTCCAGTTTCTGGATGTTTGGTCATACCTTGAGGGTTTCTATGTCCGTAACTGTAAATGGCAGTTTTGGCGCCAGGCGTATTTACAAAAGGATTATCCGAAGGAATACTTCCATCATCATTTAATCTGTAAATTTTGCCACCATCTCTGGTGATATCCTGTGGATTTACATCACGTTGTCCGCGTTCGCCAGCAGAGAAGTAAAGATAGCCTTCATTATCAAATTCAATTCGTGAACCAAAATGTTGCCCTTTGGTAGTGTTTGGAACAGCTTTGTAAAGTTGTTGCTGATTTGAAAGCGAGGTTTCGTTTATTTTAGCTCTCATAATAGCTGTGTTTCCACCTTCGCCTTCACCTTCAGAAGATGCATACGAAAAGTAAATCCAACCGTTATTTATATAATCAGGATGCAACTTAATATCCATAAATCCACCCTGTCCACGCACATAAATTTCAGGTAGACCATCGATAGTGGTTTTGGTGCCATTTTTAAAATGAATTAGCTCACCGGCCTTTTCGGTTATAAGCATGCTTCCATCTGGTAGAAATGCCATGCCCCATGCGATATTTAAATCGGGAACTACAAGTTCGGTTGTATAGCTAATATGCTCTGGTGATTCTGCTTTAATTTCAGATTCTACCTGCTGGGCGCAGGAAGTATAAACTATAAAAAGGGTTACTAATGTGTAAATTGGTTTCATTGTATGTTAGTTTATGTTGCAGGTGATATTAAAGCCTGTATAGTAATTTATAGGGTTTCCAGGGTAATAATATCTGGGTTGTGAGCCGTTAAACCCCATCGCATTTATCAGAATTTGAGAGGCATAGGCTTTATCAAATATATTATTTATACCTAAAAACACATTGATATTTAAAGTTTTATTAAGGTTTTTTAGCCAGCCCATTTTAAAATTTGTCAAATTATAAGAATCGGTGTACAAGGTGTTGTCATCGGTAATAGGTATGCTTCCGACGTTTTGGAAATGGAGGTTCCCATAAATACCGAAAGGGGTGTTGAAGTCTAACCCCAAGTTGAAAATATGGCCGGGAACACCTGTTAAATCATTTCCTGAATAATCATTATCACCATCTATAAAATCTTTAAACTTATAGCGGTTTAGAGTATAGCTAAAAATGGTGTTTAGTTTGTAGTTTTTGAGCTTAAACCATTGGAAACGACTATCTAATTCAAAACCATCATGTCGTGTTTTTCCAGCGTTTAAGCCTATGTATTCGTCATTGCCCGTGCGTTTAGCAACCAGTAAATTTGAAACATTTAATCTATATACAGATAAATTACATTGAAGACGATTATTAAAAAAAATAGATCGCGACCCGATTTCAAAATTCCAGCCGGTTTCAGGTTTTATATTTGTATTGATTAAACCATCTGGTAATAAAGTCTCGGTTGTTGTTGGAGGTGAAAATCCATGGCTGATATTAGAATACAGGCTGCTGTTTTTAGAAATACTATGCGTTAATCCCAAGGTAGGAGAAAGGACACTTTTAAAGGTGTATGAACCCGATTGGTCCGGATTTGAATCATTATTATAATAGTCCTTGAGTTTATAATTGGTCTTGTTAAAATTTAATCCTAATGAGACTCCTGTTTTATTAGAAATACTGTAATCCGTTTCAAAAAAGGCGTTGACATAATAGCGTTTTTCTTTAAAATTAGAAAGTAAGTTGCCTTGAACACTTCCTGTACCTGATGTAGTATCCTGATATAGATTTTCGAAAGTTTTCCAATTGTAGAAATCATTGAAAAATTCTATGCCAAACGTCCATTTAAATTCAGTGGATTCTTTTAAAATTCTGCTTCTAAAGCCAAGGGCAGATAGGTTTTCGGAAAGGATATTAAAAGGTCTGGGTTCGTAGGCATTTTTAAATGAAGAAAACACACTGGTTTTTTGTGAAATGGTGTTACTATATTGATGGTGCCAGGATAACCCAAGCAAACTACGTCTGGTATCTTCATATCCTTTAGATTGTTCCCAGGTAAAAGCAGCCGACTCAGGTGTGTTTAAATAAGTTTGTTCATCTACAGAACTTGGTATGTAGCCTTTGAAATCAACAAAACTACCTAAGAATGAAATTTCGTCCCTTTCATTAAAATAATGATTGGCGTTAAGGGTAATGGTTTTTCGGTTATATGAGCTATTGTTTCTATATCCATCGTTTCGGGTGTGACTAAAAACTGTATTGATGTTCGTTTTTTTAGTAGAACTACTTAATTCAATAACATCTTTAAATAACCCGAAAGAACCAATTGTAGTTGTATTTTGAATGTTAGTTTGATTAAATCCGGCTGTTTTAGGAATTAACTTAATGAAACCTCCTAATCCTGCGCCATATATACTGGATCGTGACCCTTTAATAATTTCAATTCTTGCCAGAGAACTCAGTTCAAAATCTTCAATAGTTGTTTCTCCATTTCCTGTAGTTAACGGAATATCTTTAAAATAAGCTCTTATTTTACTCGTGCCGTATAAATTTCTGGAACCAATTCCTCTAATGGTAATTCGATTGGTATTTAAAGCGCCGTTTTGCATAAACACTCCAGAGACCTGATTTAGCACCGGAGCTAAATCAATTGTATTGTTTTGTTCAATGCTTTGTGTGGTTATAATTTGAGATGAGGTATAAGAAGTGTTTTGTGTTTTAGCTATTTGATTGCTGCTTATCATCACTTCATGTAATTCATTAGGATTTATTTGAAGTTGTATTATTGGATGATTTTCCAGAATGTTTTCAATTTTATCTTTATATCCCAGTTTATGAAACGTATAAGTACCTAAATTGTATATTTCAAAATGTCCCAGATTGTTAGAGTAGATGGTATCATTAGTGTTTTTTAGAATAATGGAAACATGCGAAAGCGGGGTGTTTGTATCTTGATCGATTACTTTTCCGCTAATTTTTGATTGAGAAAAAACGGTTAAGCTAAAAAATATTAAAAAAAATAAAAGACAGATGATTTTTGTAAACTTCAAGTTTAAAGGATGTTAGTTGGTTTAAAGCTAAATTAGTTAAAAATTGAACTAAGAAATAATTAAATATTTTAATGAAAAGGGTTGTGTATTTAATATAAAGAAGTATATTTGCACCCCGTAATGAGATAACCATTATACTCGGGGTGTAGCGTAGCCCGGTTATCGCGCCTGCTTTGGGAGCAGGAGGTCGCAGGTTCGAATCCTGCCACCCCGACTAGATCAGAGATCAATAAGTAATAAAACCTTGGTAATTTTATGATTATCAAGGTTTTGACGTTTTTAGGGGTTCATATTATTTGAATTCATTTAAATAAAAATGTGACCTATTCGGTTACCACATTTAAAAACGTCGAAAAAGGTAACCGAGCAATTTGATTTGGCTTTTGTTTCTAATGTTCAATTTTAAAAACAAAAGTGTATGAAAACAACACAAACTTTCAGTGTTCTGTTTTGGCTGAAACAATCCAGTATCAAAAACGGAAAAGCACCCCTTTATGCTCGTATTACCGTAAATGGCAAACGAGCCGAACTGTCCTTAAAACGAAAAGTCCTTATTTCGGAATGGGATTCTAATAAAAGCCGATTAAAAGGCTTAGGTGATGAAGCTAAATTAATCAATGAATTTCTAAGGCAAGTTAATGTCGATCTCTTCGAGATCTATCAAAATTTAAAAAGAGAAGGTAAACTCATTAGTTCTAGTATCATTAAATCACAATACTTGGGGGAAAATGATTCTCGTCAGGCACTAACGGATATTATTGATTATCATAAGATCCATATGAAGTCCACTTTAAGATGGGGAACCCAAAAGAACTACTTCACAACCCACAAATACATCTTTAAGTTCTTAAAGTTGAAGTATGCTACAACTGATATGTATCTATCTGAGTTAAATTATCAGTTTATAATCGATTTTGAGCGGTTTTTAAAGGTTCAGGAGAATATGAGCAACAATACTGTTATGAAACATATCGAACGCTTGAGAAAACTCGTAAGTTTAGCCTTTAAAATGGAATGGATTGATAAAGATCCTTTTATAAAGTTTGAAGCCAAATATGATAAAAAGGAGCGTTGCTTTTTAACAGCCGAAGAATTGGAAGCTATAGAAAATAAGTCTTTTGATATAACCAGACTTCAGCAGATAAAGGATTTATTTGTGTTCGCCTGCTATACAGGTTTGTCCTATGGAGATGTGATGCAATTAACGCCTAACGATTTGTGTTTAGGGATTGATGGCAAGCTTTGGATTCATTCGAAAAGAGAGAAAACGAATGTTCCTATTAAAATACCTTTACTACAAAAGGCTTTAGAACTTATAGAAAAATATGAAACTTATCCTGAATCTGTCTCAAACCAAACAATTTTTCCAGGTATATCCAATCAGAAATTGAATTCTTATTTAAAAGAGATTGCCGATGTATGTCGAATCAAGAAGAATTTAACCTTTCATGTGGCCAGACATACCTTTGCCACAACGGTAACGCTTTCAAACGGTGTGCCGATTGAAACGGTGTCAAAATTATTAGGTCACACAAAATTATCAACGACTCAGATTTATGCAAGAGTAGTGGAGAGTAAGATTAGTGAAGATATGGGAAGTCTACATCAAAAGCTGGAAAAGCGAACAGCTGAGATTTAGAAATTGCCTCAAACAATATTTTTTTAGCCTTAGAATGAATTTCCTTTCAATGCGCTTCTCGAAAGGTCACGGGAGTGTATTGAAAGGAAATTTTTTTTATATAAAATTCATCTCTATAAATTAAAAAAAAGCATGCTTATGAAAATAAAGAAGAGTTATTAATCAATACATAAATAAGCTCATAAAACTCATTTTTTAGTAAAAAATTCGTTGATTTTACTGGGCTGAGCGCATTTTTTACGAAAAAATGAGAGACTATAAAACAAAGCAAATTTTAAAATCTTAGTATTTATAGGGCTTCTGAGAGGAATGAAAACCGTAACATCGCTTTAGCGTGTTACCCTCTTGCTTTACCCCCTTAGTTTTACAATCACGCTTATATAGAGAATTTTTTAGATTAAATATATGATGAGGTTTATTCTTTTAATTTTCTAAATACCCGTTTTAAAACTCTCGATTAAAATTACTGAAAATAAATGTGTTTTATGGTAAATCAAAGGTTGCCTTATAACTAAATTGTCTAAAATGGATTAGTAATTACTTCACATATTTTTGTCTAAGTTTATATGTGTTTTATTTAAAGAGTTGATTTATATTTATTTATATTGATTGTAAATTGAAAATAGATGATGAAAATTAATTTTTTTAGATTAAATTAGAGGACTTTTATGTCCTATTTAAATAGATGCATTATGCCAATTAAAAGTTACCTCGCTCATCCGCACCAAGGAAAAAAACAAGAGCTAGTTCATGCACTTAGTTCTATTAGTAGTTGCGAAGTCATTCCTGCTGAAAATAATGATTTGGTAATCGTAGTTACTGAAACAAATAACAATACCGAAGACGATATATTAAAAGAAAAAATCGAGGCCATTGAAAGCTTAAAGCTTTTAGCAATGGTTTCAGGATTCGATACACCTAAAAGTAATTAAGTATGTATACCTCCTTAACCAACCGACGTGAATTTATAAAAAAAATGGCCGTTATGTCGGCTATGACGGCTGCAGCCACTATGTTTCCAGGGATTTTATTTGCGGAAGAACAAGAAAGGAATCTTCCTGAAAATGCAAATTTAGATTGGAAAAAGGCACCCTGTAGATTTTGCGGTGTAGGTTGTGGTGTTTTAATTGGTATTGATAACGGCAAAGCAGTTGCGGTAAAAGGAGACCCTAAATCTCCTGTTAACAAAGGCTTGTGTTGTGTTAAAGGCTACCATTCTGTGATATCTATTTATGGTAAAGATCGATTAACAAAACCCTTGATTAAGAAAAATGGGAAGTATGTAGAAACCTCTATGAAAGAAGCACTTGATTTAATTGCTTCTAAAATGAAAGAGACTATAAGTAACCATGGAAAAGATGCAGTATCTATTTACGGTTCGGGACAGTGGACTATTCCTGATGGATATGTAGCCTCTAAGCTATTTAAAGGGTGTATTGGTACAAATAATGTAGAAGCTAATGCGCGCTTGTGTATGGCGAGTGCGGTTACCGGGTTTATGACTTCTTTTGGTATTGATGAGCCCATGGGCTGCTATGATGATATAGATCATGCTGATGTTTTTGTGCTTTGGGGTAATAATATGGCAGAAATGCATCCGGTATTATTCTCTAGGTTGTTAGATCAGCGATTAAAACGCGGAGTTAAGATTATCGATTTTGCAACGCGTACAACGCGTACCAGTATGGCGGCAGATAGGTCTATTATTTTTCAGCCACAAACAGATTTAGCAGTGGCTAATGCGATTTGCTATGAAATTATTAATAATGGCTGGGTGAATAAGTCTTTTGTTGAAAAGCATTGTAATTTTAAAAAGGGACTTACCAATATGGGCTATGGCTTAGAAGATCATTACAGCTTTGACGATAAGCCAGAGGGAATCACTTTTGAAGCCTTTAAAACTTTTTTACAAGATTATACGCCTGAAAAAGTAGCAAAAATTTCAGGGGTTTCAGCTAAAGATATAAAATACATGGCTTCTTATTATGGAGATCCTAATAAGAAAGTTATGTCTCTGTGGTGTATGGGAATGAATCAGCATACCAGAGGGACTTGGATTAATAACTTAGTTTATAATATCCATTTACTTACAGGGAAAATTTCAGAACCGGGTAATAGTCCGTTTTCGTTAACAGGACAACCCAGTGCCTGCGGTACAGTTCGAGAAGTTGGGACGCTAACACACAAATTACCTCACGGCGTTGTAACAAATAAAGAACATAGAGAGTTTGCCGCAAAAATTTGGGATGTTCCAGCAGAAAATATTCCAGCAAAACCATCTTACCATACCGTAGAGATGTTTCGTGCTTTAGATAGGGGAGATATTAAGTTTATGTGGATTCAGGTAACGAATCCTATGGTGACTATGCCAAAACTGAAGCGTTATCGCGATGCTTGTGAAAAAGAAGGTCGATTTATTGTGGTTTCAGATATTTACCCAACACCAACAACCGATATTGCAGATGTAATTTTGCCTTCTGCCATGTGGATAGAACGGGAGGGGATGTATGGAAATTCGGAGCGTCGTACTCAATATTTTGAAAAAATGATAGAACCTTCAGGTGAAGCTATGAGTGATACCTGGCAAATTGTTGAGGTGGCTAAACGTTTAGGTTACGAAAAACAATTCTATTATAATGAAGATACTCATATAGAAGAAATTTACAATGAGTATAGAAGGCATCATGAAGGTAATAAGCACGCTATGGCGCCTTTAGAAATTTTAAAAGCCGAACCTGGAGCACAATGGCCTTATGTGAATGGGAAATCTACAAAATGGCGATTTAATGCCGATTACGATCCGGCTTGTAGTAATGGTGAGCAATTTCATTTTTATGGAAACCCGGATGGAAAGGCTATTATATGGCAACGACCATACGAACCGGCTCCTGAAATTCCTGATGATGATTACCCGTTCTGGTTATGCACCGGACGTGTTGTAGAGCATTGGCATACAGGATCTATGACGAGAAGAATTCCAGTGTTGCATAAAGCCATGCCACATGCGTATGTGGAGTTGAATCCGGAGCAAGCCAAAGAAATGCAGATACAAACGGGTGATCGAATTAAATTAACGACGCGACGCGGTGAAATTATTTTACCAGCATCGGTTAATGAGCGTGGCGTTCCGGAGCGCAATCAGGTATTTGTGCCTTTCTTTGATGAAAATATGTTAATAAACGATGTAACACTCGATGCTTTTTGTCCGATTTCAAAGCAACCCGATTATAAAAAATGTGCCGTTAAAGTAGAAAAAGTATGAAGCGAATAGGTATAATATCTTTGTTTCTAATATTATTTCTGGCATTTGTTGCGGTCTGGAATATTAGTTATCGTGAAGGGCAGGAGGAAGCTTACATTCCAATTGAAAATGAAAATCCAATGCCAATAATCCCTTCAGAGATTGGGGTTTTTGAGCGTTCAAAATTTGCTTTAGATTACGTCAATATGCCAGTCGATGAAAATCATCAGCGTACATTAGAAACATATTATAACAACAGAGCATTTCACGGTGCACCACCCAGTATTCCGCATCCGGTGGCCAGTGAGCGTGGTATGGGTGAAAATATCTGTTTAAAATGCCATCAAAATGGAGGTTTTGTCGATAAATTTAATGCTTATGCTCCAGTAACGCCACATCCTGAAATGGTGAATTGTCGTCAATGTCATGTAGCGCAGGTAACAGAATCTTTGTTTGAAGAAACTAATTTTCATAAAATAAAAGCTCCCGAAGTGGGTGTAAATAATGCTTTAGATGGTAGTCCTCCAGTTATTCCGCATCAAATTCAAATGCATGAAAATTGTCTGGCTTGTCATGCAGGGCCAGCAGCTCCAAAAGAGATTCGTGTTACACATCCAGAACGTGTAAATTGCAGACAATGTCATGTGCCTAATAATAAAGAAACGAGAGATATTGGGGAATTTAAAAGAATAAGTAATTATGATGAGTAGTAGCCTTTTTGTAAATAGAAGCTTATGTCTTATTGTTTTTTGCATGGTGTTTTTTTCATGTAAACATGAAGATAAATACCATGGTGTTATGGAGAAAATTGAGGCTGAAGGAGAGCATTATCATGGAGTATCTTTATCATCAGAGAACTATTTGGAAGGGGTAGATACGATTCGGATTTCAGAAGGTGGACATACCTTCTTAATACCAGAAAGAAAAAATCAGATTAAATTATATGCTTGTACCGAATGTCATTCAAAACCATTGGCAGAGATGCAAGAAGGCGATATTAAAAAGGCGCATTGGGATATTAAGATAGTACATGCAAACGAGAAAGCTATGAATTGTGTAACATGTCATAATCCGTCCAATATGGATGAGTTGCGCAGTGTAACAGGAATGAGCATCGATTTTGATAATAGTTATAATCTATGTAGCCAGTGCCATTCAAAACAATTTGAAGATTGGAAAGGCGGAGCGCATGGTAAACGAATTGGAGGCTGGGCACCACCACGAGCATCTATGACGTGTGTGAATTGTCATAATCCGCATCAGCCACATTTTGAAAGTAGATGGCCGGCGCGTTTCAATACACAAAAAGTAAAAGAAAGAGAGTAGCTGCATTAGAAGTTTAAAATAGTTAAGGTATGAGTAGAAGTAACAAAAAATGGTTTTCATTAAATCTGGGCAGAAAACAAAATGATGATTCGGGTACTTGCGGTTGCGGTAAAACCTCGGGTGGTTGTGGTTCTCATTCAAATGATGCAGAAATGTCTGAAGAAGAATTTTATCATGCTGCCGTGAATGCTTCTATTGGAGATGAAAGAGAAAAGGATGGATTTGATCAGGTTTTCGATGTAAAAATGGATCGCCGTACCGCTTTTAGAAAGTTGGCAGCAAGTTTATTGATTGGGGCAGGAGCTGTTAATACCTCCTGTAGTATGTTAAGTAGCGATGAAAGTAAAGAAAAAGCACAAATTGATTGGGAGGAGCAGTTTAAAGGGAATTATAAATTAATGACCGATGATGAGAAAAAGAATACTGTAGATAGATTGGTGCGTTCTTATCAACTGCGTACAGGAAAAACAATTAGTATGTCTTCTAAAAATGCTGAAGAAGATGTATTGTTTGGGTACGCCTTTAATATTTCTAAATGTCAGGGGTATATGGATTGCGTGAGCGCCTGTGTAAAAGAAAATAATCAAGATAGAAATTCTCAAATGCAATATATCCGTATTCATGAAATGAAAGACGGAGAAGGATTAAAATTTGATGAAGCTGATGATAACTATTATCATGAAGTTCCGGCTGAAGGTCATTTTTATTTGGGAACGCAGTGTTTTCATTGCGATAATCCGCCTTGTGTTGAGGTATGTCCTGTACAAGCCACCTGGCGAGAAGATGATGGTTTAGTGGTTGTCGATTACGACTGGTGTGTGGGGTGTCGTTATTGTATGGCTGCTTGCCCGTATGATGGTCGCCGATTTAATTGGAGTAAACCCGAAGTGCCAGAAGAAGAGGTAAATCATAATCAGCATTATTTAGGAAATAGAATGCGTAAAAAAGGGGTAATGGAAAAATGTACCTTTTGTGTGCAGCGCTCAAGAGAAGGAAAAAATCCAGCTTGTGTAGAGGCCTGTCCAACGGGCGCCCGCATATTTGGGAATTTATTAGATCCTAATAGTACCATTCGATGGGTGCTTGAAAATAAAAAAGTATTCAGACTAAAAGAAGATTTGGGTACCGAACCTAAGTTCTGGTATTTTATGGATTAATTAAAAATGAAGGAAATCCGCAAATGACTAAAATATAATTGAAAAATGAAACAATTAAAGGTCTTTAGAAGTTTAGTAAAAGATAGCTTTGATGTTGTAACACATGGCACTGTTAAGTATCATATCTGGATGGGATTCTTAACGTTTATGATGCTTGTTGGCATGTATTGCTATTCCATACAACTTAATGAAGGGTTAAGTGTTACAGGAATGACAGACCGCGTAAGTTGGGGTTTGTATATTTCTAATTTCACTTTTTTGGTTGGTGTGGCAGCAGCGGCTGTTATGTTGGTAATGCCAACATATGTTTTACACGATGTCGATTTTAAACAAGCGGTTCTTATAGGAGAGGGATTGGCTGTGGCCGCCTTAATTATGTGTTTAG
Source organism: Aestuariibaculum lutulentum (assembly GCF_032926325.1). NCBI lineage: Bacteria > Pseudomonadati > Bacteroidota > Flavobacteriia > Flavobacteriales > Flavobacteriaceae > Aestuariibaculum > Aestuariibaculum lutulentum. The sequence continues at coordinate 2,428,090 of NZ_CP136709.1, forward strand.
CATTTGTAATAGCTGATATGGGAGGACCTTCGGTGCTTTGGCATATGATACCGGGTCTCGGGGTTTTTAATTTTCCTAATTCTATGCTTACATGGGATGTTATTGTGTTAAATGGTTATTTATTTTTAAATATCACTATTCCTTTTTATATTTTATTCAGACATTATCAGGGTAAAGAAGCGAAGTCTAAGGTGTATGTTCCAGGGGCTATTTTATCGGTTTTTTGGGCTGTAGGAATACATTTGGTAACGGCCTTTTTGTATCAAGGACTACAAGCGCGTCCTTTTTGGAACAATGCCTTGTTAGGACCTCGGTTTTTAGCATCGGCCTTTGCTGCGGGACCAGCATTAATTATTCTTGTTTTAGCCATCATTAGAAATTTTACAGCGTTTAAAATTCAAGATAAAACGTTGAAGAAGATTGCAATGGTTGTGACTGTGGCTGCTCAGATAAATCTTATTATGCTAATTTCAGAGTTGTTCAAAGAATTTTATGCGCCAACGCATCATAGCGAGAGTGCTTATTATTTGTTTTTTGGATTACACGGAAAAGATGCTTTATTGCCATGGATCTGGACAGCTATACCATTAAATGTATTAGCAACCGTATTGCTAACGTTTCATAAGCTACGTAATAATCCTAAAATCTTATATTTTTCGTGTTTTATCTTGTTTGTAGCTATATGGGTGGAAAAAGGTTTCGGATTAATAGTTCCAGGATTTATCCCGGGACCCTATGGTAAGATTGCAGAATACACTCCTACAGGTGTAGAAATAGGTGTAACCCTTGGTATTTGGGCATTAGGCGCATTTGTCTTCACGGTATTAGCTAAAACAGCTATTGGAATCGAGTTGGGTGAACTTCGTTTTAAAAATAACAAAAATTAATTAAGATATTTTTGTCTTAATTAAAACATCTTAATTATATTTGCACCATAAATTTAATATATGTTTTCAAAAGCTTGCGAATACGGTATTAGGGCATCTATTTTTATAGCACTTAATTCTTTTGACGATAGGAGGGTGACTCCTAAGGAAATTGCTGTAGAAATTGATTCACCAGCTGCATTTACAGCTAAGATTTTACAGGCTTTGGTGAGAAATAATATTGTAAATTCTGTAAAAGGGGCTTATGGAGGTTTTGAAATTGATAAACGTCGAATTAAAGAAATCAAATTAAGTGATATTGTCGATGCTATTGACGGAGATAGTATCTATAAGGGGTGTGGACTAGGTTTACATGCTTGTGACGAAAATCGTCCTTGTCCAATGCATGATAAATTTAAAGTGGTTAGAGATGAACTTAAAACAATGTTAGAATCAACAAATTTAGAAGATTTGGCTTTAGATATTAAACAAGGAGATACCTTTTTACGACGTTAAAAAATTTGTTTTCAATTAGGATAAAAATATCTTAATTAAACTGAGTTTTTGTTTAATATAAATATGAAAAAAATTTTAATATAAAATAGGATAAAATTGTCCGAAATAAAATTAATCAAACAAATCATTCATGAAAAAAGAGAGAAAATTATGGTTGCTATTTGCTGCAGTTATTATCAGTTCATTTAGCGTATTAGGTTATTATGGATTTGAAATTTACCAACAATCACCGCCAATTCCTAAATCCATCATATCTATAAATGGTGACATTATTTTTACAGAGTCTGAAATTAAGGATGGTCAGAATATTTGGCAGAGTATTGGAGGACAGGAAGTTGGTTCTGTTTGGGGACATGGTGCTTATGTTGCACCAGATTGGACAGCAGATTGGTTACACAGAGAAGCGACTTATATTTTAAATATTTATGCCAAGGAGAATTTCGGAACAAATTATGATGATGTAACCAAAGAAGAACAAGCTGCTTTAAAAGTAAGATTACAAAACGATTTAAGAACTAACACCTACAATGAAGCAGCTAACACCATTACCATTTCAGAGAACAGGGTAGAAGCTATAAATTATTTAAGCGATTATTATAAAGGATTATTCACTAACGATCCTAAATTCGATAAACTTCGTGCTGATTATGCTATTCCTGTAAACACCATTAAGGATGAAGCTAAAATGCATAAAATGAATGCCTTTTTCTTTTGGGCAACATGGGCAACGGTAACCGAGCGTCCAAACAGTAATGTTAGTTACACGCACAATTGGCCTGCCGATGATTTGGTAGGGAATGAACCTACCATGGATTTGATGGTTTGGTCTGGTGTTAGTATTATTTTATTGATATTATGTATTGGAATACTGGTGTTTTATCATGTAAAATCTGGTGAAGATGAAACATTACCACCACCAGCCAAAGATCCATTATTGAAACAAGGCATGACCCCAAGTATGCATCTGGTTAAAAAATATTTCTGGGTTGTTACTCTATTAATGGTGTTGCAAATGCTTTTAGGTATTGTAACTGCACATTACGGTGTTGAAGGCGATGGATTTTATGGTTTTGCCTTAGACAAAATATTACCATATTCCGTTACTCGAACCTGGCACACACAACTGGCTATTTTCTGGATTGCAACCGCTTGGTTAGCTACAGGATTGTATATTGCTCCGGCGGTTTCAGGAAAAGATCCAAAGTTTCAGAAATTTGGAGTTAATTTCTTATTTATTGCGCTTTTAATTATTGTTTTAGGGTCTATGGCCGGACAATGGTTAGGGGTGATGCAAAAGTTAAATCTCGTTAATAATTTCTGGTTTGGACATCAAGGTTATGAATATGTTGATCTTGGAAGATTTTGGCAAATATTCCTATTAATTGGCTTGTTCTTATGGCTGGCTTTAATGGTAAGACCGTTACTCCCAGTTCTAAAACGTAAAACGGAAGAAAAGAACTTAATTATCATGTTCTTGGTATCTTGTAGTGCCATTGCTCTTTTTTATGCTTCGGGGTTAATGTGGGGAAGACACACCAATTTGGCCATCGCAGAATACTGGAGATGGTGGGTTGTTCACCTGTGGGTGGAAGGCTTCTTTGAAGTATTTGCAACCGTTGTTATCGCATTTTTATTTGTTCGTTTAGGATTATTAAAAACCAAAACAGCAACTTTAAATGTATTGTTGGCAACCATTATTTTCATGTCGGGAGGTATTTTAGGAACATTCCATCATCTGTATTTTACAGGAACTCCAAAAGCTGTCATGGCTTTAGGCGCTACATTTAGTGCTTTAGAAGTGGTTCCGTTAACCTTAATTGGCTATGAAGCTTATCACAATTACAAGTTATCAAAAGCTACAAAATGGTTAGAAGATTATAAATGGCCTATTTATTTTATGATTGCCGTTGCCTTTTGGAATTTTTTAGGAGCTGGAATCTTTGGGTTCATCATCAATCCACCAATTGCACTATACTATGTACAAGGTTTAAATACTACACCATTACATGGACATACCGCTTTATTCGGAGTTTACGGTATGCTTGGGATTGGTTTAATGCTTTTTGTATTACGAAGTTTATACAGGAATGTAAACTGGAATAATAAATTATTAAAAATTACATTTTGGTCATTAAACTTAGGACTATTAGGAATGGCTTTATTAAGCTTACTACCTATGGGTATTTGGCAGGCTGTTGAAAGTATTGAACACGGTATGTGGTATGCGCGTTCATCAGAATTATTGCAAGACCCGACCATGATTACATTAAAATGGTTAAGAACCATTGGCGATGTCATTTTCGCAGTAGGTATCGTTACAACCTGTTGGTTTGTATTCGATTTAACTTTAAAAAATAAAATAACAAAGAATAATTAATAGAAGATATTATGAGTACGATAACACAAAAACAAGTTGGAGAATTTGTTGCAGAAGATTTTAGAACAGCAGCAGTTTTTACGCAATACGGCATCGATTTTTGCTGTAGAGGAAATAGAACACTGGAAGATGTATGTGAAAAAAATGGAATTGAAACTAGTGAATTGGTGGATCGTTTGGAGCAGGTTTTAAACACACAGGGCAATCAAACTATCGATTATAAATCATGGCCTTTAGATTTACTTGTAGATTATATTGAAAAAAAACATCACCGATACGTAGAAGAAAAAATACCCATTTTAAAACAGTTTTTAGATAAGCTATGTCGAGTGCACGGTGAAAGACATCCTGAACTTTTTGAAGTAAACGAGTTGTTTACAGCTTCGGCAGGAGAGTTGGCCCAGCATATGAAAAAGGAAGAGTTGGTATTGTTTCCCTTTGTTAAAAAATTAGTAAAGGCAGAGTTATCGAATACCGAGGTAGAAGCTCCTGGGTTTGGAACCGTTAAAAATCCAATTGCTATGATGATGCAAGAACACGACAATGAAGGCGTACGATTTAGAAAAATTGCTGAAATTACAGATGATTACACGCCACCAGCCGATGCCTGTAATACCTATCGCGTAACATTTGCGATGCTTCAGGAATTTGAAGAAGACTTGCATTTACATATTCATTTAGAGAACAATATTTTATTTCCAGCAGCAGAAAAACTGGAAAGTAGATTTTGTTAGTATTAATCTTTAATTAATTCGTTGCACAGAAATCCTATGTTGTTTGTCTTGATACAGTATAGGATTTCTTAATTTTAAGACTGTTAAAGAATTTGTATGCCCAAAAAACTGATTATTGTTTGCTTGATAAACTTCCTAATTGCCGCCTTAATGGGGTTGGTGCTTAGATATTCCTTTTTAGAGTCCGTCGGATTAAATTACCGATTCTTAACACATGCCCATTCTCATGTGGCCATGTTAGGTTGGGTGTATTTAATGTTGTATGCTTTCATTGTTCATTATTTTATTCCCGATAAAAAACCCGTTTATAATAAATTATTTTGGGTGACCGAAATTGCAGTTATAGGGATGATGCTTAGTTTTCCATTCCAAGGATATGCAGTTATTTCCATAACGTTTTCAACCTTGCATATTTTTTGTTCATATTATTTTGTGTATTTGGTATGGAAGCATCATAAAATAGTCTCTAAAGCTGTTGGTTTAATGTTGAAAGCCTCTTTATTGTTTATGCTGATATCAACAATAGGTGTATGGTGTTTAGGGCCAGCTGTGGGGATTTTAGGTCAGGCTTCGGCGTTTTACCAGATTGCCATTCAGTTTTTTTTGCACTTTCAATTTAACGGGTGGTTTTTAATTGCAGTTTTAGCTTTGTTATTTTATTTAGTTAGAATTGAAGATTCTATACTATTTCAAAACTTTTTTAAATTATTGATTATATCAACAATACTTACTTTTGCCTTACCTGTGCAATGGTTTGCTCCGCATCCGATTTTAATTTATATAAATATATTAGGGGTTCTACTTCAATTACTAACCCTGTATTTGTTTATAAAACTGATAAAATTCAAGATGAAAAAAGCCTTAAAGGGACAATCTAAACTCATTGTCACGCTGTATTATTTTAGCGTCTTTTGTTTTGCACTGAAAATTCTTTTCCAAGGAGTAACGCTGAATCCTGAATTTTCCGAAGTTGTTTTCATGCATCGTAACTTTGTTATTGGTTTTATTCATTTAGTGATGCTGGGAGTGATCACAGGTTTTCTTTTTGCGTTTCTTTATAGTAATCAGAAACCCTCAGCGTCATTAAAATTAGGTCTGTATAGTTTTCTTTCAGGATTTGTACTGACTGAAATAATTTTATTAATTCAAGGTGTTAGGTTTTACCTTGGTATAGGGGTAATTTCAAACTATTATTTATTATTATTTTTGTTTAGTGGCTTATTACCTTTAGGTATTCTTTTCATTCTAATACATTATATTAAGCTAATACATTATATTAAGTCTACGGCAGTAAATTAAAATCTTTAAGTTGGTTAGATTATAGGTTGTTTAAAAATATGTTTAAATAGAAAATAAACGTTATAAATGACTTTAAAATAACATTGGTGAAGGGTTAATATTATAGTTAATTACTGAAAATTTAATTTTTGAATAGGGTAGGTTTTATGGTTATCATAAACCAAGCCCAGTTATTAGTAGCATTATTATTACCTCCCTTTAGGATTGACATCGTATTAGTAGCAAATAACTGTGAGTATCCAAACTGAAAATTAACATTCTTAATCCAATTATAAGTGAAAACCAAATCCAATTCTGTACCTAAAGATTGGTTCATTTCATTTCCAGAGTCATCAAACACTTTGGCAGCAGCAGAAAAAATATGAGGCATAAGTTTACCACTGAATTTATTTTTATGAAAAAATAAACAGGCATTTATATCTGTCAAACCAACAGAATTTATATGATTTCCAACATAAAAATAGTCCATTAAACCATTAAATTTATGATTGGTTCCATACCAAGGATTGAATGAGCTTATTTTTGAAGCATTAGAATTGTTGTTTGTTCCTGAAAGATATTCAAAACCTATTGCCAGATTAAAATGATTTGTAAAATCATAATATACATTTGCAGCAATATTGTATGCGCTTAAATGAGAGCTAGCAATTTTACCAGTTTGCAAGTATGCGGAAGCATCAGTACCAAATGAATCTTTATTATAAGTTAGTCTGGCTCCTATGGTTTGGTTATAACTTATTTTTTGCTCAAGATTATCAGTGTAATTAAGTCCTTGGTTTAAAAATAATAAACTTATACTTGTGTTTTTAAGTTGATTATGATACCATAAATATTGAAAGTTTTTATAATTGTTTACTTCATAATTTGTTTTAAACAGACTTTCTTCCTCAGAACTTAATGCGAATCCAAAATCTAAATGTCCGTTATTAGTTCCTTTAAAAGATGCTATAAGGGCATCATGACTTCTGGCTTGTTGTGCCCAGTCCACATTTCCAAAAATCCTTTGGTCATCATAAACAATTTCTTGCCTCCCTAATTTTAAAAAAAAGTTAGATGTCAGGTAGAGTTTAGCCCAGGCTTCATGAACAGCTGTTCCGTTCTTGTCAGAAGCAGATAAGGTAGCAATGTCTCCCCAAACCCTTATGTTTTGGAGGGCAGCAAAGGCCTGAATTTTTTCAGAAGTAAATTTTAAATTTAAACGTGTTCGTTGGGATATAAAATTTGCAGCTTCAGCATCGTTTGGAATTAACGTTTTATAGCCATGCCTATATTCATAACGAGGTCTTAATTCTGCCGAAATTTCAAATTCCTGAGCGTAACAGGTCATTACAACTCCTGTAAATAGAATTGCTATAAAGTTTTTCATTTTTAAGATGGTTTAATTGGTTAGTCTAAGGATGGCATCGATTGTTTCAGTGTTATCCACTCCTAAGTCTTCCTGTTGATGTATTAATTCGCCTTTAGGATTAAAAATACTTATAATATTAGAATGCGAAAAGTCTATTGGAGATATTTGTTTGTATTTAACGGCTAATACATTTGCGAATTCCCTAACCCCAGTTTCAGTACCTTGAAGGAATGTCCATTGCGGGTCATCCATATAATTTTCAATGGCAAAGGATTTCAGACGTTCGGGCGTATCTGTTTTTGGATCTATACTAATTAATACAAAGTTGAGCTGGTCTATTTTGTTATCAGGAATTTGTGCCTCAATATTCCGCATATCTGCAACTAAACGCGGGCAGGCGGCTTTACATGAAGTATAAATCATGACCATAACCAGCGTTTTTCCTTTTAAATCCTTCAAAAGAATCTGCTCACCTTCTTCGGTGTTCCAATTAGAAGTTAAATTGAAAATTGATTCTTCTGAAATACCATCAGTATTTTCAATTTTTGAAGCACTTGTTTCCAATGGTTGTAAATCCATTTTACATATTGGACAATTAAAAGGTTGGTTATATGTTTTATTACCTTCGCATTGCATTGGGCATAAGTAAAGTATCGTACCCTGTTTTGACTTATTTGAGTTACATGAGCTGAAAGTGAATGTGAGCAGCGCAAAAATTGTAATTATTTTTAAAATTTTCATGGTTGTGGTTTTGTATCTTTTACACATCTAAACCCTAAGTTTTTCATAGCGTATTTAGCTTTTAGGCTTCCCCTGATGGCATAACGCATAAAGGCCGCATAGTTCATTAAATCGGTGGCGTTAACGGCTGCACTTCCGCAGAATAGATTATTGTCTTTATCGACATCTTTTCTCGATTCACCAGTAATGAGCACAGAATTAAAATCAAGTGTCCATTCCCAAACTAGACCATGCAAATCATATACTCCCCAAACATTTTTTTGATTTTTACCTATAAGATTTTCATTGGTCTTAGGGGTTTCGTACCAAGCTAGAATTTGTTTGTTATACTCAGGTTTAAGCCTAGCATCACGAGAGGTTTGGTCTGCCATAGCGGCGTATTCCCATTCATCAATAGTAGGTAATCGTTTGCCTTGGCACTCACAATAATCTTTAGCTGCAAACCAGGAAACATAAGTTACTGGGCTATTTTGTTTTTCTGTATCATTAAGTTCAAAATCATTTTTCCAATTTAATAAATAGCTTTGATCAGTAAATAATTTTAAGGCTTTCGATTTTTGCCATTTAGGATATTGTTTAACAAATTCTAAAAATTGGACATTAGTGACAGGGAAAATGTCCATTTCAAAATCTTTAACTTCTACAACGGTAGAATCTCTTCCGTAAAGTGGGATATATCGACTACCTTGTATAAAGACCATGTTTTCAGACTGCCCAAACAATTTAGTTTGACTGATAATTATAAAAATTAATAATCTGAAAACATGATCTTTCATGACTTGGCTATTTTTTGTTTTTTACATTTTCGACCATAGATGTCGTTACCACTTTTTTAGAATTGCCCCAACTGTTGTATACATAAGTTAATACATTTGCAATTTCTTCTGAAGAGAGCATTTGTTTGGTCATAACACTATTGTATTTTTCACCATTAACGGTTATTTCCCCAGATTTTCCATGCAATACAATATCTATTGCGCGATTAATATCGGCATTTAGGTAATCAGATTTAGCTAAAGGAGGGAAGGCATTTGGTATTCCTTGTCCTTCTGATTGGTGACAAGCAAAACAGGTTTGCATATAGGTTTGTTTACCAAATTTCATTTGTTCATCAAAGGATTTGGCTGGAATCTTAGATTCTACAATTTCATCGGTTGTCGGCATAGACTGAATACCCGGCCCCTCAGGAAGGTAAATATCATCTCTAATTTCTCCAGAATATATTTTTTTATTTTTTTCGCCTTCTACTTTAAGCATACCTAAGGCGCCTTTATTAAATGCTCTGAAGATCGAGTGATCTACCAAAATAAATGTTCCGGGAACATCTACTTTAAATTCAACAATAGCTGCACCACCAGCGGGAATAAGAGTTGTTTGTACATTTTCATTGGTTTGTTTTCCTCCTTCAATATGTACTTTGTCAAATATTTCTCCTATAACATGGAATGAGGAAACCAAACCAGGGCCTCCGTTTCCTACGAAAAGCCTCACTGTTTCACCAACTTTCGCTGTTATTGCATTATCTCCGGTTAGCGCGCCTACTTTACCGTTAAATACAACATAATCAGCTTTTTCATCGACTGCCTTCTGCATGTCGAAAGGTTGTAAGCCGCGTTCACCATTAGCGCCTTTTGTATAGAAATCACCCTGCATAATATAATATTCTTTATCAACAGCAGGTAAACCTCCTTCAGGTTCAACTAAAATTAAACCATACATACCATTGGCTATGTGCATACCTACAGGAGCTGTTGCACAGTGATATACATATAAACCCGGATTTAAAGTTTTAAAGGAAAATACTTTCTCATGTCCAGGTGCTACAAAAGAAGATTCAGCACCTCCTCCGGGACCTGTAACAGCATGCAGATCTATATTATGAGGTAGTTTGTTCTCTGGATGATTTTGAAGATGAAATTCCACTTCGTCACCAACACGAGTTCTTATAAAACTACCAGGAACTGTACCTCCAAATGTCCAGTATACATAACGAACACCATTGGTTATTTCTCCTTCTTTTTCAAGAATTTCCATTTTAACAATTAGCTTTTTTGCGTTTCTCCGTCCTACAGGTGTAGGTACATTGGGAGGAGAGGTTAATTCTGCAACCATTTCTCTGCTTACGGGAATTTTTGAAGTGTTTTCGTAATGTTTTTCTTGATTTTTGAAGCAGCTAAAAAGAAATAAAGTAATAATTAAGGGTAAATATTTGATTTGTGTTTTCATATTTAGTGATTTAGTATTCTCAAAACTATGATATACTATTTTTTTAAAATATGATATTTATCATAATTAGGATAAATTTGTCTTAATTGTTTTTTTAGGTTTAAAATTTCAATGTTTTTCTAGGTGAATTTGATTAGTAAAATAATTATTAAAAGTTTAAACTTAGTATTTTTGCATCTTTTTAATTGAAAATAAAGACCACACTTAATACATCTATGAGAACTAGGATAAAAAGAGGAATTAGAGTATCCAGATATATTTTATATAGAGAAACACTTATCGATTATACAGAAAAAATTTGGTCTTTTTTGGGAGCTTTTATTGGTATAGGAGTCATTGCTTTCTTTCAATCGTTTTATTTATCGAAAGAGGAGAATGTTTTTTTAATTGGTTCTTTTGGGGCCACAAGTGTTTTGATTTTTGGAGCTATTCGAAGCCCATTGTCACAACCTAGGAATTTAATAGGAGGTCATTTAATTTCTGCTCTTATCGGTGTTACAATCTATAAAATATTTCCAGAAATTATATGGTTGACTGCTCCTTTGGCAGTTGCGATTTCTATTGTTTTAATGCAATTTACCAAGACTTTACATCCTCCGGGAGGAGCAACAGCATTGATAGCAATTATTGGAACTGAAAAAATAAAATCTTTAGGGTATTATTATGTGTTTTCACCCGTTTTGTCTGGGGTATTAATATTATTTGTAATTGCTTTGGCTTTTAATAATATAACAAAGCATAGAGAGTATCCATCAAAAAAATATTAACATGATCAGTCGCAAAAATAAATAAATGAAAGCTATAGTGAATAGATAATTTTTCAATTTATGAATATTGGTTTTAAAAATATATGTTTGAATGAGGTTTGAGACTCAAATCTAAAAATTGTAATATTGCAAGTAGAATTTTTAGTATAAATACAAACAAAAGTTCTCATCAAATAAGTTACTCATTCGGTTACCAAAAGTTAATTAGAGTTTGAAACTTATTGATTTCACTACATAAGTTGGGTTTTAAGGTCTTCCTGCCACCCCGACAAAAAAGCCAGAATATCAATTGATATTCTGGCTTTTTTTATTTGTGATATTGATATTTGGAATAAAAAAATCCCGTTCAAAACTTGAACGGGATTTTTTGGGTTTTTGAATTTATATCAAAATTATTTAACGATAATTTTCTGAGCAAAGAAGCCTAAATCGGTTTGTGCTTTAAAAATGTATAAACCAGTATTTAAGTTAAAATCTAATCTTTGTGATTTTAAAACGCCTTGCTTAACCACTTTACCTGTAATGTCGTAAATGCTATAAGCAGCATCAACTAACGATTTGTCTACCATAAAATAATCTTTAGCAGGGTTAGGGTAAACATTGTTTATGCCTTTAAGTTTTTCATCTGAATCAGATAAGGTTAAGGTGTTTAAGTTAAGTTTATAAACTTCATCTCCAAATATTTTACTAGTTGTGGTTCCAGAATAGTGGCCTTCAAAGTATAAAATATCATTAACTTTTATGGGTCTGTTAGCAAGAATTGTTTCAGGGTCTAATATGGTAGAGGTTGTTCCATCAGTTCTATGTATGAAATTGTCATCTACAGGTTCTTCTACATCATTTCCATTAGTATCTTTATACTTAAGTATTTCATCTTTCTCTCCTAAATAATAAAGAAAATCATCTGAATCACTTCCAGTTACAAAATGTGTTGGGTCGTGGTTTTTCTTTACATTGTGTGTAATTTGTGTAACCGCATCTGCATCAGTGCTTGCGTTTGCGTCGTAAGAATATAGTTGAGAAAATCCATTGGAATCTATGGCGCTAAAATAAAGTTTGTTTTTCCAAACGTACCATGGTTTAATGTAATCTACTGCATCATTTACAGCAGCTACTAGTTCGGTGCTACTACCATTGGTTTTGTAAAGAACAAAGTCATCTTTAAGTGCTACAGAACTACTTTCTCTTTGGGCAAAATATAACTCGTTATTGTACTGTACGAAATTATGTAATCTGTATGTGGTAGGTAGTTGAGTTGCTCTAGAGAACTGCTCTGTAGCAGGATCGTATATAATTACTTCCATTCCTTCTGTATCTGTACCATCAATAGTTAGGTTTCCCGCAAAATAGATTTTATTGTTGAAGGCTTGTATGAGTGCATGGTTATTATTTGATTCACGATTTCCCCATGAAAATATGGTTTCCACTTGTCCTGTTGGTCTGTTAACACGTGTAGCGGCTGTATTGGTACCATCCCACTGCCATAATTCCTTATTAGAGATATTTATAAAATATAGTATACCGTTTAGTTCTACCATGTCGTCCATCCCATTAACTAATTCTGTTACTTGAGTTGTTCCTGCGGCTGTGCCGTCTGATTTGTAAGGTACATTGCTGCGCGTGAAATGAACATAATTATTAAAACCGAAAAAGTAACTAGGAGATGAGCTGCCAGTTCCAGGGTTAACGTCAACATATGTTAACGATTCGTTATCAGGGTCACTAGGGTCTAAAACCCAAAGTTCAGTACCAATGTGGTCATTTAAAGCATCTGCGTCATCACCGTCTGTGGTGTAGTCGCTCCCTGCAGCTCCTGTGGTAGCTTTAAAATAGATTTTGTCATTGTAAAAGAACATCACGTCGGGGTTAGAACTCCCAGTTCCTTTATTGATATCAAATAATAAAGTGCTTTGGGCGGTTGCAGCCAACCCAAACGCGAATGCTAAGCAAGAAAATAGTTTTCTTTTCATAAATTAAAATGTTTAGATAATTAGATTTATTAAGTTTTATATAAGTATTACTCAGTAAAAATGAATTACCCTTGCTTTTTATTTAATAAAAATGAAAAATTATTTAATTATCATTGATTTTTAGTTGAAATGCTTGTATTAATGCGGCTTAATAAAGTTTTTTTTATTCATAAAAAAATCCCGTTCAAGTTTTGAACGGGATTTTTTTAATAAAATTAAGTGTATAATAAATTATTTTCTAACCATGATTTTTTGGGTGTAGCTTGCAGCATCTACTTCTACTTTTAAGATGTATAATCCAGTGTTTAAGTTGAAATCTAAACGCTCAGAACTAATAACTCCAGATTTAACAGCTCTACCAGTAATGTCATAAATGCTGTATGGTGCATTCATTAATTTGTTAGGCATCATTAAGTAGTCTGAAGCTGGGTTAGGGTATACTCTGGCAACTTCAGATAATGGTTTAGCTGTAGATAATACTTGTGAGTAGGTTATTGCTGCTGGATTTACCCAAAATAACTCTGTACCATATACTATTGTGTCTCCATCATCATCACCTCTCATTAATATAATGTTGTTATCGTTAGGGTCTACAACTTTAACAAACCAATCTATATCCAATTTATTGTCAGGGTCAACTTGTTCAATGGTTTCACCATCAGGATTAATTCTAAATAATCTAGCATCTGAAGTTGAATAAGTTCTTGTGTTTTCAGTTTCACCTCGGTAATATAAATAACCGTCTATTTCTGTGTAAGAGTTGGCATCATGATCTACAGTAAACCAGGTTAATTGTTTAACTGCTTGGGTGCTTGGGTTGTAAGAAAATATGTTTTCTATAGCATTGCTATCGTCTGCTAAAAAGTATATCAAGTTGTTCCAAGTGAATACTTCTCCTTTTACAGCAAAGTCTTGAGTAGCTGTTACTTTTACAGTGTTTAAGGCTGTACCGTCAGATACCCAAAGTGCATCTACAGAGGTGTCGGTATCGTTTGCTGCACTAAAATACATTTGTCCATTATATTCTATAAAATTACTAACATAACCAGCTGAAGCACCAGAAGCAAATTCTTTAAATAGCTGGAAGGTGTCATTACTAGGGTCAAAAACGTAAAGTTCGTTGCCTATTGTCGACTGCTCAGTAGATGTTCTGGCATAACAAAATATTTTGTCGTTAAATAAAAACATCTCAGAAACATACATGTCCCCGTTTGATTTATCATAACCAGAAACAGAAGCTGTTGTACCATCAAATCTAAAAATATCACCATTAGTGACCCCAGCGTTTTTGTCAATGTAATATAAAGCGCCATTAAATTCTATAGAGCCTTCAAAATATTGACCAGCTAATTCGGTAGCTACCTCAGTACCTAAAGCGGTTCCATCTGTTTTCCACATTGCTGATGCGCCGTTGTTCCAGAAATACATAGTATTGTTAAATTCTACAAAGGCTCTTGGATAGGAGTTTGAGGTGGTACCATCTAAATCTATAAGCATGTTTGTACCAGCAACGGTACCATCAGACACCCAAAGCTCTGAACCGTCGGTACCATTACTTGCTTGAAAGTATGCTTTTTTACCATCATTAGTAACATAAACATAGTTTGGATTTGAGTCTGTTCCAACAGTGTTAATTTCTTTGAAAAGTTCAATCTGAGCGCTTGCAGCAAGTGCTAAAGTGAAAGCTAAACATGAAAGTAGTCTTTTTTTCATAAATTAATTTTTTAGAGGTTTTTTAGTTTGTTATGCAGTAAAACTTACTGCCGTATATTATTAAAACGCAGTATGTCATGTTGAGGGTGACATTTTTAGTTAAAAAAAAATTAAAAAATGATTTTTTATTTGGTGGTTATCTTTTGTTTTACTAGAGATAGTGAGGCTTTACAGAGGTTTTTGTGTTTGTGAAAAATTCTAAAAATTTTTAAAAAATCAAGTTGTTTTTATGTGTTACTTTTGTTTTTGTGAGATTAATTTAAGTAAAATGGAAATTCTGTAATATTATGATAAATTTTGGAGCAAGTGAGGTGTTTTTATCTGGTGATGATATAGCGTGGGAAGACCTTGGCGGAGGTATTAAACGAAAAATTATGGGGTATGATGATAATATCATGCTCGTTAATGTGAGTTTTGAAGCAGGTGGGGTTGGTGCGATGCACGAGCATCCACATGTTCAGGTAACTTATGTGGCCAGCGGGGAATTTGAATTTACGGTTGGCGATGAGGTGAAACTGGTAAAAGAAGGAGATGGACTTTATATTCCTCCCAATACCATGCATGGCACGGTTTGTAAAAAGGCTGGGATTTTGATAGATGTGTTTAATCCTATTCGAGAGGATTTTATACCCTAAACTAATGACTTAGTGGAAATAAAAAAGGTTTCAATTATTGAAACCTTTTTTATTTTGAAATTTTTATAGTTATCCTTTTTTGTTAGATGAATCTCTAACAATCAATTCGGCGCCAAGAATAATTTTATTCAGTGTTTGCTTTTTTCCGGGTGTTTTAACGCGCTCTAAAAACGTTAAGGCCACTTGTTTGCCTATTTCATCACTATGTTGGTTAACGGTTGTAATAGAAGGGTTTACCAAAGCTGTAAAAGGTTCATTTCCAAAACCAACTAAGGCGATGTCTTCAGGTACTTTTATGTGTTCTTCTTCTAGAACTTGTAAAGCTCCAAGAGCGGCATAATCTGCGGCCACATAAACAGCATCCGGTCTGTTTTTTAACTCAAGAAGCTGCTTCATTTTTTTTCTGCCGTCTTCTATGGTCAGACTGCTTTCAATGAGTAGCTCATCTTCTAAAGGTAAATTGTGTTTTGCTATGGCGTCCATATAACCTCGAATCCTGTTGTTGAAAATTCTGGTATGTCGGTAACCTCCAATATGGGCAATACGCTTGCAGCCTTGTTCCACTAAATGTTCAACAATCATATGACTGCTATCGTAATCATTAATTCCGATGTAATCGACATTTAAATCATTTTCACCACGATCGAATAAGATTAAAGGAATGCCTTTCGACTTTATCTTTTCATAATAATCCAGACTAATGGTTTCATTTGCCATAGATGCAATAATACCATCAACCTGAGTAAATAGTAAGGTGTCAATATTGCTACACTCTTTTTTGAATGATTCGTTAGACTGGGTAATGATAATGTTATAGCCTTTTTTGTTCAAAACTTCTTCAATATTCTGAATTACGGAAGAAAAAAAGTTGCTGTTGGTTCTTGGAACAATCAATCCTACCAGATTACTTTTTCCACGGCGCAGGGCACTAGCTAAGTGGTTGGGCTGGTAGTTTAATTTTTTAGCCACTTCTTTAACGGCTTCTTTAGTTTTATCACTAATGCGCGAATCGTCGTGTAATGCCTTAGAAACGGCGGCCGGCGAAATGTTTAATACATTAGCAATGTCTTTTATAGTTGTTTTTTTTTTGTTGGTCAATTTTTTTATATATTTGCTTAATCGTTTAAGCAAAATTACTGTAATACTTTTTTAAATCAAAATAAGTAGTTTGATAATGGTAATTTTTTTTTTCTAAATACTGCTTAATCGTTTAACTAAATTTCGAATAATAATTAATAACTATTAAAAAAAATGAGTAAAGTAGTAACTTTTGGTGAGATCATGCTTCGTTTAGCACCTCAAGGATTTAAAAGATTTTCGCAAGCTGATAACTTTGATGTTATTTATGGTGGAGGTGAGTCTAACGTAGCCGTTTCATTAGCAAACTATGGCGTTTCTGTAGATTTCGTAACGCGTTTACCAAAAAATGATATTGGAGAATGTGCCATGATGGAAATGCGTAAGCGTGGTGTTAATGTTGATAAAATTATCTGGGGTGGTGACCGTTTAGGAATTTATTTCTTAGAAACTGGTGCTGTATCAAGAGGTAGTAAAGTAGTTTACGATAGAGCGCATTCTGCTATGGCTGAGATTGAAGCTGGAATGATTGACTGGGATGCTGTTTTTGAAGGTGTAGAGTGGTTCCACTGGACAGGTATTACACCTGCGATTTCTCAAGGTGCTGCTGATGCTTGTTTAGAGGCTGTTAAAGCTGCTAGCGCAAAAGGTATTACTATTTCAACAGATTTAAACTACCGTGCTAAATTATGGAAATATTGTGATGCTGCACATAGAGAAGCTGTAATGACTGAGTTAACATCTTACTGTGATATCGTTTTAGGGAACGAAGAAGATGCTGAAATGCACTTTGGTATCAAACCAGAAGGTTTAACAGTACAAACTCAAGGACACGATGTTAAAGCGGAAGCTTTCTTATCGGTTTGTAAACAAATGATGGAGAAATTCCCAAGAGCTAAAAAGGTAATTACAACTTTACGTGGTTCTATTTCTGCATCTCACAATACTTGGGCTGGTGTATTATATGATGGAAACAAAATGTTTGAAACGCGTCAATACCAAATTACAGATATCGTTGATAGAGTAGGTGGTGGTGACTCATTCATGGGAGGTTTAATCTACGGATTATTAAAATACCCAGAAGATGATCAAAACGCATTAGATTTCGCTGTTGCTGCTTCTTGTTTAAAACACACGATTAAAGGTGATGCGAACTTAGTTACTGTTTCAGAAGTTGAAAAATTAATGGGTGGTGACGCTTCAGGTCGTGTAGCTCGATAAAAACATTTTAAAATGGCACAATATACAAGATTAGAAGTAGCTCAGGCTATGAAAGAAACAGGAATGATTCCTTTATTTTTCAATAGCGATTTAGAGTTAAGTAAAAAAGTATTAAAAGCGTGTTACGATGGTGGCGCTAGATTATTAGAGTTTACTGCACGTGGAGATTTCGCTCACGAAGTTTTTGGTGAATTAACAAAATACGCTATTAAAGAACTTCCAGGTATGATTATGGGAGTTGGTTCGGTAACCGATGCTGCTGCCGCGTCATTATATATGGCTTTAGGAGCTAACTTTATTGTAACTCCGGTGTTAAGAGAAGATATCGCTATCGCTTGTAACCGTAAAAAGGTATTATGGTCTCCTGGTTGTGGAAGTTTAACTGAAATCGCAAGAGCTGAAGAGCTAGGATGCGAAATCGTTAAGTTATTCCCTGGTGATTTATACGGACCTAAATTCGTAAAAGGAATTAAAGGCCCACAACCTTGGACAAGCATTATGCCAACAGGTGGTGTAGCTCCAACCGAAGAAAACCTTAAAGGTTGGTTTGATGCAGGAGTAACTTGTGTTGGTATGGGATCTCAATTAATATCAAAAGAGATTCTTGCAAATAAAGATTACGCAAAGTTAGAGCAGGATGTTAAAGCTGCTTTAGATATCATCAAAGCTGTTAGAAAATAATTGTAAAATTTTCTTTATAAAAAAAGGTTGAACTCATGTTCAACCTTTTTTTATTTTATTCTATGGTAAATTTCACCATAAATAGGATTTCCCAAACTATCTTTTTCCGTTTGCATATAGGAGTCTTCGTCTATAAAGATAATATCTAATCGGTGAATACTATCTTTTTCTAAAACGGTAAGTAAGGCTTCCGAGCCATACTCGGTGTGCTCAGCTAAGGTATCATTCTTAAAAGTGTAGTTTCCACTTCCAAACCATTCAGATGAATCGTAAGAGGTGAATCTGTTCCACATAAATTTATTATCTGAAAACATTTTCATTTGAATAAATTTTTCAGAAGTCATAATGGTGTCTACAGAGCCATCACCACTATAATTTAAATAACTAATCATTTTCCAGGCTCCTTTCAAATCAAGTTTGTTAGAGAGCTCTGCCGTTTGTAGTTCTGCTTTCGGATTTTGGTTACAGGATAATAAAATTGCAGTACAGAGAAGTAATAGAAATGGTTTCATAATTATCTTATTAGGTTATTAGTCAGATTACTACAATTTACGAAAAAATGTGGTGAAAATGAATTAGGATAACAACTAATTATGAACCGATAATATCTTTTGATAACTTTAGTGTAAGTTTTCTGTTAAAAATTCTACTTTTGTTTTAATAAAAATTAGTAGCAATTATGTCAGATAAAATAGAAAGAGTAAAGTGCTTAATTATCGGGTCGGGACCTGCAGGTTACACCGCAGCGATTTATGCAGCACGTGCTAATATGAGTCCGGTATTATACCAGGGAACACAGCCAGGAGGCCAGTTAACAACCACGAACGAAGTGGAGAACTTTCCAGGATATCCACAAGGGATTACAGGACCTGAAATGATGATGGAATTACAGGCTCAGGCACAACGTTTTGAAGCTGATATCCGCGATGGGTGGATTACTAAAGTAGATTTTTCAGGCGATATTCACAAAGTTTGGGTAAACGACGAGAAGGAAATTCACTGTGATACGGTAATCATTTCAACCGGAGCTTCAGCAAAATATTTAGGCTTAGAATCTGAACAAAAATACTTGAAGCTAGGTGGCGGTGTTTCAGCATGTGCAGTATGTGACGGGTTCTTCTACAGAAATCAGGAAGTGGTGATTGTTGGTGCAGGAGATTCAGCTTGTGAAGAAGCGCACTATTTATCAAAACTATGTAAAAAAGTAACCATGTTAGTAAGACGTGATGAGTTTAGAGCCTCTAAAATCATGGCAGAGCGTGTAGCTAACACTCCAAATATTGACATTCTTTTCAATACAGAAACCGATGAAGTTATTGGTGACGGACAGGTAGTAACTGCAGTTCGTGTACACAACAATAAAACTAACGAAAAACACGAAATTCCAGCAACAGGATTCTTCGTGGCAATCGGACATAAACCAAACACCGATATCTTTAAAGATTATATCAGCTTAGATGAAACGGGTTATATTATTAATACACCGGGAACAGCTAAAACCAATGTGCCGGGAGTATTTGTAAGTGGAGACGCTGCCGATCACGTATACCGTCAGGCGATTACAGCAGCCGGAACTGGTTGTATGGCAGCTTTAGATGCAGAACGTTATTTAGCAGCTAAAGAAGTAACTGTAGAAGTTTCAGCCACTGCATAACATAGAAATTAAATAGATTTTAAAAGCCGAAGTTTTTACTTCGGCTTTTTTTATTTTACACTTTTGAAATTTATTAAAAAGTATTTTCTTTGGCAATAAATTTAAAAATCGGGATGTGGCGCAGTCCGGTTAGCGTACACGGCTGGGGGCCGTGTGGTCGCAGGTTCGAATCCTGTCATCCCGACAATCTTCTTTCTTTCTTTCTTTCTTTCTTTCTTAGTGTTTTAATTCAATGAGTTATATGTTTTGTTTGTAATAGCAATCCTTTGTTATGTTTTATAACATAATTTAACACATGTTAACTTCTTAGTTCTTTAGGTGTATTTTTATTATTCTTATTTAGAATAAATAAAAATAAAGATATATTTGCAGCCTTAAAATTAACTATGAGGTCTGTATTTCTTTTCATTTGTCTGTGTTCTATTGGTGCTTTAGCTCAGGATAGGGTATTTGGTGTTGTCAATGATGATGCAACTCATCTGCCTTTAGAAAACGTAACGGTATTTAATATAAAAACGGGAAAGTGGGATGTGACCGATAAAGAAGGGAAATTTACTATTGAGGTTGATATTAACGATTTTGAAATTGAGTTAAAAATACTCGGAAAGAAAACGAAAGTTTTAACATCAAAAGAAACAGCTGTAAATACGTCATTAGTTATCGTTTTAAAAGACGAAGATTTACGATTGGAAGAAGTAGAAGTTACGGCTGTACCAAGACGAAGTAAAGTTGGTTCGGCGGTTGTTTTAGATGAATATGCCATTAATCAAATTCAGTCCTATAGTTTAAGTGATGTTTTAAATCAAATTCCTGGGCAAACCATAACCCCACCTTCATTAAATTCGGTTAATTCCATTTCATTACGAACAGCGCAAGAAAGTCAAACCAATGCTTTTGGGGTTTCATATGTATTAGATGGCATGCAGCTATCTAACGATGAAAACATGCAGAATTATAATAGTAATTCTGGACTAACTACCTATGATAATGTGAATTCAGGTATCGATTTACGTTCTATTCCAGCCAGTAATATTGATGAAATTGAAGTCGTAACCGGAATTCCTGATGCTCAATATGGTAACCTAACCAGCGGATTAATTAAAATTAACAGAAAGGCTGGAGTTACACCTTACAGGCTTTCTGCCAATATAAGACAAGGTAATAGTGCTGTAAGCATTGGAAAAGGCTTTAAAATTAATGATAAGTTAGGAAACCTGAGCTTGTCATTAGATTACGTAAATGCCAATGCCGATCCAAGAAATAGTTTAGAGCAATACAACAGACTTACAGCCTCTGGAATATGGTCGTTATATAATTCAAATAAAACGATTAAAAATACTTTTTCTTTAACCCTGCATAATAACCTTGATGATTTAAATTATGATCAAGATAATGATGATGGAGGTCAGGAGGCAAAATATAAAAAGGATAGAGGGATAAAATTAAGTAACCGATTTACCTGGCAACCTGAGGCTTCGTTTATAGATCATTTAAATGTTAATTTAGGATATGCCTATACCTATCAGCATTCCTATGTTCAGTCTTTTAAAAATGATGGAGGACGTGTGGTACCAACAGGCTTAGAAACCGGATTGTATTCCGGGGAATATACACCTGTAGCCTATATGCAAATTCGTCAGGTGTATGGGCAGCCAGTAAATTTAAATTTAGGTACATCTGTAGATAAAACAATTAAAAATTCTCATGTAAGACATAATCTGTCATTAGGAGCAAATTATAGTTTTAGTGATAACAACGGAAAAGGAAAAGCTTACGATCCAGCTAATGCTCATACTCAGGTAACACTTAGTTCAGGGAGTAGTACGCTAAGTTCGGGTGAAGGTATTCGTGCTTTAGATTTTGGGCGTTACGTGAAACCAAGGATAAATTTTGGCGTTTATGCTCAGGATAATATAACCTGGAAATTGTCTAACGATAACGAAGTGTATGCCAATTTAGGTATGCGTTATGATATTCAGAATGGTTTTTCAAATTTTAGCCCCAGAATTAATTTAGGTGTAGAGTTAAGTCAAAGTTTAAGTCTTCGAGGCGGCTTGGGGTTTGCTTCAAAAACTCCATCGCTTTCACAGATTTTTCCGGGAGATAAATATTTTGATATGCTTATTCGTGATTTCAGAACATCTGATTATTCATTCAATCTAATTCAAACGTATAAAACCGAAATAGCCAAGCAGAATTTAGAGCCTACAAAAAGCTGGAAATACGAATTGGGGTTAAATTATAATACAGGCTTTGGGAACTTGTCGTTAACCGGTTATTACAATCATACCTTTGATGCACTGGCGAGTTATAATGCGTTAGAACGGGTTGATTTCCCAGAAGTAGAATTTACCTTTGCCGATAGTCAGTCGCCTCCAACCTACGAGGTTGTTGGGTATTCTCCATTATTGCTGGATTATAGTTTACAAACCAATGCGGCAAGTACCATTGATAAAGGGATCGAGTTCTATTTCAACTTCAATAAGATAAAGGCTATCAATACCTCGTTTAGTCTGGTTGGAACTTATGTGTATAGTAAGTCGTTTTCAGATTTAGATCGTGTTATTCAGAATACAGATCCCCTTGAAGAACAATACTTATATGGTGTTTATAAAAGTACGCCAACGAAAGATGATTTATTTAGACTTCGTGGAACAGTAACACATCATTTGTCCGATTTAGGATTATTAATTTCTTTAACCGCCGAACAATTTACCAGATCGAAAAGTTTTGCGACTTCGTCAAGTATTTTTCCTATTGCTTATATCAACTCAAATGGCGAACGTGTAAGTATTCCTGAAAATCAGCAGGAGTCTGACCAGTATAGTAGTTTATGGTTAAATCCATCTTCAGCCGAAGATAAAACCACGCCTATCTATCATAATTTTCATTTACGAATGACAAAAGAGTTGCTTAATGGCATAAGTATGTCGGTTTATGCTAACAACTTTTTAGACTATCGCCCAGTGATTACGGTAGATGGCATTGAATATGTAAAAAACAGCCCAATTAGTTTTGGTGCCCAAATCCAATATAAATTTTAAAAAACAATGAAAAAGATTTTACTATTTGTCCTAACAAGCTTTTTAATGGCTTGTAGTAATGACGACGATAATTTTGTAATGCCCGTAAATAATAGTTTTAAGGTAACTTTTAATGAAGGTTACGATTTTGCAGCTGCCGCAAATGTTGCTATTACATTAGTGAATAACGATGACGGCAAAACATATACGTTAACGACAGATGCTAATGGTATGGCTGATATAGAAGTTGTGCCAGGGAAATATAATGTAAATGCGTCTTTAGTGTTTACGGCCGAAGAATATTCAGCCTATTGGGGGCAGGAAGTTTCAGATCCGGTTAGTTTTAATGCGTCTTTAAGTGGCGTGACGATTAATCAGGAATCTACAGGATTGGTAGAAATGGTTTTAGTAAGTGGAAAAATAGGAAGTTTGTTGATTAAACAGGTGTACTTTTCAGGTTCCGATGTGAAATTAGGCGCTTCATTCAGAGACTTGTTTTTTGAAGTGTATAACAACTCCAACGAAGCTGTGTATTTAGACGGTTTATGTTTTGCTCAGGTATATGGGGCATCTTCAGTAAGTTCTACATTACAATCGTATCATTTAGCTAACGGTCAGTACGACTGGAGCCAGTCGTATAACCAAGCCAATGTTGAACATGCAAATACTAATTATGTTTACGCCGATGAGGTATTAAGATTTCCAGGAACCGGAGAAGAACATCTTTTAGAGCCAAGAAAAAGCGTGATTGTTGCAGCTACGGCTATTAACCATAAAAGTCCGTTAACGGTTTTAGATAATGATGGAGAAACCAAAGTTTACGAAGTACCGGAGCCAGACAGAACAATCGATTTAAGTAATGCGCCATTTGAAGCTTATTACAGAGATTATCAGGAATCTATTGGAAGTTCGTATTTAGATTCAGATATCGATAACCCGAATGCAGCTAACATGGAAATTGTATTTAAAACCTATGCAGGGAAAGATCTTATTTTAGATCCATTTGGTCGTGACGCTTTTGTGCTTTTTAAAGAAAATGATGACGCTATAAATTCATGGGGCCGCGTGCCATTGCCATCCATTGCTGCAGAAAATTATTCAGAGGACACTAAAGTGTATTTACAAATTCCTAGTGCTGTAATTATTGATGGTGTTGAGACACAACGAAATGATCCTTCTAAAGCAAAGCCAAAACGTTTAACCGATGATATTGATGCTGGTGAAATCTCTACAATTCTTGGACATTATTCTTCAGAATCGGTAATTCGAAAAAGTAAAGAAGTAAACGGTATTACAGTTTATCAGGATACTAACAATTCCAGCAACGATTTTATGGTGTTATCGCACCCTGAAGTCATTATAGAATAAGCTTTTAAGAAATTAAATTTTACGTTGCGAACTAATAAAGTTATGAAGCAGTATTTTCTTTTTTTGCTAGGTTTTAGTGTCAGTTTAGTTGGTTTCGGTCAACAAAAAGCTGATAGTATTCAGGATCCTGTGCGTCAAATTTTTGCTCAAGATTTAGTGCAGGAGTTAAGCAAATTTCCTTTAAACTATCAGTTTACCTCAATTAAAGATTATACGGCTTCAGCTTTATATTTTAAAACCGAAAGCGGTGATTTAAAAGATGGACGTACACCCGAAACCATAAATAACTTTGGTTTAAAAACTCAAGGGTTGTACCGCAATAAAAAAGGCGTATTGTTTTTTGGTGATATTTCCATTTCAAAAGAATTTTATAAAAACTTAAAGTGGAATCTGTCTTACGATTTACCTGAAAATGGAGTAATGAGCGATCCGCATTATTTCGGCGTTTCAAAAGGAGGAAACTGGAGTAATCAGGAGTATGATATAAACGGCGGTTTTATTTTGCCTGTAAGTTTTAAAATTAAACTTTTACTAAATACGAATTACACGTTGTTTAATAAGTATCGTATTGATTTAGACCCCAGACCAGAAATAACCTGTAATAACTTAGATGTTAATCTGGGTTTAAGTTATAAGTTAGCTGAAAAACATCATATAAAAGCATCGTTTTCTTACGGGTATACTCATGGTGATAATGAGATCAAGTTTTCTAATAATGATAAAAACCTACCTGCTAATTACGATATTTATGTGAGATGGATGTCAGGTTACGGTTCTTTATCAAGTCCGTTTAAAAATTCTACGCAGCGCCGCTTCACCGAGCATCAGGCTCATTTAGGGTACACGTTCCAGACGGAAAATTTAACTATAATGGCAGATGCCTTGTATAAAGCAGCAGACCAGCTTACGTATAGAAATAATGGAGTTGTAGATAAAGATGATACCTCAAATTATTTTGCAAGTTATAAACCAGAATCATTTTCGGTACATGTTTTAGGTTTATATAAAATAACACCTTTGAAACAGGTAAAGTTTAATGTAAGCGGCGATTTTAGTTCTGGAAATAATTTTTGGTATGCTAAAGGCGGAAAAACTTATTCAGCTCAGGAAAATGCTTTGAAAGCAGGGGTGTCGTACTTAAATTTTAGTTCAGAAAAGATATTTTGGGATATGGGGTTGAGTACAAAAATTTGGAATGTAGAACAACGTGATGCTTTGGCGACAACTTCTTCAAATTATACAAATTTAGATTTTCAACCTTACATTATGCGTTCGTTTGCCGTTTCAGATAATATGGCTTTAAGTCCGTTTTTTAAAAGTACATTGAGGTTGAATCTTGATGAATTGTATATTCAGGGAAATACTTCAGATTTAGAAAATATTCAGGAAAACGATTTTGCAGCTTACGCGCAGCGCGATTTTTATAGCGAAGTGATTATTCCAAACCATGAATTATACAGTGCGAATCAGTTAAATTTAAGTGGCGGAACTTTTATTAATATCAATTCTCAAAAGCATTATAATGTAAGTCTGAAATTGCAGGCTGGTTATCAGATTGCTTTACAACAAATGCATGCATTTTCAAGTTCAGACCCTTCACGTTTTAGCGGGCTTGCCAGCTTAACTATTAGCTATTAAAGATGAAAAAATATAGTTTTATTCCAATACTGGTTTTAGTAGTGCTTTTTTCAGCATTTAAAACCTATCAGTATTATGATATTAATGTACTTAGAGAGCAATATAGTAGTGGCGATTATACGCAATGGCCGGCACCCGATTTAGATTCGATAACCGCTATTAACTTTCAAGATATTGGTCATTTAGATGCTGTTGTTCATCCTGAAACGAATCCGTATTCTAAAGAAAAAAGAGAGTTGGGGAAAACGCTGTTTTTCGATCCGCGTTTATCGTCCAGCGGACAAATAGCCTGTGCCAGTTGTCATGATTCCGAAATTGGCTGGAACGACGGAAGAAGAACCAGTTATGGGCATAACCGCCAATTGGGGCGAAGAAATTCTATGACGATTTTAAATGTCGCTTACGCTGAAAAATTATTTTGGGATGGCAGGTCAGGCGGTCTTGAAGATCAGGTTAATTTCCCTATTAAAGATTCATTGGAAATGAATTTTCACATTAATCTGGCTGTCGATACCATATCTAAAATTGAAGGATATAAAGCACTTTTTGAAAAAGCCTTTGGTACATCACAAATATCTGAGCAAAGAATAAGAAAAGCTATTGCAACTTTCGAACGTTCTATTGTTAGTGAGAGTACTAAATTTGATAAGTTTATTTCCGGTAATTCAGAAGTATATTCAGATGAAGAAGTTTTAGGTTTGCATTTGTTTAGAACCAAAGCCAGATGTATTAATTGCCATAATTCAGGATATTTTTCAGATAATCAGTTTCACAATACCGGATTAACTTATTATGGTCGTCCGTTTGAAGATTTAGGGCTTTATGAAGTTACTGGAAAGAAAGAAGATGTCGGGAAATTTAAAACATCGAGTTTAAGAGAAATATCCAGAACGCGACCATACATGCATAATGGATTATTTCCACATCTAGAAGGTGTGGTAAATATGTATAACGCTGGGATGCCGCAGCCTAAACGCAAAGCACATCAATTAAATGATACACTTTTTCCAACAACCTCACCTATATTAAAAGCCTTGCAATTAACAGTAGAGGAAAAAGGCGCATTGGTCGCGTTTTTAGAAACTTTAGAGTCCAGACGACATAGAGAATCGCCTCCGGAATTACCAATGTAAAAGGTTGTGAAGTTTATATTATAAAATCCTGAAACAGTATTATTTCAGGATTTTTTTATACGTGTCATTTTATATTATATGTAGTAAAATTAGTATTGTTTTGTGAGAATAGCGAAAAGATGTAAATAAATTTTGTATATTCTCAGTTGAATTCCCAATTCTTCCCATGATTTATTTTTAAGGATAGGTTTACCTGTTTTAAGTAAAATCTTAGACTTGGTTATGTTAAAATTTAAAAATATCTCAAAAAATACATCGAAATACACTTTGATGCGTGTAATATTTTTATTAATATTATAAAACTGAATATCAGTTGTTTAAGTTCTTTTTTGTAGTGTTTGATTAAGTTTATTTAACCGAAACATGATAAAAATCATAGTTTCAAAATTCAAGTAAAATGTATATTTGTCGTATAATTTAAAACATAAAAGTGATGAGTAAATTTAGAAAAATAGGCGTAACTGTATTAGGATTAGTCCTGATACTATTTGTAGGTTTAAGTCAGGTTCAGGCACAGGAATATAATTTAGTAAACAAAGAATCTTCATTAAAAGTTTACGGAACCTCAAGTTTACACGATTGGCATATTGATGCTGAAAATCAATCAGGTAAAATAAAATTTTCTAGCACAGAAGCGTGCACAATAGACCAGCTTACTTTAGATATTGTAACTGAAAGCTTAAAAAGTGGAAAATCTGGTATGGATAAAAACACTTACAAAGCTTTAAATTCAAGCAAGTATAAATCTATAACCTTTAAATTAACTAAAGTTAATACTGTTACAGATAAAGGGTCCGGTGTTTACGAAGTAAAAGCGCAAGGAGACTTATCTATTGCCGGAACAACTAAAAATGTTCCAATGAATTTTAAAGTTACTATTAACGGTTCTAAAATTACATTAGATGGAGAAAAAACGTTTAAAATGACAGATTTTAAAGTTGACCCTCCTACAGCCATGTTCGGAACCATCACTACTGGCGATGAAGTAACAGTAAAATACTCAACCGTATTAAAATAAATCAAATTTTCAACCACATATTTTTATAAATCAATTTAAAACACTTTACAACTTAAACAATTAGAATCATGAAATCAATTTTCAAAAATGCAATTTTAGGCGTAGCCTTACTAGCAGGAGTTAGTTTTTATGCGCAAAATAATAGAGATTTAGATAATTACAGGCAACCAGACCAAAGAGGTGTAAATGTCTTCGAACCACAAAAAGATACCATTTCTAGTTTCGATGGTCTTAAAGTACGTGTGGGTGGTTCGTTCGCTTTACAATTTCAAGGGTTAGACCATGAAAATTCAGGTACAGTACCATTAGCTGAAATAGGTTCAAATTTCAATCTTGCAACAGCAAACTTAGATTTAGATGTAGCGCTTTATGATGGTGTTCGTATGCACTTAAGAACCTATTTATCATCTCGTCACCACCCGGAACCATATGTAAAAGGTGGGTATTTCCAAATTGATAAATTAGATTTTATCAGCGAAGGATTTTTAAGTGAGTTTATGAAACATACGACCATTAAAATTGGACATATGGAGAATAACTACGGTGATGCACACTTTAGAAGAACAGATAATGCGCAAGCCATTTACAATCCATTTGTTGGTAACTTAATTATGGATGCTTTCACTACAGAAGTAGGAGCTGAAGTTTATTATAACACCAATTCAGGTCTATTTGGTATGGTTGGTTTTACTAATGGTAAATTAAACCAATCTGTAGAAGCTGGTTCTAATGGAACAACTGGAGGTGCTGCTTTCTTAGCTAAATTAGGATACGATAACCAAATAAACGACGATTTAAGATTACGTTTAACAGGTTCGTTATATAACACAGGTTACGCATCTAGATTGTACTTATATAGTGCAGACCGTACAGGTTCTAGATATTACCATGTAATGCAAGCAGAAGCTGCAACTTCAGATAACTTTAGATCTGGTCGTTTTGCTCCAAGTTTTAGCGGTAGTATTACATCTTTCATGATTAACCCATTTGTAAAATACAAAGGTTTAGAGTTATTTGGTACTATTGAAAGTGCTACAGGTGGTGACGATGATAGAAATACTATGCAATATGCAGGAGAAGTTATTTACCGTTTTGGTCAAGATGAAAAATTCTTCTTAGGAGGTCGTTATAATACAGTAGATTCTGAGGAAACTTTTGGAGATGTAACTATCGACAGATTCCAATTAGGTGCTGGATGGTTCATGACTAAAAATGTACTTTTAAAAGCTGAATATATGAACCAAACTTATGATGGTTATACAAACAGCGTTTATGAAGACGGTAAATTCAATGGATTAATGATGGAAGCTGTAATTAGTTTCTAAAATAAAAATAAGAACGATTAATAGCTAAATAGTAGTAGATAAAGTCTCTAAAGTATTGTTAAATAGTTAAACTTTCGACTAAACAATTACTTTAGAGACTTGTTTATTATCTTTATAAAAGAATTAAAAGAAAAAGAAAAATGAGAAGAGTTGTGTTCATAGTGTTTATACTAGCAGCATTAGCTTTTACAAATAAGGATACTGCGGTAAATAACACGTCGATTGTTGTGTCTTCAAAAAGTACATTAGTAGTTAAAGGTACAACCAATGTAAATACTTTTAAATGTGTTTTTGATTCCAAACGTCTTAAAAATCCAGTATCTGTAACTTATTTTTCAAATGGAGAAAAATTAAAATTTAGAGAAACAGCGCTGGTTTTGGACAATGGTTGTTTCGATTGTGGCGGAAAAGGTATTAATAGAGATTTTCAGAAAATTCTGAAATCAGAAAGCTATCCGCAGATTAAACTCATTTTAAAAGAAACCAGTAGTTTGGAAGATAAAAATAATGTTCAAACATTGGTAGATGTTGAAATTGCCGGAATTAAAAGAGAGTATAAAATACCAGTTACTGTAAAAAAGAATGGTAGTACTTTAATCAATGGCGGTTTAAAAGTGTGTTTAAGCGATTATAATTTAGAACAACCTAAGAAAATGTTTGGTCTAATTACAGTTGACAATGAAATATTCATAGATTTTAATTTAGTAGTAGAATAAATAAAAGATTCTTTTAAAAAAAATATAAAAGGCTTCACAATACTTTGTGAAGCCTTTTTTTATGAATATGTCCGGTGAGGTTAAATAAAATGAAATGTGGTTGAACATTTGAACCTTTATTTAAACATGCGTTTTAATTGATTAAAATGAAACCTTAGTTTGATAGAAATGTCTACCACATCAACTTAATAATATTCTTTTTTTGTAAGTAACTAGTCTTAATAAAATAATGAATTACAAAAAAGGAAAATTGAAAAGGGAAATTATCACATTCCTATTAGTTATTTTAATAACGCAATTAGGGATTTCACAAACCGGTAGAAAAGTAGAATCGTTTAATGAAGGATGGCAGTTTAAAAAAGGACCATTTACAACAGACAACATAGCGTTTATGCAAGACTGGGATAAAAAGTGGACGGATGTAAAAATACCACATACCTATAATGCTAAAGATATGCAAGTTGAGCACGGTGTGTTTTACCAAGGCGAAGCATATTACAAAAAGTCCTTTTTAGTCGATGAAGCATTAAAACATAAGCGTCTGTTCTTAAAATTTGAAGGCGTTGGTCAGGTGGCTGATTTGTATGTTAATGGCGTGTTTGTTGGTAATCACAAAGGCGGATATTCAGCCTTTTCTTTTGAAATTACAAAAGCTGTAAATTTTGGTGAAGAGAATACTTTTGTGTTGAAAGTAAATAACGAAGCACGTCAAGATGTTATTCCTATAAACCATAATTTATTTGGTGTTTACGGCGGAATTCATCGTCCGGTTTGGTTAATAACCACTAATCAAATTAATATTGATGTCACCGATCATGCTTCAAATGGCGTGTATATCTCTCAGGAAGTCATAGATAATAAAAAGGCAAATGTTTCTGTAAAAGTGAAACTTTCAAGTAAACTGAAAAATCTTCAGCAGGTTAATTTAGAACATAAAATATATAATCAAGAAGGTAAATTAGTGACTAAAAAAGACGAAAAAGTTTCTCTAAGTCCGCAGGGTGTTCAAACATTTACAACATCATTAATCTTAAATAAACCTCATTTGTGGCAAGGCCGTAAAGATCCGTATTTGTATAAAGTGGTAACGGCCATTACTGAAGGAGCTATGGTTTTAGATGAAATTACTCAGCCTTTAGGAATTAGAAAAGTTGAGGTTGTTGCTGGTGAAGGCGTGTTTTTAAATGGAGAAAAATACCCGATGTATGGCGTGTGTCGCCATCAGGATTGGTGGGGTATTGGTAATGCCTTAGAGAAAGAACAACACGACATCGATTTAGAGATGATTATGGAAGTGGGAGTAACCACCGTACGTTTGGCACATTATCAGCAATCTGAATATTTTTATGCAAAATGTGATAGTTTAGGGTTATTGGTTTGGGCTGAAATTCCGTTTGTTAATCGTGTAAGCGGTCAGGAAAGCGATAATGCTAAGTCTCAATTAGTAGATTTAATTCGTCAAAATTATAACCATCCATCCATTTACGTTTGGGGACTTCATAACGAAGTGTATAAACCTCACGATTATACGGCCCAATTAACTAAAGAACTTCACGATTTGGCAAAATCTGAAGATCCGGGGCGCTTCACAGTTGCAGTAAATGGTTACGGGCACATGGATCATCCGGTAAATTTAAATGCAGATATTCAGGGAATGAACAGATATTATGGTTGGTATGAAGGCAAAGTGGACGGTTTAGACACATGGGCAAAGGGACTTCAGCAAAATTACTCGGAGTATAAAGTGATGCTTACCGAATACGGTGCAGGAGGAAACCCAAATCATCAAACCGAATTTTTGGGTGACACCTGGAATTATACACTGCCTTTTTATCCTGAAACCTATCAAACAAAAACTCATGAAATTCAGTATGGACACATAAAGAATAATCCAAATATTTTGAGTTCTTATGTGTGGAACATGTTTGATTTTTGTGTGCCAAAATGGAATAATGGTGGTATTGAAGCCCGCAATCACAAAGGATTGGTAACTTTCGATAGAAAGACTAAAAAAGATGCGTTTTACTGGTATAAAGCCAATTGGAGTAAAGAACCGGTTTTGTATTTAGCAGAGCGCCGAATGGTAGAGCGCGAAAAGCAAAAAACTAATATAAAAGTCTATTCAAATTTAGGCGAACCTAAAGTGTATTTAAACGGTACTTTGTTAGAAAATCCTAAAATGGGAACGACAGACGTATGTTATATTTTTGAAAATGTAAATCTTACAAAAGAGGGAAATACCATTAAAGCTGTAGCTGAAAAGGACGGTAACACATTTGAAGATGTTATAAAATGGAATTTTACTTCCGAAAAAACAAAGGACTATAACATAAAAGAAAACACAAAAGCACATGCTGGTTTTTAAGAGAATAGTGTTACAGAAAAAAGGCTTCACAAAAATATCGTGAAGCCTTTTATGTATATAAAGGGTTGGTTAGTGGCTATTGTTTTTTTACACTGCCAGAAGAACTACTGTTTTTGTTTACTTGTTCAGGTTCTCCTAAGTATTTAATATCGGCACCACTACTGGCATCAGCTGTTAATTCTTTTGAAGTGTTTACCGTAATATCAGCGCCGCTTGTGGCTTTCACCTGACTTGATTCTGCAATAAGGTTAGCACCTTTAAAATCACTTCCACTTGTCGATTCCACAATAAGTTTTTTCGTGGTTCCTGATACTTTTAAATCACTTCCGCTTGTGGTTTTACAGGTTAAACTATTCGTGTTAACATCTAGTTTCATGTCACTTCCGCTGGTTGATTCTAAATGTAAATCATTAACCATGATGGTATTGGTAGAATATACGTCGCTGCCACTGGTTGATTTGATACTTGAGATATCCGTAAAGCTCACCATTACTTTTTTAGATTTACATCTGCCAATGTTCTTTTCACAATGGATTTTTAAAGTACCATCAATAACTTCAGTAATAATAAGGCTTTGTAAATTTTCGTCGGCTTCTACAGTTACTCCTGTCTTGTCACTTTGTGTTAGGTAAACGTCAAGCCCTTCGGTGGCTTTAATCGTTGAGAAAGGTTCTGAAATGTTACGTTCTTCAGTTGTTACATTGCCATTGCCTTTTACTCCTGAGTTGAAGTTAATATCGAAATTGCAAGAGAATAGACTCAAGCTTAATATGGTGGTTACGATAATTTTGATTAGTGTTGTCATGACTGTTCGTTTTTTGATTGATTTATTTAGTTCAAATATCTGGTTTTATAGTTTTGATGAATAACTTAAATGATTGAACTGTTGTTTTTTGATGATGAATTGTTAATTGTTTTCTTCCTCGATTTCCTCTGAAGTGATATTAATGCCTGTTGAGTCGATTTTTACGCGGACATTTTCAGAATTGCCATTAATACCATTCTCGTCAATTTTTAAAATTTGTTTGTCTCCGGTTTTAATTTCAATACCCTTATCGTTAATTTTTACCTGAGGCATATCAATGTTAATTTCAATATCATTGTCTTCCTCTTCATCATTTTCTGTTTCACAAGTATCGCAAATAACAGTATCGTTGTTTATTGTTAAATAATGATTTACTTGATTAGAAGACACTATGTTGTTAGAATGCGTTCTGTAATTTAAAAACGATTCAGTGTTTTTGGTGAATTTAACTACGCTTCCAACTGGTAAATACAGCGTAATTAATACTTCCTGCTCACAGTATTTATTAGAAATTGGTGTGGTGAAGTATGGGTCTAAAATTAATTCATGACTATTAAAAGTATAGCTGTATTCAATATTTTTAGCGCGATCTAAAGCCTTTTCGTAATTTCTACCATCGGCACTTTTCTCTATACGGATAGATGCTAAACTATCAGTAGTTGACTTTACTTGAATTCTTAGATCTTTACTAAAGATGTTCTTCTTACCATCATGGTTAGTGGCTACTTTAAAGTCATTACTTCTGTAAAACGGATTTTTAAAAATATCGTTATCAGCAAAGCTTACCATTAAAGTGTCGGTTACAGTGTTTTCTAACGACATTTTTTCAATGTAGTGTTCGTTATAAGCATGCTCGCTCACTTCTTTAATCGTTATAATTGTTAGACCTATAATAGAAAACAGCCATAATCCTAATAACGATAACTTAGCAACTTTACCTATAGATTTCAGATTGGTAATTAGAATTCTTAATCCTAAATAAAATAGGAAGAAAAACGGAATACCAACGGCTAAGAAGGCAAGGACTGATGCCAACCAAACAGGAGTTCCTCCGGCATTTACAATGCCTACTAAATCTGTTCCAGGAATAACATCTATCGCCCCTAATGAAAACCATCCAATAATTAAAGCAATTAAGGTAGACGCTCCTATCAGGATTAAAATAAGACCGATAAATTTGGCTATAATCTTAAAGAAGAACATAATAACATCGGCAAGGGTATCGAAAAATGTTCTTGAACTCGATTTTATTTTATTGCCTTGCTTTTTTATGTCAACCTTCTTCGCAGCTCCCGATACCGAATCAGATACGTTTTTAGCTACATCAGAAACTGTTTCGCTTACCGAATCGAATCCGTCCTTAATTTTTTTTTCGATGTTGCTAATATTCACCGGTTCACCGGTCATCATTAGTTTTTCGGCAGTGGTTTTAGCTTCAGGAACTAATATCCAAAGTAAAATGTAGATAATTATACCTGTTCCAAAACCAGCGACTACTAATAAAATCCATGCTAAACGAATCCATATAGTATCTATACCAAAGTAATGAGCTAACCCAGCCGAGACTCCACCTATATAAGAATTGTCGGTATCTCTAAATAGTTTTTTGTTAGCTTTCGATTTGTTTGATGAAAAAGCTTGTGGCTCATCTTCGAATATTTCGTCGTCTACAAGATAGTCTTCCGGTTGCCCCATAATAGAGATTACCTCGTCTACCTCTTTATTGCCAATTACCTGTCTTTCGCTTTGCAAACGCTCACTAAATAGTTCGGCAATACGAGTTTCAATATCTGCAATAATTTCTGCACGTCCTTGAGAGTCGGTAAATGAACGTTTTATAGCCTCAAGATAGCGCTGTAATTTTAAGTATGCATCTTCATCAATATGGAAGAATATACCTGCTAAATTTATGTTGACTGTTTTATTCATTTTTGTTTGCTTTTGTGTTGGTTACTATGTTAACGGCGTTTTGTAATTCGCTCCAAGTGGTATCTAATTCTTTTAAAAATAATTTTCCTGTTTCGGTTAAACCGTAATATTTTCTGGGTGGTCCCGAAGTGCTTTCTTCCCAACGGTAATTAAGAAGTCCGGCGTTTTTTAGTCTTGTTAGTAGTGGGTAAATCGTGCCTTCTACCACAAGCAGTTTTGCGTCTTTTAAAGTGTCTAAAATTTCTGCTACATATGCATCGTCGTCTTTTAAGACCGATAGTATGCAGAATTCTAAAACGCCTTTACGCATTTGTGCTTTTGTGTTCTCTATCTTCATGTTCTAAAGCATTTTAAGGTTGTAAAACTGTTCATTTTTTGATTGATGTTTGATTGATGAAAACTGAAATAATTCAGTATATAATTGATGAAATTATTTTAAAAAATTAATGGTTAAAGGATATTGATAATACTCCCCATCTCTGGCTTTTAAGCTGGCAACGATAATAAAAACCAGTTCCATAATAAAGCCTATAACTGCAATGATTCCTAAAAATCCGCCAACAAATAATAGTGGTGAAGCTTTGTGAAAATCGAAATGGAAACCATCAAAATTGAAAATATTTATACCGCTAAAAATCTTAAAAACAAAAAATGGTATGGTTAAGGTTCCTAAAATAATGGCATATAGTAATATGCTTATTTGAAAGTTAATAGCCTGTTTGCCATGAGCGTCTATAAACTCCGACTTATCTTTATTCGTTATCCATAGGATGATTGGTCCAAGGAAATTTCCAAACGGAACTATAAACCTGCTGAAGGTTGATAAGTGGATGAATGTTGCGATGTTTTTTTGATGTTGGTCTAGCATGATTAAAAACATATAATAGTTTCTTATGCAAATATATGTCTTAAAACAGGTATTATGTTACGCATAGTACTTAAAATTAACAAAAATTTAACAAATTAAAATGTGCATTATTTTTATACCTTAGTAAAAACTAAACCTAAATATTCATGAGTATAACTCCCAGGAAATTAAATGCTTTTACTTTGTTTAAGCTGCCTTCAGCTTACTTTTGCGGTGTACGAACCAAGTATCTTGATGATAAAAAGTGTGTGGTTTCGGTAAAATATCGGTGGATAAATCAAAACCCATTTCGCTCTATGTTTTGGGCGGTACAAGGCATGGCCGCCGAACTTTCTACAGGAGCTTTAATGATTGATAAAATTCAAAATTCAGGAAAGAAGATCTCCATGTTGGTTACCTCTAATACAGCAGTTTTTACTAAAAAAGCAACGGGAAGAATCACTTTTACATGTTATGATGGGGCTTTAATTGATGACTGTTTACAGAAAGCAATTGAAACCGTTGAAGGGCAAACCGTTAAATTACGCTCGGTAGGATTGAATAGTGAAGGTGTAGAGGTTTCGTCTTTTGAATTCGAGTGGAGTGTAAAGGTTAAATCTTAATTTTTAAAAATTGTTGTAACAATTAAGCAAACAATTCAACCAATAAGCAAATCAAAAAACAAAAAGTAAAAATGACAGCGCACGAAATTGATTATAATATATACGGTGAAGAAATGCAGTATGTAGAAATAGAACTTGACCCGCAAGAGGCCGTTGTAGCCGAAGCAGGAAGTTTTATGATGATGGACGACGGTATTAAAATGGAAACTATTTTTGGGGATGGTTCCCAAAACGATTCCGGATTTTTAGGAAAAATACTTGGTGCCGGTAAACGTATATTAACGGGAGAGAGTCTATTTATGACAGCGTTCTATAATACTTTACCTGGAAAACGAAAAGTGTCGTTCGCTTCTCCATATCCAGGAAAAATTATACCTATAGATTTAACCGAATATCGCGGAAAATTTATTTGCCAAAAGGATGCATTTTTATGTGCCGCTAAAGGGGTCAGTGTTGGTATTGAGTTCTCTAAACGATTGGGGCGTGGATTTTTTGGAGGCGAAGGTTTTATTATGCAAAAACTGGAAGGCGACGGTATGGCATTTGTTCATGCTGGTGGTACCATGGCTAGAAAAGTACTTCAGTCGGGGGAGATTTTGCGAGTAGATACTGGATGTATTATCGGATTTACTCAAGATGTCGATTACGATATTGAATTTATTGGAGGTATAAAAAATACCGTATTTGGAGGTGAAGGTTTATTTTATGCAAAACTTCAAGGACCAGGAGTGGTATATATTCAATCTTTACCGTTTAGTCGACTCGCTGGTCGTGTTTGGGCATCGGCACCACAAGCAGGTGGAAAGGATAGAGGAGAAGGTAGTATTCTTGGAGGTTTAGGTAATTTACTCGATGGCGATAACAGGTTTTAATTGAACATCATAAAATAAAGGCTTGGAATTTCCAAGCCTTTATTTTTTATCTAGTATTTTATAAATTTTAATGCTTTCATGTTTTGTATGTTTGAAAGTTCTTTTAAAAAGTAAACACCATCATTCAAACTGGATAGTGAAATGCTTTCTGAATTTGAAATATTTACTTTCATAACCAATTGCCCTAAGGCATTGAAGATGCCTAAATTTGAAGTGTCATTGGGTAGGTTGTAAACTTTTAATAATTCTGAATTTTTATTGTAACTAATATACAGTTTGTTGCTATTATTTTCCTTAGTTTCCAAGGTTACATCTTCCTTAAAAGCAATTGAGAATCGATCTGCTGGGGTGCTTGAATCTAAATTTAAATTCACATCATTTTCTCTAAGATTGTAAAATGTATTTTGATAGCTATCAAATAGATAGATGTTTAAGTTGTCAGTAACGTTTTCCATTTTATGAATTGAAAATATATAGTTACCTGAATTCTTTATGCTAATATTTAGAGGTAACTTATCGTCAATGTTTATTTCAGGTAAAGCTTGAATGGATAAGGTTTTGCCGTCATCTAGTTTCCAAAGTAAATCGTTTTGTGAACTGGTAGCTATCGCATCATAGCCTTTATCATAGCCATACGTTGTGTTACTGTCATAGCCTAATCCTATAACTTTAGTATATCCACGGGGGTCTGTGAAAGAAAACCAGATTTTTGGTCTTTCATCTTCTGCAATTGTAGTTTTAGATTTTGTTGTTGTTTTATAAAAAACTGTTTCGTCTAGAGATTCTCTCGCAAAAGCGCGCTGTGCATTGTTGAAATTCAAAACCCCTGAATTATCAATATTCACAAAAAAACCTTGTCCAATATCAATATATCTTGTTGGTTCGGGTTTTGAAGTGCTTCCTTTCCCGCTTATTAAATCTGTAGAAGCAATAGCAGGAATTGACATCATTAAGGTATAAGTAGCATAACCTCCTTCATAATTTGCTAAAACATGACTATTGTTCGTGGAGAAGGATTCCCAGAATAAAAGTATTCCATCAATTACAGAAAGGTTGTCGTTTATAAACTGGTCAGCATCTAAAGTTGAAGGGTAAGGATTGCCGATTAATATATCGTTACCCGCAGTAACATTAAAATTATATTCACCATCATTAGGAAGTCCTCTGAAAATGTATTCTTGTTCCGGAGTAGAAGCTCCGGAACCTTTCATTGTGTAACCAAGACCAGGAATCATATTGGTGTTTGGATATATTTTTTTCCATGAATAGTAGTTTCCTGCCGTTCCATTAAAACTGTATAGCCAATATTTGCTTAAGGATATTGAGGTGGTTGTAGGATTTGCATTATACCCGCTTATAAAACTAACAACACCATTATTGTCTTCCAGATATGCAATTTTCCAAAAACCGTTTCTATTAACAGGAGCACTCCAGTAATTATAATTATATAAATTTGAGGTGCCTTGTTGTTGTATTTTTAGATACCCTGAACCTGAATTTGAACTCGTGTTTCTGTGGTTTTGTATAAGTTGAGCTTCGCCTAGAAGATTAAACAATCCGTTGATAGTAACCTTTTCCTCAACTTGAATTAATAGACCGTCCATAATATTCAAGATACCTCCCGATTCTATTTCGATTTCCCTAACATGAGTGTCAAAATAGATATCGGCCGAATTTACACCTGATTTAACTAGCAATTTATAACAGGAATCAGAATCGTCAGGTGCACTTGAAGGTCCGGAGCCATTATAAAACATGGTGCCATCCCAGACGATTTGATCAATGTATCGAAGTGTGAAATAATCATTGTTTTTAAAATCCACCAAAGTTGCTGAAGCCGTGTTTCCAGATATGGTTAAGTCAATAACTGATTCTGGTGAAGAAAAGTCACCATTATTATCAATAACAAGTTGTAAAGAACTACAACTTTGAAGTCCTGATAAATTCATTGAGCTTATATCAAAGGAAACAGTAACACTTCCTGCATTTTTAGATCGGCTAATACGCCATCTTGAATTTAGTTGTTCGGTATAATTGATTGTATTAGTTTCAAAATTATAGGAAGGATTTTCAAATTCTTCTCCCCAAAACAAATAATCACCTTTTGATAATTTTGAAGGATTGTTCATTCGAACAATACCAGTTCCTTGAGCATCTGTGTGCTCATCAAAGTTTCCATATTTCCCAATTCCAGCCACATGAAAATCAAAATTTCCATTTGCAGGAGTATCTTGGGTATAAAGATCGTAATTGTCTAAAGTCAGGTTATATTTCGCTGCTAAATAGTTGTCTATAATGATACGCTGTGTTTCATTAATTTTCTCTTTAAAAATGATTATTTCAGCCATATTACCTGAAAACCCATTAGTACCTGTGGTGTTACCTCCTAAATTAAAACGTTGGGTGGCGTAGGAGGTATAGGTTGAACTATTTTTTTCGTCACCAATCAAGGTTTCGTTTCTATAAAGCTGCTTTCCAGATGAAGGATGGGCATCGTACGACCAAATTGAATAATTGGTAAGTCCTGAAAGACCACTAACCTCAATTCGGGCATCAGATGTACAACAGGTCCCAATATCGTAGTATACAGATCCGTTCCAGGGAATATGTGCCGAAAATCTCGTGCTGTTTTCAAGAGGATCTGTAGTGTAAACAGCGGATTGTTGTGTTGTATTATCTGCTTTAGCCACTACAAAAGTCGAGGCTTGATTTGATATGAAGTTTGAACTGCTAAGCGTTAAGTCAGTGCGCAATCTGTTACTTCCGTTAAAATAAATTTCGTTAAAACCATTAAGACTTCCTGAAAGTAAGGTTGGTCTTTGGGTATCCGTTTCGTTTAAATCAAAATCACTTAAGCCTGCAGCATTAGTCCAGTTGTCAATTAAGTTACCAGTAGTAGAGATGCCGCTATCTGGGCGATACCACATAATTAAGTTTGAAGTCCCATCTGCAGAGCCAACACCACCAGGTCCTGTTTGCGCATATGTTAAATGAAAAAATGTCATAACGCCGACGAGCGTGAATAGTTTAAAAACATCCATAGATTTGAGAGAGGATTTAGTTTTTTGTTAATTAAATAGCAATTATTATGCGTACATAGTAATGTCAATACTACGCACGTTTAGACACGCTTATTTTAATGGCGGTCACATCATTTGTATTTTTAATTACAAAAAGTCTTTCTTATGTATCGATGTTTTTGATAATAGCAATTGTTGTTTTCATAAATTTTGAGAGATTGAGAGAATTATAGTGTAAATCTAATATTTTTTTTAATAAAATAAAATATTAACAATAAAGTTTGTAAAACCTTATGTACTGTGGGTTTTTGGATTTCTTAATTGTTAATAAACTAATAAACCGTTAAATTTTACACTTTATCGACCGCTATGTTTATTTTTTTATTATTTTTAAGTGTTTTAAATAACGATTAAAATAATGCCTATTAAGAACATCTACTTTAAAAGAATAAACTTAAAATCCCTAATAAATCATGGCAAGAGCAATGCTAGAGTATACTAAAACTATACTTAATAAAGTTAGTTTTGATGCTAACTTGTTTTGCAAAGAAGTACAAAAGGCGGTTGAGCGATTACTACCTTACGAGTTGGAAGAGCTCAAGATTTTCATTCAGTCTTTAATACAGCAAAACCCGGAATTGAATCAGTGTCTGGTATACTTAAAACCATAAAGAAAAGGCGACCGTAATTGGTCGCCTCTTTTTTTATTTTTTACTGGATGCTAACGGACTTATAATTTGTACGTCCTGAAAGGCAATAGCACCACGAACTACACCAAGAATAACATCTTGTAAGGCTTCTATTATCTGCATTTTCAGCTCACTTTTATGATAAATTAAACTTACCTCACGTGCAGGTGAAGGCTCTTTAAAGAAGTGTAAATTTTCTTTTTCTTTATCGTTAATATCTAAGGTATGTAAATAGGGAAGAAGGGTCATGCCTAAACCTTCATCAGATAGTTTTATTAAGGTTTCTATACTACCACTTTCTAACTGAAATTGCTCGTCCTGCTGGGTTTTAAATGCTTTACATAAGTTTAATACACCTTCTCTAAAGCAATGTCCGTCTTCCAGTAACAGCATATCGCTAACATCTAATTCTGCGATATCAATTTTTTTATTGGTGTGTAGTTTGTGGTTTTTAGGTATGTAAGATACAAAAGGCTCAAAATATAACACACGTTCCTTAATAGCATCATCTTCCAATGGCGTAGCTGCAATGGCAGCATCTAAATGTCCGTCTTTAATACGTGCTATTATTTCGTCTGTTGTTAACTCCTCAATTATTAGTTTTACTTTCGGGTGTCTTTTTATGAAATTCTTTAAGAACATAGGTAGCAGGGTAGGCATCACCGTTGGAATGATTCCTAATTTAAATTCACCTCCTATAAATCCTTTTTGCTGGTCGACAATATCCTGTATTCTGTAAGACTCGTTAACAATATTTCGCGCCTGAGTTACAATTTTTTTACCCACATCGGTTAGCTCAATTGGCTTTTTACTTCGGTCAAAAATCTGGATTGATAATTCGTCCTCCAGTTTTTGAATTTGCATACTTAAAGTAGGTTGGGTAACAAAGCATTTTTCGGCTGCTTTGGTGAAGTTTTGGTTTTCGGCAACGGCCAAAACATAGTATAATTGTGTTATTGTCATTAGGTATCAATTTAGGCTATAAAGATATAAAAACTATCAATAAAACTTATTGTTTGTTCGGCTTTTATAGAGTAAATTTGTAGTAAATACAAACGACAAATAATTAAAACATTTATATAATGACATTAAATAGTATTGGTTTAGATACCGTAAAAGCAAAAGAATTAGCAAACGATTTAAATCACCTTTTAGCTAACTTTCAAATTTATTATCAGAACCTTAGAGGAATACACTGGAACATTAAAGGGAAGCGTTTTTTCGATTTACATGTGAAGTTTGAAGAGTTATATACCGATGCTAATGCAAAGGTTGATGAGATAGCTGAACGTATTTTAACTTTAGGAGAAACACCATTCCATACCTTTGAAGATTATGCAGCTCATGCACAAGTACCGGTAGGTAAGAACATATCTCAGGATGAAAAGGCGGTAACATTAATTGTAGATTCGTTAACAGAGTTATTAAAAATTGAGCGTGATATTTTAGATAAAGCTGGTGAAGCTAATGATGAAGGTACCAACTCTATGATGAGTGATTTCATTACTGAGCAGGAAAAGACAGTTTGGATGATGAAAGCTTGGTTAAGCTAAATCTTCCGATTTTAGATTGATTATATTGTAAAAGCCCTCAGTTACTGAGGGCTTTTGTTTTTTTAATAGCGTCTTAATTATTAAAATCGAATAGCAAGTTTCAAATCTTCATCAGTAACTTTAAATTGTGCTAAGTGAAATTGTGGAGGACCAAAACTCATCGGGTTATTAGACATGCCATAAGGTTCCTGAGGCATACCGTTGGAATCAAAATCCATACGCTCATTATCGTTTTTATCGTGTAAAGCCATAATCGCATAATCGCCAGGAGTAACATTTTTAAAGGTTACTTTTACTTTGCCATCTTCTATTTTGCTTTTCAGAGTTTGAA
The DNA here is from genome assembly GCF_032926325.1 of Aestuariibaculum lutulentum. NCBI lineage: Bacteria > Pseudomonadati > Bacteroidota > Flavobacteriia > Flavobacteriales > Flavobacteriaceae > Aestuariibaculum > Aestuariibaculum lutulentum. Next base: position 2,471,170 of record NZ_CP136709.1, read on the forward strand.
TACCTTTGCCTTTCATAAAAGTATCTTTGGTATGTAATCCTAATAAAACATGCCCCTCGTTAGAGGTTATATTATCGATGCTTACGGTAATACTGTGTCCTGTTTCTTCTTCTTGTCCGAAGCTTAATGTGGTAAATAAGACTAATAAAATAAGTGTTGAAATAGTTTGCATAATGACTTTTGTATTGGTTTGTGTATCAAAAGTCTATAATGAACTGGAGTAATTATAAAAGAAGTGACTCAATTGTGGTTTTAACCGGATGAATTGTGAAAACAGCATGTTACAATAAGCCTCTCGATTTTATCTCCAGATATTTATTAATGGTATCAATGGTTAAATTCTCAGGTGTAGTAAGGATGGAATAGATGCCGTATTTTTTTAGTTCGTTTACAATCAGTCGTTTTTCAAAATCAAACTTTTCGGCAATCACTTTATCGTAAACTTGCTGTACGGTTTCGGCTTTGTTTTTTATTAGGGTCTCCAATTCGGTGTTCTTAAAGAAAATAACCACTAATACATGACTTTTAGCAATGGCCTTAAGGTAAGGTAATTGTCGGTTTAAGCCATCCATAGTTTCAAAGTTGGTATACATTAACAATAAACTACGGTTGGTAATATGACGTTTTATATTGGCATACAATCTACTGAAATCGCTTTCAAAGAAATCGGTGTTGACGTTGTAAAGCGCTTCCAGGATCAGTTGCATTTGAGAGCTGCGACGCTCAGCAACTACCACATTATCTATACGCTTAGAGAACGATAGCATACCTGCTTTATCGTGTTTTTTCAACACCACATTACTAATGACCAGACTTGAATTGATGGCGTAATCTAACAGACTTAATCCATTAAAAGGCATTTTCATAATACGCCCTTTATCAATAATAGAATATACGGGTTGCGATTTCTCATCCTGAAACTGGTTAACCATAAGCTGGTTACGCTTGGCAGTGGCTTTCCAGTTAATAGTACGCAGGTCATCACCCATTACATAATCTTTAATCTGTTCAAATTCCATGGTGTGCCCCAGACGACGGACTTTCTTCAAGCCATATTCCAGAGAGTTTTTGTTGATGTTTAATAACTCAAACTTTTTAAGTTGTTTGAAACTCGGGTAGGTGGGCACCATAGCATCACTACTAAAGGTGAAGCGCTTGGCAACCAGGTTTAGAACCGAAGTCGCATAAATATTTAAACTCCCAAAATGATATTCACCACGTTCGGTAGGGCGTAACTTGTAGCTGATATTTTTTGAGCGCCTCGGTGCTACACGATGCTTAATTTTAAAATCGCGCTTTTGAAACTGCTCCGGAATTTCATCAATAATTTCCAGATGAATTGAAATTGGGTAATTATTTTTAATCTGAAGATTGACGGTATTATTATCACTGTTGGAAAACTTATCAGGAAGGATACGCTCGGCTTCAATTTTATGCTTTCCGATGAAAATCGTCAGGAAATCAATCACAAATAACAGGACCAGAACTAAAATAGATAACTGTGCTATATTGAATAATACCGGAATGAAATAACTTAAACCAAATAACACGACAATGCCAATGCCGGCATAGAAAAAACGAGGTTGTATGTAAAAGGGTTTAAAGAATTTCAATGTGCACTGGATTTATATATTTACCTTGGTATTTCTACCGTTTCAATAATTTGTTTGATAATTTGCTTGCTGGTAACTCCTTCCATTTCGCGCTCCGGCGTTACAATAACACGATGATGTAATACAGGTACCGATGCGCGCTTAATGTCTTCAGGTGTTACAAAATCGCGACCAGACATGGCAGCAAAGGCCTTACTAGCTTTTAGTATGGCTATAGAAGCTCTTGGTGAAGCACCCAGATATAAAAACGGATTGTTACGTGTAGCCACAATCAGTTCAGCGATGTATTTTAATAAATGTTGCTCTACAAGAACCTGACTCACCAAAGTCTGATATTTTACTATTTGTTCGGCGGTTAAAAATGATGTGATGGTTGCCGTTTTTTCTTTTTCTTTAAGGTCGTGCTCACGTACCAGAATTTCAATTTCTTCTTCCAGATTCGGGTAATCCACATCTATTTTAAACAGAAAGCGGTCTAATTGTGCTTCCGGTAATCGGTAGGTGCCTTCCTGTTCAACAGGGTTTTGTGTTGCTAAGACTATAAACGGCCCATCAAGACTATATTTATTACCATCGATGGTAATTTGTTGTTCTTCCATCACCTCAAACAGCGCTGCTTGTGTTTTGGCAGGAGCACGGTTAATCTCGTCAATTAAAATCATGTTCGAGAAAATAGGCCCTTTCTTAAACTCAAATTCCGACACTTTTAAGTTAAATACCGAGGTTCCTAAAATATCACTAGGCATTAAATCCGGGGTGAACTGTATACGACTAAACCCAACACTTAATGATTTGGCTAAAAGTTTTGCCGTTACTGTTTTGGCAACTCCTGGAACACCTTCAATTAAGGCGTGTCCTTTGGCTAATAGCGAGGCAATAAGCATATCGACCATATCTTTTTGACCAACGATGACCTTACCTACTTCGGCTTTAATGTTTTGCACACTGTTTTGTAATTCCGACAGGTCTAAACGGTTTTGAAACTCTAAGCCGTTAGTCTCTGCATTATCGGTAGTTTCTATTTGTGCGCCTGCGTCTTGTTTTGGTAAAAAGGCGCTGTGGTCTTGGGGTTGCATGTTTTCTTCCATAATTAGTAGTTGTAAAAGGCTTCGATATGCCTGTTTAACTTGATTAGGTTTTCTTCAAAAAACTCGTTTTTTGTTCTAAGCCAATTAATGTATTTAATCAGTGCTTTAATATCTTCTTTTTTCTTACCCGATTTCGATGCCAACCTGGAAACAAATTCATCGTCAAGAGTATCGGTATTGATATTATAATCGCTTCTTACTTTTTCTAAAAAGTACGTTATTTTTTTGTCAATCAGGTTTTTGTGATCTTGTGTTTCAAAATATAAATTAGAAACCGTTTTAACAAAGGCCACTGTGGTATTTTGTAAAGGTTTGATGATTTTAATTACGCGTTGTCGGCGTTTGGCGTTAAAAATCATGAACAGTAATGTAAAGATGAGTGCGGTATACCAGGCCCATCGGAAGGCGGTTTGCTCTAAAAACCAGCTGAGGTTAGAGGTTTTCTCCACTTCACCGTAATAGTTTTTTTGAATCTTGGTGTACGAGTCGAAGTAAATATCGGTATCGGGAAAATAGGAGAGGACTCCCTCAACATACTGGTAACGGTCATCCTTTAACAGGTTGTAATTAGTGAAAATCTTTGGTTCGGTATGAAGGAATACGGAACCACTTCCAAAAGGCACTTCAATAAAATTCACATGTTTATAGTCAATTTTTGAATAGCCCAGAATTTTACAGTTTATGGAATCAAAACGGGAGAAATAGTTGTCACCCACATTTCTGTCAATCTTAGTCGACTTTAAGGTTCTGTTTTCAAAAGATAAATAGGATATGCTGTCTTTTTCGTTGGCAATATAATCGATACTGATTTGCAGGGTGTCGTGTATTTTCTGCGGATACACATAATCGGAAATAAACAGGGTGTTGCCATCACTCACAAAACGCATCAGTTCATCAATGGAATCGTCCAGTAAATAATCAGAATTACCAATAATCATAAACGTCCCCCTGGCTATATGTTTGCCGTTGCCGTCTTCACTATTTACACTCAGGTAACTCGCCGGCTGATGGTACACCGTTCGAATCTTTTTATCTTTAAACAGGTTCGGTAATTCCTTATACAGAATACTTACTCCGTAGGGTTTGTTGCTCTTTTCGTTAAAGGATTCTTCCCAGTCTACCGTTTTGGTAGTACGTACCGAAAGCACAACCGATGCAGTAATGATCAGGACGACAATAATGAGGATAAATGGTAAGACTTTCTTCATTATTTCACCAGGTTTAACAGGGTTGTAAAATTGCCTTTGGCTTTGTTGTACTGGGCTTCGTTTACCGGAAATTTACCGTACCAGATGTAGTTGTATAAATAGGAAGTGTAAGCAAAGTTGTCGCTGAAAGGGGTGTTACTCATTTCATTCAGGTACTCGCTATTGGTCTTGTCGTCTTCAAACTTAATATGGTTTTTTAAGCTCAGATTTTTCAATACCAGCAGGTAGAAATAGCGAATAGCCAGTCGGTAGTCGCCAAGGTCTTCCGCCTGTTTAATCAATAGACTGATATCGGTATGCTCAATGTTTTCAGAGGTAATCTCCTGATGATGTGCAATGTTTCGGTTTTGTTTCGACTGAAACCAGCCATTGCCACCTTCCTTAAATAATACGTAAACCAAACCAATGACGGCCAAAGCAATCGCGATGTAGAATATAAAGCGCAGCGGCCCTAAATTCATATTCAGGTAATTGTCGTTATTCTGTTCTTTAACCTTAACCTTTTGCTCTTTATAATCCACATATTCACCTGAACCTTCCTGTGTATGGCCTACTATATCAATACCTTCATAATTAAAAGTATCGTCACTATATCGTTCCTTAAAATTTTCATCAAATTCGCGTTCCTGTTTCGGCTCCTGTACAGGTAATCCCGTAACGGTTTGATAGCAGTAAAGCATCAAAACAAGTAGCGTGTAAATATGTAAACGTTTTAATATCAAGGGCGATTTAATATGAGGCTTTGGGTAATTTGTTTCTGAATTTTAAACGGATATATCAGGTAATAGTAGGTAATGATGCTTAGCGTGGTTAAAATAATGCCTACCGACAGCCAATGCGGCATAATGTTGCTGTAACGGGTAATAAAACCTTCCAGAAAGCCTGCCGAAAAGGTAAACGGAAAGGTACTGATGAGAATCTTCACACCGGTTTTAGCCCCTTGTTTAAACGAGGTCATGCGGCTATAGGTATTGGGGAATAGAATACTTGCCCCAAGAATTAATCCGGCGGCGGCTTCAATAATAATGGCGAAAATTTCCATAGCGCCGTGAATCCAGATACCTCGAACACTCTCCCAGAATACGTCTTTTTCGTAAAAGAAATACTGAAACGAGCCCAGCATGATGCAGTTTTTAAACAGGATATATATGGTGCCAATACCACCAAACACCCCAAGAATAAACGAGATAATCCCCACTTTCAGGTTGTTTATGGTAATACCAATAAAACTCCCCCAGTTACTGCCGCTTTTATACACAGCTACCGGGTCGCCGGCTTCAATATTTTCTATAGACATGTTTACGTAATCGTCGCCCAGAATGGAACGTACAAATTCACCATCGTTGGCAGCCGATATGGCTCCAATAAAGGTAAAGGCAAAAAAGATGATGAAGGCCACATAAATAAACTTGCGGTACTGGTAGCAGATTAAAGGGACTTCGGTTTTCCAGAAACTCACCAGTCGATTGCTGTCTTCGCGTTTGGTTTTATAAATTTTCTGAAAAGCTTTGGCGGCCAGCTGGTTTAAATAAACAATTACCTTACTTTTGGGGTAATAGGTTTGTGCGTAAGCCAGATCGTTAATTACATGAATGTATTGAGAAGCCAGTTCGTCTGCATCTTTAAAGTCATTATTAAAGATGGCTTTTTCGAAAGCTAACCATTTTTCTTTATTTTGCTTGATGAATGAAACTTCTCTCATATAGGAGATAAATTAAAATATAAAATGTCAGAGTTACAAATTAACACGACCCAAAATGTGAAAATAAATTTCAATGCCGCCGGTGCCGGAGAGCGTGTACTGGCGTATGCTATTGACTGGGCTATTAAAATTGGGTATCTGCTTATTTTGAGTGAGGCGTTTGGGGTGTTCGATGCTATGGATCAATGGTCGCAAATAGCTATTAATACGGTGTTAAGTTTTCCGGTGATGTTTTATACCCTGGCATTAGAGTCGACGTTACAGGGGCAAACCCTGGGGAAGAAAGCCTTGAAGATTAAGGTGGTGAAGATTGATGGCTATCAGGCGTCGTTGTCCGATTATGTGGTGCGCTGGTTTTTTAGAATTGTTGATGTCTTTATCTTCGGACTTGGTTTTTTTGTGATGATCCTCAATAAAAAGTCGCAGCGTCTGGGTGATATGGCGGCAGGTACGGCAGTGATTAGCCTAAAGGAAAACATAAACATTAACCACACCATTCTGGAAGAGTTGAAGGACGATTACGTGCCAACCTACCCGAACGTGATAAAACTAAGTGATAACGATGCCCGCATTATTAAAGAAACCTTTACACAGGCCAAGGCGGCACGCGATTATCAAACCTTGATTCGTCTGCGTAAAAAACTGATTGAGGTGGTAGGCATTAAAGACGTGAAGCAAAAAACCGATATGGAGTTTATTGATGTGATTTTAAAAGATTATAACTTTTATACCCAGAACATGTAATGCTGTATATAATTGACATTTTAGGAACCATTGCCTTTGCTATTTCGGGAGCCTTAGTGGCGTTCGATAAACGCATGGATGTGTTTGGTATTTTTATTATTGCCTTTGTAACGGCGGTAGGTGGTGGTACCCTACGCGATTTACTCATTGGGCATACACCGGTAGGCTGGATGAACGACCTGACCTATACCTATGTTATTATTGTCTCGACCATTTTTGCTATTGGGTTTCGCAGTAAACTCAACTATTTACGTACCTCTTTATTGTTATTTGATGCTATTGGTATCGGGTTGTACACCTTAATTGGTTTAGAAAAAGGCGTGGAGTTGCATTTGCACCCCATACTTTGTATAGCTTTAGGTACTATGACGGCCTGTTTTGGTGGGGTAATACGCGATATTTTGTGTAACGAAATCCCCGTGGTGTTTAGGCGCGAAACCATTTACGCCACCTGCTGTATATTGGGAGGGGTAATGTATTTTGCTTTAGGGGTTTTGCCGTTAGACCACAATATTGTGTTTTTAGCTTCCGGAACCATTATTATTGCCACGCGTTTACTAGCGGTGCGTTTTAAAATTGCTTTGCCTAATATTTATAGGGATTGATATAAAAAAGAAAATGTCCTAGTTTGATGTTTTATAGATAGTTAGTGTGAAGGTTGTTTTTTTATGTTTTCTGATATAGCAATTATCATAAGTCCTTCTAATGTATAGCGTCTGTAAAATTTCATGAAAGCCATAAATGCTATATATGAAATTGCAGAAAGAATGAGTGTTAATAGAATATTTTCCATAGTAATTGGCAAAAATCTAATAAACCTAACTATAAAGTAAATTGTTAGTATGTTGAAAATTAAACTAATGGTTCTTAAGAAACCGTAAAGTGCAATATAGTTATTCATTTTGATTTGATGTTGCTTACTATTTTCATAAGCATAGTGTGATAGAATTCGGTAGAAATCATATTTTTTACTCTCTCCTCTATTGTATTTGGTTTTTTGAGACATATTTCTAAAACCAAGATTACCTAAAAGAATATTGGTTTTTAATTTAATTAGGTCAGTTAAAAATGAATCTAAGGGCTTTGTGTAGAAACTTTTTAAGCCTAATAACTGACCAAAAATCCAATCAAATAAAACGCAAGGAAATAAAAAAATAAATAAACAAATCCTCCATAATAATTCTTTCCAATTTGATGAAGATTCCCAATAACCTTGATTTTCAAAGCCAAGTAAATATTTAGAAGGATAACCATATCTCCAGTTAGCATATTTTTCAATGGTTATTGAAGAAACAAAACTGATTAAATGTCCAGTTGTATAGGCTAAGATTATGAATAAAAAGATGCCTTCTATTTTAACCGAAGAAAAGTTTTTGATTAATTCATCGATATTAATTCTCTCTACTTTTTTTAAGTAGTCAATAGTCAATAAAGAATAGATTACAATTGACCCAGGAATAAGATATCCAAGAAAATCATATACTGAAAAGGGGTTTTGTTTTATCATCGTATGTGTTTTGTTTATCTAAATATACATACTATTCCTACGAACTAAAAATGAATTTATTTGTAGTTTTAAACAACTCTACATATTACCATTATTCTCGTTTAAAACCACTTTAATAGTACCCTTGTTCAGCTAAAGGTGTATTTAAAAAACATAACCCTGAACGAGAGCTGAACAAACCTCGAACAAAACTGCAACAAAACCCCTGTTTTTTTGGCTTCAGTCCCAAATGGTCTCAAACTGTGTCAATTCGTCTCATTCTGTCTCATATTGTGTCAAATGGTTTTATTTTTCGAATTATTTTGTTCATTTCTTTTGCTTGTCCAAAAGAAACGAACCAAAGAAAAAGACCCTCCAACGATAGGCATTTTTCGGCATACCGAAAACCGCAATGCAAACTCCGCGTCACTGCGTTCCTGAATCTCGGAGCTTTGCCTTGTTATGCTTACGTTGGAGATGAGTTTCTAACAATATTTGTTGTTCTTATTTTTGGTTTAAAAGTAGAATTAAAAAGTTGTCTTTTTATATTTGGACCTATGATTTATTTTGTAGTAATATAAGCTTTAAGGCGCAGCTAGGGCAGAGAAGCATGGCCTAGCGTAGCGTTTGCCATGCGCATGCAAAGCCTTAAAATCAGATATTCAAGAAATGAATCAGAAGTCTAGCTGCCTGTCCTGAGCGGAGTCGAAGGGTTTGTTACTTTTTTGGGTAATGCAAATCGACGAAGGAGATTCATGAACTCCTTAAATTAAAATATAAAATAGTGAACTAAAAAAAGTAAAGGTATTAAGGGGAATAATTTCATTTTGAAAGAAAACAAACCTTGTCACCCTGAACTGGTTTAGCTACGCTGAATCTTCGATTTCAGTGTATAAATAAGATGTAGTAAAGATGCTGAAATGAATTCAGCATGACAGTTGTGAGAGTTCAGGAGTTTATTATTGACTACGTCGAATCTGCGATTTCCTGCGTAGGCAGGAATCTATCAAGGAGTACGTATAATGGATGCCTCCTTCCCCAGGCATGATAGTTAACACTTCCGGCATCCGTCACCGGTCCCCAGTTATCAAACCTTACTGTATAATTTCAACATTACGAATGTAAATATTCTTCAAAGGCCAGTCGGCATCATCGGTTTCAACGGCAGCAATTTTATCAATCACATCCATACCTTTGGTAACACGACCAAAAATGGAGAAATCACCATCTAAAAAGTGGGAGCCACCATGTTGCTGCACAATAAAAAACTCGAAAGGCGATGCCAGCTTATGCGGGTTGTCAATTTCACTGCTTGGCATAGAAATCACCCCACGATCGTGTTTAAAACCACGTTTGGTATCGGCAGGTAATAAATAACGTCCAATATTGGCACGTTTTCTACCCACTTCAATATCGTCACTACTGCCCGCCTGAACCATAAAGTTATTAATCACACGGTAAAACTGGGTGCCGTTAAAATACTTCTGTTTGGTTAAAAAGATAAAATTAGCACGGTGGTATTTGGTTTCTTCAAACAATAAAATCTCGATATCGCCAAAGTCGGTAGTAATACGCACTTTATTTTCCTTATTCTCTTCGCCGTACTTTAAAAAGAACTCCATGGCATTCTTATCGGTAAGTTTTGGGTAGGTACGTTTTTTAGGTTCTACCAGTTTCGGTTTGTCGGCTGCGGTTTCAGTCTTCAGCTCTTGGGTCTTATTTTTTTGTTTAGATTGTTTATCTTCACAATTCAGAAATAAACAGGAAAGACATAAAAACAAGATAAAGCGCATAGTGTATGAATTTTGATGAATTTTTAAAAGTTGCTTCAAAAATAAAAAATATACCACTACCAGCCGAATCTGCACAGTTTAAAATGGTACCCACGTTTCGTCGTGAAGAATTACGTATGCAACGTGAAGCCATAAAACAGGCACGGCAGGCAGGCGTTATGGCTTTGTTTTATCCTGATAGCTCACATATTACCAATATTATTTTAATCTTACGGAAGACTTACAAAGGGGTGCATTCGGCACAGGTGGGCTTTCCCGGAGGTAAGCTGGAAGACGACGATGCCTCGATAGAAGCGGCTGCTGTACGTGAAACGTTTGAAGAGGTAGGCGTACCGGAGCAAAATATAAAAGTATTACGCCAGTTAACCGAGGTGTATATTCCGCCAAGTAATTTTTATGTGTTTCCGTTTATCGGGGTGTGTCATGAAACGCCTCAGTTTATAAAGCAGGATGAAGAAGTTGAAGCGCTTATTGAAGTGGCTTTAAGCGATTTTTTAGACGATGCGAACGTGATTGCCAAAACCCTGCAAACGTCTTATAGTCCTGAAGTTGAGGTGCCTGCCTTTAAATTGAACGATTATGTGGTGTGGGGAGCTACCGCCATGATGCTGAGTGAAATAAAAGACTTATTAAAAACGGCCATAGTAGTCTAATAGATTTATTACTTTTGTAGCTGCTAACTAAATTTATTTGAGGCACGATTTTATGGGGTTGTTTAAAAGAAATCCGTTTGGACATATACTTATTGTAAAGAAGTGGTTAATTCGCGTGTTGGGCGCCATGACGCATCAGCGCTTTCGCGGATTTAACGAACTACAAATCGAAGGTTCTGAAATCATCAAAAATCTTCCGGATAAAAACGTGTTGTTTATTTCTAATCACCAGACGTATTTTGCCGATGTGGTGGCTATGTTTCACGTGTTTAACGCGAGTTTAAGTGGCCGTGTCGATTCTATAAAAAATGTAGGCTACCTGTGGCACCCAAAACTGAACATTTATTACGTAGCAGCTAAGGAAACCATGAAAGCAGGTTTACTGCCTAAAGTATTAGCTTATGTGGGGTCGGTAAGTATTGAGCGTACATGGCGATCGGAAGGTAAAGATGTAAACCGTCAGGTGCGTATGAGTGATATTTCGAATATTGGTAAGGCACTGGACGATGGTTGGGTAATTACGTTTCCGCAGGGAACAACCACGCCGTTTAAACCGATTCGAAAAGGAACGGCTCATATTATAAAACGTTACAAACCTGTTGTGGTGCCTATTGTTATTGATGGGTTCCGCCGTTCGTTCGATAAAAAAGGATTACGCATTAAGAAGAAGAACATTCTTCAAAGCATGGAGATTAAAGCGCCGTTAGAGATTGATTACGATAACGAAACTACCGATGATATCGTAAAAAAAATAGAATTTGCTATCGAGCAACATCCATCGTTTTTAAAAGTGATTCCTCAAAAAGAATTAGAGGCACAGGAGGAATTGAATAAACTTAGAGAGTGGTAGACTAAGCCATTCTCTCTGGTCTTTTCACGACACAGCTACATGCAAATTACAAATATTCAAAATCTGGTATTATCGAACCTGAAGCATTATTTTGGTTACGATAGTTTCCGTGCGCAGCAAAAAGACATTGTTGAAACTTTACTAAACAAGCAGGATTGTTTGGTAATTATGCCTACCGGTGGTGGAAAATCGATATGTTTCCAGTTGCCTGCTTTGTCATTTCCTGGAGTCACGTTGGTCATTTCACCATTAATAGCCCTGATGAAAGATCAGGTGGATGGCCTAAATGCCAATGGCATTAAAGCCTCGTTTTTTAATAGTAGCCAGAGTGCCGAAGAGCAGGAAGCCATTATTGAAAAGGTGGTCGCAAAGCAGTTAAAATTATTGTATGTAGCACCTGAAAGTTTACCGGGTTTGCAGAATATTTTAAAGGAAACATACATTAGTTGTGTGGCTATTGATGAGGCGCATTGTATCTCATCGTGGGGTCATGATTTTCGTCCCAGTTACCAGCAGTTAGGCTTTTTAAAAGCCAGCTTATCCAATACACCGTTTATTGCTTTAACGGCTACGGCCGATAAAGCCACGCGCGATGATATTTTAAAGCAGTTGCAGATTGAGCATGCCCAGCAGTTTATTTCGTCTTTCGACAGAAAAAACATTTCATTGGAGGTGCGTGCCGCCGATAATCGTGTGTCGCAAATTGTAAAGTTTATTAGAAAACGACCAGACCAATCGGGAATTATCTATTGTTTAAGCCGAAAAGCTACCGAGCAACTCGCAGAGAAATTATCTAATAACGGGATTAAAGCTAAGGCTTATCATGCCGGATTGAATTTCGATCAACGTAATAAGGTACAGGAAGATTTTATTTTCGATAGAACTCCCATTGTATGTGCTACGGTTGCCTTTGGGATGGGGATTGATAAATCGAACGTGCGTTGGGTAGTGCATTACAACATGCCTAAAAATATAGAGGGCTATTATCAGGAAATTGGTCGTGCCGGACGTGACGGATTAAAATCGCATGCGGTGTTATTTCATAGTTATGCCGATGTGATTCAGCTGCGGAATTTTGCTTCGGGCACGTCTAATGAAGATGTTCAGGTGGCGAAAATAGAACGCATGAAACAGTTCTCTGAAGCCACTACCTGTCGAAGAAAAATACTGTTGAGTTACTTCGGGGAATTACTGGCTGAGAATTGCGGGAACTGCGATGTTTGTAAAAACCCGCCTCAGTTTTTTGATGGAACGATTATAGCGCAAAAGGTATTGTCGGCCATCTATCGCTTAAAGGAAACCGAAGCCATAGGTATGGTGATTGATGTGTTGCGTGGGTCGCATAATGCAGCGGTGATGGAGAAAGGTTACACCCAGTTAAAAACTTTTGGTATTGGTAAAGATATAGCCTGGAAAGACTGGCAGCATTATATTATTCAGTTGATTAATCAGGGGTTTTGCGAAATCGCTTTTCATAAGAATAACGCCTTACATCTTACCGAATTTTCAAAAAAGGTGCTGTTCGAAGGTTTAAAGGTATCGTTAACCAAACCAACAGAGGTTGCTGAGGTGAAACAAAAGCCAGCGGAACGTGAGCTTAAAGTGTCGAAACCAAAAGGGACTGGATTATTTGAGCGTTTACGTCAGTTACGTTATAAGATTGCTTTAGAGGAAGATATTCCCGCGTACCTGGTGTTTAGTGATGCCACACTTAAAGAAATTGAACGCGAACGCCCAATGAGTGAAGACGACTTTTTACGAATTAGCGGGGTCGGACAGCGTAAGCTCGAAGTTTATGGTGATGAGTTTATTGCCGAGATTCTCGATTTTATGGGCACAAAACCTAAGAAACCTAAAAAGAACGATACACATTTGGTTACTTACGAGATGTATAAGCAAGGTTTGTCTATTGAAGAAATATCTATAAAACGAAAACTGAAATCACAAACTATTTACTCACATATAGCTAAGTTGTATAAAGATGGTAAAGCTATAAATATCTACGATTTTGTAACAAAAAGCGAAGTGGCTGCGGTAAAAAAAGCCTATAAAGAGCTGGACGCACCTGATGCTTTAAAACCGTATTTCGATTACTTTAACGAGCAGATGGATTACTTTAAAATTCGTTTGGCGTTGAGTGTTATTGAAAAAGGGTAGAGGAGCTCTTTTTTTTAGTCAAGTATTTTAATTTACTTTATACATTAATCAAACTATAATGTTTATTAATGAAAAAATACATTTCATCTTCAAGTAAGTTTATCAGTGAAGCAGCTACAGCATGTATTATGATTTTGCTTATAGGTTATTTTTTGTTTAGGGGTTTAGATTTAATGTTTTTGAAGGTTATTTCTTTGTCTGTAGTGGTATTGATGATAGTTTGGGTTGTCATTTATTCAAGAAAGAAAGCTTTTAATATTTATTTTGAACAAGAAGAAATATGCATAAAATATACTTTTATAGATAGGGAAATTAAAGTGCAGTATAATGATTTGATAGAAGTAAAATATATATCAGGATACAGGGTGCCTACCAAAAATAGTATTAAATTCATTAAAGGGAGTAAACTTCAGGCCGTTAAATTCGATACTGTTGGAGATGATGAATGTTACCTTAGTTTTGTTAAATATTTGAAATCCAAAAATAAAAATATAGAATTAAAGGTGATTCCTTCAGATCATATCCTTAATTATAAATTACAGGAGATTTATGGTTTTAAGTATAGAAAATTTGTGAAAGAAACTCTTTAATTAAACGCAGCTCATATGTCACTAAATATAACAGAAGATGAAGTTTTCGAAAAACAAGACTTTACAGTAAACCGATTACCTAAAGGTGATTACGATTACTGTAGATTTATTAATTGTAATTTTTCTGAAAGCTTTCTATCTGAAATTAAATTCATGGAATGCGAGTTTATTGACTGTAATTTGAGTTCTGCTAATATTACGCATACCAGTTTTCAGGATGTGGAATTTAAACGCTGTAAAATGCTGGGGTTGCATTTTGAGTATTGTAACACCTTTGCTCTGGAGATTAAAATTGATGACTGCACGCTCGATCATTCTTCCTTTTATCAGGTCGGACTAAAAACCAGCAGCATTGTTAACAGTAAGTGTATACATGTAGATTTCACGGAAGCCGATTTAAGTGGGGTAAATCTGGAAGGCTGTGACTTTAAAGGCGCGACCTTTCAGAAGACGGTTTTAGAACATACCGATTTTAGAAAATCAATAAATTATCGAATTCATCCTGAGCATAATAAAATGAAAGGCGCTAAATTTGCTTTGGAAGGCGTTTCTGGACTCTTGGAGGCGTATCAAATAAAAATAGAATAACTCTCTATGAAGGTATTCGATACTATAGACGATCTACTTACCGAACTCCATGTGACCAAAAAAAGCGTGTCGCCGGATTTCTTCATTCTAAAGTTTGACGATATAGATTATGCCCGTCGTGTCGAGACGTTTCCGCATTATAAGCGTTTTTTTGAAATTACTTTTTACGAGGAAAATAAGAATGAGGTTCAGGTGGGACATACTACTATGAACGATTTGAATGATTCTATTATGTTTACCTCACCCATGCAGTCGTTGTCGGTGATTCGTAAGGAAAAACCCGTGGGCATCATTGTGTTCTTTAAAGCTAAGTTTTTTACGCCCAAACGCCACCAGTACGATATCCAGCATGAGTTTCCGTTTTTTAAACTAAATACCAAACCGTCGTTTAAAATTAGTAAAGAAGAAAAGCAATATATCAAGCAGTTATTGGAAGTCATGCATCGCGAGTTTGAGAATAACGAACCACAATGTATTGAAATCATTCAATCGTACTTAAATATTTTGTTGAATTACATTAAGAGAATTTTAAAAGGAGATTCGGGCAAAGTGAAACTGAAACGTTATGAGCAGTTAACCAATGCTTTTGAAGAACTGGTACTTGAAGAAACCGGTAAATATAAAACGATTGCCGAATACGCCAGCCAGTTGAATATTACACCTATTTATTTGTCGGAATCTACCAAGCGCGCCAATGGACTTTCAGCAAAACAGATTTTAACTAATTATCAGATGCTGCGCGCTAAATCTTTACTGGTACAAACCACAAAACCTATTGAAGAAATATCAATGATTATGGGGTTTGAAGAAGCGACCAACTTTATTAAATTCTTTAAAAATAACGAAGGGCTAACGCCTTCGGTTTTTAGAAAACTACCTTAAAAAATATCATTTTCACCTTATTTTGAATTGCTGTTAAACCTGTAAGCCTGGCTATCTTTGCACTTTCCGAAGGGAGAAAATTGCATATGAAAAAGTTTAGAGTTAATAAGGGTAATAGCAAAATTATCATATTGTTTTTGGCGGCATTGATAGCATTGTCGCCATTTGCAATAGATTCATATTTATCGGCCATGCCGCTTATGGCAACGTTTTTTGGGGTGGATATTAATGTGGTAGAATTAACTATTACCTTATATTTTCTAGGGTTTTCTATAGGTAATTTTTTTGGGGGTCCGCTTTCTGATGCCTTTGGTAGAAAACCAATAGCTTTAACAGGAATTACACTTTACGGACTTTCGGCATTGGCTATTCCGTTTTGTACGGCAATAGAAGGTGTATTGGCTCTGCGAATCCTTCAGGCCTTTGGCGGTGGTTTTGCTACAGTAACGGCCAATCTCTTTATACGCGACTGGTATCATGGTGAAAAAGTTGCTAAACTTATTACGATTACAACCATGATTATGATGCTGGCACCATTGTTTGCTCCAGTGTTGGGTTCCGCAATCATTCATTATAACGGATGGCAAGGGGTCTTTTTCTTTTTGTGTATCTGGGCGGTGATTCTGTTTACATTATTTTACATGCTTATTCCAGAATCCAGAGATGAAAAGCTAATTACCAAAAATTTTAATACCAGACAATTATTAGAGAAGTACAAAGTATTTCTGTCCGATAGAAAATCGGTGATTATGCTTATGGCAATAAGTTTTCCGGTGTCCGGACTGTATATTTTTATTACCAGTTCGTCGTTTATCTACTTAGAATATTTTGAGGTTAATCAGGTACATTTCCCGTTAATATTCGGCGCAACCATTTTATTAAACATCTTATTATCGTTATTAAATACCTATCTGCTTAAATTCTACAAACCAAAGCGTTTGTTGCGAATAGGTTTGTATATGCAGCTATTGGCAGGATTCTTATTATTTTTATCGGTGCAGTTTGAAAGTGTGTCGTTTTGGAGTGTGTTTGTATTGATTGTGTTTTATGTAGGTAGTTTGGGATTGGTTTTTGGTAACGGAACAGCCTTAATTTTGAATAGTAATCCTGAAGTAAGCGGTTCTGCAAATGCAACTTTAGGGATTTTCAGATTCCTATTAGGTTTTGTTTCAGGAACCCTAATTGCGTTGTTTCATTCTAAAGATTTAGTACCAATTGGTGTAGCCATGTTTACTTGTAGTTTGATTGGTAATCTGTTCTTTTTCATGTCTAAAAAAGTTAAAAGTAAAGATATGGTATTGGCTATCGATACCAGTAAATAGTTTCTTCATATTCGTTTTTTAAAGAATTTGATTAAATTTAGGATAGGTTTCTAAAATTAATAATTCATGAAAAATGTACTTTTATTGTTTGTCGTTGTTAGTGTCTTGTATACCTGTAAAAAGAAGATAGAGAATCAAGTTACTGAACCTATAGTAGAGCAAGTTGAACAGGTTGAGGTTAAAAATGAAGAGCCCAAAGAAATCTTTACTCCACAAAGTGTAAATTATACGCTGGCGGAACAAATAAAGGATTTTATAACAACTCAGTATTTATCTGAAGGTGATCTGAATATTATTGATGAATCACAACGCAAGTTTCAGCTTTATCAAATCGATTTGAATAATGATGGAAACAATGAGGTCTTTGTTAATTTTATGACGTCTTATTTTTGTGGAACAGGCGGATGTACCCTGCTACTATTAAGCCCTGAACTAAAACCAATCACTAAGTTTACCGTAACCAGTACACCAATTTGGATAGAGCAGACTATGAAAAATGGTTGGAAAATTATTTTAACCAGGTCTCAAGGAGAATTAAAGGAGCTGATTTATATAAACGGAACCTATCCGTCCAATCCATCGATGGTTGCAAAAGCGCCTTACGATGCCGCCAGTGGTCATGCAGAAATATTATTTGATGATAATTTTAGTCCGGCCAAAACCTATACTTTTTAAAGAGGAAT
This sequence comes from Aestuariibaculum lutulentum, assembly GCF_032926325.1. Classification (NCBI taxonomy): domain Bacteria; kingdom Pseudomonadati; phylum Bacteroidota; class Flavobacteriia; order Flavobacteriales; family Flavobacteriaceae; genus Aestuariibaculum; species Aestuariibaculum lutulentum. The sequence goes on from NZ_CP136709.1 coordinate 2,488,529, forward strand.
TAGGAAGTTTTAATAAAAAGTGTAAATTAGTCACTTATTATATTTTATTAAAACTAAACTACATATGAAATTTTTATCACCACTACTTTTTCTGGCATGTTTTGTTATTTTGCCCTTGCAGTCTTTTGCGCAGAACGAACAATTTAATAACCCAATAGCAGAAGAACGTGCCGATCCCTGGGTGTTTAAAACCGATGACGGAACCTATTATTTGATTGCTACCGTTCCCGAATATGATAAAATTGTTATTCGACAAGCCAAAACTATAAACGGCTTAAAGGAAGCTGAAGAAAAAGTGGTGTGGACCAAGCATAAAACTGGTGTGATGGGGCATCATATCTGGGCACCGGAGTTACACAAAATTGATGGTGTCTGGTATATTTATTTTGCAGCTGGCGAAGCCGAAAATATCTGGAATATCCGTATGTGGGCTTTGTCTAACACTTCAGAAGATCCAATGGAAGGCACATGGAAAGAAGAAGGACAGGTAAAAGCTAAACAAGAATCCTTTTCTTTAGATGCCACAACATTTGAACACAATGGTAAACGTTATATGATTTGGGCGCAAAATGTACGTGGTGGAGCTCATGGAACAGGATTGGTCTTGTCTGAAATGAAAAATCCAACCACTTTAGTGGGGCCTGAAGTAGTAATTACCGAACCAGAATTTAGCTGGGAACGTATGAAATACAATGTAAACGAAGGACCTGCGGTAATAAAACACGGTGGTAGAATTTTTGTAACTTATTCGGCGAGTGCTACCAATCATAATTATTGTGTTGGTCTGTTATGGATTGATGAAGATAAGGACCTTTTAGATCTTAAAAACTGGAATAAATCACCTGGCCCCGTATTTTATACCAACGAAGATGTAAAACGCTACGGACCAGGGCATAATTCATTCACCACTTCAGAAGACGGTAAAGAGTTGATTATGATTTACCATGCCCGTGATTACAAGGAAATTAAAGGGCATGAACTATCAGATCCAAATCGTGCAACCAGAGCCAGAGTAGTAAAATGGACGCCAAGTGGTTTCCCTGATTTTATGCAGACGGTTGGAGATTAATTTCGTTAATAACTCCTGATAAGTCTTCTGTAAAAACTACTTCAAAATTGCTATTTTGCGGGCTCTTATTTAGTGAAACCGAATGAAAGTCTGTATAGCCGAGAAACCAAGTGTGGCGCGAGAAATAGCCACTGTTTTAGGAGCGAATACCAAACGTGATGGGTATTTCGAAGGGAATGGCTATGCAGTAACATATACCTTCGGGCATTTGTGTACTTTAAAGGAACCTAACGATTATAAACCGTACTGGAAAAGCTGGGATTTGAATAATCTGCCTATGCTGCCTGAAAAGTTTGAAACGAAGGTAGTATCCAATTCAGGAATTCAAAAGCAATTTAAAATTGTTAAAAGTCTGTTTGAAAAAGCCGATGTGGTTATAAACTGTGGGGATGCCGGGCAGGAAGGAGAGCTTATTCAGCGTTGGGTAATGAATGAAGCGAATTACAAAGGTGAAGTGAAACGTCTTTGGATTTCTTCGTTAACCACCGAAGCCATTAAAGAAGGTTTTGAAAACTTGAAGCCATCTGAAAAGTATGATAATTTGTATTACGCCGGTTTTTCCAGAGCGATCGGTGACTGGTTACTGGGTATGAATGCCACGCGTTTATACACTTTAAAACATGGTGGATACAAACAGGTTTTGTCTATCGGGCGCGTACAAACGCCAACTTTGGCGATGGTTGTGAATCGTTTCAAGGAAATTGAAAACTTTAAGCCACAGCCGTATTGGGAATTACAAACCATGTATCGTGATACTTTGTTTAGTTGTGAGGAAGGCCGCTTTTTAAAGAAGGAAGACGGGGAGGTTTTAGCCAATCGCGTTAAAGAAAGTGACTTCGAGATTGTTTCCATTGAAAAGAAGGATGGAAAGGAATATGCACCCAAACTGTTCGATTTAACAGGCTTACAGGTGTATTGTAATAATAAATTTGGTTTTTCAGCTGAAGATACCTTGAAGATTGTTCAGAGTTTATATGAGCAAAAAGTGGTGACTTACCCAAGGGTAGATACGACGTTTTTACCAAATGATGTGTATCCGAAAGTTGAGGGCATTCTTAGAAATCTAACCGAATATGCTGCCTTAACGCAGCCCTTATTAGGTAAGAAAATCAGGAAATCCAGCAAGGTATTCAATGACAAAAAAGTTACCGATCACCATGCTATTATTCCCACCGGTATGCAGTCGCAGTTGCCATACAACCAAAAGCAGGTTTACGATATTATTGTGAAGCGATTTGTCGCTGTGTTTTACGATGACTGTCTGGTAGCGAATACATCAGTTATTGGAGAAGCCGATAAAGTATCATTTAAAACCACAGGTAAAGAAATACTAAAGAAAGGCTGGCGTGTGGTTTTTGAAAGTCCGGATAAAAAAGAAAAGGAAAGCGGTATTTTGCCAAGCTTTGAAAAAGGTGAAAAAGGCCCGCATGAACCTTCGTTTTTAGAGAAGGAAACCAAACCGCCAAATCAATTCACAGAGGCGTCGTTATTACGTGCTATGGAAACTGCAGGAAAGCAGGTAGACGATGACGATTTACGTGAGCTAATGAAAGAAAACGGTATTGGTCGTCCCTCAACACGGGCGAATATAATAGAGACTTTATTTAAGCGTAAATACATTAAACGTAATAAAAAGCAGGTATTGCCAACCGTTACAGGAATTCAGTTGATAGATACGATTCAGAATGATTTATTAAAATCGGCGGAATTAACCGGTAGCTGGGAAAAGCAATTAAAAGATATTGAAAAAGGCGAGTACAGTGCCGCAGCGTTTATAAAAAATATGAAGCGCATGGTAGATGCTTTGGTTTACGAGGTGCGCAGTGAAGCAACTCGTGCTAACATTTCGCATGCCGTAACCGTGAAGAAACGCGAAGTTAAAGCCGAGCAGAAAAAACAGGCTGGTATTTTAGCTGAAACATGCCCGAAATGTAAAGAGGGCACGATAATAAAAGGGAAAACAGCTTATGGTTGTAGCGCTTATAAATCAGGTTGTAATTTTGTGATGCCATTTGAGTTTAGCGGAAAGAAAATCTCTGAAAAACAATTTGTAAGATTACTTCAAAAAGGATCGACGGTAAATTTGAAAGGTTTTAAAACCGATGCAGGAACGGTAGAAGGCCTTGTGCGTTTAGATGATGATTTTAAATTAAAGTTAGAACCTAAAAAAGGAAAAGCCAAAACAAGTGAAGCTAGTGTTGCTACGTCAAACGACTCAAATGCTGATGAATTACAATGTCCTAAATGTCATCAGGGTACCATTATAAAAGGGAAATCGGCTTACGGTTGCAGTGATTACAAGTCTGGATGTACCTTTGTTGTGACTTTTGAAGATGTAAAAGCCAAAATTAACGGACAAACACCAACAAAAGAATTGGTGTATCGTATTTTAACAGAAAGTGTTTAGAATGGATCACAAGCACTTTATGATTTATAAGCCTTATGGGTTTTTAAGTCAGTTTTACAGTAATGACAGCAAACAGCAAAAAAAGAATTTTTTAGGCAGCTTACACGATTTTCCTGAAGGCATTATGTCGATTGGTCGATTGGATGAAAAATCGGAAGGTTTACTGCTTTTAACCACCGATGGAAAAACCAGTGACTTTATTAACAGTAAGAAAGTCGATAAGGAATATTATGCCTTAGTCAATGGTGCTATAACCGATGACGCTATTCAGCAAATGGCCTCTGGAGTTGAAATTGGCTTTGACGGCAAGAAATACCAAACCAAACCCTGTAAAGTTTTTAAACTGGAAACGGAACCTGATTTACCAACGCGATCTAAAAAAATACGTGATGACCGTCACGGACCAACCACTTGGATTTCTGTAACCCTTAACGAAGGTAAGTTCAGGCAGGTTCGAAAAATGACTTCGGCAGTTGGTTTTCCAACACTTCGACTAGTACGTGTGCGTGTGGGACACATACACCTAAGTAATATGCAGGTTGGTGAGGTTATGCCTATTGACCTGTTAGAAGAATTTTAGGTTTAGACAGGTTATATTTCTAGACACTTCTTTGACCTGTTCTATTTTATAACTTCACTATTCACATTAGGGATTACTCATAAACTCTTATTGTTATAAAAAGGAAATCGTGAATACGAAAGTATTTGAAGCATGCTACCGTGTAGCGCGTAAAGCACTACCCTGAGTTTAGCGAAGGGTAACGCCTAAAAGATTAAACTTCCAGTTTCTTTAATTCCTGATAATTACTATTTAAACGCTTAAGTAGTAAACCGTAGATAAGGCGATAAAATAGCCATAAAATAAGTACAAATACCACTGTAAAAACGACTACAAGCATAGAGATAAAAACTACTTGCTTGGTGGTTAAATCTGCAAACTTGTCTATAAGTTCCGGGTCGTGGGTAAAGGCATAATAAAAGCCAATTAGTAGTGAGACTCCGGCAACAACCAAATTATAAATCACGTAGTATTTGATAATTTTACGAGTCTTAATTATGCTTTTCATTAGGTTTTTAACACTATCGGTCACCGAAATAGCTTTGTAGGCTTTATAGAGCAGATAAATGAATAGGAAAATAATGCCATAGCTAATGGTGGTAATGGCACCAAAGACATATTCGTTAGTGTAAATTGAATCGAGTTTGGCTTTATAGCCATCGGAAGCAAAATAGGGGATGAAGTTTATTATAATCCAAAAGGCCAGCTCGGCAATGCTAATATAAAATAAGGTCTTAACGATGGAAGACGATTTTTTAAGTAGCATCGGGTAAATATCTTTTGCAGATAGTTTATTGTGGTCGGACTGTTTGTTCCAGTCTTTTTTTAGTAAATCTAATTCATCCATAGCTTACGGATTTAATATGGTTTTTAGTTTGGTTTTAATTCGGTTCATTTTCACTCGTGCATTCACCTCGCTAATTCCTAAAGTTTCACTTATTTCTCGATAGTCTTTATCTTCTAAATACAGAAATATCAGGGCTTTTTCTATATCATTAAGTTGATGTATGGCTTTGTATAGAATTTTTAATTGTTCTTCTTCGGTATCATCATAAGCTTCAGATTTTATTTTAAACTCAACGCCTTCAAAGTCTTGTGTGTTGATGCTGCGCTTCGATTTTCGGTATAATGTAATGGCTGTGTTCAGACTTACACGATACATCCAGGTACTGAATTTTGCATCACCTCTAAACTTAGGGTAGGCTTTCCAGAGTTGTATGGTTATTTCCTGAAATAAATCGTTATGAGCATCGTAATTATTAGTGTACAACCGGCATACCTTATGCACAATATTCTGATGCTTTTCTAGTAATTCAACAAAACTATGTTCTAGTTCTTTTTTCAAATTAGTGGTTTAGTTATACTGTAAGTAGCTTAAAGTTTTAAAACGTTACAACTTTATAAAAATAATATTTTTGATAATATGGTTAGGAATGATAATAGGGGTATAAAATCAAAAATATTAGTAATATAGCATTCGGTAAAACAGAGCTTTAAAACAGAAATGGCATATTTCTTGTTTTAACCTGAGAAACTTAAACCCAAAAGACATGAAAAATATCTACTTTTTATTATCAGGAATAATTGCTCTTAGCTTAACGTCTTGCGGAACTTCGGGCTATGTAAATTTAAATTATCCACAGGAACCGTTAGTTATACTTCCAGACAATGTATCCAATGTGGTTTTGGTGAATCGGTCGTTAACCAAAGATGAAGATAAAAATGCTGAAACCATGGAGGCCATTACTACCGGAGAAGTTATGGGCTCAGACCGAATAGCTTCAGATGAAGCCATGAAAGGTGTTTATGATGGTATTCAGAATAAAAGCCATATCCAGATTATCATGCCGGATACTTTACGTTTGTACGGAACAGGAACAAGATTAACACCCGAATTATTGCCTTGGGAAAAAGTGACTGAAATATGCGAAAAATCGAATGCCGATGTGTTACTGGTTTTGGAAAACTTCGATTCTAATTCCGATTTAATACGTTCTGCGGTGGTCGATCAGGTTAATGCTGTAATTACCACAGGAAAACCAAGTGCCAGAATTCCAACCGGTGCTCGTGTAAATGTTCGAAGTTACTGGCGATTGTACGATCCGTATACCAAAACGATTATCGATCAGTTTCAGCAAACACATTATATGAATTTCGATTTAGTAAATGGTGTGGCCCCAATAAATGCTTTAGGGGAAACCGCCTATGCTGCAGGCTTTGATTATATCAACCGGTTTTTACCAAGCTACTATCGTGTAAAACGCGATATGTATAAAAAGGGAAAAGGTCGCGATAAGGATTTGTTTGGAGCCGGATGGCGCTCTGCCGAAGTCGCTAAATGGAATGATGCGATAGCTGTCTGGAAACGTATTGTTGATGAAAATCCTAGAAGCAAATCGGCTGGGCGAGCAGCTCATAATATAGCCGTTTCTTATGAGGTTTTAGGTGATACAGATTTGGCTTTGCAATGGGCACAACGAGCTTACCGCGATTACGGTGACAAAGAGAGTCGTGATTATGCTAAAATACTCCTTAGAAGACAACGTGTAGAAGGATAAAGTCTACTTTTTATGTAGTAAATTTTATAGGTGGCATATGATAAATGTCATAGTAGGAATCGGGCATATAGACTAATTTTACTACTATAAATAAACAACTATGTTACCTAAAAAAAATCCCGATGTAGAAATTGGCAGAAATAGCGGTTTATATTTTGCTATCGGGCTTAATATCATGCTATTTTTGTCTTGGCAAGCCTTAGAATATAAAACCTTTGAAACAGAAGATGTAGATATAGGATATGTTAATATGCAGGCTCAAACCGAGGAAGAAATTCCTATTGTGCAATATACACAAACATTACCGCCACCACCACCGCCACCAGCTATTGTAACTGAGAGTGTTGAAATAGTTGAGGACGAAGAAATTATAGAAGAAACTATTTTTGAAAGTACCGAAGTGACTCAAACAGATGCTATTGTTGAGTATGGCGATACAGATTTAGGCGTTTCTGATGTACAGGTTGCTGAAGTTGCCGAAGATGTAGAGGTGCCATTTTCAGTTATTGAGAATGTTCCTGTATTTCCAGGTTGTGAAGGCAAATCTAAAGCTGCTACCGTTAAGTGTTTTAATGATAAAATGCTGGAGCACGTTAAAAATAATTTCCATTACCCTGAAGCAGCACTTGATTTGGCTATTGGAGGTCGTGTTACTGTAGTCTTTATCATAGATCAAAAAGGATATATAACAGGAATACGTTCAAGAGGACCAGATAAAATTTTAGAAAAAGAAGCCGAACGAATAGTAAGCCTATTACCTAAAATGAAACCAGGTACTCAACGTGGCAGACCTGTAAAAGTAAACTATGCCGTGCCAATTGTATTTAAATACAGTGCTACACAATAACGATTAGGTAATGTAGTACGATTACCGCTAATTTTAGTGGTAATTAAGAAAGTCAATGAATATTGCAGCATCAGTATTCATTGACTTTTTTTTGATTTAAAACCGAATGATTACACTTCAGATATTAAAAATGACAGTTCGGTAAAACTCTTTTCGGAAAGCCAAAGTAAGTTGGCACTTTTGTCTTGTAATTATAATCTGTTAGTTTTTACTGCTTTTAGTAAATTTAAGGATTAATAAAAACAAAGTATAGCAAAGAACATGGCAAAAGGATTTAAAAATATAATCATTACGTTTTTTATCGGGTGTGCCGTTTTTTTAGTAGGTAATTTACTTGAAAATGGATTGCAGTTTGGTAGTATAAAAGTAGCGTTAGTAAACTTTGCTTTTTATCAGTTATACTCATTTGTTTTAGGATATTCTAATTTGTTATTCTTTGGGTATCTGGAGACTTTAAAGTGGAAATCTACCGAATCTGTTAAACGTATTGTTTTAGGAATTTTGGGCTCTGTGGTAGTTACGCTGTCAGGTTTGTTTTTATTGCGTGCCGGAACATCGGTGTTATACAATGGTAATTCATTCAAAGAATTTTTAGACCACGAGAAAATTCAGTATTACGGTTTTGGGTTAATAATTACCTTAATCATTGTTGTCATCTTTCATCTTATATATTTCTATAATCGCTATCAGCAAAACAGAATTAAAGAGCAAAAGGTTATTGCTGGTACGGCGAGAGCGAAATTCGATGCTTTAAAAAATCAGTTAGATCCACATTTTTTATTCAACAGTTTAAATGTACTTACTAGTTTAATAGATGAAAACCCCGAGAACGCCCAGAAATTTACAGCGGCTTTGTCGAAGGTATATCGCTATGTTCTGGAACAGAAAAATAAAGAACTGGTTTCGGTTGATGAAGAACTTAATTTCGCAAAGACTTATATGTCGCTGTTAAAAATGAGATTCGAAGACAGTATTATTTTTACAATTCCAGAGCAGGCAAGCAACCCGGAAAGTAAAGTAGTACCATTATCATTACAATTATTACTTGAAAATGCAATAAAACACAATATGGTAACACCAGCCAAGCCTTTACATATTAAAATTTATGAAGACGGTAATAATCTGGTGGTCGAAAATAATTTACAACCCAAGCAAATAGTTAAGAAAAGTAGTGGTGTCGGGCTTAATAATATCATGCAGCGTTATAAGTTGTTAACCACTAGAAAAGTAAACATCAATCAGCAAGCAAACCGTTTTGCCGTTGCAATACCAATGCTTACAAAACAAATATCAGTTATGAGAACACAATCAAACCAATCCATTGACGATGCTTATGTTAGAGCACGAAATCATGTAGACGAACTTAAAGGCTTTTATTATAGTCTGGTATCTTATTGTTTAGTTATTCCCTTTTTAATTTTTGTAAACTATAAAACGTCATGGGAATTTCAGTGGTTTTGGTTCCCCATGTTTGGTTGGGGGTTAGGTTTAACAATTCAGGCGTTTAGAGTTTTTGTTTCCAATCAGTTTTTGGGACGAAATTGGGAAGAGCGAAAGATAGAGGAGTTTATGCGAGAGGAAGAAAACAAGGGCTGGAAATAATAAAATGAAAAATCATGAAAAATTACGAACTAGAATCATACGATAACGAAACTTCAAAAGAACGTTTCTATAGAGAAGAAGCTTATTTACGTGCAAAACAGAAAGTAAAAAAAATATTAGGGTTTTACTGGCACCTGGCTAGTTACATTATTGTGAATATATTCATCATTATCGTTATCGTCTCTAATGGAGGAGAGTTGTTTAGTTTTGGCACTTTTGCTACAGCCTTATTTTGGGGTATTGGTTTAGCATTTCATTTTTTAAGTGTTTATGGGCCGGATTTTATTTTTGGAAAAAAATGGGAAGAACGCAAGATCCAGGAATTTATGGAAAAGGAACAAAGTCATCATAAATTTGAATAGCTATGAGTACAGATAACAAAAATCAAGAAGCCTTTTTGAAAGCCGAAAAAAAGGTTTACAACCTAAAAGTATTTTATATTCATTTAGTAGGATATTTTATTTTAGTAGCGCTATTGGTATATAATTTATATATCATGCATGGACCTTACAAAGATTTTTTCTTTTGGTTTGATATCATCGTTTTGGTAGCCTGGACAGTTTTTATTGGCATTCATGGCTGGCACGTATTTAGAGGGAAAATTATTTTTAAGAAAAACTGGGAGGATCGTAAAATAAAAGAGTTTCTCGAAAAGGATAGAATTAATCGCTGGGAATAGTTAAAATCAAAGTCTGTTAAATAAACATATCTATGCACGTAATTATTATAGAGGACGAAAAACCATCAGCACGCCGATTAAAGCGCATGCTTGAAAAGTTGAATATTGAAGTGGAAACCATGTTGCATTCTGTTGAAGAATCGTTAAGTTGGTTTGAAGCCAATACACATCCCGATTTAATATTTTTAGATATTCAGCTGAGTGATGGCTTATCGTTCGAAATTTTTGAAACGATTCCAATTAAAAGTGCGGTTATCTTCACCACAGCTTACGACGAATATGCGCTACAAGCCTTTAAACTAAACAGCATCGATTATTTATTAAAACCTATTGATGAAGATGATTTACAGACTGCCGTTGAAAAATACAAGGAACGTTTACCACAAAGGCAGTCAGTATCTTTAGATTTTAACGATATTAAAAAGTTGCTGGTTAATCCGATAGATCGGGAATATAAAAAACGATTTTCAGTAAAAGTAGGGCAGCATTTAAAGTTAATTGCGGTAGATGATATTGAATGTTTTTACAGTGAAAATAAAGGGTCTTACATTCATACCAAAGACGGCAGAAATTATTTGCTTGACATTACTTTGGAAAGTCTGGAAAGTGAGCTGGAACCACAACTGTTTTTTAGAGTAAATCGTAAATTTTTCGTCAATATTAATGCGATAAAAGATATGATTAGCTACACAAATTCCAGGTTACAAATTAAGCTAAATAGTTATGCTGACGATGAGGTTATTGTAGCCAGAGAGCGGGTTAAAGATTTTAAAGAGTGGTTAGAATCTTGAGATTAATCCTCTTCAATTCTATTCTCATCAAAAGCAGAAGGCAGGAGTTTAGGGATAAACTTAACCACTAAAGGCAATAAAATAGCACCACCCGGAAGTAAAAAAATAGCCAGACTTGGTATCGATTTAAAAATATCTAGTAATTGGTCCTGAACTTTCTTTTGTTCTTCAGCTGTTAAGTCTCTTACGGTCGATTGTGTTAAAAGTACCATCAGTTCTTTACTGTCTTTTAACTCTTTATATAAACGTTTGCTGTTTCGGATAATTAATTTTTTCACCATTTTGCTCGAGTTATTGTAAAAACTCTGAACAATATTTTTAGAACCTAAAACGGCAATATTCTCTTTGTTTGTGGTATAAAAACTGTTAACTGTTTCCAGCGATTGTTTTATCAGTTGGGTGTCAATATTAAAATCCTGACCTAATTGAATTAAAAAACGTTTTTCAGTACTATCAATCGTTTTATCGGTCCATGCTGCCATACATGCCAGGTCTAAAATATATTGCTTTTCTAAAGGTGTTTTAATATTTGAGATGGCGTCTTCATAAGTAATATGTGTGTGATCCTGAAAACGCAGAGACGATTCAATGAGTCGTATTAAACTTTCATCGTATTGGTTTTTGTCTTCTTTCGCATTTAATACATCTAAAGAAACGCATTCAATAGAAGCTTCTATGTTTTTAATATAAGTTTTAGAAATATGCTTTTTTCTTAAATAATTATCATATGCCAACACATCAATATATAAAAGCGCATTAATTATGAAGTAATTAAAGTTTTTGGTAATGATGTTTGCATCTATCTGAATACGCTTGTGTATTAACTTTTCAAGCTGTTCATTCGATTTTTTACCGCCTAGTAACTCACCAAAAAAAGAGGCTTTCTTTTCGCTTATTTCTGTATAAAAATCGATAACACTATCAACAAAAGGAATGTCGGTTTTCGAATGGTTATACGTTTGAAGTAATGCCAAACACAGATTGATTTTACAAAGTTCTTCCTCGATTAAATCTTCTTTTGCGAAGATGTTTAAAACCACATCTAAGTTACTGCCATAAATAAAGCCACAAGATCTTAGCGCCTGATAAAAGCCTTCGTCGTCTAAGTCAAGAAACCGGTGGTTAGTCTTAGCTTCCTTTAGTAATTTTTTTATCCAACCATTTGCAGATGGATTCATAGCATGCGATTTTGTTGATGTAAATGTAATGTTTTCATGGAATATTTCGTAATTATTTCCTTTAACAAAATTTTAACAAAACCGAGTTTTTCTTTTTTGCGTAGGTATGCTTGAAACCGAGTAAATAACTAATTAATAAACGTATGAAAAAGTTAAAAACAGTTTTTGGAATTGGAGTAGTAGCGGTTGCTGGTTACTTCGTAGTTGCTGCAGACCATATTGATGCACCGGCCGTGCAGGGTGGCTCTAGCGACATTACCGATTTTTATGCCTTTCAAGGTGAAGATGCCAATAATCTGGTATTTGTGGCTAATGTTCAGGGCTTATTGAGTCCGGCAAACACAGCGTCGGCAAGTTTCGACGAAAGTGTCATGATTGAGTTTAATATCGATTACGATAATGATTATGTCGAAGATTATGTAATTCAAGCCATTCCTAAGGATGGTAAAATGTATGTTATCGGGCCAAAAATGCCGACACAAACAGGATTAAACAGTATGGTTGGTACAAACGATGTGTATAATGCAACAGTTGCGAATATTACGAGCTACGGCATGGATGCTATGGTGGGAATGAAAAATGGTATTAAAGTATTTGCCGGACCAAGAGATGACCCGTTCTTTATGGATTTTGCAAGATTTGTTCAAATTGTAACTCCAGGTGATGATGATGGCGATGGTATGGAAGAAGGTGCTTTTTTACCTGATGGTATGGCTTCCGATACATTCGCAGGAACCAATGTGATGTCGGTAGTGGTTGAAGTACCTAAATCTACAATAGGTGGTAGTGGAACTATTAATGCCTGGGTAGAATCAAAAAGAAAGCAATAAAAAGACTTAAAAAACGAAATACAGAACATTATGAAAAATATAAAATTAATCCTAGCACTTTTAGTGATGCCATTTGTAGCATTTAACTGTAGTGACGACGACGATATGAAAAATGAAAACGGACTTCCAAATTTAGCAGGAACCTACATGCAGGAAGACCAAATGGGAAGACCAGCGGTAAATACCGTATTCGTGTCTCTATCAAGTAAAGATATGTTTAATGTTACCATACCATCGATGCAAAATGCCTCGTTCCAAAGTATGTTTCAGGCTAATTTAGAAGGATTAAGTCCTGCTTTTGCAAATGCAGAAGATACCAATGCCCTAGGTTTAGATGCGGCAACCTTTACAGGAGTATTGGCAACCGATGTTTTAAATGTTTCTTTAGACGGAACTACAACATTTTACGATGGCACTAATGTGTTAACCGGAAGAAATTTAGCCGACGATGTGATTACGGTAGAACTCTTGTTAATTTTTGGAGGAGAAGACTTTTCTGAAAATCCAGGACTATCAGACGATAATGTCGATGCTAACGATAAACCTTTTTTAGCCTCATTTCCTTATCTGGCTTCACCATGGTAGAAGCTTAAACTTAATTCAGAAGCAAAGGGTTCGCTCTTTGTTTCTGAGTTTCTCTAACAAACAATAACCTAAAAAACAAAGACCATGAAATACCAATATCTAACCATCTTTTGTATGCTTGCATTACTGTCAAGCTGTACTATCTCTTCAAAAAAAGTAACAGATACCAAAGAGTATAATGTTTACCTGGAAACTACGAATGCCACAGTAAAGGAACAGGTTTTAGAAGATTTAACCTTTTGGCAGGAGAAATTTACCCAAACCCCGAATCAATTCCCGTATCTATCAAAAATAGCCTCAGCATACAGCCAATTATTTAGTACAACCGGCGAAATTGAGTATCTTAAAAAAGCCCAAGATGTCTACCAAAATCTAAATAAGAAAACAAACTATTCAAATTCTTCATATTTAAGAGGACTTGCAGCAAACTACATTTCACAACATAAATTTAAGGAAGCTTTAATGTTGCTCGAAAAAGCTGAAGAAATAGGAGATAAGCTTGAAGGTACCCAAAAAATGTTGTTCGATGTGCATTTAGAATTAGGTAACTATAAACAAGCAAAAAGTTACCTAGACAAATTTAGCAATGATGCCGATTTCGATTATTTAATTCGAGTAGCCAAGTGGTCTGACCATCGAGGTGATTTGAATGCGGCCATTAAATATCTGGAACAGGCTAAGGTGAAAGCAGAACAATCGAATATCGCAAGTTCCAAACAGTGGATTTACACCAATCTAGCTGATTTTTATGGTCACAGCGGAAATATTCAAGCGTCTTATAATCACTTTTTAAAAGCCTTGGAATTGAGTCCGGATGATGCGTATGCGAAACGCGGTATTGCCTGGATTGTGTACTCTCATGAAAAAAATCCAGACGAAGCCCTCCGTATTTTAAATACGGTTTCGCAAACCTATCATGCCCCTGATTATTACTTGTTAAAAGCGGAAATAGCCAAGTTTAAAGGAGATTTAGATTTATATCAAAAAGAATTAGAGTCTTACAAACTAGCTGTGAACAATCCGTTATATGGTGATATGTACAACACTTACAATGTTATGGTTTACACAGAAACCTTCGAAAAATTAAATGAAGCTCTAGTACTGGCAGAAACCGAAGTGAATAATAGACCAACACCACAATCCTACGGGTTATTAGCCTGGACTTATTTTAAACAAGGGTTTAAAAGAAAGGCATTAAAAATTATGAGGGAGCATGTCGCAAACCAAACCTACGAGCCACAGACCTTATTACATCTTGCAGAAGTTTATAAAGCTAATAATAAGTTAAAAGAGGCAAAAATTTTGAAAAAGGATTTGCTGGAAAGTATTTTTGAATTAGGTCCATTAACCGAAAAAGATGTCAGAAATATTTAACCCAAAATCAACCATGAACGTATTAAAACTGATAACGCTATTTTCAGCCATAATGTGTACAAAATTTAGTTTTTCACAACAAATAAAAGGTGTTGTGGCAAACAGTGTTAAACAACCATTAGAGGCGGCGTATGTTTACAATTTAAATTCTAAAAGTCACGCGCACTCTTCCGAAAATGGTGTATTTGTTATCGATAATTGTTCCAATGGAGATTCTTTGAAGATAGGGTTGTTAGGATATAAAAACAGGTATTTTGTAGTTAGTGACTCAAGTTTTAACTCGAAACAGACCATTATTTTAGAAGAGAAATCATTTCAATTAAGTGAGTTAGTCATCAACGAAACTGTTAATCCGGTAAGTACTATTTCCCGATTAGATTTAAAAACAAATCCGGTAAACTCGTCTCAGGAAATTTTGAGAAAAGTACCGGGTTTAATTATTGGTCAACATGCCGGTGGAGGAAAAGCAGAGCAAATCTTTTTACGCGGTTTCGATATCGATCATGGTACCGATATCTCACTGTCAGTTGATGGAATGCCGGTAAATATGGTATCCCACGCTCACGGTCAGGGGTATAGTGATTTGCATTTTATTATTCCGGAAACGGTAAATAAAATAGACTTTGGTAAAGGATCATACTATGCCAATCGCGGTGATTTTGCAACTGCAGGCTACGTTGATTTTTCAACCAGAGATTACTTAAAAGAAAGTTCAATAGGCTTAACGGTTGGTGATTTTAATACCCTACGAACACTTGGAATGTTCAATTTATTAGAACATGATACCGATAAAAATGCCTATATCGCTACCGAATATATCGCTACCGATGGGCCATATGAATCACCACAAAACTTTAACAGATTAAATCTGTTCGGGAAATTTACCAGCTATTCACCAAATAATGATAAGGTATCGGTTACCTTATCGCACTTTACGAGCCGTTGGGATGCTTCAGGGCAAATTCCGCAACGTGCTGTTGATGATGGAAGTATTACTCGATTCGGAGCCATTGATGATACTGAAGGCGGAACGACCGAACGCACCAATTTTAATGTAGAATTTAATAAGCACGTGTCCGACCATTCCATGTTGAAAAGTAATGCCTTTTACTCGCATTACGGATTTGAATTGTATTCCAATTTTACCTTCTTTTTAGAGGATCCTGTAAATGGCGACCAAATTAAACAACAGGAAGACCGTCATATTTTTGGCTTCAACACAGCCTTAAATCAGGAATTACTTTTAGGCGATGTCGGATTAACATTGACTTCGGGAGCCAGTTTGCGTCACGACATTATTAATGATATAGAATTGTCGCATACGCTAAATAGAAAAACAACTTTAGAGCAAATACAATTGGGGGATTTAAATCAAACGAATATAAGTGCGTTTACTAATGCTCAGTTCGATTTTGGGAAGTTGAAAATAGCACCGGCGTTGCGATTAGATTATTTTAAGTTCATGTATAATGATAAGTTAGAGGATGGTTACAGTACACAGGCTGAAACGAAAACCATCGTAAGTCCTAAACTAAATTTCTATTACGATGCTTTAACCAATTTACAAGTGTATTTAAAATCGGGGTTAGGATTTCACTCCAACGACACGCGAGTAGTGGTAAGTCAAATGGGGAAAGATATTTTACCACGTTCGTATGGCGCCGATTTTGGAAGTGTTTGGAAACCGTTTCCAAAGTTAATTGTTAATTCGGCATTATGGTATTTGTTTTTAGAACAAGAGTTTGTTTATGTGGGCGATGCGGGAATTGTAGAACCAAGTGGAAAAACAGAGCGTTATGGTGTCGATTTTGGATTGCGTTACCAGTTAACCGATTGGTTGTATTTTGATTCTGACGCTACTGTAACACATGCCAGAAGTACTGAAGATTCTGAAGGAGAAAACTATATTCCTTTAGCACCAGATTTTACTTTTGCAGGTGGACTGGCGGTAGATAATTTGAATGGGTTTTCGGGAGGATTACGCTATAGGTATGTTGATGACCGACCAGCAAATGAGGATAACAGTATTGTAGCCAAAGGTTATTTTGTAACCGATTTTAACACGAATTATACGTTTAATAAAGTAACTGTAGGAGTGATTGTAGAAAACCTATTCGATACCGAATGGAATGAAACACAGTTTGCTACCGAATCGAGATTATTTAATGAAACGTCTCCGGTTGAAGAAATTCACTTTACACCGGGAACGCCATTTTTTATAAAAGGAACAATTTCTTATAAATTTTAAAAAATAATTTAGGGTAAAATGAAATAAGGGTGTCTTACTAACAAATACAACCGAAGGAAGCGCAAAGATTGTGAGTAGAATATGGAATCCTTCAAGAGTTGATTAATAGTAGCTAACAAAGGAAGAAAGAATTAATAATATGAAAAAGGAAAATTGATTTTCAAGGGACCGGTAGGATTGATTGTCCTATTTGGTTTTTTGGGTTTTTTGTTAGGGAAAGCGGCTCGTGGTTGAGCCGCTTTTATTTTATATACATGCTAATTTGTAGCGTTTACAAAGTATTTTTTACGTAACCAGAATGATACACGTACCAATAGAATTAATGCTGGAACTTCTACTAAAGGTCCTATAACTCCAGCAAAAGCCTGCCCGGAATTTAATCCGAAAACGGCAATAGCAACAGCAATGGCTAATTCAAAATTGTTTCCAGCAGCAGTAAAAGCCACAGAAGCGGTTTTATCGTAAGTGCCCCCCATGGCTTTTGTAAAGAAAAAGCCAATAATAAACATTAAGGCAAAGTATATCAATAATGGGACAGCAATGATTAACACATCCATTGGGATTTCAACTATAAGTTCACCTTTTAAAGAGAACATCACGATAATAGTAAACAATAAAGCGATTAGGGTAAGGGGAGAAATGGTTGGAATAAAGGTTTTGGTATACCATTCTTCACCTTTCAATTTTACTAAAATTTGTCTGCTTAGAATACCCAATGCAAACGGAATACCTAAGTAAATAGCAACGCTTTCAGCAATGGTTCCTATAGAAATATCAACAATGGCCCCTTTAAATCCGAAGTAAGGGGGTAAAACAGTAATAAATATCCAGGCATAAAAACTATAGGCAAACACTTGAAAAATACTGTTAAGAGCTACTAAACCAGCGCCGTATTCGCTACTGCCTTCTGCTAAATCATTCCAAACTAATACCATGGCAATACATCGTGCCAGACCTATTAAAATTAAACCGACCATATACTCCGGATAGTCTCTTAAAAATGTAATGGCTAGAATGAACATTAAAACCGGACCAATAACCCAGTTTAGAATTAGCGATACCGATAAGATTTTGGTGTTTTTAAACACCGCAGGTAACAGGCTGTAATTTACTTTTGCCAATGGCGGGTACATCATTAAAATGAGTCCGATGGCAATAGGGATATTGGTAGTGCCGCTACTCATAGCGTTGATAACATCTGGAAATTTAGGAAAAAAATAGCCTAAGCCAACACCTAACGCCATGGCAACGAAAATCCATAAGGTTAGGTTTCTATCTAAAAAACTTAATTTTTTTGTCGCCATGATTACGCTTTAATTTGTGAAAACACATAGAATAATTCCGTGGCTATTTGAAGGCTACGCTCTTTGTATTTCTCAGCTTGTTGCGGTGTGTTATCGAACGCTTTTGGGTCTTCAAAAGTAATTCGAATACGTTTTTCAGCGCCTAAAATTATCGGACAACCTTTATCGGCAGAAGAGCAGGTCATAATCGCAGCAAATTCAGATTGCGGATTAAACGCATCATCATAAGTTTTAGAAAAGCCAATAACCGGATGTTCATCTTCAGCATATTTAATACTATAAATAGGGTTGTTACCTTCAGCAATTGTTTGAATATTGAAACCTGTGTTTTTCAATGTTTCTGCAGCCATTGGGAATAGAGCAGTAGCTTCAGTACCTCCCGAATAACAAAAAACATTTTTTATGTTGAAATGATACGCTATAGTTTGTGCCCAAACCTGAGATAGGTGACTGCGTCTGGAGTTGTGTGTGCAAATAAAGTTTAAACGTACTTCTTTTTCATTTGATACTTTCTCCTGAATGAAATCGATTAAAGGTTTTAAGGTTTCTTTACGTGTTTCACTTATAGTATTTACAGTTAAATTTTGTAAAGTTTGTGCAATGTTTTGGTATAATGCCATGTTTTAAAAATAATCTCTTAATATGTATAAATTAACAACAACCGCTTCCCGGAACACAAGTGTTTACAGGTTGTAAGTCTGATAATTTTATTTTTTGTTTTCGGCTGGAACGCCACATTTATCTTTCGCTAAACAATCGGTTTGTTTATTGGTTAATAAGAAAGTAGTACCGTCAAAATCCAATCCGAACTTACCAATGGTATCACCTTGATATTCTACTTCAATTTCAGAATCTTCTATGTTTAGTGTGTTTTCTGAAAGCTCAATGATGTGTAATAGTTTTTCAGGATGTAAACGGTGGTCGTAATCATTGGCATTCCATAGTTGAAAATTCACTATATTTTCATGTCTAACTGTTCCGCCACAGTCGATAAAGGTTTTATTTATTCTACCTATTTCGGTGACATGAAAATGAGATGGCACTAAATCTCCGTTTGGTAATTGAAACGCGATGGTTTCCAAATTTTGTAAGGCTGATTTAACTTCAGATAGTTTCATAATACAATGTTTTTAAAATTGGTGTTTTAAGATTAACAACAAGATGTTTTTGGTAAATCCTGATCTAAAAACTCGGTCATTACAACTTTCATTTTAGTCCATACTTCTGGATTGATGCAATAGCATACGCTGGTACCTTCAACCGAACCTTTAATTAATCCTAAATGTTTTAATTCTTTTAAATGTTGTGAAATTGTGGGTTGCGCTAAACCAATTTCGTCTACCAAATCGCCACATACGCAAGCGTTGATTTTAAATAAATGTTGTAGAATAGCCACACGAGCCGGATGCCCGAAAGCTTTTGCGAACAGAGCAATTTCATTTTGTGAATCGGTAAATATTTCAGTTTTAGCTAATCCCATATTTATTGTTTTATTGCAATATTACGATTAATATAAAATAGAGAAAAGATATTTTCAATGTTTTTTCGTTTCACGCAAAAAAAAGCCTCAAAACTTATAAGGTTTCAAGGCTTTTTTTATGAAGATTGATTTTTTGTTAAGGTTGAATAATTTTTAAGATTTGTCCGTCTTTTTCAGGGTATAAGGCATGTTTGTTGTACATATCCTCCTGTAAAAGCGTCATCATAACTTTTAACTGTTGTGGATTAGAATCGGCTAAATTGGTTGCTTCAAACGGATCGTTACTTAAATTATACAACTCATATTTTGGCGAACCTTCGATTTGAAAATGGTAAACAACTTTCCAGTTATCATTCACCAAACTTGTAAAATATGGTGTGCGATGATCATGAGGAAAATGGTTAAGGAAACTATTGTCTCGTTTTTTATTGGTTTTACCTTTAAGTTGCTTTTGTAAATTGAAACCATCTAAAATATATGATTCGGGAATATTTACATCTGCTAAATTACAAATGGTAGGGAACAGGTCTAAAATAGTTCCCATTTGATTCTCGGTTTGATTCTCAGAAATTTTTAATTTCTTTTGAAGTTTAATTTGGTTATCTGGAGTTACCCATGAAGCAATAAATGGTACCCGCATGCCACCTTCCCAGTGCATGGCTTTTTTTCCTCGTAAAGGTTCAGAACTGCTATAGTCATTAGTTATGGGAAGAGGAGCATCCGAGCCGTTGTCACCTAAAAATAGAATAAGTGTGTTTTCTCCCAGTCCTAAGTCTTTAACATGTTTAACAATATCTCCAAGAGATTTATCCATACCTTCAATTAAAGTGGCATAAGCCTGAGCTTTTTCATCTTTACCTGAGTTTTTATAATGTTCCGCAAATCTAGGGTCTGGTTGAAATGGTTGATGAACCGCATAGTGTGACATATATAAAAAGAAGGGTTTGCCTTCATTTTTAGCATCTGTAATTTTTTTGTTTGCCTCTCTGGTTAGGGCTTCTGTTAAAAAAATATCGTCTTTCCAGTATTCATCTAATCCAGGTACAGCTCGAGATTTTTGTCCGTTTAGTTTACCATAACCATCACGTCCATAATAACTTCCAGGATGTCCGGCTCCTGAGCCACCTACATTAACATCGAATCCTAAATTAATAGGATTTTCGCCTTCGTATCCAATAGGACCGAAATGAGCTTTACCGACATGAATGGTTTTATATCCAGCCGATTGTAATAAACGAGGTAATGTAATAGAAGATTTATTTAAGCCTTCCCAGTTCCAATCAGAAGGACCGTATGTATTTTTGTTATTATGTTCTAAATGAATCCAGTTTGTTGTGCCATGGCGAGCAGAATTTTGACCTGTTAGTATGGATGCACGTGTTGGAGAACACACCGAATGCGCATAGAAATTAGTAAAGCGGACGCCCTGCTTTGCTAACTTTTCCATATTGGGTGTAATATAGTAGTCGTTCAGCTTATATTTTTTGGGTTGACCATTTGCATCTACTAAAAATGGGACAGAGGTATCCATTAACCCCATATCGTCTACCAGAAAGACGATAATATTTGGTTGCTTTTTCTGTGCAAAGGAAAAGACAGATAGGCAAAATGTAGATAAAAAGGTTAAAATTAAATACGATTTTTTAAAATGTATTTTCATTATAAAATTTTAGGTTTTGTTTTAATTCTGTGTACGAACACAATAATTTTGGGTGTGAATATACTATTTTCTATTAAAAAAGCCTGTTTCTATCTAGAACAGGCTTGAAATTTATTGAGAATTCTTGTTAATTTAAACACCTAAATTAGATAACACAAATGATTTTGCATTGGCGTGTAATCTAATCCATAAGCCGGGGTTGGCGTTTAATTGATGCATTGCTTCTTCAGGATTAGAACTTAATGTTGTGTTTAAAACATTAGCATAGGTTTGTACTTTGGTAGGAGCAGAGTCGGCATCCACCACAGACTGTACGACCTTTTTAGCTTGTAAAATCGCAGCAGGACCTAAGGTAAGAATGTATTCGGCAGAACGACATTCCTGTTCATCATATTCACTTACAACACTTCCACCTGCTTTAAACTTACTGATATGATGCTCTAAAATGCTATTTGAAATAGGTATAATTCCTGCTACATGGTGGTATTGTGCTCCCGAAAATGGTTTAATATAAGCCAGATGAGACGCCTTATTTTCTTCAGGACCATGACCTATAAAAAAGATATCCAGCCCTCCTAAATTTTCAAGTTTTGTAAGATACTCTATAAGGGCAGATTCTAAATCAGGAGTATCGGTTTTCATAGGGGTAAAGCTTTTAATTTTTTTAAAAAAAGCATCACCTAAAATACGCTCAAAATCACGAACAAAACTAAGGCCGTTTACCATGCCCATAGGCGCTAAAGCATCCTGAGTGAATACATTCAATCGTGCTAATAAAGTATCTTGCTCGCCAGATTTTGCTAATTCTCCAAGTAAACGATGCAATTGTTGTGCGCCTCGACCACCAAGTAACGCGATGTTAATATCCCCTTCTTTAGCTTCAGCTGTTTTGTATAATTCATTTAACATGGCCTGACCAACCTCAGCTTCGGTGTTAAAGACAGTTGGTGTTACACCATAATCTGTTATATTAAAATTGCTACTGTCTTGTTTGGTTAACCACACATTATTATTTTCTTCTTGTCTTGAAAAATTAGAATTTTTCATACTCATTTTCTTTATTTATTGATGTGTAACTAATCATACACCTCGTGTTTTTATAATGTTTTACTTAGAGCAAAAGTAAAATAATTGAAAGTAAGAGTTAAAGGAATACGAGTTTTATTTAGGTTTAAAAAGCGTGGATTTAGTTTTGCTTTTCATATTTAAAATTGCAACCTTCTACACAAACTGGTCCGCTGGTTGGAATAAGGATAAAATAATGAATAGAATTCTAAGGTGTAGGTAATAAAACCATCATCATTTTCGGTTTCGCTAGTAAAGTCCGGGCAGTTATATTTTAATAGTAATTGATGCTCTTCTATTGAAAAATCTCCAATCGAACATTCAGCAAACATATCTGAAGAAAATATACCGTTTTCAAAAAACTCAAAAACTTTTCCGTTTTCCTGATCTACCCAATATTGAGACCCACCTGAACTAATGTAAGATTGGGTATGTTTCCATGTTCCTAGAAGTAATGATTCGTCGGCTGTAATAGGATCATCAGATTTTGTATCGCAACCAACTAAAAGTAGTAATACCGGAAATAGTAAAATTCGTAATGTCATGTCGAGGCTTTATGGTTTAGATGCGAATATTAAAAGATGGTTGCGTATCTTGATTTAAAATTAATTAGGATTTTTTTTCAGTTGTTTGGATTTAATTAATAATCTCATTTGTTATTGTTAATTCAAAATGTACTGGATTTTCAGAATGATTTCCATTCAGAAGCATTATCCAGTCTTCATTTATTATTGGAGAGATAGTGTGAATCAATGTTTTTGTACCCTGTTCAGTTGTATAAAATTTTATCTCTTTAAAAGTTTGGTCAGGAAAAGCAAAACCTCCAATTTGTTTAGCTTCATAAATTATTTTCGATTCTTTAGTTCCAATTGATTCTTTTTTTTTCTCATTCAAATAATCATTAGATAAAATGAATTCTAAATTTAAATCGCTATCACTTTCATTTTTAATATTAAAATTGGATAATTCTAAAGGGTCAATTATAATATTATTATCCTTTTCGCAACAGTAAAGGCTAATGCTTAGAATTATGATTATAAGTTTTTTCATAGCTAAGTATTAAATGTGATAAAGTAGATGTGTAAGTATACTTATTTATAAATATACTTAATATTCTTACAATATGAAAAATGTAAAAAAATATCCCCTAAAAGCGTTAGAGGATATTTTTTAAGAATTTAATTATTAGTTTTTTAATTAACTCGCATTAACAACACCAAGTGTATAAAGGAATTCCATGGTTGGTGTTTCGCTACCGCCTGCTGGCTCTAAAGTAATACCAAAGGCCTCACTTGCATTCGCGTTTTCAATCTCGAATATTTTATTGTCGTCGGTTATAAAATCGTCTATAGTGCCTAAGCTGGTAGGTGTTAACGGACTTAAAGTTAAAGACCAAACCTGATATACTTTTCCTTCAGGAGGTTCCGGTAATCCTTGGGCGTCTAAATAAATACGCTCGTTAGCTTTATCCCAATACACATTAGCAAAGGTGCTGGCAAAATTTCCCTGACCAGCTAATGGTATCTTCGTAATATTGTTATCACGTAATACAGAAATTAAAGTATTGGCTTCTTCCAAACTGTTATTCGCATTGGAAATTTGGGTTTCTAATAATTCCTGTTGTGTTTTACTTATCTGAATATCGGATTGTAACTGCTTGTTTTGTGTTATGGTCCAAAATAAACCAAAGGCTAGGATAATCGAAGCTGCCCAACCGGTGTAGCTTATCCAGTTGTATCTTGGTAATGATACAACTTTATTGTCTGTTTCGTTTAATCCTAAATGGGCTTTTATAGCCTTTAAAATGTTATCATTAATTTTTACTGGAGAAACTGATGCTGTAAGTTTAATTACGGCTACTTCAATGTCTAATACTTCTTGTAATATTTCAGGATATTGCAGCATGAGGTTGTAGACTTCCTTATTTTGTGTTTCAGAAAGGGCACCTGCTACATATAGCTCTAAAATTCCAGATTCTATGTAAGCTTGTATATCCATCTTATTCTAATACCATGTTTCTTAATTCTTTAATACAGTTGCGATTTCTGGTTTTTATAGTTCCCACGGGCATGTCGAGAGCTTCTGAAGCTTCAATTTGTGTATAACCTTTAAAATAGAGAAGTTCTATAACCGCTTTACATTTTTCTTTCAACTTTTTTACGAACTTTTTAATTCCAATAGCGTCTGTAGAATTGTCTAAACTATCGCTGCTTTCTAGAATATCTACGAAAAACTCGGCATCAAGGTTTTGCTTTGTTTTTTTAAAAGCTTTAGATCGTGTTTTATCGATGGCTGCATTTCTGGCAATATTTAAAATCCAGGTAAAAAATCGGCCTTTTTCGGAAGAATAACTGCTTGCATTATGCCAGGCTTTAATAAATACGTCCTGCATAACTTCCTCGGCTATATCTTTATCACGAACAATATTGTAGATGACGCCTTGCATGCTTTCGCTATACATGTGGTATAGGGTTTCGAAAGCTTTTTCGTCCTTCTGTTTGAAGTTTTCAATTAGGGTCTCTAATTCCATTTGGTAGATTAAGTTTCCGAAAAATAAGGAATTAAAAAGAAAAAGCTACTTAAATAAGTAGCTTTTGTATAAATATATTTTCAGTAACGAAGTTAATTCTTACGTAAATAAGTGCTGACAACAATGGCAACGTCTTCCCAGGTCTTGCTTACACCATCTGGTCCGGTATGTAAGTCGAAACATACTTTATTTAAACTTTCAAGGGCTCCAAGGGCATCCCAATCGGCTAAATTCATAGTTCCCGTCATGGTTACACGGCGTTCATCGGTAACCTCAAAAGTAAGAGGTAAATCTTTTGTAACACCATTCATAGTTAAAGTGGCTACATAATTACCATTTGTTACTTTAATGGTTCCATCAATAAGGTCTGTATCTAACATAGCCCCAAAAAAGGATTCCTTTAATTTTGTATCTCTTGATGGATCTTTAGTAAATAAACTGCTTACAGGAATAGTGAAGTTTAAATTATTTAGAGCTTCTTCAGCTGAAGCTCCCGTTTTTTCATCGAATTTTAATATGGTAAATTCTCCTCCAACTGGTAGTTTATCTGTGGTTTTGTAGGCGGTCCATTTTACCGAAGTAGCTTCTGGTTTTACCACAAACTTTTCTGCAGTCGTAATTTCTGTGTTTTCTTCAGTAGAGGTCTCTTTTTTATTGTCTTTACAGGCTACGAAACTTAATGCCAAAACAATAATCAGGTAACTTATTTTTTTCATGAATTAAGAATTTTTTTAAGATGTGAAATAGAGTACTAATATACTAATTGCATATGTTTATACATGACATAAGTCATGTTTTTAACAAAAGAATAAGGATACTTTTGAACTTTAAAAAACCACCATGATAAAACAACTAACCAATAAGTACAATGTTGCTGGGCCAAGATATACCAGTTATCCGACGGTACCTTATTGGAATCAAGATACTTTTTCTCTGAAAAACTGGAGAGCTTCGCTAATAAAATCGTTTAAGGCAAGTAATGCCTCCGAAGGCTTGAGTTTATATATTCATTTACCATTCTGTGAAAGTTTATGTACATTTTGTGGTTGTAATAAACGTATTACTAAGCAGCATAGTGTAGAACCGGTTTATATTAAGGCTGTTTTAAAAGAATGGAGTTTATACTTGGAGTTGTTTGATGAAAAACCAGTTATTAAAGAAATTCATTTAGGAGGTGGTACACCGACTTTCTTTTCTCCGGAGCATTTAACATTGTTGATTGAAGGCATTCTAAAACATGCCAAAGTTGCTGAAGATTATGAATTTAGTTTTGAAGGCCACCCGAATAATACCACGCGAGAACATTTACAGGCTTTATACAATGTAGGTTTTCGTCGTGTAAGCTTTGGTGTTCAGGACTATAATGAAACCGTACAGAAAGCGATTCATAGAATACAACCATTTGAACATGTAAAACGCGCTACCGAGTTAGCCAGAGAAGTAGGTTACACTTCGGTAGGTCATGATATTATTTTTGGTTTGCCATTTCAAACCTTAGAACACGTTAAAGAAACCATTTTAAAAACACAGGCTTTATTACCTGACCGTTTGGCTTTTTACAGCTATGCACACGTGCCATGGATAAAAGGTAACGGACAACGCGGATTTAATGATGAAGATTTACCATCGGCAGAATTGAAACGCGAACAATATCAATTAGGAAAACAATTGCTAACTAATATCGGCTATCACGAAATAGGGATGGACCATTTTGCTTTACCAACAGACACCCTTTACACATCCATGATTAACGGGAAATTACACCGTAATTTCATGGGATACACCTCATCAAAAACCCGGGCTATGATAGGCTTGGGCGTTTCGTCTATTAGTGATAGCTGGTATGGGTTTGCACAAAATGAAAAGAGCTTAGAGGCTTATTATCATTTATTGAAAGAAAATATTATTCCTGTATACCGCGGACATATTTTAAATGATGAAGACCTTATTATTCGAAAACATGTTTTAAACTTAATGTGTCAGTTTAAAACCAGTTGGAGTAATGATAATTTATATTTTGATGAATTACCACAGGTTTTAAGTCGTCTGGCAGAAATGGAACGTGATGGTTTAATAGAAATTAAGAAGAGCAGTATTGTTGTAACATCAAAAGGCAAACCTTTTGTTAGAAATGTATGCATGGCTTTTGATGTGTTATTACAAAGAAAACAACCGGATACCCAGTTGTTTTCAATGACTGTATAGAATTTGTTATTTATCAGTGGTGACTATATTCTGAGTTTGCCTGTTATTTCGTCTACTTTTATGGCGTAAATAACAGGCGAATCTTCTTCTACCTTAGCCGAAAACTCTTGAATATAATCTAAATCGCGTCCTTCGTTATTTAGAATTACTTCTTTAACTCCTAAAGAAAATTCGTGTAACATGGCTTTAGCTCCACTACCAGATAGTTCCTGATAAGTGCCGTGAACCACAACCGATTTCCATTTGTCTATGGCATCAATTTCTGAAACTTCAAGAGCCACATTAGGGTTTAATCGAAGAGCATTAATTTTGTGCCCTTCACCTGAATAACCAATAATAATATGGTCTTTATTGTACAAATAGGTGATGGGAACTACAAATGGGCGGTTATTGTATATATAGGCCAAATGGCCAACGTAGTTGTTGTGCAAAATGTACTCGCATTTTTGTAAATCTAAAGTTTCCATGAGCATTAGTTTTATTGGTTTTTAAATATGGCGGGTTCATTAATGCGTTTTAGTAAAATCGATTCAGGGAACATTCATCTTTCAACACAAGAATTTACCATGTTTAAAATTACAGAATATCGTAGAACTGAAAAATGATTAAAATCAGTTGGTTATCATGTTGAATAAGAAATGTTTAATGGCAGTCTATAGAACTCGTGGCAAGTTCTACAACAGGAGCAGGAGACAGGTAAGGTATGCCTAAACCTAAACCACGAAGAATAAATAGAAGACCAATGATTACCACGAAAACAGGA
Source organism: Aestuariibaculum lutulentum (assembly GCF_032926325.1). NCBI lineage: Bacteria > Pseudomonadati > Bacteroidota > Flavobacteriia > Flavobacteriales > Flavobacteriaceae > Aestuariibaculum > Aestuariibaculum lutulentum. The sequence goes on from NZ_CP136709.1 coordinate 2,516,263, forward strand.
ACAGCTTTCTGAATACGTTGCTTAATACTACTGTTTAAAAATTTACCAAGGTAAATGGCTGAGGTCATCAACGGAATAGTGCCTAACCCAAATAACGTCATGTATAAGCTGCTTTGAAATGCAGATGACATGGTGATGGCAGCAAACACGGCCATATAAACCAATCCACAAGGTAAAAATCCGTTAAGAAAGCCTATAGTTAAAAACGTATCGGCAGTTTTCTTTTTAAGGGCTTTTCCTAATGCAGACTTTACTTTAGCAATAAGGTTATAAATAGGTTTTGAAGCATTGTATTTATTAAATAGTTGTGTCGGAATTAAAATAATTACAATCATTAAAATACCAATAGCAATAGATAATTGCTGTTGCATACCAAACAGGTAAAAGCTTTTACCAATAAAGCCGAAAAGCAACCCTATAATACTGTAAGCTAATAAACGCCCAATATGATATGAGAAGATTTGAGCGATTTTTTTAACCGAATTGCTGCGGTCTACAGGTAGCATAAAGGCAATAGGGCCACACATACCAACACAGTGGAAACTTCCTAAAATACCAAATATGAGTGCAGACCAAAGCATTTAGTATATAATTTCTTTTTTATAGAGATAAGAATTTTCGTTATATTTCCAGTCTACTTTAATGTTCCAGCGACCATCCAATAAACGTTTGTCAGGTATGAGCAAATTGTGGTTTGACAATGAAATAGGCGTTTCAAAGTCGAATTGTTTATTAGATGGTCTGTATAGGAACACTTTACCTGTAACTTTTGTGTAATCTAGATCACTGGGAAAATTAATTATCAACCCCTCTGCTGATATATTGTATGTAATATTTTGAGCTAAATTTTTAGCGTTATTTTCTTTATTTAAGTCGTTTTGAAACTCCAGTTCCTGACCGTAATAATCTTCGGTAACCAAATCATGATTGTATTTTTTATCGACACTCATGGTTATAATAAAATACATAATGAAGCTTATAAAAGCTACAAACGCTAAGGCAATACCTGTTCCCCAATTGAATTTCATCTGTCTTATTTTTTAATTATAGCTTCTAGGTCCTAGAAAATTTACACTGGTTGTTTCAATAAGTTCATCATCGCTATAAACTTCTATAATCAGTTTATTTTTGTCTCCCGATAATTCACTTTGATTTATTTCTATAAACAGGGTACCTTCGGCAATGCCTTGTTTTGGTACTTTAAAATTATCGCTGGCCGAAACCAGTTTAATTTCTCCGTTATACTTTCTAAGTTTAAAACTTACGTTGTCTATTTCTTTTACGGTTTTGTTAACCAGTTTGTAGGTGAAAATATTACTGATAATATTATCGCCTTTACGTTCATAGAGCTGTCCTGGTAAACGTAACACAGTGGCTTCAACATCGTTTCGAAGAAGCAGAAGCCCTGTAAATACGCCTATTAAAATAGTTAAAACAGCTATGTAGCCCTTCATTCGGGCTGTAAGTTTGAATTTTTGTTTCTTTTCTATTTCGTCTTCACTGGCATAACGAATTAACCCTTTAGGCAGGTTGATGCTTTCCATAATATGGTCGCATTCGTCAATACAAGCGGTACAGTTTACACATTCCAGTTGCGTGCCGTTTCGAATATCGATACCGGTAGGGCAAACGTGAACACATTGTAGACAGTCTATACAATCGCCATGACCTAAGGCCTGACGGTCTTCATTTTTTCTGAATTTTTTTCTTCCACTTTCGCCTTCACCACGTTTGTGGTCGTACGCTACTACAATAGATTTATTGTCAAGCAGTACACTTTGTAATCTTCCGTAAGGGCAAGCAATAATACATACCTGCTCTCTAAACCAGGCAAAAACAAAGTAGAATACCCCAGTGAAAATAATAAGTGGAACAAGTGTGCCTAAATGGTTAAGCGGGCTTTCACCAATGTATTGTAAAAGCTTATCGCTACCAATTAAATAGGCTAAAAATATATTAGCAATAAGAAACGAGATGACTAAAAATATAAACCATTTCAGGCCACGCTTTCTTATTTTTTCGGCGTTCCATTCTTGGTTATCCAACCTGCGTTGTTTATTACGATCGCCTTCAATCCAGTATTCAATACGTCTGAAGACCATTTCCATAAAAATGGTTTGCGGACAAACCCAACCGCAAAACACGCGCCCGAATGCCACTGTGAATAAGGTGATGAACACGACACCTATAATCATAGACAAAACGAACAAATAGAAATCCTGTGGCCAGAATGGAAAACCGAAAATATTGAAACGACGCTCTAAAACATTAAACATCAAAAATTGATTTCCTTGGACCTTAATAAACGGAGCGGCAAACAAAAAGGCCAGCAATACGTAGCTTGTTATCTTGCGGTACTCGTATAGCTTGCCGCTGGGTTTTTTAGGGTACACCCAGGCACGCTTTCCTTCTTTGGTCATAGTACCAATACTATCTCTGAACGATTCGTTGCTAGGTGTTTCCAAGTTGTTTTGGTTTTAGGTTTTTTGTTAGGTGTTTAACGTTTTAGTTTGCGTCGTTCCAAATTTCTCCTTCAGCAGCTTTAGGCTCGGCAGGGGTTGTGCCCTGGAAGCTTAAAACATAGCTTGATACTTGTGCAATTTCTGATGGTTTTAATCCGTTTTTAGACCAGGCAATCATACCTTTACCATCACGGCCACCTTCAGAAACTGTTTTAAATACATTTTTAATACCACCACCAAGAATCCAGTATTCATCGGTTAAGTTAGGTCCGATACCACCACCACCGTCAGCTTTATGACAAGCTACACAGTTGGCATCGAATATTTTTTTACCGTTGCTTAAATCGGAAGCATCGGTTAATAGTTCAACAGTATTGAAATCTACTAAGTCTTTAGCCGTTTTCTTGTATTCTTCAATGGCTTTTTGAGCTTCAGCATATTCAGTATTTAATTCGTCGTATTGGCCTTCGCCATTAAAAACGTGGAAACGTAGTAAATAGATTGCAGCAAAAACGATTGAAGCATAGAACCCATATAACCACCACGGTGGTAAATCGTTATCTAATTCCTGAATACCATCGTAGTTGTGATCCAGAATAATTTCGTGTTCTTTTTCAATGGGTTTTGTACCTGCAAGTACTTTATATATATTCTTAACCCATTGAATGAATTTAGAAGGTGTTTCTTGTTCAGCATCAAAGCGAGCCTTTGCAGCTTCGTCTAAACTTTGATAAAGTATAGACTTCATAGAGCTTACTATACCTTCTATTGCAATTAAAATAAAGATGACCAGTAAAAGGAATAGTGCCAGTAACGGGTATTCTACAAAGGCTGGTTTGTCTCCGGAATCTATAAGGAATTCGGCTAAGAAAAATATCGCAAAGAATATTATTGGAACTCTTAACCATGAAGGGAATGATTGTCTCATAATGTTTGGTCGTTTTGGTTTTCTAGTGGTAGGTTACTAACAGTTTTTATATAATCTTTTTTAGCAGTAACAACCCACCAAAATAGTACAACAAAAAAGATAAAAAAGATTAGCAGGGAGATGATAGGGTAGATCTCTACCCCGGCAATGGTCTCCATATGGTTTTTTATAAATTTCATCATGACGTTTAGTTTTTAGTTGAAGAAATTTCAGAATCTTTAACCTTAATGTCGGTTCCTAATCGTTGTAAATAAGCTATAACAGCTACAATTTCACGATTGCGCATTTCGGTAAAATCGGCACCGGCAGCTTTCTTGTCTGCTTCATAATTTGCAGCAAAATCTGGGTCGGTATACAGGTTTTTCTCGATTTTAGTTCCTTGGTCTAGCATGTGCTGTTGTGCATTGTCAATGTCATCTTCCGTATACGGAACACCTAGGCTAACCATAGCACGCATTTTATCTTCGGTTTTCGATTTATCCAGTTTGTTTTTAACCAACCATTGATAAGCCGGCATAATAGAACCTGAAGAGGTGCTTTGTGGATCGTATAAGTGGTTTAAGTGCCAGTTATCTGAATATTTACCACCAACACGGTGTAAATCCGGTCCGGTACGTTTACTACCCCATAAGAACGGGTGATCGTAAACATATTCTCCAGCTTTCGAATATTCTCCGTAGCGTTCTACTTCACTTCTAAACGGACGAATCATTTGTGAGTGGCAGCCCACACAACCTTCACGGATGTAAATATCACGTCCTTCTAACTCTAAAGGTGTATAAGGTTTAACACTTGTTAATGTCGGAATATTAGATTCTACCATTAAAGTCGGAACGATTTGTACAATACCACCAATTAAAATAGCGATGGTTGCATAAATGGTAAGTTTAATTGGTTTACGTTCTAACCAGGTATGCCATCCTTCACCAGCTACGCGGTGTTTAGACACACGCTCCAGTGCAGGAGCCTCAGCTAATTCGTCGGTTACGGCATTTTGCGACTTTCTAATAGTGGTTATAATGTTATAAGCCAGAATAAACATTCCGAAGATATATAACGAACCACCAATAGCACGCATCCAGTACATTGGAATAATTTCGGTTACAGTTTCCAGGAAGTTACCATACATTAAAGTGCCGTCTGGGTTAAACTGTTTCCACATACTAGCTTGAGTAAATCCGGCAACGTACATAGGTAAGGCATAAATAATAATACCTAAAGTTCCTACCCAGAAGTGCGCATTAGCAAGTTTTAAAGAGTATAATTGTGTTTTAAATAGTTTAGGAACTAACCAGTAAATCATACCAAAGGCAAGAAATCCGTTCCATGCAAGTGCTCCAACGTGTACGTGAGCAATAATCCAGTCGGTAAAGTGACCAATAGCATTTACGTTTTTAAGAGATAGCATCGGACCTTCAAATGTTGCCATACCATATCCGGTTAGTGCAACCACCATGAATTTTAAAACAGGGTCTACACGAACTTTGTCCCAGGCACCGCGTAAGGTTAGTAGTCCGTTAATCATACCACCCCAAGAAGGCATTAATAACATGACAGAGAAAGCAACACCTAAGTTTTGCGCCCATTCAGGTAATGCGGTATATAATAAGTGGTGAGGACCAGCCCAGATATAAATAAAGATTAAAGACCAGAAGTGGATGATAGATAAACGGTACGAATAGATAGGTCTGTTTGCTGCTTTAGGTACAAAGTAATACATTAATCCTAAGAAAGGTGTAGTTAGGAAGAATGCAACGGCATTATGTCCGTACCACCATTGTACTAAGGCATCCTGTACACCGGCGTAAACCGAGTAGCTTTTCATACCGCTTACAGGAAGTTCTATATTATTAAAAATATGTAGTACAGCAACTGTTACAAATGTTGCTAAATAGAACCAGATGGCAACATATAAGTGACGTTGACGACGTCTTAAAATCGTTCCTATTAAGTTGGCGCCAAAGGCTACCCAAACTAAAGCAATGGCAATATCTATAGGCCATTCCAACTCGGCGTATTCTTTTGATGTAGTGTATCCTAAAGGCAAGGAAATGGCTGCGGCCACAATAATTAATTGCCACCCCCAGAAGTTAATGTTACTCAGTACATCACTGAACATTCTGGTTTTTAAAAGGCGTTGAGAGGAATAATACACACCGGCAAAAATGGCATTACCTACAAAGGCAAAAATAACGGCGTTAGTGTGTAGTGGTCTTAGTCGCCCAAAGCTTAACCACGGAATTCCGTCGGTTAGGTTTGGAAACAAAAATAAAAAGGCTAAGAGCAAGCCTACAAGCATTCCTACAACTCCCCAAAGCATGGTAGCAAATAAGAATTTTTTAACAATCTTGTTGTCGTAGTAAAATTGTTGTACTTCCATAATGATTAATTGGTCTTTTTGTTTTTAATGGTTGTTTTTGATTGGTCTTTTACTAATTCGTCTTCAAAAAGCATTCTTACCGAAGGGGTGTAATCATCATCGTACTGTCCTTTCTTAACAGCAACAATAAAAGCAACGAAGAAGACAATAGCCACCACGATGCTAATACCTAATAACATATATATAACACTCATACCTATTGAAGTTACGGGTCAAAATTAAATGTGAAAGGTTTCTTAAAACATGACTTTTATCATGTTTAAAAAAATAACCTTTATTTTATCTTCTTACCTATAAAGTTTGTAGCAATGGTGGTAAATACCACAACACTAATAGAACTTAATGGCATTAATATCGCTGCAATAACAGGTGCTAATTGCCCGGTTACCGCAAAGTAAAGTCCAATGCTGTTGTAAATAAAAGAAAGCACAAAACTCCACTTAATTATAGTTATGGCCTGTTTAGAGGCTTTAATAAATTGATATAGCTGATTAAATTTTGAAGCGTCTAAAATAGCATCGCAGGCAGGGCTGAAGACATTCACGTTTTCTGATAGCGCAATCCCTACATTACTTTGTGCCAGTGCTCCGGCATCGTTTAAACCATCGCCAACCATAAGTACTTTGGCACCTTCGGTCTGGTGATATTTTATGTATTCCAGCTTGTCATCTGGTTTCTGGTTGAAAATCAATTTGGTCTTGGCAGGTAGAAGTTTTTTTAGATTTTCCTGTTCTCCGGCATTATCACCCGAAAGGATAACTAAATCGAATTCCTGTTTAAGTTTATTAAATAGTTTAGATAAACCTGTACGGTAGCTGTTATAGAAGGTATATTTTCCTTTGTACTTATTGTTGGTGCTAATATGTACGGTTGTGTTTAAAATTGATGGATCACTGCCTCCCACAAAACTCGCCGAGCCAATTTTAATATTGTCGTTTAGGTAAGATGCTTCAATACCTTTTCCTAAATGTTCTTCAAAATGATTTAAAGAAATAATATTGTGTTCATCCAGAATGTCGTAAAGGGTTCTGCTTAACGGATGGTTAGAACCGCGAAGTGTATTTTTTAATAAAATTTCTTCTGAAGTAGATAGCATATCACCATCATAAGTCGCAATACTTTTTTCATTTGAGGTTATTGTTCCTGTTTTGTCAAAAATAACCGTATTAATTTCAGCTAACTGTTCAATAACCGAAGCGTTTTTTACGTAGAATTTTAGTTTGCCAAAAATACGAAGCAGATTTCCGAAAGTAAATGGAGCTGCTAAAGCCAAAGCGCAGGGACAGGCAATTATGAGAACTGCGGTAAAAACATTAATAGCTTTGGAAGCATCAACAACATACCAATACGTTGTTGCTAATACAGCAATACTTAATATGGCAATAGTAAAACGTTTACTAATGGCATTGGTAAGTGTGGTAAAATGGTCTTCTTTGTTTTTATTGAACACATCATGACTCCATAACTGTGTTAGGTAGCTTTGTTCTACCGATTTTAAAGCTTCCATTTCTATAAGTCCGGCTGTTTGCTTGCCGCCGGCAAAAAGTTTATCACCGGAATCTTTACTGACTGTTTTAGATTCACCGGTAACAAAACTATAATCTATTTGGGCATTACCGTTAATTAAAATGCCATCGGCAGGAATTAATTCTTCGTTTCTAATTAATAGTCGGTCACCTTGTTTAATATCATAAACCTGAATAGGGGTTTCTATGCCATTTTCAATTTTAGTTATGGCAATAGGGAAATAGGATTTGTAATCGCGTTCGAAGGATAAAAATGAATAGGTTTTCTGTTGAAAAAACTTTCCGAGTAATAAAAAGAAAACCAATCCGGTCAGGCTATCGAAAAACCCAGAGCCTAAATCGAAAATAATATCTATGGTGCTGCGAATGAAAAGTACAGCGATGCCCAAAGCAATAGGTACATCTATGTTTAAAAGCCCCTTACGTAAACCTTTATAGGCTGAAATAAAATAATCCTGACCAGCATAAAACACTACAGGTAACGAAAAGGTAAACATCAACCAGCGAAACAGGTGTTTGTATTGCTCTAACCAATATTCGCCCACTTCAAAATATTCAGGAAAGGATAAGAACATGACATTTCCAAAGGCAAAACCCGCAATCCCTAATTTGTAAATAAGTGAGCGGTTAACTTGTGCTTTTCCTGTCTTAAAATCGTCAAGAGATATATATGGTTCATAGCCAATACTACTTAAAAGAATCACAACATCTTTAAGCGATGTGTCTTGAGTATTGTAGGTTACCCGAACATTTTTTTTGCCGAAATTTACCTGGGAAGCAGAAATGCCTGGATTTAATTTGTTGAGGTTTTCTAAAATCCAGATACAGGAGCTACAATGTATATGCGGAATATAAAGTGTGGTAATTTGGGTTTTACCGTCATTAAATTCGGTTAATTTTTCAATAATGTTTTCCTGAGATAAAAAATCGTATTTACCTTCAATGTCCTTTGGGGTTGCACCAGGTGCTGCCTGTAAGTCGTAGTAACAGGTTAAGTCGTTTTCAGAAAAAATTTCATATACGGTCTTACAACCATTACAACAGAATGTCTTATCGTTAAATGTAATAGCCTGCGAATCGCATACGTCGCCACAGTGGAAACAATTTTCTTGATCCATACAATTTGCTCATTATTATACCTGTAACAAAATTCCCAAAAGAACTCCTTACAATATATGACTTTTATCATGAATTTTAAGTATTTTTACCGAACATATAAATTTCAGGTATGAGTAAATGTGAACAATGTATTGTTAAGCAATTTAATTCGTTAAAATCGCTTACCAAAGATGAATTGGTGCGTATTTCCGGGTGCAAAACTTCTAAAATCATCAAAAAAGGAGAAACTATTTTTGAAGAAGGAGATGTTATAAATGGGGTTTTTTGTATTCGCGATGGGGTTTGTAAGTTATCTAAATTAAGTGCCAACGGTAAAGATCAAATTGTGAAGTTGGTAGTGAAAGGAGACTTACTTGGGCAGCGCTCGTTGGTAACAGATGAGACAGCAAATTTAAGTGCCGTAGCCTTAAACGATATGGAAGTTTGCTTTATTCCTAAATCTGAAATTATTAGTGATCTACAGAAAAATTCCAATTTTACCCTGGATGTTTTAAAAGATATGGCTAACGATTTGAGACAAGCCGATGATATTATTGTTAATATGGCTCAAAAATCGGTACGTCAGCGTTTAGCCGAGACATTAGTCTACCTTTACGAAAGCTTCGGAACAAATTCAGATAAGACTTTAAGTGTTGTTTTATCTCGTGAAGATTATGCCAACATTGTAGGTACAGCTGTCGAGTCTGCTATTCGGGTACTTTCTCAGTTTAAAAAACAAGGTTTAATTTCAACTTCAGGTAAAAAAATTAAAATTGAAGACCTTGAAGGATTGAAGCGTGTTGAATAGAAACTATTAGCATTCTTCTGATTGCCATAGATATTTCTAATTGTATAACTGTGTTTGGTGTGTAAAAATATAGTATTTTTATACAGCTATGAGACACGATAATACTACAAGAAAAGGATTTGTTTTCAAGTCGTACGAAGCACCGAATAAATCACCTTTCGATACTTTATTCGAAATTTTTAAAGAATTAATAACGCATACTTCTGGTGATTTCGATGAGGCTATCGATTGGTTGCGTGAACTCGATAAAGAATACAAATTAACCACTCCAGACTATTCTATAGACGATTTTATCGAAGACCTTATCAAGAAAGGCTTTATTCGTGAAGAACTTGATCCAGATGGTAATGGTGGTACGGCAATAACTGCCAAAACCGAGCGCGCCATTCGTCAGCAGGCTTTGGATCAGATTTTCGGAAAAATAAAACGAAGCGGACAGGGTAACCATCGAAGTAAAAGTCCTGGAGTAGGTGATGAACATACGGGAGATTTTCGAGGGTATCAGTTTGGTGATGCACTTGATAAGGTGTCCATGACCGAAAGCTTGCGTAATGCTCAAATTAACCACGGAATTTCAGATTTTAACCTATCGGAAAGTGATTTAGTAGTTGAGGAAACCCTTCATAAATCGCAAATGAGCACGGTGCTTATGATAGATATTAGCCATAGTATGATATTATATGGTGAAGATCGTATAACACCGGCAAAAAAAGTAGCCATGGCTTTAGCCGAATTAATTACTACTCGATATCCAAAAGATACCTTAGATATTTTAGTATTTGGAAACGATGCCTGGCAAATAGAAATTAAAGACTTACCCTATTTGAAAGTAGGACCTTACCATACCAATACGGTAGCCGGATTGCAACTGGCAATGGATTTACTTCGAAGAAAACGCAACACCAATAAGCAAATCTTTATGATTACCGATGGAAAACCTAGTTGTTTGCGGTTATCTAATGGCGAATATTTTAAAGATAGTTTTGGACTAAATCCTAATATTGTTAATAAATGTTATGCCATGGCCCAGCAAGCCAGACGTTTGCATATTCCTATTACAACCTTTATGATTGCAAAAGACAATTACTTAATGCAATTTGTCAGGGAGTTTACCTATGCCAATCAGGGCAAAGCCTTTTATACTGGCATTAAAGGTTTAGGAGAAATGATTTTTGAAGATTACGAAACCAATAGAAAAAAGAGAATTAGAGGATAGCTTATGAATATTGAAAACATAAAAACACTTGGAGACTTAAAGAAATCAGGTTATCAAAGTAAATCTATTAAAGATGAATTAAGAGATAATCTGATTCAAAAAATAAAAAATAAGGAAACGACTTTTGAAGGTGTTCACGGGTATGAAAATACCGTGATTCCCGAATTAGAGCGTGCTATTTTATCAAGACATAATATTAATCTACTTGGATTACGCGGACAAGCGAAAACGCGTTTAGCCCGTTTAATGCTGAATTTATTAGATGAGTATATTCCTTTTGTTGAAGGTTCTGAGATTAACGACGATCCGTTTCAACCTATTTCTCGATATGCAACAGAACTAATTAAAGAAAAAGGTGATAATACGCCAATTGGTTGGTTACATCGCAGTGAACGTTTTGCTGAAAAATTAGCGACGCCCGATGTTACCGTGGCTGATATTATAGGTGATGTTGACCCAATAAAAGCAGCAAACCTGAAACTTAGTTATGCCGATGATCGTGTGATTCATTACGGTATGATTCCTCGAGCCAACCGTTCTATTTTTGTGATTAACGAGTTGCCTGATTTACAAGCCAGAATTCAGGTGGCTTTATTTAATATATTGCAGGAGGGAGATATACAAATCCGTGGATTTAAATTGCGATTACCTTTAGATATTCAATTCGTGTTTACCGCCAATCCTGAAGATTATACTAACAGAGGTAGTATTGTTACACCGTTAAAGGATAGAATTGGCTCACAGATATTAACGCATTATCCGGTTAATATTGAAACAGCTAAACAGATTACAGAACAAGAAGCAAAATTGGTGGAAAGTCAGAAAGAGACCGTTGTGGTTCCGGATTTAGCCCGCGATTTATTAGAACAGATTGTTTTTGAAGCCCGTAAAAGCGATTATATCGATGCTAAAAGTGGTGTAAGCGCTCGTTTAAGTATCACAGCTTTAGAAAATTTATTAAGTACTGCCGAGCGTCGTGCTTTACTTGCAGGCGATGAAACTACAACGGTACGTTTATCAGATTTTATGGGGGTTATTCCTTCTATTACCGGAAAAGTAGAATTGGTTTACGAGGGTGAACAGGAAGGAGCGGCTGTTGTGGCTTATAATTTAATTGGAGAAGCAGTAAAAAGTTTATTTGTACAATACTTTCCTAAAATTGAAAAACTAAAGAAACAGGAAGAAGAAACGCCTTATGATGATATCATTTCTTGGTTCTTCAATCAGAAAGATGGTTTTGAATTGGGTGATAGTTTGCGTGACAAGGAATACAAAAGTCTATTAGATGGTGTAAGTCCGTTAAACGATTTGTTAGGAAAATATCAACCTAAACTGAATCCGATAGACAGTTATTTTATGAAAGAATTTGTGCTTTGGGGATTGGCTGAATTTAACCAGTTAAGTAAGCATCGTTTTTCCGAAGGTATGCAGTTTAAAGATCCTTATGGTAGTTTTATAAGTGGTATTTAACTTAAATTTCTTTCTTTTTCATATTCATGGTATACGGTGGTTTAATTTACAAATCTGTATTTTAAACCACTAATTTTTTTTATTCCCTTAAAAAGGTCTTTAGCAGGTTTTCTTAAAATAAATTTTGAGCTGGTTTTCGTGTTTTTTTGCGTATATTAAGCAAAAACCATGTGTTTTTTGTGGTTTTTTAGTGAAAAACAGATAAAACGCTTCAGAATTTCTTAATATGGAAACAAACTTTACTGATAAGAGTCCTATCAAGCTCCTTTCTTTCGATATTGATAACACATTAATAGAATTTCACACGCTTAAAAGCAATTTTAAAACAATTTGGAAAAAGTATAAACCTGAAGGTATCATCCTAACTTATAATACAGGACGATTAATAGACGATGTGCTCCGTCTTATAAAAAAAGGAGTACTGCCTAAACCCGATTATATCATTGGGGGCGTTGGTACCCTAATTTACGATTGTAATAAAGATTGTATTGTAAAAGAATTCAATGATGTGTTAGATGAAGGTTGGGATTTAGAATCGGTTGAAAAATTGGTGCAAAGTATAGAACATCCAATCAGTGAACAACCTGCAAAATTTCAACATTCGTATAAAAGAAGTTACTTTTTTCACGATGCTAACGACGAACTCATAGAAAGTATTGAGGCTGATTTTGCGAAAGCTAATATGTTGGTGAATATTGTGTACTCGGGTAATAAGTTTCTAGATGTACTCCCTAAATGGGCAAACAAAGGCAATGCCTTGCAGTGGCTACTAACTAAACTCAATTTAACAGCCGACAATGTTTTGGTTGCCGGAGATAGTGGAAACGATTCTGCAATGTTTAACATGAAAGGCATTCGGGGTATTGTGGTTGCAAATGCTCATGAAGAACTTTATAAGTTTACAAAATACAGGCAGGTTTATCATTCTGAAGGAGATCATGGTAATGGTGTTATTGAAGGATTGGTTTACTATAACATATTACCACAAGAAGCAGAAACCTGTTTAGAAGAAGATCATACCGATGATTATTTTATTCAGCAGGAATTAAATCATATTGCTGAAGATGACGACAAGGAAAAATTAGAACTGATACGAGAAGGCTATGAAAAGGCGATTATAGCCTTGAAGAAAAATATAACGCCGCTCGGATTTTCAGCCTGTTCTATAAAAGATAATGTACCTAGTGGTACTGATGAAAATTACCACAGTGTATGGGCTCGTGATGGAGCGATTACCGTTATTGGGTCTTTATCACTAATTCATGATGAAGAAATTCATAAATGTCAAAGACAAACTTTAGTAACGCTTTTCGAGCATATTTCACGTAACGGCCAAATCCCATCAAACGTGCGTATAAAAGACAATGTCGCTGACTATTCTGGGGTAGGTGGTATCTGTTCTATCGATAGTGGTATTTGGGTGGTGATAGCATTTTACGAATATGTTAATGTCACAAAAGATATCGATTTTCTTCGTAAGTATATTTCAGATATTAAAGAAACTATGCGTTGGCTTGGGGCTCACGATAGTAATAATGATGCTTTACTGGAAATTCCTGAGGCAGGTGACTGGACGGATTTATTCGGTGGAAGTTATAACATTTTATACGACGAAATATTGTGGTATCGTGCCAATGTATGTTATGGACGAATGCTTGAAATGCTTGGTGATTATGAGGAAGCCGGAGAATATATCAGATGGTCTCAGGTCATTAAAAAGGAAATTCTTCAAAACTTCTGGCCTTCTACACAACAGAAATTATTTCAGTCGGTATCGTTTGCCGAACGTCAGTTTACACTTGGTGATACCTCTTATTTAATAGCACAAACCACCCCGTTCGATTTTAGCTGGCGCTGTGATGTATTTGGAAATGTTTTAGCCTTTTTACACGGCACGGTCGATGCCGAAAAAGCGCATCAAACCTTCAAATTTATTTTAGGAGTAGGCGTTAACGATCCATTCCCAATACGAAATGTGTATCCAGTAGTAACGCCTGGTGATCCGGATTGGAGACCCTATTACACAGTTAATTTGTTAAATCTTCCGCATCATTATCACAATGGAGGTATCTGGCCTTTTGTTGGAGGCTTCTGGGTGAAGTTTGTGAATAAGCTGGGATTACGTGAAGTAGCTGTTTCAGAGTTGTACAAACTGGCCTTAATTAATAAACAGGGGTTAACCGAAGAATGGGAATTTACCGAATGGGCTCATGGAACTTCAGGTAAAGCTATGGGGAAAGCCTATCAGGCGTGGTCTGCGGCTCAGTACATTTCTGCTTGTAACGATTTAAAAGTAATTAATAACTAAAATATATATTATGAAGTCAATTTTAATGATCTCTTTGCACGGATATGTAGGTGCTAATGCCGAATTAGGAAAACCCGATACGGGAGGACAAGTAGTTTATGTTTTAGAGCTCGCAGAACGTTTTAGCAGATTAGGAAAACGAGTGGATTTGGTAACCCGACAATTTGAAGATCAGCCGGAATACGATCACGTTGATGAAAATTACAGTGTTTGGCGTATTCCTTTTGGAGGAAAAAAATTCATTAGAAAAGAAGACATGCACGACCACCTGAAAAAGTTTGTAACCAACTGTCTGGCGGCTATTCAAAAGGAACGTAAAAAGTATGATGTAGTTTATACGCATTACTGGGATGCCGGTTGGGCAGGACAAAAAATAGCCGAAGAATTAGGCATTTGCCATGTACACACACCTCATTCTTTGGGTTGGTGGAAGCAGCATACTATGGGAAGCGATATGAGTGAAGAGGATATGGAAAAAAAATACCGTTTTAAAGAGCGTATTAGAAAAGAATATTTCGTTTATCAAATGTGTAATTATGTGATTGCAACTACCTTACCTCAGGTTGATTTATTAACGCAACAATATGATGTATTGCCTCGAAATTGTGGTATGATTCCTCCTGGCATTGACGAAAACCGCTTTTACCCTGTTCCTTCAAAAGAAAACGACAGGATAAGAGCAAAATACGATATTCATCCTACCGATATTTTAGCATTAGGAAGAATGGCTCATAATAAAGGCTACGATTTGTTAATTCAGGCGTTACCAACCGTTTTTGAACTTTGTCCGGAAGCGCGATTGGTGGCTGCTATTGGAGGCGATAATTCAAAGCAAGATGATAAAGGGGTTGAAGGCTTAAAAAAGTTAGCAGGAGAATTAGGAGTGTTAGACAAGATTACCTGGAAAAGTTATATCGCCGATGCCGATTTGGCAAATGTATATCGGTCTGCGAATATTTTTGCCATGCCTTCGCGTTATGAACCTTTTGGTATGGTAGCTATTGAGGCTATGGCTTGTGGTACCCCAAGTGTGGTTACCGTTCATGGCGGCTTATATGATTTAATCGATTTTGGTAATCAGGCGTTATTCGCCGATCCGCACCGTCCATTAGAGTTTGGAGCCATGTTATCGATGCCTTTGCTTTATCCGAAATTGCGGAATGAATTATCGGTAGAAGGAGCACGTTTTGCACGTCGTAATTTTGGTTGGACAGGAATTGCCAAACGAATTCTGTCGATATTTAATAGTTCTATAAACCAGCGCTCAATGGAGTCGAGTATTTATTCTCATTTTAATAATTAGAACATTAATAAGAATCCCTCGATTTTATATTATCAGCGCATAATTGAATGATTTCAGTTATGCGCTTTTTCCTTGTGGCTTCACGTTTGGCTTGATTCAGCCAGTATAAGTAACTTTTTCTGTAGGAAGGCGCAAAGCTGAGGTAGTTGTTGTAAGCCTCGGTATGTTTATCGAATTCTTGTTGTAAATCTTCAGGGATGATACCATTTTCAACATCGTCTAAAGCCGACCAACTTCCATTTTTTTTAGCAATATCAATAGTTTCTAATCCACTGGTGTGCATTAGGTTTTCAGAAACTAATTCTTCAATATATCTTTTGTTAAGCGCACTCCAAACACTTTTAGGATTTCTGGGTGTAAAGTATTGTCGGCGTTTGCCATCACCTAAACTCTTAACGGTTGAATCAATCCAACCATAACAAAGCGCTACTTTAACAGCTTCTTCCCAACGCATACTGTCGTTTTCGTGGTCTACCTTATAAAAAATTAAATAAACGCCCGTTACTTTACTGTGATGGTCATGCAACCAGTTTCGCCATTCTGTATCGGTTTTAAAGTAAAGTTCAGGCAGCATTTATGTTATAATTTTTTTGTTTCGATGTAAAAGTTAGGATCAACTTTAAAAGTATTTTCCGAACCGTCAAGCGGAATAGTTTTCCAATCTGCTTTTGGGTAAATCCATTGCGCTTTTCCGTTAACTGATGCAAGTACCGGCATGTCGAATTTTTCAACAATGTTTGTCCAACGGAATTTAAGCTCTTTATTATTAATTGAATATTCCAGTGTTGGAATTTTTGTTGTTCTTAAATATTGGTCGAAAAATTGTTGTAAATCGTAACCTGTTTGTTTGCTAATGTAATTTTCGATTTGTTGCGTCGTAACTGTTTGATGATAAAAAGTTTCATTCATACCGCGTAATATGTTTCGGAATTTTTCATCATCTTCAATCAATTGACGAAGGGTATGAATCATATTAGCCCCTTTGTAGTACATATCGCCAGAACCTTCTTTGTTAACATTGTATGGCCCGATAATTGGCTTGTCGTTTAAAATGTTTTTTCTAATGCCTATAACATATTCTGAAGCGGCTTCTTTTCCGAAGTAATATTCTAAATAAAGCGATTCAGAATAATTTGTGAAGCTTTCATGAATCCACATATCTGCGGCATCCTTGTAAGTGATATTGTTGGCAAACCACTCGTGTCCCGATTCGTGAACAATAATGAAATCGAACTTTAAACCCCATCCCGTTCCTGAAAGATCACGTCCTAAATAGCCATTTTTAAAACCGTTTCCGTAGGTTACAGAGCTCTGGTGTTCCATGCCTAAATATGGGGTTTCAACAATTTTAAATCCATCTTCGTAAAAAGGGTATGGTCCAAACCAGTATTCAAACGCCTTCATCATTTTAGGAGCTTGTTTAAATTGTTCTTTAGCTTTTTCTAAATTATCACGAAGTACATAATAGTCCATTTTTAATGGCCCTTTTTCTCCTTCGTATATTTCAGTGAAATGCACATAATCACCGACATTGGCGTTAACTCCGTAGTTGTTTATAGGATTTTTTACTGTCCAGTTGTAAGTGGTCGTGGTTTCATTTTCAGTTTTTCCAGCAAATTGCCCGTTTGAGACATCCATTAATCCTTTCGGAACCGTTACACTAATATCCATGCTGTCTACTTCATCGTACATATGGTCTTTACAAGGCCACCAAACACTGGCTCCAAGACCTTGGCAAGAGGTTGCCACAAACGGATTACCATGCTTATCTGTTTTCCAAGAAAAACCACCATCCCATGGGGCTTTTACAGCTGTTTTAGGGTTTCCTTCGTAATAGACTTCTATGCTATTAGTTTTACCAATTTCCTGTTTCTTTTTTAAATAGACAAAATGAGCGTTACCATTATGAAACACTTTTAAGGATTTTCCATTTTGAGTTACTTTGGTAATTTTAAGTGGCTCCTGCAAATCAATTTGCATCACCGATTGGCGCTCTAAAACTTTATATTGAATGGTGTTTTTTCCTGAAATGAATTTTTTATCAGGGGCTATTTCCACATCTAAATGATAATAGGTTAAATCCCACCAAGAACGTTCGGGAGTTATACTACCTCGTAAGGTGTCTTGTTGTGTAAATTCATTTTTATCGGTCATTAACTGGGCATTCGCCGAAAGAGATAAAGCTAAAAACGATATCGAAAATAGTAAAAAACGGGTGTTCATTAGTTTGTGTTTAAACCGTAAATTAATTAAAAACCCATATAAAAGGCTGCTAAATCTATGTTAATTTCTAATGATGGCATTAGGAAATGTAACTATACTTTCAAAGCCATTTTCACCAATTGCTGCAATGCCGAAGAAATAATTATCAATAACAAACCCTTCTAGCGTAAATTCAGAAACATCACCAACGTATCGGCTATAATCCCAGGTAGGTGAAGTGGTATCGCGCCAGTATATTTTGTAGCCTTTAGCGCCATCCACTTTATTCCATTTTAATTTAGCTGAAGCTTCAACAATGCCACCAATAGCGACTTCTTTAGGCGCGGGAGGGGCAGAAGCCAAGCTAGCCAGATTAATAGCATTTACAGCCGTGAGTTTTTTTGCGTAGTTAAAATTAACATGTTCCAGAACATCACCATATTTTATACCGTTTTCTTCACGGATATCCTGATGCTGTTGTGTATAATTTTCATGGGCCTCCATAATACGAATAGCAGGAAAGCCTAAGTCGTTAAACGGACGATGGTGACCGCCGCGACCAAAGCGATCTAACCTGTAAATCATCATGGGGTTCATTTCGGGCATATAGGTTTTGGTTGTTTTATGAATATATCTTGCCAATTGACGGGAGATTCCATCGACTTCACCACCATAAAAACGACGTAGGTTTCTGGTTTGTTCGGGTTCGTTAGCTGGCACAGGCTCCGAGAAAATTCTAAAAGCACGGTTGTCAATAACACCATCAACACCTTTTATATTTCCAATCATATCGTTGTTAAAAACGCCAACAATATCCCAGTTATGGTTTTTGGCATAATTAGCTAAGCCTTTGCCACCAAATAAACCTTGCTCTTCACCAGATAGGCCTACATATACAATACTGTGTTCAAATTTATAGTTCGATAAAACTCGGGCAGCTTCAATAGTTCCAGCCATTCCGGAGGCGTTATCGTTGGCTCCTGGTGCATCGGTAGTGAAATCCATAGTGTCGCTGGCTCGAGAATCTATATCGCCACTCATAATAATATAACTGTTTGGGTATTTTGTGCCTTTTTGAATAGCAATAACATTAACCACCCAGGCATCATGAGGTACTCGATTATTTCCTTTTTTGGTTACATAATCTTTCTGGTAAAAAACGTCAAGGCAGTTATTACAATCTTTAGAAATATTTTCAAACTCCTGTTTTATCCACCGTCTAGCAGCACCAATACCTCTTGTGTCTGATAAGGTGTCGCTAAAGGTATTTCTGGTTCCGAAATTCACTAAAGTTTCAATGTCTTTTTCAATACGTTCGGCAGAAACGGCCTCAATAATATCATATATTTTTTGATTGGTTTGCGCTGTAATTATTGAAGTAAAGAATAGTAAAATATAAATTGTAGTTTGTTTCATAAACTTTTAATTTCTACTAAAATACTTAAAAAAATAAAAGCGTTTCAATAATTACATTGAAACGCTTTTATAATTTAAATTAGTCACTTTATGTTTTAGAAACAGTACTTGTTTTCAGTAATAACCTTATTGGCAATAATGTTTCTTAGTTCTATAATATTGGGCATATTCACGTATTTAATGTAACGTTTTAAGCCCATAAGCATCATACGTTGCTCATCTCCCGTAGAAAATGAAATGATGGAGTGTTTACCTGCTGTTTCAATCACATCAATAGCATGGAATAAATTCAGTTTGGCCATGGCTATTTGTTCTTTTGCTTTGTCTTCACCTTCTTTTTTAGCCATTTTTTCAGCACGTAAAATTGCCGATTCTGCTAAATAGATTTGAATTAAAATATCGGAAGCGGCTAGCATAAGTTGCTGGTGCTTCTCAATCTCTTCTCCATATTTTTGAAGCGTTGCACCTGCCACCATTAAGAACAGTTTTTTAAGATTTTTAATGATGTTTTTCTCTTCTGAAAATAAAGCAGAATAGTCTGGCGATTCAAATGAAGGAATACTCATAAGTTCGTCTTTAACTGCCATGGCAGGAGTCAGGACATCAACATGACCTTTCATAGCTTTTTTGATAAGCATTCCAATGCAAAGCATACGATTGATTTCGTTCGTTCCTTCGTAGATTCTTGAAATTCTGGCATCTCTCCAAGCCGATTCAATTGGTGTGTCTTCAGAGAATCCCATACCTCCAAAAATCTGAATACCTTCGTCGGTACAATGCTGAATAAACTCTGAAACCGCCACTTTTAAAATGGAACATTCAATGGCATATTCTTCTACGCCTTTAAGTTCAGCTTCCTGATGCGTGTCTTTTCCTTCTGCTTTTCTTATTTCAATGCGGTCTTCAATATTTTTTGCGGCACGATAACTAGCTGCTTCACCTACCCAACAATTGGTTGCCATTTCAGCAATTTTTTGACGCATGGCTCCAAAACTTGAAATAGGCGTTTTAAATTGAATGCGCTCGTTTGCATATTTCACCGATTCGGTGATGGTGCGACGTTGTGCATCTAAACAGGCAGCTGCTAATTTTATGCGCCCAATATTAAGGGCATTCATGGCAATTTTAAAACCATTACCTCTTGTTGATAGCATATTCTCAATAGGAACTACAGTGTCATTGAAAAACACCTGACGTGTTGAAGAGGCACGAATTCCCAATTTATGTTCTTCTTCCCCTAAAGTGATTCCGTTAGGATTTGCTGAATCGTATTCCACGATAAATCCGGTAATGTATTTGTCATCTTCAATGCGAGCAAAAACTATCATTAAGCTACAGAATCCCGCATTGGAAATCCACATTTTCTGACCATTAATTTTATAGCTTTTACCGTCTTCAGATAGGGTAGCAGTGGTTTTTCCTGAGTTGGCATCACTACCTGCGCCGGGTTCTGTTAAACAATAAGAACCAAACCATTCGCCTGAAGCCAATTTTGGTACATATTTTTGTTTTTGATCTTCGGTACCATATAACAAGATAGGCATGGTTCCAATACCAGTATGCGCACCAAATGCCGTACTGAAGGACCCTGTTGCACCTGAAATATAATCGCAGACTAACATGGTGTCAACAAATCCCATACCCATACCACCGTATGCTTCAGGAACGGAAACGCCTAAGAATCCCATTTCAGCCGCTTTTTGCATGCAGGATTCGGTTAAGGCATAATCTTTGGCTTCAAAACGAGGTTTGTTAGGCCATAATTCGCGATCTACAAACTCGGTAACGGCATCCTTCATCATGCGTTGTTCCTCGTTAAAATCTTCGGGAGTAAACACATCTTCACAGTTGGTTTCTTTTACCAAAAATTGTCCGCCACGTAAAATATCTTGTTCTGTTGCTTCCATATTAATAATAGTATTAAGTTCTTTTTAGTTTAAAAATTCAAAAATTCCACAAGCACCTTGCCCAGTACCGACACACATAGTTACGGCACCGTATTTACCTGTCATATTACGTTTACGCATTTCATCAAAAAGCTGAACCGAAAGCTTGGTTCCGGTACAACCCAGTGGATGTCCAAGCGCAATAGCGCCTCCGTTCACATTAACGATATTGGGATTAAGATTTAGCTCTCGGATAACGGCAATAGATTGTGATGCAAAAGCTTCATTTAGTTCAATAAGTTCTAAATCGGCTTGTTTTAAACCAGCTTGTTTTAAGGCTTTAGGAATGGCTTTTACAGGACCAATACCCATAATGCGTGGTTCTACACCAGCTGCTGCATAATTTACAAGGCGTGCAATGGGTTCTAAATTAAGTTCTTTAACCATTTCTTCACTCATAATCATGACGAAAGCAGCGCCGTCACTCATTTGCGAAGAGTTACCAGCGGTAACACTTCCGCCGGCAGCAAATACCGGACGCAATTTTGCCAAAGCTTCTAAATTAGTTCCTGCACGTGGTCCTTCGTCTTTTGTAACTGTGTAGCTTTTTGTTGCTTTCTTACCGTTTTCATCAATATAGGTTTGTTCGACATCAATGGGAACAATCTGATCCTTAAAACGATTTTCTGCTTGTGCCTTTAAGGCCTTCATGTGTGAATTATAAGCAAATTCATCCTGATCTTCACGAGACACTTTAAATTGATTAGCGACAGCTTCGGCTGTATTTCCCATACCCCAATAATAATCTGGGTGTCCGGCTTTAACGGTATCGTAATTTAGTTCAGGTTTAAATCCTGTCATAGGCACAGCACTCATACTTTCGGCACCACCGGCAATAATACAGTCGGCCATTCCGGCTTGAATTTTAGCTGTTGCAATTCCTATGGTTTCAATACCTGAAGCACAAAATCTATTAACAGTAACTCCAGGAACATCCACACTATTCAAACCTATTAAAGAAATAAATCGAGCCATGTTAAGTCCTTGAGAACCCTCAGGCATGGCATTACCAACAATAACATCGTCTATGCGCGATTTGTCGAGTTGTGGTAATTCCTTCATCATATACTGAATGGTTTCGGCAGCCAACTCATCAGTTCGCTTGAAGCGGAATAAGCCTTTAGGAGCTTTTCCAACTGCCGTTCTATATGCTTTTACTATATATGCTTGTTTCATTTTAGTTTAGTTTCTTAATGGTTTACCAGTTTTTAGCATGTACTGAATACGTTCCAGAGTTTTACGTTCGGTACATAAACTCAGGAAGGCTTCACGCTCTAAATCTAATAAGTACTGTTCGCTTACCAGAGTAGGTTCACTTAAATCGCCACCAGCCATAACGTAAGCCAATTTATTGGCTATTTTATGGTCGTGTTCGCTAATGTATTTGGAAGCTTCCATGGCATCTGTTCCAACTAAAAACATTCCCAATGCTTGCTTACCAAGTACTTTAACATCGTTACGTTTTAGGGGTTGCGTATAGCCGGCATCTGCCATTGATCTGGCATGCGCTTTTGCTGTTGCTATTTGTCGGTCTTTATTAACTACAACAATATCTTTTCCTTTTTGAAGCACGCCTAAATCGAAAGCTTCGTATGCTGAGGTTGATACTTTGGCCATACCAATGGTTAAGAAATATTCCTGTAATGTATTCAATTCCACATCACCTTTCCTGAAAGCGTCTGAAGCCCGCAATGCCATTTCTTTAGAACCGCCACCACCAGGAATCACACCAACGCCAAATTCAACCAATCCGATATAAGTCTCTGCCGCAGCCACAACTTTATCAACATGCATCGATAGTTCACAACCACCACCAAGTGTCATGCCGTGTGGCGCTGAAATGGTTGGGATAGCTGAGTAGCGCATGCGCATCATGGTATCCTGAAAATATTTAATGGCAGCATTTAACTCGTCGTATTCCTGCTCGACAGCCATCATGAAAATCATACCAATATTAGCACCTACGGAGAAGTTTGCGCCTTGGTTTCCGATAACAAGACCATCGAAATCTTTTTCTGCGATATCAATTGCTTTGTTTAATCCGGCAAGAACATCGCCTCCAATGGTATTCATTTTACTTTGGAATTCACAATTAAGAATACCATCACCTAAATCTTCAATAACAACTCCTGAATTTTTAAAAACTTCATTAGATTTTCTGATGTTATCTAATATGATAAAGGCATCTTGTCCCGGAACTTTTTCCTGAGATTTGCTTGAAATATTATAGAAATAGGTAGCCCCTTCTTTAATGGTGTAAAATGATTTACTTCCCGAAGTAAGCATGTCATTTACCCAAGATGCAGGTTCTAAACCTTCAGATTTCATGATGTCGATACCTTTTTCAATACCAATAGCGTCCCAGATTTGAAACGGACCATGTTCCCAGCCAAAGCCGGCTTTCATCGCATCATCAATTTTATAAAGCTCGTCTGATATTTCTGGAATTCGGTTTGAAACATAAGCGAACATCGCCGCAAAGTTTTTACGGTAAAAAGCGCCTGCTTTATCTTTTCCGCTAACTAAAATTGGAAAACGGTCGATGACTTTATCTATAGTTTTAGTAAGCTCTAAAGTGGCGAAGTTGGCTTTTTTACTTTTACGGTATTCCAGTGTGTCGAGGTCTAATGATAGTATTTCACTTGAGCCATCGGCATGTTTAACTTTTTTGTAAAACCCTTGACCTGTTTTACTGCCCAACCATTTGTTTTCCATCATGGTATTGATGAAATCCGGAAGTTTGAAAAGCTCATGAGCTTCATCATCCGGGCAATTATCATATATACCATTTGCCACATGCACTAAAGTGTCTAAACCTACCACATCGACTGTGCGAAAGGTAGCCGATTTAGGTCTGCCAATTACCGGCCCCGTTAATTTATCGACTTCTTCGATTGTTAAGCCCAATTCTTTTACCTGATGGAATAAACTTTGAATGCCAAAAATACCAATACGGTTACCGATGAATGCAGGTGTGTCTTTGGCAACAACCGAAGTTTTACCCAAAAATTGTTCACCATATCCGTTTAGGAAATCTAAAACATCAGACGACGTTTTAGGTCCAGGAATGATTTCAAATAGTTTTAAATAGCGTGCCGGATTGAAAAAGTGTGTCCCACAGAAATGGTTTTGAAAATCTTCACTTCGACCTTCGCTCATAAAATGAATAGGGATACCCGAGGTGTTCGAGGTAATTAAGGTTCCCGGAGTACGGTGTTTATCTAAGGTTTCGAAGACTTGCTTTTTAATATCAAGGCGTTCAACAACGACTTCCATAATCCAATCGACATGGGCTACTTTACTAATGTCGTCTTCAAGATTTCCAGTGGTAATACGTGAAGCAAATTTTTGATGATAAATAGGTGAGGGGTTCGATTTTAATGCCTTACCTAAAGCATCATTTACTATGCGGTTTCTAACAATGTTGTCGTTTAATGTCAGGCCTTTGGCCTTTTCGGCATCATTAAGTTCTCTGGGAACAATATCCAGTAGCAAGACATCGACACCAATGTTTGCAAAATGGCAGGCGATACCGCTACCCATAATTCCAGAACCAATAATGGCTACTTTTTTTATTCTTCGTTTAGTCATGGTTTTTATATACTTCTAATCGTTTTGATTGTATATTTTCTTGTTCGAAATCATTTCATTAATTAAATCGGTTACCTCGTAAAAGTGTTTTAATTTGTCTTCTGAAATGTGGTTTTTAATAGTGTTATTAAAAATTAAAACCTGGTTTTTAGCATATTCTCTTTTCTCGCGACCAAATTCGGTAAGGTGTATAATAACGCCTCGACCATCTTCTGGATTAGGACGTCGTTCTATAAGTCCTTTGGTTTCCATGGTTTTTAAAATTCGTGAGAGACTTGTAGCTTCCATACCCATTTTAGGACCTAGGGCTGTTGAAGCAGTGCCTTTTTCGGGATCTATACTTAATAATGTAAAACCGGTTGCCATGGTGCTTCCAAATTTAGCAGCTTCTTCGTTATACATCTTTTGTACGGTGAGCCAGGTTGTTCTTAATACATAATCGATGGTTGGTTCTTTAGTTGTCTTTTCTTTCATCTGAGAGTACTTATGGATTTACATAGGGGCAGATGTTGTTAGATATCTTAACCAAATTAGGTGTATTGAAATGTGTTAGGGTGTAATTCATTTTCATTTTTTAAATTTGATGGTTATTTCAAATATATGAAAATTTATTATGCATGCATAATAAATTAGTGAATTTTAACAGAGTTACCCCTAAGAAATAGAAGCGGAGCGTGTAACCGTTTTAAGGACGGTAGATTTTCTCAATCAGGTCTTTATAGATCTCCTTAATCACCTTACGTTTTAACTTCATGGTAGGTGTTAGGTGTCCGGCATCAATAGACCACACATCTGGAGTGATTTCAAACTTCTTTATTTGTTCCCAATTACCAAAGTCGGCATTGGCAACATCAATTTCAGCCTGAATACGCTCTAATAATTGCGGATTGGTAATCATCTCTTCATTGTTTTTGAAGATGATATGGTGACGTTTACCCCATTCTTTAACAAAATCGAAATTTAATTGAATTAGGGCAGCAGGCATTTTTTCGCCTTCACCAATAACCATAATCTGTTCGATAAAACGCGATTGTTTAAACTTGTTTTCTAAAAGAGCAGGAGCTACATATTTACCACCCGAGGTTTTAAACATTTCTTTTTTACGATCGGTAATTTTTAAGAAACCTTCATTATCAAATTCACCTATATCTCCGGTGTGGAAATAACCGTCTGTCATCACTTCGGCGGTACGCTCAGGATCTTTATAATATCCCATCATCACGTTAGGTCCTTTAACAAGAATTTCGCCGTCTTCAGCAATTTTTACATCAACATTATCTATGACTTTTCCAACAGTTCCTACTTTAAAACCATGGTTTATCATGTCGTTAACAGCAATAACAGGTGATGTTTCAGTAAGACCGTAGCCTTCAAGAATTGTTAGTCCCGCAGCAGCAAAAATACGCGTTAGTCGAGGTTGCAATGCGGCACTTCCAGAGACCATAATTTCTATGTTGCCACCCAAAGCTTCCTGCCATTTCTTGAAAATGAGTTTTCGGGCTAATTTTAATTGAAATTCGTACCACCAGCCATTTTGGCCGTAGGGCTCATAACGTAAACCTAAATTTACAGCCCAAAAGAAAATATTCTTTTTTAAACCCGTTAATTCGGCACCTTTAGCTATAATTTTATCGTATACTTTTTCGTAAAGACGCGGTACGGCAGTCATAACATGGGGTCTAACTTCTTTTAAGTTATCACTCATTTTATCAATCGATTCGGCAAAATAGATTTCGGCACCGCAATACATATATAGGTACAAAATCATACGTTCGAAAACATGGCAAACCGGAAGAAAGCTTAAGCCTTTAGATTTACCGTGTTTAAAAGGTACATGTCGGTCGCTGTCTAAAACATTTGAAACTAAATTGTTGTGAGACAACATCACGCCCTTAGGTGTTCCTGTTGTTCCTGAAGTATAAATTATAGTTGCCAAATCTTCTGCTTTAATACAGTTTTTAAGGGTTTCAATTTGGTCTTGATTTTCGGTGTCTTCTCCTAATTTTAAAATATCAGACCAATGATTCGCGCCTTCAATGTTATCGAAAGTATAAACGCCCTGTAGTTTTGTGTTTGCCTTAATACTGTTTAGTTTTTCTAAAACTTCAATATCGGATACAAAACAATAAGTCGATTCAGAATGATTTAAAATGTATTCATAATCTTCTGAAGCAATTGTAGGGTAAATAGGTACATTTTGTGCGCCGATTTGCAGTACGCCTATATCTAAGACATTCCATTCGGTTCGGTTAGACGACGAAATAACGGCAATTTTATCGTTTGGCTTAACACCCAATCGAAGCAATCCTCGACTAATAGCATTCGCCTGGTCAATAAATTCCTGAGTCGATATAGATACCCACTCGTTATTATATTTTGTTGTTAGTGCTTTGTCTAAATTATAAGTCTTTAACTGATAATAAGGAAAGTCAAAAATTCTCGTAATGTTTGCCATTATTTAGTCTTAGTTTCTGGTACCGCAAAATAAAGAATTAAAAATGATTTTCAAATTTGAACCATTTTAGTTTTCAATAGCAAAATCCATGCCTGTTACAAAGGTAGGTTAATAAAAGTATTGATAGGAAAATTTAAAAGATTATAATATGATTTATATCATTTAAATGGCGGTCTCTATGAAGTAATTTTATGACACACTAAAGTGTCTAACTAAACGGGATATTACTATGGAATTACTTGAAGCAGAAAAAACCCGAGTTTACCGATTTGGTAACAAGGTTGCGGACGGAAACAGTAAAATGAAAAATCTTTTAGGAGGTAAGGGAGCCAATCTGGCTGAGATGAGTGCCATTGGAATACCGGTTCCGCCGGGATTTACTATAACAACCGAGGTTTGTACCGAGTATAATTTGCTGGGTGAAGTCGCGGTAATAGATATGATTAGAGATGAAGTTGAAGCTTCAATAACAAATATTGAAACTTTAATGGGAACTCGGTTTGGCGATAAGGACAATCCGTTATTGGTATCTGTACGCTCCGGTGCTCGTGTTTCTATGCCAGGTATGATGGATACCGTTTTAAATTTAGGGTTGAATGATGAAGTCGTGCTGGGTTTAGCTAAAAAAACAAATAACGAACAATTTGCCTGGGATTCTTACCGCCGTTTTATTCAAATGTATGGCGGTGTGGTTTTAGGAATGAAACCCGCTTCAAAAGACGATATCGATCCTTTTGAAGAAATTATGGAAAACCTAAAAGGTAAACGCGGCATTCAGTTAGATACCGAATTTACTGTTCAGGATTTAAAAGATTTAGTATACGATTTTAAAGAAGCCGTTAAAAAACAAACCGGACATAGTTTTCCAACCAATCCATGGGAACAGTTATGGGGCGCCATAATAGCTGTGTTTAACAGTTGGAATGGCGATCGTGCGGTGTATTATAGAAATATGAATGGTTATCCTGCCGACTGGGGAACTGCTGTAAACGTGCAGGCCATGGTGTATGGTAATATGGGAAATAGTTCGGCCACTGGTGTTTGTTTTACCCGTGATGCCGGAACCGGTGAAAACGTATTTAATGGTGAATATTTAATCAATGCACAGGGAGAAGATGTAGTTGCCGGAGTTAGAACGCCACAGCAAATAACTGTTTTAGGATCTAAACGCTGGGCAGAACTGGCTCAGATTTCAGAAGAAGATAGAAAGGAAAATTATCCATCTCTGGAAGAAGTGATGCCAGGTTTATTTAAAGAACTCGATGGCTATCAACAAAAACTTGAAAAGCATTACCGCGATATGCAGGATATGGAGTTCACTATTCAGGAAGGTAAATTATGGATTTTACAAACCAGAAATGGTAAACGTACCGGAGCGGGAATGGTTAAAATTGCCATGGATTTATTAAATGAAGGTTTAATTGATGAAAAAGAAGCTCTGCTTAGAATTGAGCCGAACAAGTTAGATGAATTACTTCATCCGGTATTTGATCCTAAAGCATTAAAACGCGCTCATGTAATAGCTCAAGGTTTACCAGCATCACCAGGTGCTGCAACCGGAAAAATAGTATTCTTTGCCGATGAAGCTGCTAAGTTTAAAAACAGTATTCTGGTACGTATTGAAACCTCTCCTGAAGATTTAGAAGGGATGCATATTGCCAAAGGTATTCTAACCGCTCGCGGTGGAATGACCTCCCACGCAGCCGTTGTGGCTCGTGGCATGGGCAAATGCTGTATCTCGGGAGCTGGTGCTTTAAAAATTAATTATAAAGCACGAACCTTAACTGTTGATGGTCATGAGTATCATGAAGGCGACTGGATTTCTTTAAACGGATCTACCGGAAATATTATTGAAGGA
Organism: Aestuariibaculum lutulentum; assembly: GCF_032926325.1. Lineage (NCBI taxonomy): Bacteria > Pseudomonadati > Bacteroidota > Flavobacteriia > Flavobacteriales > Flavobacteriaceae > Aestuariibaculum > Aestuariibaculum lutulentum. Next base: position 2,545,230 of record NZ_CP136709.1, read on the forward strand.
AAAGTGGAAACCGTAGAACCCGAATTAAGCGGTGAATTTGCCGAAATTATGAAGTTGTCTGATAAGTACGCAAAAATGAAAGTGCGTACCAATGCCGACACACCTAAAGATGCTAAAATAGCCAGAACCTTTGGAGCAGAAGGAATCGGACTTACCAGAACTGAGCATATGTTCTTTGAAGTCGATCGAATTAAAGCCATGCGCGAAATGATTCTGGCCGATACCGTTAAAGGACGTAAACAAGCCTTACAAGATTTATTGCCTATGCAACGCTCCGATTTTGAAGGAATTTTTGAAGCTATGGAAGGCCTTCCGGTTACCATCAGATTACTAGACCCACCATTACATGAATTCGTACCTCACCAGTTAGCGACTCAAAAAGAACTGGCAGAGGAAATGCATATTTCACTTCAGGCGGTTAAAAACAAAGTCGCCGAACTGGAAGAGTTTAACCCTATGTTGGGACATCGAGGTTGCCGTTTGGGAAATACCTATCCTGAAATTACCGAAATGCAAACCCGAGCTATAATAGAGGCTGCTCTTAATTTAAAAGAGCGAGGCATTATCTGTAAACCAGAAATTATGGTGCCACTGGTTGGTACGGTAGATGAGTTTATTGCTCAGGAATGCATTATTAGAGAAACAGCGAATGCTATTTTTGAAGAACGCAATGATAAAGTCGAGTATTCGGTCGGGACTATGATAGAAGTGCCAAGAGCTGCTTTATTAGCCGATAAAATTGCTGAACACGCCGATTTCTTCTCTTTCGGAACCAACGATTTAACCCAAATGACGTTCGGATATTCGAGAGATGATGCCGGTAAGTTCCTGCCAATTTACATTCAAAAAGGGATTTTAAAAGTAGATCCTTTTGAAGTTCTGGATCAGGAAGGCGTTGGGCAATTAGTTCAGTTAGGAACTGAACGTGGTAGAAGTATAAAACCTAATTTAAAAGTTGGTATTTGTGGCGAGCATGGGGGAGAACCAAGCTCGGTAGAATTCTGTTATAACACAGGAATGAATTACGTAAGTTGTTCGCCATACAGAGTGCCAATTGCCAGATTAGTTTCGGCGCAAGCCACCATAAAAGCAGAAAGAAGAGTTTAGTATATTTATATACTAGAGTTGATTATGTTTTAAATTAGAAAAGGTCAGGAATGCGTTCCTGACCTTTTTGCTTGTAGCCTTTCAATTGCTTTTATTCTTTTATAATTTTTTTGACTACCGTTTCTTTGGTATTCTTTAAAGTAAATAAATACAAACCTTGAGGTAAACTGGTTAGGTTTATGGTGTATGAAGCATTGCTATCATTTAAGTGGTTTGAAATTAAGAGCTTTCCGGTTATATCTCTAATTTCTATAGTGTGGGGAGTATTGGTTAAACCCGATATGGTAATGTTGTTATTGGCCGGGTTTGGGTAAAGTGTCAGGCCTTCATGAAATGACACAACCGTTGTTTTGGTTTTAGAAGCTATTTTAGAAGCCGATGCACTTTCGCAAGCGCCGTCACTATCGCCGTGGGCTTTGTGCATTTGGTAATCTTCCAGACTTACGCAAAGGGTTTGGTATGTGCCGTTTTGTTTACGATGGCAAATCTGGTATTTGTCGTCATCGCACATTATGGCATTGCAGGTGTTGGTAGCATCGCCCGGGCAATCGTCTGCACAATCGGTAAGGCCATCGTTGTCCTGGTCTTCGCCAAAACCTATGGCTGGGCCGCCATCAGATATATTCCAATCATACGTGTCAATTATATACTGTCTGGCTTCCTGACTTAAGCAATAGGTGGTGTTGGTTTGAAAATTCACTTTATTCTGCAAGACTTTTGAGCTCCAGCCAATAAGTGTGCTATCGTAATTGGCTGTAGACAGTCCTGAATCATAAAGCATGTCCGTCATATTTAACACATTTTTTATGTTCCATTGCCCCAGGGCTTGGTTAAAATTAGAGGCTTCAAGAAACATGTAGTCCATAAATTGAACGTTTTCAACATTCCATTTACTGATATTCTGGTTGAATGAAGTTGCCTCAGAAAACATATAAGACATGTTTAGTACGTTTTTAACGTTCCAATTGCTTATATCCTGGTTAAACGATGTGCTAGAAAAAAACATAGCATTCATTTCTTGCACATTTTTAACATTCCAGTTACTGATGTCTTGATTAAACAATGTAGTTTTATAAAACATGTAAGACATGTCTTGTACATTTTTAACATTCCAAAGATTTAGTGTCTGGTTAAAATTAGTACATCTTTCAAATAAAGAAGCCATATCTGTTACATTACTGACATCCCAGTTATTTAAAGGTTGGTCAAAATTTTCACAGCCAGAAAATAAATAGCTCATATCAGTCACTTGGCTTACATCCCAGTTATTTAAGGGTTGGTTAAAATTTTCACATGCAGAAAATAAATAACTCATATTACTTACATGGCTTACATCCCAGTTATTTAAAAGCTGATTAAAATTAAAACAATAAAAAAACATAAATTCCATATGAGTTATGTTACTAACATCCCAATGGTTTAAATTATTATTTAGGTTAATACAAAAGGCAAACATAAAAGAAGCATCATTTACCTGATTTAAATTTGGGGCATCCGAAGCTAATATTTGTAAATTTAAACAACCGTTAAATGCTGAATTCATTGAACTCCAGGCATTAGTGCCCCATTGGTCAATGCTTATAAGTTGTTGTACACCAATTGTGTAAGGAGGGATTTCTTCAAGAGAACTATTGTAGGAATTGAAGTAAATTCTTGGAAAAACACCTGTAATACTTACGGTAAAGTCGCCGGTTTCTGTATAGCTATGTGTTATATCTCCTGCTACATGCATGTTTATGGTACCATCGCCCCAATCTATATTGTAATCATAGATTTCGCCTGGATAAGTGGGAATGGTTATGGATTTTTCATTTTCCGTAATTCTCCAGGTTGCCATAAACGCATCAGGATTGTTGGGTACCTGAGAAAACAGTAAGCTACTAAGTAGTAAACTTAAAAAGAAGAACAAAATTTTAGGGCGTTTAAAGGTTTTAGAATGTGTCATAACAGCAATTAATTATGGTTAGTAATAGCCATAAAGTTCCTACAGAAAAACCATTTTTTCAATAGACAATGAATAGACAGCTGTATTTTTTCCTTTAGAAGGCTTTTAAATAACTTTTAAGTTCGTTATCTTTTTCAAGGTTTAGTTTTTTGCGAAGACGGTATCGGCTGGTATTCACCGACGATGGTGTAATATTCAACACGGTAGCGATATCTTTACTACTCAGGTTAATACGCATTAACGTGCAAAGGTTCAGTTCGTAGGACGTTAAATCGGGGTGTTTGCTTTCTAGATTGGAATAAAACTCGGTGTTTATTTCCGTAATTTTTTGTTGAAGCTGGTCATTTAATCCATAAGTACGTTTCTTGTTATCAATCATTTTTGTGAGTTCTTCCAAAAATTGTTCTCTGTTAAAATTGGTGTTATTCTGGTAATTTTGAAGCATATCCTGTAAATCATCAAGCCATTGGTTATGTTGCTCATTACTCAATACTAAATTGGTGATGTCTTTTTTTTGTTGCTCTACATCTTTCGATAGTAATTTGTTTTTAAGATTTATAGAAGCGGCCTTTTGTTCTGCCAGTTTTTTGTGTTTTCGGCTTGTTGCTAAACGCAGTTTTTCGCGATAATACAATATAAAAATACCTCCAAGACCCAATAGAAAGATGGTGGTTACAATCCAGAATCGCGTTTTACTTTTCTGTTTGATGCTTTCTGCACGACGCTTTTCGCTATTCAGAAGGCGCGCATATTTTTTTGAAGCTTCACTACCCATAATATGGTAACCCGTTCTTAAAGCATTTTCTTCTTCATTGACAATAGCGGTGTTTAAGCTATCGATGTTTAGCGTTAGGGTGTGAACTTTTTTATAGTTGTTTTGTTTAAGAGCAATGCCTTGATACGATTTTAATAAATCCAGGTGTATCACGTTTTTGCCTTGAAAGGTTTTAGTGGTATCCAGTATGGTTTTTACACTGTCAAGTAAAGCCATAGCCTGTCTGGTGTTATTTAAAGCCGTATAGGAATTGGCGAGCTTTATACCAGCCATAAAATAGGCACTTTTAATTCGGTCTTCTATACGATGTGGGCTGAAGTGCCTGTGAAAATTTTCTTTATATAAAGGCAGTGTTTCCTTAATGGCATGTTGTTTAATTAAAATGTCTGCAATATTATCATTAATAAAACCTGTTAAATCCTGGTCAGGATACGTTCCTGAAATCATAATCTGCTTCGCCTGTTTAAAATAAAATAAAGCGGAATCTTGATTTTTATCATAGTTAAGATAAAATAGTCCCAAATTATTAGCAGCGGCAGCCACACGACGCAAATTTACCTTTTTAGATAAGTTATAAATGGTTATGTACGTGTTTTTAGCTTCGTGATATTGTTTTAGGGCACTTTGAGATTTTGCGATATTGGTGTATGTAAGTAATGTGAAATTTGGGGTTTTTAAGTTATTAAAATCATTATCTAATGCGATTCCCTTTTTTGCCAGTTGGATAGATTCTTTATATAGGCCCAGATTGTAAAATCTCGTACTGTGTTGATAATAATGAACAGTTTTTAAAAATGTGTCAGATGCCTCATGAATTAAACTTTCACTTTTTATGAAATGTTGAAAATATAAATCGAAATTTTTGGCTCTATTGTTTGCATACGAAAGTGAGTCAAAATATTTAATTCTTCTATCTACAGAACGTTGTCCACTTACAATGGATGTAAATGAAACCATAAAAAAGGCTGTTAGGGCACAAATTTTTAGTGAATAAATAGTCATTATAACTAAAAATCAAGTGGTTAATAAATGATTTTTAGTTATAAATATATGAAATAGATTTCTTATTAATTAGGTTTATTCATACAAAAACTATTGACATAGAATAGTTTAAGCATACCACAGAGAAAATTTTAAAACTGCTTTTCTAAGTATTTAATTCCAATGTGTTTCGAAAATGGCCTGCATTTCAAGGTATTGTTTGTCGGTATCGCCAACCCCTTCACGTTGTTTTATCAATTCAACTTTCATGTCTTTAATGATGTCTTGATATTCTGAATCGTTGTAGGCATTATGGTTTTCTTTCGGGTCTTTTTCTAAATCATAAAACTCCCACGCCGGTTCGGTACTTTCTTTTGAAGAGCCTGTCATGTCTAACGATTGTCCGTAGAATAGTGCCAGTTTATAACGTTTGTTTCTTATACCAAAATGTCCTGGTCTTTCCGGATGATTGGTCCAGTATCTGTAATAGGCTGAGGTTCTCCAATTTTCGGATGTATGTCCTTTAAGGTTTTCTCTAAAGCTTCTTCCCTGAAACGATTTGGGTTGCTGTACACCCGCATAATCAGCAAATAAGGCAGCGAAGTCAATGTTTAAAATAATGTCATCTAAACGACCGCCGGCTTCAATTTCCTTTGGGTAACGAATAACAAATGGCATACGTAGCGATTCTTCATAAATTAATCGCTTATCAAAAAAACCATGTTCGCCTAAAAAGTAACCCTGATCGGTAGTGTAGATAACAATGGTGTTTTCGGCTAAACCAGAAGATTCTAGATAGTCCAGAATCTTACCAACATTATCATCTATAGCTGCACCAGATCGCATAAAATCTTTTATGAATTTTTGATAAACGGCTTTTCGGGCAGTAATGCTATCCATGCCTTTGGTGTAAAATGGCAAGCCCGGGTATTGGCACCACCAGGCATCGGGGTCGTTAGAGGCTTGTTCGTAACGCCAGCTTAAGTTTTCAAGTTTTTGACCTACAACAGAACGCCCTGTAGTCTCAGGTGAAAAATCGTAAAGCGACGCAGGTTCGGGGACTTCAATATCTTTATATAAATGCTTGTAACGTTCCGGGTAATCAAAGGGCTCGTGTGTGGCCTTAAAATGCGTCATGAGCATAAAAGGCTTGTTTTTATCTCTTTGATTCAACCAATCTAAAGATAGTTGGGTAATCACATCGGTTGAAAAGCCTTTGTGCACATCCCACGCTTCAGCGGGCTTGTTGAAATTCTCGGCAGTTCTTAAAATAGGATCCCAATAACGTCCTTGGTCATGTAAAATATTGTAATAATCGAATCCGGACGGTTCTTCTTTTAAATGCCATTTCCCAATAATGGCGGTTTGGTAGCCACTTTTTTGTAACACTTTAGCAATGTTTAAACTATCGGAATGCAAGGCGTCACTTAATGTATATACACCATTTTTATTACTGTATTGTCCGGTAAGAATGGTTGCGCGACTCGGAACACAAATAGAGTTCGTGCAAAAGGCATTGTTTAAAACCATACCCTGATCTGCCAGTCTTTCTATGTTTTTGTTCTGAACATAATCTTTTAAAACTCCGCCATAAATACCCCAGGCTTGTGAGGTATGGTCGTCGGACATGATAAATAATATGTTCGGTCTTTCTGTTTTCTGTTCTTTTTTAGAAGAATTGCAACTAAATAGAAGACACGTACATGTTATGTATAATAATGATTTAAAAGGTTTCATGATTTTAAAGAATTATTCAACAATAATTTCATCTATAAAGAACCAGGCAGGGAACCCAGCTCCGGGATGACCTTTCGGGCAATTCCCTATGCCTTCAACTTTAATTTTAATGAACTGGCTTTTCTTATCGACGTTAATTGTTAAGCGCTCCGTTGTGTTTTCAGTTTTTGCTTTATTGTCATCTCTCTTAATATCTTTTGAAGAACCAAAGGTTTTTCCGTCATCAGAAAAACTAACTTCCATAGCATGTACCGGAAAAATCCAGTTACCAGAATTGATAAGCGAATTAACACTGATGCTTTTAATGGCTTTCACTGAATTTAAGTTAATAATAAATTCTAAGTTCTTTCCTTCCTGACCAACCCATTGGCCGGAAGCATAATCGGTATAGCCTAATTTGCCGTCAATTAATAAATCGGCATTGTTGTATGATTTGTTAAGCGCCGATGTTGCTTTAATGGTTGCACCAACGGCTAAATTGGATACTTTTTCTATTTTCTTCGGAATATCTTCTTCATGACCATGTTTCCATGATAAGAATTCCTGAGTTAGTTCTTTTACTTTTTCAGGGTATTTTGAAGCAAGGTTTACCATTTCGGAAACATCCTGACTTAAATCTGATAAAAACAGTACGTCTTCTTCTAAATTTAATTCTCCTTTGTTAGAGGTATCTTTAGGGAAGCCTATAAGTTTCCAGTTTCCTTTTCTAACCACCCATTGTTTGCCATATTTCCAGAAAGCTGAGGTTCTTTTGGAAGCTGTATTTGGACGCTTAATCATATCAGACATGTCTATCCCGTCTATTTCAGTTTTGATCTTATCAAGCTTACAAAGCTTAGCCAGTGTAGGCATCCAGTCGATATTCATTAAAAACTCATCGTTTACGATACTTTCTGGTAAATTGTTTTTCCAGCTGATAATGGTTGGGAGCCTTATACCGCCTTCAAACAAACTACTTTTAGCACCGCGGTAAGGGCCGGCATCTCCACCGCCACCAAAAGCACGTGTTTCGGTGGAATATCCGTTATCTGATTGATAGATGACAATCGTATTTTCACGAATGCCTAAATCGTCTAGTTTATCCATTAAAAAGCCAATGCGCTCATCAATAGTAGAGATAAATGCTGCATAATCGCCACGTGGTTTTTCAACATTCTTATAATAATCACGCCATTTTTGAGTTGGTTGATACGGGTAATGCGGCATATTTATGGCGTAATACATAAAAAACGGTTCATCTTTATGTTCTTCAACAAAATTTATAGCCTTATCTGAAGCTAAATCAGGGAAGTATTGTCCGTCGTAAAATACTTCTTTTCCGTTTTCATATAAATCATGCGTGTTTGGACCTTCCCAATAAAAGAAGTGTGAATAATTATCGATACAACCTCTTAAGTGTCCGAAGGAATAATCGAAGCCTTGTCCGTTAGGGCTTGAAGCCTCATCCATTCCAAGATGCCATTTTCCTATATGACCTGTGCTGTAACCATTATCTTTAAATAATTCAGCTAAAGTATACTGTTCGGCTGGAAGTCCGGAACTTCCTGGTTCAGCCGAGGTATTTCCTGTAAGTTCCGCATTTTGAGGATAGCGACCTGTTAAAAGTGCAGCTCTGGATGGCGCACAAACGGGTGCCGCTACATAAGCTTGGGTAAAACGAGTACCCTCTTTAGCAAGCTGGTCTATGTTTGGTGAATAAATATCTTTTGCACCATAGCTGCCTAAATCGATAGCACCCTGGTCGTCGGTGTAAATAACAATTACATTAGGTTTTTTTTGAGATTGGGCAAAAAGGTGAATACCGGTTAAAACGGTAATAACAGTAAAATAGGTTTTAAGAATATTTGAAATAGAATGCATTTTCAAATCAATTAAGTTTTATAGTTTAAGAAGCCACTAAAATTAAAATTTAAACTTAGATATCATATTTTTTTAGACCAATGTTTCCCTGAGAGCAGTAAACAACCTGGTTAAATTATTTGAGAGATTCATTTGTTTTTATGAAAATCACATGGTTTTTCATTAAAAGTCATCAAAAATTCTACTAAAATAATAGGATGTTATTCTTTCTGAGGTAAATTCAATAAAAGTGTAAATTATTTGTTTTTTATCGGGTTTAATTCAAACGTTTTCGTAAAAATATAAGAAGTTAAAAGCTTCATTATTATGGGTTTCATGATAAAAGTCATCTTTTTAGAAGTGTCATGTTTCTACTTTTGAAGTAGCTTAAATAGAAATGATTATTATAACATTTAACCAGGCATAAAATGGAAACAAAAAGTTTAAAAGGTGGAATTTGGACAAAACAAATCGATGTTAGAGATTTTGTATTAGAAAACATTACTCCTTATCATGGAACAGATCAATTTTTAGTTGGACCTAGCGAAAAAACCCTTAAGTTATGGGATGTATGTAAAAAGGCTATTCAGGAAGAACGTCAGCATAATGGTGTTCGTTCTGTGGATACCGATACCATATCTACAATCAGCGCATTTAATGCGGGATATATAGATCGTGAAAATGAAGTAATTGTAGGTTTACAAACCGATGAATTGCTAAAACGTACCATGAAACCTTTCGGAGGATTTAAAGTGGTACAAAAAGCACTTTCAGAACATGATTTAAAGCCAAATGAGGCATTAACCGAATTATTCTCTAAGTATGTTAAAACACACAACGATGGTGTTTTTGATGCTTATAACGACGAAATTAAAAAATTCCGTTCACTAGGTTTCTTAACCGGTTTACCGGATAATTACGCCAGAGGTAGAATTATTGGAGATTACAGAAGAGTTGCTTTATATGGAATTGATTTTTTAATTGAATCTAAAGTAGCCGATTTAGCCAATATTGAGGGGCCAATGACAGATGCTGTTATTCGCTTACGTGAAGAAGTAGCAGAACAAATCAGAGCACTTCAAGACATGATTGTTTTAGGCGCTAAATACGATTTAGATTTAAGTCGTCCGGCTGAAACAGCTAAAGAGGCTGTACAATGGACGTATATGGCTTACTTGGCAGCGGTTAAAGAACAAGATGGAGCAGCGATGTCTTTAGGTAATGTGTCTACATTCTTAGATATATACATCCAAAATGATTTAGAAGAAGGACTTATCACCGAGCAAGAAGCACAAGAGTATATCGACCAGTTCGTAATGAAATTACGTATGGTGCGTCACTTAAGAATGGGAGCTTACGACGAGATTTTCGCAGGAGATCCAACTTGGGTAACTGAAGCTATTGGAGGTATGTTTGAAGACGGAAGAACTAAAGTAACTAAAACCTCTTTCCGATTCTTAAACACATTATATAATCTAGGGCCATCACCAGAGCCAAATATGACGATTCTTTGGTCTGAGGATTTACCACAAAATTTTAAAGATTTCTGTTCTAAAGTTGCGATTGATACGTCGTCTATTCAGTTTGAAAATGATGCCTTAATGCGAAAAAGCAGAGGAAGTGATGACTACGGAATCGCATGTTGTGTATCTCACCAGGCTATTGGTAAGTCAATTCAATTCTTTGGAGCAAGAACCAATTTAGCAAAAACGCTGTTATTGGCCATTAACGAAGGACGTTGTGAAATGACCGGTACTCCAATGGTTGATGGTATTGCACCACTTGAAGGAGAGTATTTAGATTACGATAAGGTTATGGCTAACTTTAAAGTAGCAATGAAACAAGTAGCACGAGTGTATAACGATTCTATGAATATTATTCACTACATGCACGATAAATACTATTACGAAAAAGCACAAATGGCTTTAATCGATACGAATCCAAGTATTAATATCGCTTACGGTATTGCAGGTTTATCAATTGTTGCCGATTCATTATCAGCTATTAAATATGCTAAAGTAAAACCAATTAGAAACGAGGAAGGATTAACTGTCGATTTTAAAATTGAAGGTGAATTCCCTTGCTACGGTAACGACGATGATCGTGTAGATGTTTTAGCAGCTAATGCCGTAGCCGATTTTAATAACGAATTAAAACAATTAGCTGTATATAAAGATGCAGAGCCTACCTTATCGGTTTTAACCATTACATCTAACGTGGTTTACGGTAAGAAAACAGGAGCAACACCAGATGGTAGAGCCAAAGGAGTAGCTTTTGCACCAGGAGCAAACCCAATGCATGGTAGAGATTCTAAAGGCGCCATTGCATCATTAAATTCTGTAGCTAAAATTAATTATCAAGATTCTCAGGATGGTATTTCAAATACCTTCTCTATTGTTCCAAAATCATTAGGACACAATGAAGAAACTAGAATAGAGAATCTAACAACAATTTTAGATGGTTATTTCTCTAAAGGCGCACATCATGTTAATATTAATGTGTTGAATAAGGAAACACTTATCGATGCAATGGAGCATCCTGAAGAGTATCCACAGTTAACCATTCGTGTTTCAGGATATGCTGTAAACTTTGTAAGATTAACAAAAGAACAGCAGCTTGAAGTTATTACACGTTCTTTTCATGAATCCATGTAAACTTTTTTAATATCAATTTAAGTCAGAAATACCTGGAAGAAAGAGTCGACAAAAACACTTTCTTTCAGGTATTCTTAAAAGGTTATGTCTCTACACTATCAAGATAATATATTAAATGTGCACTCTGTTGAATCCTTTGGAACCCATGATGGGCCTGGTATTCGTATGGTTGTGTTTTTACAGGGCTGTAAATTAAAATGCCAGTATTGCCACAATCCGGATACCATAGATACCCATGGCGGAGAGGAATATCACATTGAAGATTTGGTTCAAATGGCGCTAAAAGTAAAACCTTATTTTGGAAAAAAAGGAGGCGTTACGGTTTCTGGCGGAGAACCCTTATTGCAGTCTAAGGCTTTAATTCCTTTTTTTAAACGATTAAAGGAAGAAGGTATTCATACCAATATTGATACCAACGGACGCATCTTAAATCATTTTACAGAAGAATTACTTGATAGCTATGCCGATTTAGTGATGTTAGATATAAAACACATGACTGAAGAAGGATTTGAGACATTAACAGGCGCAAAAAATAAAGAAACGACATTCAATTTCGCTAAACATCGTGAAGCTTCAGGAAAACCTATGTGGTTGAGATATGTGCTTATTCCTGGTATAACCAACAAACCAGAATTACTACAAGCACTTGGAGAATACTTCCAGAATTATGAAACGATTGAAAAAATTGAATTACAACCTTATCATAAGTTAGGAATTCATAAATGGGAAGCCTTAGGATGGGAGTATCCGTTAATGGATGCAAGAGAAAATACTGAAGAAGAAATTAACGATGCCGTTCAAGTATTACAAAATTATTTTAAAGAAGTGAAAGTGAATTAACAAGCAATGGATTAGATATTACTAAACTTAGAATCAAATTAAACCAACTGACCCCTAATAATATTTCAAAATGAAAACATATAAAGAAGCGCATAGACCGGCATCAGACTTCGAAAGCCGATCAGAATATCTGGATCATGAATTACAAATCATGAAACCTAAACGATTCAGGCTTAATTTACCGGGAAGAGATTACAGATTTGAATGGGAAGATATTGTTCCGGCATTGGCAGGAACCCTCGGTATTATTGCTATGTATTCCTCTGTAATGATGGCCTGGGCTAACGGACTTTCTGAAGCATGGGAGCATGTTACATTAGGTAAAGATTTTGCTATTGAAGTATCGCGGGTAGAAATGATTATACCTGCGTTTTTATTTGTTATTCTGGCTTCTGGTTTTTTTAATCCAAGGGCTAATTTAGCAGGGAATCACGGACCAATGATTCCTTTGATTGCCAGTATTGCTTTGGCAGGTGCCCACCCTTTGGCATTAGCCATTTTAATTGGTGTTTTAGGACTCTTACTCAGTGTCTTTAAATTGGGGTCTCGACTGGTGGATTTAACCAGTAAAGGTGTCGCTGGCGGATTACTTATATTTTTAGGATTTACGGGTGCCATTAGTCAGATAAATTCAATTCAATCCTGGGGAATGGGGCTGGAGTCAGAAAGCGTTACTGCGGGTTCTATGGGTTTTTTAGGATTAATTATCCTCGCAGTAACCGTTGTTTTATACAGTTACCTTGCTAGAATTGATAAACGTTGGTTAGCCATTCCTGCAGCAGCAGCTGCTGCCTTAGCTATAGCATTGATTAGTGGCGCAGGTTTTGATCTTCAGTTTACTACACAAATGGGATTACCTAATTTAAATCCTGCGTATTGGTGGGGTAGTACCGAAGAAGGCTGGATGCTTGGTTTACCTACTGCTCAGCATTTTATAGCGTCTTTACCTTTTGCTATTCTTGCTGTGGCCATGTGGTCGCCAGACTTTTTAGGACATCGTATTTTTCAGGAGATGAATTATCCTAAGAAAACAGAAAAAGTATTAATGGATGTAGACGATACTATGACCATGTGTTCTTTCCGTCAAATGGTTGGAACTGCTGTTGGTGGAGGAAATATAACCTCGTCTTGGGGAACTTACATGATTCCTGCAGCCATTGCAAAAAGACCAATTCCGGCAGGAGCTATTTTACTAGGACTTATGGTTATGGCGGTTGCTTTTTTAGGTAGTCCGATGGATGTTGCTGTCTGGCCTCCGGTAAGATGTATAGCACTACTTGTAGGTGTGTTTTTACCAATGATTGAAGCTGGTATACAAATGGTTAAAAAAAGTGCCTGTGCTCAGGCTGCCGGGGTTTGTATTTTTACAGCCATGGTAACCAATCCGGTATTAGCATGGGCGTTAGCTATGTTTTTAGATAATAATGGCTTAATCGGCGATAAAGACAGACCTAAAAATTTATCCATAGCAGATAAGTTTATAATACCGCTGGCTATACTTGTTGTTTGCGTTTCAGCTGTGTTTACGGTGGGGATGTTTAAAGGCATTTACGGTATACAATCCTTTTTATAGGAAGTAAGAAGTGAACTAATCAAATTTAAAACCAACTAATTATGAACGGACAAAAACTAAAAAACAGATGGTTAATTGCAGCATCTGCAGTTGGGATACATATTTCAATAGGCTCTGTTTATGCTTATTCTGTAATGACTAACCCGGTTAAAGATATTTTTGAAGTTGATGGAAGCGTTATAAAATGGGCATTTAAAATAGCAATTCTTTTACTAGGGTTGTCTGCGGCATTTTTAGGACGCTGGGTTGAAAAAGTAGGACCAAAAGTTAGTGGAACAACGGCTGGAATTTTTTATGGTATTGGTATTTTGGGATCAGGATTGGCAGTACAACTAGAGTCGTTAACACTATTTTATCTTTGTTACGGAGTTATTGGTGGTATAGGACTCGGTTTAGGGTATATTACCCCGGTAAGTACTTTGGTAAAATGGTTCCCGGACAGACGAGGTCTTGCAACAGGAATGGCTATTATGGGATTTGGATTTTCAGCCTTAATTTTTGGGCCAATTATGCAGTCTTTATTTGATGCTATTGGAGTAGCAAATGCATTTTATATTTTAGGAGCCATTTATATGGTCATTATTTTATCATCTGCACGATATATTGAACGCCCTCCTGTGGGATATATGCCGGAAGGATTTAAAGCTGGAGAAGGAAAAGTCATTAAGGCTGATATGGCAAATATTGATGCCAATGAAGCGTTGAAAACCAGACGTTTCTACTATATATGGATAATGATGTTTATCAACATTTCATGTGGTATTGCTATAATTTCGGCAGCCAGCCCTATGATGCAGGAAAAATTAAATTATACACCCATGGAAGCTGCTGCTATTGTTGGATTAATAGGAGTCTTTAATGGTCTGGGTAGGTTGTTATGGTCCAGTCTTTCAGATTATTTAGGAAGAGCTAATACGTATATCATCTTTTTCGTTTTTCAAATATTAGCTTTCTATTTCCTACCCAAAATATCGGTAGAGTTAACATTCTTAGTGATTTTATTTACCGTGATAACCATGTACGGTGGTGGTTTTTCAACCTTGCCCGCCTTTTTAGGTGATTTGTTTGGAACGAAACAGTTAGGTGCAATTCACGGTATGGTATTAACGGCCTGGGCACTGGCAGGAATTATAGGCCCAACCATTTACGATGTTGTTAAATCGGCTACAGGCTCTTTGGATACTACGTTAGCCGTCTTTTCCGGATTATTCGTAATAGCTTTTATTGTATCCCTATTAATGAAGCAATTGGTGGTTAAAGCACAACATAAGAAAGAGAAAGAATTAGCTTTGGCTTAATTTATATTTATTGGGAAAAAAAACCTCTTCTAAATGGAAGAGGTTTTTTTATATAATGAATTTTGAATTATTTGTTTTCAATCCACTTTCTGGCATTCACAAAAGCTTCAACCCAAGGCGATACTTCGTCTTGCCTGTTGCTTGGGTAATGTGCCCAGTTCCATTGGAATGTAGAACGCTCGATGTGTGGCATCGTTACTAAGTGACGCCCTGTTTTATCACACATCATGGCTGTGTTATAATCAGAACCATTAGGATTGTGTGGATATTCCGCGTAAGCGTATTTACCAACAATGTTGTACTGGTCTTCAGATTCTGGCAAGTTAAATTTACCTTCACCGTGAGAAATCCAAACTCCTAAAGTACTTCCTGCTAAGCTTGAAAGCATTACCGAGTTGTTTTCCTGAATAGTTACTGAAGTAAATGAACTTTCGTGTTTATGAGAATCATTATGAACCATTTTACCATGAACCTCGTGCTCTGGGTTAATTAATTCTAATTCCATCCATAACTGACAACCGTTACAAATACCAACCGAAAGTGTATCTTCACGTTTGAAGAAGTTTTTAATCACTTCGTTTGCTTTTTCGTTGTATTTGATAGCTCCGGCCCATCCTTTAGCAGAACCTAAAACGTCAGAGTTAGAGAATCCACCTACAGCACCTAAGAACTGAATGTCTTCCAACGTTTCACGACCAGAAATTAAATCGGTCATGTGTACATCTTTCACATCAAATCCGGCTAGGTACATCGCGTTTGCCATTTCACGCTCAGAGTTACTTCCTTTTTCACGTAAAATTGCTGCTTTTGGTCTTGGCTTACTTGCATCGATTACAGGAAGTTTCCCTGAAAAGTGACTTGGGAAGGTGTACTGTAATGGTTGGTTTTTATAGTTGTCGTAACGGTCTTGTGCTAAACCGTTAGCGGTTTGTTTTTGATCTAATAAGAACGATGTTTTGTACCACATATCACGTAAACGAGATACCGTCATGGTGAATACATCCGTTCCGTTGATGATGCTTAATACATCACTTTCTGTTACTTTTCCAATGTTGAAGAATTCAATATTAGCAGCAGATAATACCGTTTCGATTGAAGCATCTTTCGACTGAATTACTAAACCTGCATTTTCAGCAAATAACACTTTAAATGAATCGTTTTCAGCTAAAGCCGTGATATCTAATTCAGCACCTAAATTGTTGTCAGCAAAACATAATTCTAATAAGGTAGTGATTAATCCACCAGAAGCTACATCGTGACCAGCAACAATTTGTCCGTCAATAATTAATTGTTGAATGGTATTGAATACTGTTTTAACGTATGCGGCAGATTGAACATTTGGTGTATCGTTACCAATTTTGTTAACCACCTGAGCAAATGAACTTCCTCCTAATTTAAAGTTGTCTTGTGATAAGTTGATGTAATACACATCACCAGCACCTTTTTGGAATACAGGCTCAACAACTTTATTGATGTCGATACAGTTTGCAGCAGCCGAAATGATTACAGTACCTGGAGCAATAACCTCTTCGTTAGGGTATTTTTGCTTCATAGATAAGGAATCTTTTCCGGTTGGTACGTTGATACCTAAATCAATTGCGAATTCTGAAACCGCTTCAACAGCTTCATATAAACGTGCATCTTCACCTTCATTTTTACAAGGCCACATCCAGTTTGCCGATAAAGACACATTTTGTAATCCGTCTTTTAAAGGCGCCCAGATAATGTTGGTTAAAGCTTCAGTAATCGAGTTTCTACTTCCAGCTACCGGATTAATTAATCCTGAAACAGGCGAGTGTCCGATAGAGGTTGCGATACCTTCTTTACCTTTGTAATCCAAGGCCATTACACCAACGTTGTTTAACGGTAATTGTAATGGTCCGGCACATTGTTGTTTGGCTACTTTTCCACCAACACAACGGTCTACTTTATTGGTTAACCAGTCTTTGGAAGCGACAGCCTCTAATTGTAATAACTGGTCTAAATAATCATAGAAGTTTTCTTTGTTGTAAGCAACATCGGCATAATTGCGAACCACTTTTTTATCGTGCATGTATGTTTTTGGAGAACTTCCAAACATATCATCCATAGCTAAATCCATTGGTTTGTGACCATTGGTCTTAGACTCAAATGTGAAACGGTGATTACCAGTAACATCTCCAACAGTGTACATTGGTGAACGCTCACGATCGGCAATCTTTTGTAATGTTTCAATATGTTTTTCGGCAATCACTAATCCCATACGTTCCTGAGATTCGTTACCGATAATTTCTTTATCTGATAATGTAGGGTCTCCTACAGGTAATTTATCTAAATCGATGTGTCCACCAGTTTCTTCAACTAATTCCGATAAACAGTTTAAGTGTCCACCAGCACCATGATCATGAATAGAAACAATGTAGTTTTCATCACTTTCAACCATACCACGAACTGCATTAGCTGCACGTTTTTGCATTTCAGGATTCGAACGTTGTACTGCGTTTAATTCGATACCTGAAGCGAATTCTCCGGTATCAGCCGATGATACCGCAGCACCACCCATACCAATACGGTAGTTTTCACCACCAAGAATAACTACTTTGTCACCAACTGTAGGTGTTGCTTTTAGGGCCTGGTCGGCTTTGCCGTAACCAATACCTCCAGCTTGCATAATTACTTTGTCGAAACCTAATTTTCTGGCATCTTCTTCGTGCTCGAATGTTAATACCGAACCACAAATTAATGGTTGACCAAATTTGTTACCAAAATCTGAAGCACCATTAGACGCTTTAATTAAGATATCCATTGGTGTTTGGTATAACCACTTACGCTCATTCATAGCTTGTTCCCAAGGACGATTTTCTTCTAAACGCGAGTAAGAGGTCATATAAACCGCAGTACCAGCTAAAGGTAAAGATCCTTTTCCTCCAGCTAAACGGTCACGAATTTCACCTCCTGAACCTGTTGCAGCTCCGTTAAAAGGCTCTACAGTAGTCGGGAAGTTATGCGTCTCCGCTTTTAATGAAATCACAGATTCGAAATCTTTAGTTTCGTAAAAATCTGGTTTATCAGCACTTTTAGGAGCGAATTGCTCAACAACAGGTCCTTTAATGAACGCTACGTTGTCTTTATAAGCTGAAACGATATCGTTAGGATTTGTTTCAGACGTTTTACGAATCATTTTAAATAATGACGTCGATTTTTCTTCGCCATCAATGACAAATGTTCCGTTGAAAATTTTGTGACGACAGTGTTCACTGTTTACTTGTGAGAAACCGAAAACTTCAGAATCGGTTAACGGGCGACCAATTTTTTCAGAAACACCTTCTAAGTAAGCCACTTCTTCGTCGCTTAAAGAAAGCCCTTCTTGAGCATTATAAGCCGCAATATCTTCAATATCCAGAATAGGCTCTGGTTGAATATCAATGGTGAATGATTCTTGGTTTAATCCGTTGAATTTTTCAGAAATCATTGGGTCGTAACCTTTGAAATCTTCAGAAACAGCTTCGAATTCTTCAATTCTAATGATGTCTGAAATCCCCATGTTTTGAGTGATTTCAACAGCGTTGGTACTCCAAGGCGTAATCATAGCCGCACGTGGTCCAACAAAAAAAGCATCCAGCGATGCTTGCTCTATTTTTGGCTGATTGCCAAATAACCATGTTAATTTAGCAATGGTTTCGGTTGATAATTCTTTTGTTGTTTGAACGGCAAAAACTTTACCGGTTACGTTTCCAAAGAAATGAATCATTTTAGATGTATTATGGTTGTAATTTGAAAATGCAAAAATACACTTTTTTAGTCATTTAAATGGCTTTTTTTACGAAAGCATTTTTGATTAATTAATAGGATGTTTTTCAAGGAGTTTAAAAGTATTTTTTAAGGAGATTAATCACTGATGAATAATAGCTTTTTCCAAATAAATTAAGGTGAATTAACAGGTAATACAATTGATAAACTTCGATGCGATTTGATGTGAATTCATCTTCTGGTATAATATTATGATAGGCTTTGTAGAAGTCTTCAGAGAATCCACCAAAGAGTTTTGTCATGGCAATATCTACTTCTGAATGCCCGAAATACATGGCCGGATCGATAAGATATGGCTTTCCATTTGTAGCAATTAAATAATTCCCGCTCCATAAGTCGCCATGTAAAAGCGAAGGTTTTATGTTTTTAAATAAGGGGTTTAGTTTGTTTAGGATCTGCTCTTTTGAAGGACATTCAGATTCCAGTAGTAATTGTTTTTGAATTGCTAATTGTAGCTGAGGATACAGCCGTTCGTTAACGTAAAAGGAGTTCCAGGAATCATTAGGTATGTTCGACTGAAAAAGGTCTCCTATAAAATTGTCCTGCTGCAAGCCGAAATAAGCATTTGTATTTTGGTGAAGTTCGGCTAGTTGCCTTCCCAGAGTTTTGAGATCTTTTGAATCGGGTGATTTACTGTCAATAAATTCAAGAAGTAAAAAGGAGGTGTTTTCAAACTGAGAGTATTCCAAAACCTTTGGAGTTGAAATCGAATTAGTGTTGGCTATGGTTTTTAGAGCTTCCGCTTCAGTTTGAAACATTTGCAAAGCATTGGAAATGGTATTGGTTTTAAGAAAATAACTTTGACCTGAAGTTATGATTTTATAAGCAGACGAAATATCACCGCCCGAAACTGAATGTATAGATTTAATGGGAGCTTTAATTTGTTTTGATATATGTGCGATAAAATCTTCGGTCATATCATAAAAATAAAAGACCATCATTTCGATGGTCTTTGGTTAAACAGTATTATATTATTGCTTTATTAGTTTTTTTGTGATGGTTCCAGAATCGGAACTAATTTTTAACAAATACACACCCTTATTAAGTGTGCTAACATCCATTTTTTTATTGTTTGTGTTTAGATGTTGTTTTAGAATTTCTTTTCCTAAAACATTGTAGATGATGGCATCTAAATCTTGTGTGGTAGAAATATAAATAAAATGGTCTTTAACCGGGTTTGGGTAGATTTTTAAGTTAAGGGTTGTGAAATCATTAGTAGATAAAGCAGTTCCCCATATTTTTGTGATATAGCTTGAGTCGTCTATAAAAGGGTTTCTATTGCCTTGAAAGTTATAGATCTCGTTATTTTTATTAATTTCATATTGACTAACAGGGTCTAAATTGTTCCAAGTTAATAGAATATTTAAAAAGTTAGATTCTATTCCAGGGAAGGTATTTCCATCAAACATAGCGCTTACTTCACTTGACGCATAATTGGTGTAAAAAGTAGAAAGTTGGTCTTCGTAGCGTGTTATAAAATAAAAGTAGGCTCTTGCAACATCACCTTTAAATTCATCGATAGGTTCAAAAACAGATCCCGAATATCCGGAAACAGAACTACTCCCTAGTTTAGAGCCGTTTGAAGAAGTATATGAAGCAAAGTTTACTGTGCCATACGGGTAATTAGCATGTTTGCCATTAACATAACCGTCTGAAGGAAAAACAAAATGAGCATCAGAGTACATTGGGTATGAACTATCACCTCCGAAATAAGACTTAGGAATAACGTGCTCCCTATTATAACAGTCACCTTCACTATTATAATTTCCACATTGATTTGTTATGGTTGTAAAGTTAAAAGTGTCAGGTGATAAAGGAATTTCAGTGTATAAATCAACCAAACTATTATCATTATCGTAGTAACTATCTTTGAAGGCAGCTTGATCATATAAAGTCCATAAATCACCATAATTAGCTACTGTTGAACTATTGGTGTTGTTGTTTATAATATTAAATAACTGTGTTTTTAAGGTAGCTCCTGTACTTGTAGCAGAATCGTAGTATCCTGTAGGTATTTGGGCAAAAACGAAAGTAGAAAGAAGGAAGAAAGATAACAAGTAAAGCTGTTTCATCTGAATCAATTTATGGGTTTTTGATGGTCAGATGAAACAGTATATGTTTTGGTTTAGGCTTTCTTTTCTAAAAGCGCCATATAAAATCCATCGTAACCAGATTTGTGCGATAATACTTTATCGTCTTTTACAAATATAAAGTCTTTTCCTGATTCTGATGTTAAGAATTTTTCAACTTGTTGTTGATTTTCAGAAGGTAACACCGAGCAAGTTGCGTAAACTAATTTGCCTCCTGGTTTAACCATTCTAGAATATTGTTGTAAAATATCTTGTTGTGTTTGTCTGATACGGTCTAAGAAGCTTTCTTCAAGTTTCCATTTCGCATCTGGGTTACGACGTAAAACGCCTAAACCAGAACATGGTGCATCAATTAAAACACGGTCTGCTTTATCATAAAGCTTTTTAATTACTTTGGTAGAGTCAATAGCACGAGTTTCGATATTATGAGCACTATTACGTTTTGCACGACGTTTTAGCTCATGAAGCTTGTTAGCATAGATGTCCATAGCAATAATTTGCCCTTTGTTTTCCATTAAAGAAGCAATATGCAAGGTTTTACCCCCCGCACCAGCACAGGTGTCTACTACGCGCATACCTGGTTTTACATCTAGTAAATCAGCCACTAATTGAGAAGAGGCATCCTGAACTTCAAACAATCCGTTTTTAAATGCTTCTGTAGAAAATACATTAGCACGTTCTTTTAATTTTAAAGCATATGGATAATCGGCTAAAAATTCGGTTTCAATATCTAAATCGAATAGTTCAGCCTGAAGTTTTTCTTTAGTAGTTTTTAGTGTATTTACACGTAAAATAACATCGGCCTGTTCGTTTAAAGCCTCGATTTCTTTCGACCAAACGGTGGATCCTAATTCTTTCTCGCCAATGGCATCAATCCAGTCAGGTATAGATTCTTTAAACTTTCTGATTTTTGATAACTCATCAAAACGTCCTTTAATTTTACGAGTTGGTGTGTTTTCAAAATATTTCCAATCCGGTAATTTAATACCTTTCAGGGTTGCCCACACAGCAAACATGCGCCACAGATTATCTCTGTCAAATGGTTCTTTAACTTCAGCAATTTCAGCATAAAGACGTTTCCAACGTACAATATCGTAAGTTGTTTCGGCAACGAAAGCACGGTCACGACTTCCCCAACGCTTGTCGCGTTTTAAAAGTTGTTGAATAACTTTGTCGGCATATTGTCCTTCGTTAAAGATTAGAGTTAAACCATCTATAACTGAGAAGCATAAATTTCTGTGTAATCGCATTGTAAATAAAATATGAGGCTGCAAAGGTACATTTAAAAGTTAATTTGTTTATAGCTTTAAGTTTTTATTTACATAGCTTTTATACATTTAGCGAAAATTTCGACTTTAAAATGAGCTATAACAGCGCGTTTGTACGTAACAAGATGTATATTATTTAATTTTAAAACAAATACATACTATATATGAAACAGTTATTCGTTACCCTTTTATTGATTACAATATTATTTTCCTGCCAGAAGAAAGCAGAATTTATTCCTAGGGATTTTAAATCGGTAGCCGTTGAAGATATTTTTGAAGATTCATTATTAAGTGTGCGTGCGATTGAAATTCTAAATGACAAAAGTCTGGTATTTGCAGCGAATAATGGTGTTTTCGGATTGTATAACCCAAACACCAAAATATGGCAAACGTCTGTTCAGCAATACGATTCTTTAAATCTTCATTTTAGAGCTGTAGCGCATACTTCATCCGATTTTTTTATGCTGAGTATTGAAAATCCGGCCTTGTTATATAAAACCGGTGATGATGGCAGAATGCAATTAGTTTACAAAGAAACCACCGAAGGCGTATTTTATGATGCCATGACGTTTTGGAATGATACTGAAGGCATAGCCGTTGGTGATAGTGTAGATGGTTGTTTATCCATTATTATTACTCGCGATGGTGGACAGAGCTGGAATAAGATGTCTTGTGAAAATTTACCAGAAGGAGAAGTTGGAGAAGGGGCTTTTGCCGCTAGTAATACCAATATTGCAGTAATAGGAGATAAAGCCTGGGTTGCCTCTACGAAAGGTAATGTATATTTAACAGAAGATAAAGGTAAAACCTGGACCGTAACAAAGTCACCTATGATTCAGGATGCTGAAACCGAAGGTATATATTCTGTAGCTTTTTATGATGATAATTTAGGTTATGCCATTGGAGGAGATTTTACAAAGCCAGATGCAAATAAAGCCAATAAGATGAAAACCGTTGATGGCGGTAAAACCTGGAATCTGGTCGCTGATGGACAAATGCCTGGTTACAGAAGCTGTGTGCAGTTTTTTCCAAAACGTGAAGGAAAGGAACTGGTTACAGTTGGTTTTAAAGGTATTGATTATAGTAAAGATGGTGGTGAAACCTGGACGCATTTAAGTGATGAGGGGTTTTATACTATACGATTTATAAACGATTCTACAGCGTATGCAGGAGGTTCAAAACGAATAGCCAAACTAACATTTAGGGAATAAAAAAAAGGAGCTTTTAAAAGCTCCTTTTTTTATTAGCGTTTTTCAGATTTCATTTTTTTTTCTAAATAACTGTCAAACAGTCGTTTTTTGAATTCTTTTTCAGCTCCTTTTAAAATTAATACTTTTTTTGGAGGTAAGAATTTAAGAAGGTCCCGGTTTAATTTGTCATCGACATCGATTCGTTTTCTTTCGGAAGCACTTAATTTATCTAGCAATTCTTTTGCTTTTTCATTTGATAAATCGTTAATGTTCTTTTTTATTTTATACTGAATACCATGAATGTCATTTCTTATTTTAGATGATACTTCTTCGTAATCATTATATATCGGCCAGAACTTTTCAGCTTCATCAGGACTTAAATTTAGGCGTTCTGAAATGAAAGGTATTTTTAGTTCTTTAAATTTTTCGTCGTGACCTTGGGCAAATCCACTGACTGAAATTAAAAGAAATAATATAGGGAGTATTAATTTTTTCATCATAACAAACTTTTAATTAGTCATTATACCTTCAAGGTCTAGATCGTTAAGAATGTAGTCTTCAAAGGTTGCTTCATCAATTTTTACTTCTTTAAAATTTTCTTCGGCTAAGTCTTCAACTGTTAATCTTGAGGCTATTTCGTATAAATCGATATCTTCATTTAATAAATAACTTTCTACCGTTTCATTGTCTACACCGTCTAAAATAGGTTTCGTTTTTTGGATGGAAAGTGTAAACAATAAGGTAACTGCAGCAGCAATACTTGAAGCATAAAGCAGATTTTTTCTGTTAAACAGAGAAATAACTTTAGGTTCTTCCTGCTGCTTAGAAACCTGGCTAAGAATCTTGTCTTCGAGCGTGTCTAAATAATTTTCAGGAACAGTAAATCCGGAAGAATCTGTCGATGCTTTAAGTTTTGCTTGGGTAAACAACCTGTCTTCTAAAGTATCGAAGTAATCCTCAGGGACTTTAAATCCTGAATTTTTGATAGTATGTAGTTTTTCCTGACTCATATAAGTAAGACTTTATTTTTAACTAAAGGTTTAATCTTTAGTTAAATAAGCTTCTATTTTTTTTGTTGCTATATGATAAGATGCTTTTAAAGCACCTTCACTGGTTTCTAAAATTTCTGCCATATCCTTGAATTTTAAATCCTGAAAATATTTCATGTTAAAAACCAGTTGTTGTTTTTCTGGTAATGTGGCTATGGCTTTTTGTAATTTTAGCTGTATGGCATCACCTTCAAAATACACATCGGATGTTAAATTATTTATAGCTAATTGCTGTGCTTCCTCATTGTTGGTTTGCAGTCGCTTAGCATTTTTATTAATAAATGTTATCGACTCGTTAGTAGCTATACGGTACATCCAAGAGAATAGTTTACTTTCTCCTTTAAAATTATGAATATTTTTATAAATCTTAATAAAAGTGTTTTGTAAAACATCGTCTGCATCGTCGTGATATTTCACAATATTTCGGATATGCCAATATAAGCGCTCTTTGTAAAGCGTTATAAGGTGTCTAAAAGCTTCTTCTTTTTCTGAATCAGATTTTAGTTGCTCAATTAATAAATCTTCGTCAATCACTAAATGCATTAAAGGTTAGACCTATAAAATTACAGAAAGTTTAATGTGTTGATTATAAAAATAAGTTAAAATAGAATGCGGAGGTTGTGTCTTATTTTGTTTGTTTACTTAGAATAAAAAAAGGATAGAAATACAAGTCTCTATCCTTTTTTATTAATATCAATAATTTTTTGTCTATTCGAAGCTTTGCATTTCTACAAGCTTTTGGTAAACACCTTGTTTAGCAATAAGATCGGCATGTTTTCCATTTTCAACAATTTCACCTTTACTCATTACAATAATGTTATCGGCATTTTGAATGGTTGACAATCTGTGTGCAATAACTATAGATGTTCTGTTTTTCATCATATTTTCCAGAGCTACCTGTACTAAACGTTCGCTTTCGGTATCTAAAGCGGAAGTTGCTTCGTCTAATACCATAATAGGAGGACTTTTTAGTACGGCACGAGCAATACTTAAACGTTGTTTTTGTCCTCCGGATAATTTGTTACCGGCATCACCAATATTGGTGTCGATACCTTTAGGTAATTCTTTTACAAATTCCCAGGCATTGGCCACTTTTAAGGCATCTATAATATCTTCATCGGAAGCATTGTCTTTACCTAATTTTAGGTTGTTTTTAATGCTGTCGTTAAACAGAATAGCATCTTGAGTAACAATACCTAATTGGTTACGAAGAGAGTAGGTAGTCAGCTCACGAATGTCGATGCCATCAATTAAAATGCGGCCTTCATTAACGTCATAAAAACGGGTTACTAAATTCGCAATGGTCGATTTTCCACTTCCAGATTGACCTACTAAAGCAACGGTTTCTCCTTTAGGAATGGTTAATGAAAAGTTTTTAAGCACATAGTCTTTATCGTATTTAAAAGAAACGTTTTCGAATACGATTTCAGCATCGAACCCTGTTTTAGCGATAGCATTTTCTTTGTCTTTTAATGGGTTTGGCGCATCGATAATTTCCTGAATACGCTCGGCAGCTGCATCTCCTTGTTTGATGTTGTATAATCCGCGAGAAATAGCTTTTGCAGGCACCATAATATTATAAGCTAAACCTATGTATGCAATAAAAGAACTCCCGTCTAATGAGCCGTCAACAAGTACCAATTGACCTCCATACCATAAAAGCACTGAAATTACTAGAATTCCAAGAAATTCACTTGTTGGAGAGGCTAAATTTTGTCTATTTAAAAGCTTGTTAGAAAAATTAAAAAAACGATTCGTTGAATTTTGGAATCTGTCATTAAATTTTTCTTCAGCATTAAATCCTTTTATAATACGTAATCCCGTTAGTGTTTCTTCTAAAGTCGATAAAAGAATTCCTTGTTCTTTTTGAACACGATCTGATTTTCGTTTTAAACTCCTACCAATTCTAGAAATAATTAATCCTGCTAAAGGAATGAAAATGAATACGAATAGGGTTAATTTAAAACTTATGATAACCATCATGATGATTGTAAAAATAATCGTTAATGGTTCACGGAAGATTAATTCTAAAGCAGGAAGCATAGAATATTGTAACGTAGCAACATCCTGAGTAACACGAGCCATAATATCACCTTTGCGTTGTTCAGAAAAGTAAGAAAGCGGAAGTTCTATAGTCTTTTGATAAACGTTATTTCTTAAATCACGAACCACACCATTTCTTAAAAATACCATGAAGTAATTCGCTAAATAGCCAAAGATGTTTTTAAGAAGGAATAAAATTATGATTAAGCCAACAACCAGTAATAGTGCTTTTTGAGGTTCACTTTCTGTATACTGATTTACCTGATAAGCAAGATAATCTTTGTAGTAATCCTTTAAATGACTTAAGCCTTCGTATACGGGTGCTTCTGTGATTTTTTTAGAATTCTTTTCGAATAGAATATCCAACATAGGGATAAGAGCAACGAAAGATAGTGCACCGAAAAGTGCGTAAAATATGTTTGAAATAATGTGACCAATAGCATAGCTTTTATATGGCTTTGCGTATTGTAAAATGTTGAAAAATTGCTTCATTTAAAAAGGTCTGTTAAAAAAACATGCTTTTATGAAAAACATAAAAGCATGCATATTTTACAAAGATATAGCTATTTAAATTAAATATATCTGTTTAACAATTTTTTGACTTCTTTACTGTTAATAATTAGATAAGCTTCATGTCTTTTAAAATGGTTTCCGCTTTAATGTCTAATTCTGCTTCAACGGTTTTGAAATCTTCTGCAGAGTTTAATTTTGTATTAACACTCACGTAAAATTTAATTTTTGGTTCAGTACCACTAGGTCTTAAAGCAATCTGACTACCGTCTTCTGTATAATAGATTAATACGTTCGATTTTGGTACATCAATAGTAGTTTCTTCTCCCGTTAATAAATGTTTTGCAATCGATGTGTCGTAATCTTCCAGTTTAACAACTTTCGACCCGTTGATTTCTTTAAGCGGATTTTCGCGGGCATCAATCATCATTTGCGTGATTTCCTGTGCACCTTCAATGCCTTTTTTAGTCAGAGACACCAATTTTTCTTTAAAACAGCCGTGCTCAACGTAAAGTTTTATTAATTCGTTGTAAAAAGAGCTTCCGTTAGATTTTGTAATGGCAGCAATTTCGCAAGCTAATAGGGTAGAAGTTACCGCATCTTTGTCGCGTACAAAGTCACCTACCATGTAGCCGAAACTTTCTTCACCACCACCAATAAAGTCTAATTGTGGATAGTCTTTAATTAATTTGGCAATCCACTTAAATCCTGTTAAAACAATTTTACTTTCTACATTATAAGCTTCAGCCAGTTTATTTAGCATCGGCGTTGATACGATGGTTGAAGCAATAAATTGGGTTCCGTTAATTTTGCCTTCAGCTTTCCATTGTTTTAATAAGAAATCGGTCATCATTAACATGGTTTGATTTCCGTTAAGTAATTGTAATTCACCTTCACTGTTTCTAACAGCTACACCTAAACGGTCGCAATCTGGGTCGGTTCCTATAACAATATCGGCATTTACTTTTTCGGCTAACTCTAAAGCCATTTTTAAAGCTGCAGGTTCTTCAGGGTTAGGTGAAGCTACTGTAGGGAAATCGCCATTAGGTACTTCCTGTTCTTTTACAATATAAACATTTTTATATCCGGCACGTTTTAAGGTTTCAGGAACAGCAGTAATCGATGTTCCGTGTAAAGAGGTAAATACGATAGTTAAATCGTCTTTTGCGGCTTGGGTTGCACCAACGCATCCGTTTTTTACTGATGCTTCGATAAATGCATTATCAACATCTGTGCTTATATAATGGATTAAAGCATCGTTAGCTTCAAACTTAATATCAGAATAATCAATATCGTTAATCATAGTGATAACTTCACCATCTTGTGGTGGTACTAACTGTCCACCATCTTGCCAATATACTTTATATCCGTTGTATTCTGGTGGGTTGTGAGATGCTGTTAAAACAATTCCGCAATGGCAGTTTAAATGTTTTACAGCAAACGATAATTCTGGTGTAGGGCGTAAGTCTTCAAATAAATACACTTCAATGCCATTGGCCGAAAATACATCTGCAACTACTTTAGCTAAAGTTTTACTGTTGTGGCGGCAATCGTAAGCAATAACGGCTTTTGGTGTTTCTCCAGGAAACGATTTGTGCAAATAGTCGCTTAAGCCTTGTGTGCTTTTTCCAAGTGTATATTTATTAATACGGTTCGTACCAATACCCATAACACCACGCATACCTCCGGTACCAAATTCTAAATCTTTGTAAAAGCTCTCCTGAATATCTTTTGGGTTGTGAGCAATACTGTTTTTTATAAAATCTTGTGTTTCTTCGTCAAAAGTTGGGGTTAACCAGGTGTTAATTCGGTCTAAAATTTTTGGTTCGATGTGTATCATAATGTGTTTTAAAATATATTTTCAAAAAAAGAAATTATTGTACTTAGTTTAGTTTGTTGGTTTCAATTTTTGAAGGGTATGAAACTGTTTTAAAGTTATTAAAAAAAAATAAAAGAACCCTTTGTAAGCCTTAATTTTTAAGACATTTGAAGGATTCTCAGTTTTTTTTTATTTCGTTAAAAATTTGAAGTCTCGTCCTTGATTAAATAGCGTTTTTTATCTTGTTTCGATCGTAAAATCATCTCACCAAGAAAGCCTGCAACAAAAAATTGTGTGCCAATAATCATGGTCGACAGGGCTAAAAAGAATTGTGGACGTTCTGTAATCAATCTTCCTGACGGATTTAAAAAGAGTTTATCAATGCCTAAATAGAACGAAAATGCAAATCCGATAATAAACATAAGCACTCCTAAAGCCCCAAATAAATGCATAGGGCGTTTACCAAAGTGCGAAATAAACCAAATGGTAATTAAATCTAGGAAGCCGTTTATGAAGCGGTTCATACCAAATTTAGTTTCACCGTATTTTCTGGCCTGATGTTGTACCACTTTTTCACCAATTTTGGTGAAACCAGCATTTTTAGCCAGTACAGGGATATAACGGTGCATTTCACCATTAACATCAATGTTTTTTACAACATCGTTGTTATAGGCTTTAAGTCCGCAGTTAAAATCATTAAGCTTTACTCCTGAGGTCTTACGGGCCGCCCAGTTAAATAATTTGGAAGGTAAATTTTTAGCAATAACCGAGTCGTAGCGTTTCTTTTTCCATCCAGAAACCAAATCGAAACGATCTTTGGTTATCATGTCATATAGTTCTGGAATTTCGTCCGGGTTATCCTGTAAATCGGCATCCATGGTAATTACGACATCGCCTTGTGCTTTTTCGAAACCGGCATGCAGGGCCTGAGATTTGCCAAAGTTTTTAGCAAAACGAATGCCTTTTACACTTTCGTTTTGTTTCGATAATTGTTGTATAATTTTCCAGGAATCGTCGGTACTACCATCATCAATAAATAGGATTTCGTACGAAAAACGATTGGATTGCATAACCTTTGCAATCCAATCATGTAATTCTGTTAAAGATTCTTGTTCGTTAAGTAGTGGTATGACTACTGATATATTCATTTAAAGACTTTCAGATATTTGTAAAAATCAAAAATACTTAAATTATTCAATGGCTGGCTTACTTTTTTTCATTGCCGCTGCAACTATAAGGCCTATGACCGCGAAAAAAATTAAACTTTGAGCTAAAGATTTTAATTGTATTCCCAATGAAAAGGTGTCTTGACTCTCTATTTCTTCAATTTTTTCAGAAATAATTTCTGCTGGTGCCCCAGCATTTTTTAACATGCCAACGGTGTTTTCTATCAATAAGTTTTTTACTTCAATGGCAGCATCAGTATCTATAAAGTTAAATAAGATTATAGTTATAAGTGTACTAACCATTATACCTATAGCAACAGGAATAAAAAAACCAGAAAATGCTTCTTTGAAGCTTAAAAACCCATTTTGTAAGCTTTTTATTTTTGCTGTGGAGAATATCCCATAACCAATTATAAACAACGGAATAATTAAAGTGATAACCCAAAGGTTAACTAATAAGTCGCGCTTAAATAAGTAAGCAACTGCTGTATATAACGTTAAAAGAGCTCCTAAAATCAATCCTAAATTAGTAGCTATAGATTTTAAAGATTTTTCCATATTTTTGCGTTTATAAGGTAAGTTGAATGATTAGTTGTCAAAGATAGAAAATCGTTACAATTTAAATCTAAATAAAAAATATTAAAAAGTATTGGTAGTTTGTAAAAAATGCTTATTTTTGCACTTCCAAAATTGAACAGAATAAAAGCTTTAGCGATGAAAAAAAGTATACATCCAGAAAATTATAGAATAGTAGCATTCAAAGATATGTCTAACGAAGATGTATTTTTAACTAAGTCTACAGCAAACACTAACGAAACTATTGAGGTTGATGGTGTTGAGTATCCACTTGTAAAAATGGAGATTTCAAGAACATCGCACCCATTCTACACTGGTAAATCTAAATTAGTAGATACTGCTGGTCGTATTGATAAATTCAAAAACAAATACGCTAAGTTTAGCAAATAATCTTAGTACTTTATATAATATTAAAAGCCTTCAATATTTTATGTTGAAGGCTTTTTTGTTTTCGTTAATTAAGCTATTTTTGGGATGCCAAAACACAGGTTGTTTAGGTATTAATTAATACGTCCTAACGTTATGAACTACATCCTTTTTGATGGTCCGTCCAGAAATAATTTACTCCCTTTTACTTTTACACGTCCGGTAGCAGATATAAGAATTGGTATTTTAACCATTCGCGAAAAATGGGAAACCTTTTTAGATTCTACCACTACTACGGTAACGGAAGACTATTTGTCTGATAAATACCCCATGGTAGAGATGGACGAAAACATTATGATTAATGCGTCGTTTTTACCAAATTTTGAATTGGTAGAAATGGTGAAAGATTTACAGGAAAATCAGGCGATTTTTAAAGATGAAGATGTTATTGCATTTTATACCAAGGATACTCAGGATGATATTAATTTTGAGAATTATGAAGCTTTAGAGTTTCATGATGAATTGATTAAAGTTGAAAACACCTGGGATATATTTTCTAAAAACGGAGAAGCTATACAGGAAGATTTTAACCTGTTAACTAAAGGAAGACGCTCGCAACCAATTCCATCAAGTTGCAACATTATTGCAGCTGAAAATATATTTATTGAAGAAGGGGCTAAGCTTGAGTTTGTAACCCTAAACGCGAGTAGCGGACCAATTTATATTAGTAAAGACGCCGAAATAATGGAAGGGTCTTTAATTCGCGGACCTTTCTCGTTAGGGCAATCTTCTACAGTTAAAATGGGAGCTAAAATTTATGGGCCAACCACGGTAGGGCCTAGCAGTACAGTTGGAGGAGAGGTTAAGAACTCTGTTATTTTTGGGTATTCCAATAAAGGTCATGAAGGGTATTTAGGGAATTCTGTATTGGGGGAGTGGTGTAATTTAGGGGCCGATACCAATAATTCTAACCTTAAAAATAATTACGCTGAAGTTAGACTATGGAATTATGAAACCGAAGGTTTTGCAAGAACAGGATTGCAGTTTTGTGGTTTAATGATGGGAGATCACAGTAAATGTGGTATCAATACCATGTTTAATACAGGTACAGTAGTTGGGGTAAGTGCTAATATTTTTGGAAGTGGATTCCCAAGAAATTTTGTGCCAAGTTATAGTTGGGGTGGAAGCGCCGGATTTACAACCTACACAACCAAAAAGGCTTTTGAAGTGATGGAAGTGGTCATGTCTAGACGTAATTTGTCTTTAACAGAGCAGGATAAGGCTATTTTTGAACACATTTTTGAAGAAACAGCGAAGTACAGACGTCAATAGATTTTTCAGGAGAATTAAAAATCATTTTCTATATTTGAGAGAAATACCTTATTTTTAAAGGTGTTTCTCTTTTTTATTTAATTCTATCTGTTACTTATGTTAGGTATCTTTTTTATTTATTTTATCGGCAAAAAGTTTTATGAATTAGCCGGTCGGTACAATCAGAATCAATGGTTGTTTGCTATTTTGAGTATTGTTGTGTATTACGCCTCAATGGTACTTTTTGTAATCGGATTAGTTATTCTTGATGAATTTGTATTCAACTGGTATATTGATTGGGATAATAATTCGTCTATAAGCTATTTAGGGATACCTGTTGGTTTGCTAACGCTTTATGGATTTTATAAATTCTTAGAATCTCGTTGGAAAAATAATGTTGTAATTATAAAGGATGAAATTCAGGATATAGGCAAAAGCATTGATAATTAATCGTGCTTTACTTTTTTTGCCTGTTTTAAGTTTAATAAATTGATTGGGTTAATGCCTAAATCCATTACATTTTTTCTGGTAAATCTAACAACTTCGTCATAAAACATAACAACTACCGGGGCTTGTTGCATGACCAAGCTATCCATTTTAGTGTACAGCTGTTTTCGGTTTTCGGTATTTGTTTCTTTAAAAGCCTGTTCGTATAAAGTATCGAATGATTCACTTTTAAAGTGCGTATAATTTGGTCCGTTGGGAGCAAAGTTTTTACTGTAAAATAGCGATAAGTAATTTTCTGCATCAGGATAATCGGCCACCCAACTGGCTCTAAACATATCTAATTTCCCATTTGCTTTAGCGTCTTTTAGAGTAGCCGCAGGAATAACATCAACATGAACCTGTAATCCTGTTTTTTGAATTTCCCGCTGAATATATTCACAAAAACTTAAATAGTTGCTGGTTGTTGTGATGGTAATTTCAGGGTTTTCTATACCGGTTTCAGCTTTAAATTTAGTAACCAGATCTTTGGCTTTTTCGGGTTGGTAAGTAAATCCGATATTATCATTGTAGCCAGGTAAGCCTTTTGGGATAAATCCACCGTTTGCCGGAATACCAATGCCATTACGCAGGTAAATCATCATTTTATTTCTGTCAAAACCATAATTTACCGCTTTTCTGATGTATTCAGACTGTATTTCAGTAACTTCAGCATCCATATAGAACGCTAAATATTCAGTGTTTAAATAGGGGCCACGAATCATATTAACCTCAGATTTATACAAATCTCGTAACTTCCCGTCGGCAGTCAGTATTTCATCTTTGTACGACGCATCCAATCCCGAAACGAAATCAATGTTTCCTTGAGCAAATTGTAAAAATTCACTTTGCTTGTCCGGTAAAAACGTAATGGCTATAGCTTCAAGATACGGTAGTTTATTTCCGTTTGTATCTTTTTCAAAATAGTTTTCGTTCTTTCTGAATACCAGTTTTATATTTTCCTCCCAGCGTTTGAATTTAAAAGGTCCGGTGCCTATGGGGTTAGATCTGAAATCGCTACCATAAAATTCTACAATTTCTTTAGGCACCACGCTACAGTATTTCATGGTTAGTAGACCAAGAAAGGCAGGAAATGGTTGTTTTAAGGTTATTTGAAAAAGGGTGTCATTAACAGCTTTAAAGTTGTTGACTTTATTTAAAACCCAGCTTCCCGGAGAAGCAACTTGTTTGTCAAGTAATCTGTTCAGGCTATATTCAAAATCTGCTGCAGTAACAGTTCTTATGGAATCTTTTCCGAAGCGTTCGTGTTTATGAAACCTAACATCGTTACGAAGTGAGAAGTTGTAAGTTAAGGCATCTTCAGAAATGGTCCAGCTTTTTGCAATACAAGGTAATACCTGCATGTCGTCATCCATTTGAACTAACCCGTTAAAAAGTTGATTAGTAGCCCAGATATCGGCAATGTCTTTTGAAAAGGCAGGGTCTAAAGAACCAATGTTTTTGTGTTCGTTATATTTAAAAACTAAATGATCTCGATTGTTTTTTTGTTTAGAATCACATGAAAAGCATAAAAGAATTGCTGTAAAACAATTTAATAAAACGAAAATACGAGTTTGTTTTTTTTTCACATTGGTAGTATTAAGGTGTTTCAAAAATAGCAGTTTTGTGTTCTATATCTAAATTATTTTTAAGGTTTCATTGATGATTTTAGTGACTTTTTAAGAAAATGTGTGTCCTAATTAATGGTTAAGCAAATTTGCTATTATTGGCAAATCCTATTTTCAAGTCTCTCACTGTGGACTTATAATTTATGTTATGTCCTGAAATTCGGAGCGTTTCGATTAGAAACGCTCTTTTTTTCTTATCTTTGCACGTTTTTAAAAAGGTTATGGATTCAAGAAAGAAGGTAGCATTTTATACGTTAGGCTGTAAACTTAATTTTTCGGAAACTTCAACAATTGCAAGAAGTTTTTCTGAAGAAGGGTTCGATCGTGTGGATTTTTCTGAAAATGCAGATATATATGTGATAAATACGTGTTCGGTAACTGAAAATGCCGATAAGCGTTTTAAAAGTATCGTGAAGCAGGCACAGAAGATAAACCCAGATGCTTTTGTTGCTGCCGTAGGATGTTATGCCCAATTGAAACCTCAGGAATTAGCCGATGTAGATGGGGTAGATTTGGTTTTAGGAGCTACAGAAAAATTTAAAATCACCGATTATCTTAACGATTTAACTAAGAACGATTTAGGGGAAGTGCATTCCTGTGAGATTGAAGAAGCCGATTTTTATGTAGGTAGTTATTCTATTGGAGACAGAACACGTGCCTTTTTAAAAGTTCAGGATGGTTGTGATTACAAGTGTACTTATTGTACAATTCCTTTAGCACGTGGTATTTCCAGAAGTGACACTATGGAAAATGTGCTTAAAAACGCCAGAGAAATTTCAGCTCAAAATATTAAAGAAATCGTTTTAACAGGTGTAAATATTGGTGATTACGGAAAAGGAGAATTTGGTAATAAAAAACACGAGCATACCTTTTTAGATCTGGTTACCGAACTGGATAAAGTAGATGGTATTGAGCGTTTACGAATTTCATCTATCGAACCTAACTTATTGAAAAACGAAACAATTGATTTGGTTTCAAAATCCAGAGCTTTTGTGCCGCATTTTCACGTGCCATTACAAAGCGGAAGTAACGATATACTAAGGAAAATGAAGCGCCGTTACATGCGTGAGTTATATGTAGATCGTGTTTCAAAAATCAAAGAAGTGATGCCGCACGCCTGTATTGGGGTTGATGTTATTGTTGGTTTTCCAGGGGAAACAGATGAACATTTCTTAGAAACCTATAACTTTTTAAATGAACTGGATATTTCATACCTGCATGTGTTTACGTATTCAGAGCGTGATAATACGGAGGCAGCCGAAATGGATGGCGTGGTAGCTAATAATGTACGTTCTAAGCGTAGTAAAATGTTACGAGGTTTATCGGTTAAAAAGCGTCGTGCATTTTATGAAAGTCAGATAGGAACCACGAGAACTGTGCTTTTTGAAGGTGAAAATAAAGAGGGCTATATTCACGGATTTACAGAAAATTACGTAAAAGTAAAAGCGCCTTGGAATCCGGAATTGGTCAATACTCTACACGAAGTGAAGTTAACCAAAATTGATACAGATGGCTTGGTAAGGTTTGAATTTACCAACGAATTGGCAGTTTAATGTTTAGTTAATCTGAAAAAACAGACAACTCAACTGTTTTTTTCTGTAGTTTGGGCGTTTACCATATATTTTAGCGCATGTAATGTCCCAAATTATATGAAATCATTGATTCCGATACTATTTATATTTCTTGCATTATTTACAAGCTGTAACACAGAGTCTGTAGATGTTAACGACAATGCTGTTGAAGGAACTTGGAAGTTAACCTCCTGGACCGTTGGTATTCCTGTCGATTTAAATGAAGATTCTGTTTTCAGTGCTAATCTTATAGAAGAGGTTTCTTGTGAGAGTTTGGAAACATTAACGTTTTCTGTTGACGGAACTGTGGTGTCAAATTTAACTTTTAACCCGAGTGTTATGATTAGCCTGAACGAAACTTTAGGTGTATATGTATATCAGGTGCAGTGTGATAATGAAGGTTCTATAGGTTTCGCTGCGTCATATGAGCATAAGGGCTCAAGTGTTTTTATTAATGAACGAGAAGCGGTTGTTAGTGGTAATACATTAACAATGATTTATAAAAATGCTCAGAAGATTCACAATATTGCTAAAACCGATATTTTAGAAACAAAAGATATTACGTTGGTTTATACAAGACTTTAAGAATCAAATTAGATATAAAGAAAAATCCAAAACCTTAAAGTTTTGGATTTTTTTATGTTTTAAATTTTAAAAATTAAATTCTAACACCAACCGGCAGCATGCGCTTGTATTTTCGGTTGCTTCTCACAAACTTAGCTATTTCAGGACTTGTAGGAACAACGCTTAAATTGCGTTCTTCAATTGATTTAAACACAGCTTCTAAAAATTCTTTCCTGAATTCATCATCTTTAATCTGTTCAGGAATGATAAGCTTGGTTAAAAAAATTTTTCGTTCTTGAAGTGAGTACTCAATCTTAGCTAAGTGGCTATCAATTTTCAGTTCAAACTGACGTAAAAAATCATTGTCTACTAATTCTGCGGCATCAATCATGATTGTTTTTATTTCTTAGGAATCGTTAAAAAAGTGGGTGCTATTTGTATAACTTTGTTTTGCAAGTTACGAAAAATAATCCTTAAAGGAAAGTAAATGGCGTCTTAATGCCTTGCTGTATAAATGTTTAGTGTTTGTACGTTTGAGGATTTTAAAATAGATAAAGTATATTTAACTATGGCAACAGAAACTATACATGTATATTTTATGCCGGGTATGGCGGCAAGCCCTAAAATTTTTGAGTATATCAAATTTCCAGAGCCGCAATTTAAACTTCACTTTTTAGAGTGGATAATGCCAGAAAGAGAGGAATCGATTAACGATTATGCCTTACGTATATGTGAACATATAGAATTTGACAATGTTGTTTTGGTTGGCGTGTCTTTTGGTGGTGTATTGGTGCAGGAGATGAGTAAGCATATTTCGGTTAGAAAACTAATTATTGTATCGAGTGTTAAACAACAGAATGAAATACCAAGGCAAATGCTTATAGCAAAGGCTACTATGGCTTATAAATTAGTGCCTACACAATTAGCAAGTAAAATTGACGTTGTTGCTAAATATGCTTTTGGCAATAATGTGACCAAGCGTTTGGATTTATATAAGAAATACCTGTCGGTAAACGATAGCAAATATTTAAGCTGGGCTATAGAACAGATGGTATGTTGGAGTCAAACAATTGTTCCTGAGGGTTTGGTTCATATCCATGGTGATAACGATTCTGTATTTCCAATTAAAAATATTAAAAATTGTATAATTATAAAGGGAGGAACCCATATTATGATTATCAATAAATATAAATGGTTCAATGAAAATTTGCCACAGATTATTTTAGAAGCATAATCAATTTTATTACCTTTAGAGAAAAACTTTTTAGCGATGAAGATTATAGAGAAAGCCTTGGCGTTTGTGGGATTATTAAGTTTATGTGCGTTATTTATTTATGCTCTGCAAGACGCGCCAACAGATGAAAATTTTGAGAAGAAATTGATAAACGATTATAACGTTTATGCCATTCAGGTGCCAGACGATTTAGAGTTTTCAGGAGAACCTTTGCCATTAAAAAATCCTGATATTTTAGAGCGTATGGATAGAGAGTTGTTGGTTAACACGTATTGGCAATCTAACGGGTTGTTAATGTTTAAGCGTGCCAATAAATATTTTCCGGTAATCGAGCCTATTTTAAAGAAGAATGGTATCCCCGATGATTTTAAATATTTGGCTGTGATAGAAAGTGGCTTAACCAATGTCGTGTCTCCTGCAGGAGCAAGAGGTGTTTGGCAAATTATGCCAGCAACAGCAAAGGAGAATGGATTAGAAGTTAATGATAATGTTGATGAGCGTTATAATCTTGAAAAATCTACTGAAGTTGCTTGTAAGTATTTATTGGATGCAAAAAAAAATTTAGGAAGCTGGACATTGGCAGCAGCGGCTTACAATGCAGGTAATGCTGGTGTGGCAAGACGTTTAAAAGAGCAAAATGTAACAGATTATTACGATTTACTTTTAGGGGAAGAAACAGGGCGTTATTTGTTTAGAATCGTTGCGTTGAAAGAAATTTTATCTCACCCTGCGAAATACGGATTCAACTTTAGAGAAAAAGATTTATATCAGGAAGTGCCTACCTATAAAGTGAAAGTTGATTCAGCAGTAACCGACTTTACTAAGTTTGCTGAAGGTTTTGGTATTAATTACAAGATATTGAAATTACACAACCCTTGGTTGAGAGAACCACACCTGAATAACAAGTCTCGAAAAATGTATGAGATTGATATTCCAAAAGAAGGGTATTA
This sequence comes from Aestuariibaculum lutulentum, assembly GCF_032926325.1. NCBI lineage: Bacteria > Pseudomonadati > Bacteroidota > Flavobacteriia > Flavobacteriales > Flavobacteriaceae > Aestuariibaculum > Aestuariibaculum lutulentum. Next base: position 2,583,586 of record NZ_CP136709.1, read on the forward strand.
CAATTAAGATTAATAATGTATAGATATAAAAAAAGCACATCATTTAGATGTGCTTTTTTTATATCCTATTTAGAAGGAAATTATCCTCTTCTTTTTTGTGCTCTAAGCGATCCGCCAGCACCATAATGTTGACTTGGTCCTTGTGCGCGCTTCATATTATCTTTCATCATTTTAATTTGATCGGCAAGCATGCCTTGTTTATCTAATTTAGAAGCTTCGCTCAATAATTTCTGAGCTTCCTGCTTTCTGCGTTTAGAAAAAGCAATTCCAGCTAAATTTAATTTAGCCATAGCTAAGTCATGATCCATAGATAATCCTAAAGTTACCGCTTTCTTAAAGAATTTTTCAGCTTCATTAACATTAGACTGCGATACCATTAAACCGTGTAGGTAGTTGTAGTAACCCTGTTGTTTTTTTACTAAAGCACTTTCAGGGTTTTTAATTTTATCTAACCATTTTTTAGCACCATCAAAATCCTGTTTACGTAATCTTAAAAATGCCAGTAAAATAAATTCGTTTTTAAAATATAAGAATACAAATATTAAAGATAGTAGTATAAGCATAATACCATTACCAATATTATTCTCAACAAATTGATAAATAGCATACCCGAAAATTGCGATCGCTATGATAAGTTTTATAATTTTATTGTACATTTTTATTAGGTTTGTAGTGTTTAATAGGCTTTTTAAAACCTGGTTACCTTTATTCGATTTGCAAATAAACTAAAATTTTATCAAAATAGAATAAAAGATAATTAACAAAAAGCGGGCGATTATCCTAAATAAATAGGCTTATGAAGGGCTCGAAAACGTATCAAAAAATTATTTCAAAATATTTTTTTAAATAACGTTTGTCAATGTGAAAAGTCTTTGTATATTTGCGCTCAGTTTTGGAGGAACCCAAAGAAATAATAATTAAGTACAATTCAGATTTTTAAAGATACAAGATAATGAGTAAAAGAACATTTCAGCCATCGAAAAGAAAGAGAAGAAACAAACATGGCTTTAGAGAAAGAATGGCTTCTGCTAATGGAAGAAAAGTACTTGCTCGCAGAAGAGCTAAGGGAAGAAAAAAATTGTCTGTATCGACTGAATCTAGACATAAAAAATAATGATATTATATTGTTATAATATAAAGGTGTTGCTTTAGTGTAACGCCTTTTTTTATGCATACTTATCACTTACTACAGTAACATACATAATTAGAATACATAAACAGGAAAAATGCCTAAAAATTCAAAACTTAAATCGATATTAATAATTGGCTCGGGTCCTATCGTTATAGGACAGGCATGTGAATTTGATTATTCTGGAACTCAAGCTCTAAGATCTCTTAGAGAAGATGGAATTGAAACAATATTAATCAATTCTAACCCAGCAACAATCATGACAGATCCTTCTATGGCAGATCATGTTTACTTGCTACCGCTAACAACCAAGTCTATTATTAAAATCTTAAAAGAACATCCGCAAATTGATGCTGTTTTACCAACAATGGGAGGACAAACAGCGTTAAACTTATGTATTGAAGCAGATGAAAAAGGAATCTGGAAAGATTTTGGAGTAGACATTATTGGTGTTGATATCGATGCTATTAATATTACCGAAGACAGAGAGCAGTTCCGTGAATTAATGGAGAAGATTGGAGTAAAAATGGCTCCTCAGGCAACTGCAACCTCATTTTTAGAAGGAAAGAAAATTGCACAGGAATTTGGTTTCCCATTATGTATCCGTTCGTCGTTCACTTTAGGTGGAGCAGGAGCAGCTATCGTATATGATGAGGCTGATTATGATGAATTATTAACTCGCGGATTAGAAATATCTCCTATCCATGAGGTAATGATTGATAAAGCAATGATGGGATGGAAAGAGTACGAGTTAGAGCTTTTAAGAGATGCTAACGATAACGTAGTTATTATCTGTTCTATCGAAAATATGGACCCAATGGGAATCCACACTGGAGATTCTATCACCGTTGCTCCGGCAATGACTTTAAGTGATAGTACATTCCAGAAAATGCGTGATATGGCTATCTTAATGATGCGTAGTATTGGTGACTTCGCTGGTGGATGTAACGTACAGTTCGCAGTATCGCCAGACGATCAGGAAGATATTATCGCTATCGAGATTAACCCTCGTGTATCTCGTTCTTCGGCTTTAGCAAGTAAAGCAACTGGATATCCAATTGCTAAAATTGCTGCGAAATTAGCTATCGGTTACCACTTAGATGAATTACAAAACCAAATTACAAAATCTACTTCAGCTTTATTCGAGCCTACTTTAGATTACGTAATCGTTAAAATACCACGTTGGAACTTCGATAAGTTTGAAGGATCAGACAGAACTTTAGGTCTTCAAATGAAGTCTGTAGGTGAGGTTATGGGTATTGGTCGTTCTTTCCAAGAAGCACTTCATAAAGCAACACAATCTTTAGAGATTAAGCGTAATGGTTTAGGTGCCGATGGTAAAGAGAACAAAAACTACGATCAAATTATCGAGAAATTAACCTATGCGTCTTGGGATCGTGTATTCACTATTTACGATGCCATCGCTATGGGTATTCCGTTAAGCAGAATCCACGAAATCACTAAGATTGATATGTGGTTCTTAAAACAATACGAAGAGTTATTCTTATTACAAAAAGAAATTTCTACGTATACAATTGATACATTAAATAAAGAACTTTTACTTGAAGCTAAACAAAAAGGTTACGGTGACAGACAGATTGCTCACATGTTAGGTTGTTTAGAAAGTGAAGTTTATAATAAACGTGAAGAATTAGGTATTAACCGTGTTTACAAATTAGTAGATACATGTGCTGCCGAGTTTAAAGCACAAACACCTTACTATTACTCAACATTTGAGAGTGATATGGAAACTGCAGACGGAAAGCGTTATGCAGATAACGAAAGTGTGGTGTCTGATAAAAAGAAAATCATTGTATTGGGTTCAGGACCAAACCGTATCGGGCAAGGTATCGAGTTCGATTACTGTTGTGTGCACGGGGTGTTAGCTGCAGCTGAAGCGGGTTATGAAACCATCATGATTAACTGTAATCCAGAAACGGTTTCAACCGATTTTGATACAGCAGATAAATTATACTTCGAGCCGGTATTCTGGGAGCACATTTACGACATCATCAAACATGAAAAGCCAGAAGGTGTTATTGTTCAGTTAGGTGGTCAGACCGCTTTAAAACTTGCTGAAAAATTAGACCGTTACGGTATTAAAATCATCGGAACAAGCTACGAAGCTTTAGATTTAGCTGAAGACAGAGGAAGTTTCTCAACCTTATTAAAAGAGAACAACATTCCTTACCCAGAATTCGATACTGCCGAGTCTGCTGAAGAAGCTTTAAAAGTTGCTGATAAATTAGATTTCCCAATCCTTGTAAGACCATCTTATGTATTAGGAGGACAAGGAATGAAAATTGTAATCAACAAAGAAGAGCTTGAAAAGCACGTGGTTGATTTATTAAGAACAATCCCTAACAACAAATTGTTACTTGACCACTATTTAGATGGTGCGATTGAAGCTGAAGCTGACGCAATTTGTGATGGAGAAGATGTTTACATCATCGGTATCATGGAGCACATCGAGCCTTGTGGAATTCACTCAGGTGATAGTAATGCAACATTACCTCCGTTCAACTTAGGAGATTTGGTAATGCAGCAAATTAAAGATCACACGAAGAAAATTGCATTAGCTTTAAATACTGTTGGTTTAATTAACATTCAGTTTGCAATAAAAGACGATGTGGTTTACATTATTGAAGCAAACCCAAGAGCATCTAGAACGGTACCATTTATCGCTAAAGCTTACGGTGAGCCTTACGTAAACTACGCTACTAAAGTCATGTTAGGAGATAAGAAAGTTAAAGATTTCAACTTTAATCCTCAATTAGAAGGATACGCGATTAAGCAACCGGTATTCTCTTTCAACAAATTCCCGAAAGTAAATAAACAATTAGGGCCAGAGATGAAGAGTACAGGAGAAAGTATCTTATTTATTGAGAGCTTAAAAGACGATGAGTTTTACGATTTATACTCAAGACGTAAAATGTATTTGAGTAAATAATCTTGAATTAAACACATGAAAAAGCCGCTTTTAAAGCGGCTTTTTTTATTTCTTATATAAGGTTTGTCGTTCCTTATCTTCTTCAACTTTTGTTATAAAATATTTGGTGTCCCCCAACCAAAAGAAAGTTCGGTAACGTTCAAAATAGGTGAGTCTAACAAAACGACCTTGATATTTTTGTAGGTCTTCGATAATTTTTTTGTTGCCTTTCTCCACCGAAAAAGCAAAGCGTTGCTCTTCTGAAACCCCCTGACTTAATTCGCCTTCCCAGGTTTTTGTAAACATACCTTTGTTACTAAATTTAATTAAATCTCCTGAGCGAACACCCTCGCTGTAGGGAACATAATAAACAAAGCAAAAATATCCAATCGTTATAATAACAATGGCAGCAATCAATTTATAAAGAAATTTTTTCATAGTAAAGATTTGATATAGGCTAAAGATAATAAAATCCTAATTACTTTTTTGTAAGTTTAAAATTGAAAACTACATCTATCGTTTCAGCTATTTTGTTACTAACTATTTTCGGAATTTCAATATCAAAATCGGAAGCATAAGCCTTAAAAGCGCCAGAAATTTCAAGAATGTCATTTACTTTTGAAATAACAATAGGAACCTTTTTTAAGGTTTTGCTTTTGCCATGAAAGCTGATTTCTCCACTAATGGTTGGCGCTGTATTTTGTTTTATATCTGGAAAATTAAAGGCATCAATACGACCCTTAAAGGTTGCCTTTGGGTAGGTGTCTGATTCAGCATAGTTTTCATTAAAGTGTTCTTCCATTAAGGCATTTTTAAACCGGAAACCTTTTACAAGAACTAGCGCTGCAAATTCACCATTTTCTGCATTTAGAATAGCAGTTACGGAATGGTTTGTGGCTTTAACCTCTTCAAAGGAAGGCACTGAAGCTTCGAAGGCAACCGTGCCTGTTTTGGTTAAATATTTATCCTGAGCAAAGACATTTAAGCTGATAAATGAGATGCAATAGAGTAGATATTTCATTGTGTAATTTTAAGGTTTTAATTAAAACATTCTGTCAAATCCCAGATTAATTTTCCAGTAAACCATCATCTTTCCATTTTTGAATCAGGTTTTTTTGGGTTGTAGATAAGGTGCCATTAACTGGCATTTTCCCGGCTCCGGTTCTATTAATGCGATCTAGAATTGCATCAATATAACTAGATACCTGTGCATAGGTAGTTAAGGACATTGGAGCGTTATTTGAAAGAGTTGAGCCATGACAGGATGTACAATTACTTGATATTATGCTTTTAATATCGGCATTGTAGGTCACTTTTTCAGTAGGTGTTGGATCCGGGTCAGGATCTGGTTGTGCCGTCATATCGTCGTCACTACTACTCGAGCAGTTAAAAACAAAAAGCGTTATCGCTAAGCCGTAAAAAATAGATTTGAAATTCATAGTAGAGAGTTTAAAGTTATTTAGTTTTCCAGTAATCCATCAGTTTCCCATTTTTCAATGAGATCGATAAGGTTCTGTGGTAATTTAGGAGCACCAAATGGCATTTGTGCTCCTGGACCATTACCATTAATCTTGCTAATTAAATTATTGTTCTGTACTGCAGATTTTACATTGGTATAAGTAACTAATGATATGCTAGCGCCACTATTAGGAGTACTTGCATGACAAGAGATGCAATTATTATCAATAACAGTTTTTATATCATCATTGTAAGTTACAAGATTAGGTAGAGGTGTTGTTTCAATTAAATCGTCTTCGCTATCATTGGCGCAGTTAAATAAGCAAATGAAAAAAAGAGATAATATTAAGGTAGATTGTTTCATAGTATAACGAGTTAAAATACACGACTTAGGTTAAATCCGAAATAAATGTTGCCATCGCTCCAATCTCCGGTACCTTGTCCTAAAAAGGTGTTGGTGTTCATACCTTGAGCATTGGTGAAGTGCATTTGAAAAACATGCCCTCCGGTTTCTAAATCGATACCTATGGATAGAGGATTTTTAAACGGAGAATTGTCGGCACGGTTTAAATGCCACCCATAATCAGCGTTTAAAGACCAGCGTTTACCTAGTTTATAACGACCACCAAATCCCAATGCAAATTGAGAATTATCCTGTTCGTCAATAGTTACGTAATTATCATGAAAGAAGGTAGGAGCTAGTTCTAAAGATAAATTGGTGTTCACTTTTCTGGATACCAATACTTGTGCAGTGTATCCCAGTCGATGTTTAAATTCTAAAAGCGGAAGGTTGTCTTTCTCCAGTCCTGTATTTATTAATATGGAATTGTATCCTACTATTGTAAGTGGAAAACCATTGTTTTCCTGTTTAATTAAAGTGTATTTTGCAGCAGCTTCATAAATTTTTTGAAACGAACTTCTGGAGACGCTCACATTTAAATCGTCGGTAATACCGAAAATGAAATTTAATCGGGTTACGGCATCATCCAGTCCGAAAAAGGTATCGATGCCATTTTCTAAGCTTCCAAACCGGTGTGCTACTACAAATGTAAATTCGCCTTTCGCAACCAGTTTAGTGGATTCAAAATTTACAATTTTAAGTCCTTTAAAAGCGGCCGTGGCGTATTGAGACGATTCATCAGTATCTATTTCGTCTAATAAATCATCCTGAGCGTAAACTAGTATAGGAATACAAAAAAGAAAAATAAGCAGGTGTTTCATGTATAAAGTAGTTTAGTTAATTATGTTTAAAAGTTTAATGCTTAAAAAAGCGCTTGGTTATGCTTGAATTGGATGTACTAAGTTTTAATAGATACATGCCTGAGGTTAAATTAGAAATATTGATTTTATTACCCAAATAGGGTGTGCTATTGATTTCTTTACCTAGAATATTGTAAATAGAAACCGTTTTTAAATCTAATCCATTTGGTATGTTCAAAGTCAATAAATCCTTAGCAGGGTTTGGCGATAAGGTGATGCTTTTTATGGAAAACTCTTTGTCACTTAAGGCTTCTTCAACAGTAATAGTTCCTCCCATTGTTTGTGTATGAACTCCACATATATAAGGATTAGTACCTACGACGGTAAAGGTATACTCGAAAACGTGATTTATTTCTGTAAATTCTTCGCTATCAAAAGATTCTGAGCTTCCTGGTTGACTTACAACGGAATGACGTAAGTTATCTGTCCAAGTCCATCTTACGGTTTCTCCAACTTTTATAGTTAAATTCAAGCTGGTACCAACAGAAGTGTCCCAGTTAAGGTCGTGAATGCTTTGTGCATGTATTCCACAAGCAGTTAATACAAAAAGGAGTAGAATTGTTTTCATGTGGTAGTTGTTTAATTAATTATTAATAACACTACACTGATCCAGTTTTACCTGTTCTAATAAATCGTCGAATCCAATACAACGTCCTTTAACTTTGACAATTGTATTTTTTTTTGGGGGAGGTTGAATACTATTACTAAACTGACAAAATACACTGTTGTTTAATGTCATGTCTGTTTGGTTTAAGTCGGTTATAATACCCGAAACCTCAATGGTTTTGTTTATATATTTAAGTTCTGATTGAGCAGGGGAAAGTATAAAGGCCTCATTAAGCGCAGAAGCTTCAATTACAAAATCGGCTGATTCTGTTTCAATATTTCTGTGATCTTGGTATATATAACTATAACCAAAATAAAGTGCAATAAGGAAAACGGCAAGTATATATATGTAATACCTTTTTTGCATTTTCTTTTAAATTTAGCAAAAAAAAACGACATTTAAAAGCAGAAAAAATACCTGCAACGTTTCGTATTCGTTTTTAAGATTGCTAATTATATTGATTTAGGCTTTCAAGAAAACACTTTTTATGTGTATTCCTTAAAAGCCTAAATAAAATTATTTACGAAGTTTATGAGGAAATTTAAGGGGTAACTGCGGTTAGTACAATGGTTCCTGCTTCAGTTACTTCACCAACCAAAACAGTGGTTTCTGCACTATACTCGTTGTAACCTTCTCTGGTTATTTTTAATGTGTATGTTCCTGCCTCAAGGCCCTGGAATAAGAAGTTCCCATCCATATCGGTCATGGTGTCGGTAATTTTAACAGCTTCAGCATTGTAAATTTCTACGGTAACGCCTTCCATAACCGTTTCAGTCTCTTCAATGGTTTCAACTACAGTACCACTTACAGACCCAGAATTAACTTCGGCATTGACTTTAATTACAGGTTTTAAATTGTACTTGCCAGTAATTCCTGATTCAACAATAGATTCACTTACCACCCAATCAAGAATAAAAGTGTAAGTGAAACCTCCTTCTAATACAGTGTTTAAATTTAATTTTAAACCAGATTGCATTGCGCTTGGTGTATCTAAAGGGATTAATGTGTCGTCACCTTCTAATTTAAGGGTGTTACCATCACCTAAAACAAGTCTGATTTGTTTCATCATTCCTGCCGGAATTAATTGATCAGTCAATAAAAGGCTATTGCCCGCGATAAGTTCTGTTAAATCAACTTCAATAGGATATGCTTCTGCAGGGGCAAAACTTTGCCAACCTGCTTCGCTATCGGTGGCATTATATTGAATATCTGTAATTACAACGTTGACTTCTTCGTAATCGCCAATTTCATCAACTAATTTTAATTGAACTCTTGAAGGGCTGTCATTTTTATCATCATTACAACTTTGAAAAAAGCCTAATGAGATAATAGAAATGCCAATAAATAAGTAGGTTTTTAATGTCTTTAAATTCATTTTTTTTGATTTAGGAATTATGTTAATTGTTGTATGAATATACAATAAGATACTTGTTTAAATTCCTATCCCGCCTTTTAAAAAAAATAAAAAATATTGATGATTTTAAAATTTTACAACTCGACCTGTGCGTTTTGTTGCTTAACAATATCGATGTAATCTTCAATAACAAATCCAGAAGGTTTAAATTTAGAACTTCGGTGTTTCGATTGTTCCTGGCGTTCGATACTTCTTGCAAAACGGCGTACACTGTCTTTCGTTTTTAGAATGATACCAGGAACAGGTACGTTTTTACCATTTTCGTCTTTGGCAACCATAGTAAAGTATGATGAGTTACAATGCTTTTTCTCTCCGGTTTGAATATTTTCACTTTCTACGCGAACACCTATAACCATAGAGGTTCTACCGGTAAAGTTTACAGATGCTTTTAGGGTTACCAGTTCACCAACTTCAATAGGGTTTAAAAAATCGACTTTATTAACAGATGCAGTTACACAGTAATTTCTGGAGTGTTTTGAAGCGCAGGCAAACGCAATTTGGTCCATTAAACTCAAAATAAAACCACCGTGTATTTTTCCACTAAAATTAGAATGCGATGGCAGCATTAATTGGGTTAAGGTAATTTGAGATTCTTCTATGGTTTTAAACATGAGTAATGACTTAATAATTAATTTTTAGGAGATTGAAATTCTAATATTTATCTAATATAATTATATCTCTTTGAGTTATTCTAAGCTTAAATTTATTTTTCGTGAGTTTTAAAATAATTAAGTTTTTTAAAATTATTTTCTCAGTAAAAATACTTAGGTCTTGAAAATACCGTAAATAAAAAACACCTGTGTAATACAGGTGTTCCTTATAATTTATTGAAGCTAAAAGATTTAATTATTCCTCTTCAGCACGTTTTAAAAGCTTTTCGTTTTGTTGTTTGGTTGCTTTAGCTCCAAGTTTTTTAAGGTTCTCTACACGTTTAACCAAATTACCTTTTCCGGTAAGTTTTACCATAGCACTTTCGTATGACTTTTGAACAGTTCCTATCTGGTTTCCGACTTTAATTAATTCGTCGGTAAGGTTGACAAACGAATCGTAAAGACGACCGGCTTGTGTAGCAATTTCAATGGCATTTTGCTGCTGCTTTTCGTTGTTCCACATCGTATCGATGGTTCTAAGGGTAGCCAAAAGGGTAGAAGGGGTTACAATAACAATATTCTTTTCAAAAGCTCTATTGTATATGCTGTTATCTTCGTTAACTACCACGGCAAAAGCAGGCTCTATCGGGATGAACATCAGTACGAAATCTGGCGACTCGATATCGTATAAATCCTGATAGTTTTTTTCTGAAAGTTGGTCGACATGCTTCTTAATGGAGTTGACATGCGCTTTTAAAAAATTAGATTTGTCTTCATCTTCAGCATTTACATAACGTTCGTAATCAACTAATGAAACTTTACTATCAATAATCATTTTCTTATTATCCGGCAGATGTAAAACCACATCGGGTAATACGCGAGCACCGGTATCTAAAGTGAAATTTTGCTGAACAAAATATTCACGATCTTTTTCTAATCCCGATTTTTCTAATACACGCTCCAATACCAATTCGCCCCAGTTTCCTTGCATCTTACTGTCACCTTTTAAGGCACGTGTCAGGTTTGTGGCTTCTTTGGTCATTTGCTGATTAAGGTCTTTAAGCCCCAATAATTGCTCCTTTAAGGCCGAATGCATACTAATGCTTTCCTTTTGAGAATCTTCAACTTTCTTCTCGAAGCCTTGTATTTTTTCCTGCAACGGATTTAAAATATGTTTTAGGTTTTCTTTATTTTGAAGGGTGAATTTCTCCGATTTTTCGTCTAAAATCTTGTTAGCTAAATTTTCAAACTCTTTGGTGAATTTTTCCTGAAGCTTTTCTACTTCACTTTTTTGTTCCTCGTTTTTAAGTTTCAGATTTTCAAATTCTGTGTTTTTTATAGCTAATTCAGAATTTAAAAACTCTTTTTCACGACGAATGTCTTCACGCTCATGTTCAACTTTAGAAATCGTTTCTTTGAATTCAATAATCTGTTTGTTGAACATTTCGGTTTGTTTATTCAGTTCCGATGCTGAAGCTTGCTTCATGTCACTAAATTGTTGCTGTAAAATAGCATTGCGTTCGGTTAAGGCGCTGAGTTCGCTTTTGCCTTTTAATTTGTTGATAAGCATACCAATATAGGCACCGATACCCGCCGAAATGACAATGGCAAGAATAAGAATGAGGTTGTCGTTCATGTAAAAATGTATTTATTCAAAGATAAATTTTTTACGAACGTATATTATGTTGAATTTTTAAAAGTTATTTACAGCACCGATGTTGTAATGGCTATATCGCTGTCTTGCCAGGCTTTATTAAATTCGTTTTTAATCTTTTTCGCTTCTTTAGTTTTTCCTTGGGCAATCAAGCTGTTATATAATCCCATTAACGACCAGCCGTTTTGTCTTAGATTGACTAAATCTTCTTTATAGACTTTTTCGGCGTCTTCATATCGTTTGGCTTTCATTAATACGTCTCCTAAATTTTGTCTTGGCGGAATATGCCAGGCCGAGGGTTCGTTATAAATTAAATCGTCTTCAATTTCGACAGCCTTTTCGAAATGGGTAATAGCGGTGTTGTAATCTTTAGTGTTTGCAGCAATTTCGCCTGAAACAATTTCGTAGGCTAATTTGGCAAGTGTGGTACCACTATCGAAGCCTGTAGCTAAATTGGTTTCCATATCCGGATCATTTATCAGAATATTAATTGCTTCGAGTTCTTCTTTGGCTTCTTTTAAGTTATTTTTTCGAGTGAATGCAATCCCTCTTGTATAATGCCAGATGAGTTTTAAATGTTTAATGTCATCTTTTGGTTTTGGGTAGGTTAAAATATCATTCCATTTACCAAATCGGGTGTAGGCCAGTAGAGGTGTTGATGCAAAGTTTTGTAAAAAGTGAAGCTCTTTCATTTCGCCAACGGGTACTTTTTCAGCGGTTTTTTTCGCCGCTTCAATGGCGAGTTGACTATTGCCTAATAAACTAGATGCCGACCATAAAAAATGAATGTTATGCGGATAGTACCCCAATGGATACATCCCTTGTGAATAGCATTGAGAGATATAGTCTTCATCAGCTAAAATGGCTTTTTGGTTGGCTTCAACGGCATCTTTATAACGACCAACTCTTATGTAAATATGGGATGGCATATGTACAATATGTCCGGCAGCTGGTATGAGAGAAGCCAGTTTTTCTGCACTTGGCACAGCCTTATCTGGTTTAGGTAGTTCTACCATATGAATGTAATAGTGGTGAGCTCCCGGGTTATCAGGATCTAGCTCCATGGCTTTTTCTAAAGCTGATTTAGCTTTGTCTATATTAGGCGAAGGATTCCCTTTTTTGTCCCAGTAATTCCAAGGAACCGTATTCATTACTGATGCAGCATACAGCGTTTGTATGTCGCTATCGTTAGGATATTGAACTACAACGTTCTCCATGGCTTTCATGTAAGCCATATTCAGTTCCTCAACATCTTTGGTTAAATCGGTAGAGTAGCGGTGTGTTAGCGCTTCAATAAGCGCCTGTTCTTTGGGCGATGCATTTTTGATTTGCTTCACAGCATTGGCAATAGCTTCGTTGTATTTAAGTTTTCGCTCATCATCAGGTTGCGGGTCGTTTATATTCGGTCCTAGTGTATAGGCTTGACCCCAAAATGCCATGGCACAATTCGGGTCTAACCGTGATGCTTCCATAAAAGAGCGATGTGCCTCAGCATGATTAAAGGCATAGGTTAAGCGAATACCTTGATTGAAAAATCGCTGAGCTAATTCATTTTTAGTGCTTACTTTATAATTGTGATTACCCAGATTTTCAAAAAGTGGGGCGATTTGTTTGGTTGAGTCTATATTTTCTAAAAGAAACGCAGTAGAGGTGCAGCTAATAGAATTTGCACCAATTTTACTGGTGTAATCAAAAGTGTCTTCCCGGTTTATTTTATATGAAATCGTTGCATACAGTATAACAGCTGTAAACAAAATGGTTAGTTTAGTTTTCATAATATCAATCGTTTAGGGTTGTTTTAATTTACCTAAGGGGTAGGTGTAGAAACTGATTGATTATGAGGAAGCTTTGATATAAATTTAGTTAAATTGTTGATAATAAGAAAGTCCTGTTACTTTTTAATGCGGAAACTTCCGGTTTTTTCATCAAAAGCAATAAGGTCTTTAGGGAATAATTTTTCAAAAGCTCCACTTTTAATCAGGTTGCAGGGCTGATCGATTTCCACTTCACCTTTAGTCATAACAATCATACTATCACATAACTGAATTGCCAAATCGATTTCGTGTGATGAGAACAAAATGGTTTTCCCCGTTTCCTTGGCTAGTTTTTTAAGCAATTTTAAAATATATGCTTTGTGATACATATCTAAATGCGTTGTTGGTTCGTCCAGAATAATCAGATTAGTATCCTGAGCCAACGCTCTTGCAATCATGACTTTTTGTAGCTGACCATCACTTAATTCAAAACATTTTTTGTACTTGATATCTTCAATGTGGGTTTGTTCCAAGGCTTGATTAACAACGCTAATATCTTCGTTTGTTAGGTTTCCAACCCAATTAGTGTAAGGTTGTCTTCCTAAAGCCACTAATTCGAAAACCGATAAGTTTTTAGAAATCATTTTTTCGGTTAACACCAAACTTAAAATTTTAGCTAAATCAATGGCGCTTTGTTTTTCTATGGGTTTGTTGTTTATAAAAACTCGTCCGTTAATTGGAGTTTGTACCTTGGTAAGCGTGCGAAGCAGTGTAGATTTCCCAATACCATTGGCACCAACAAGTCCAACCAATTCGCCTTGATGCAATTCAATATTAATGTTAGAAGCAATAACAGTTTGTTCTTTTTTGGAGATATAACCAATGCTTAAATTTTCGGTTTTTAAAATGATATGTTGTTTGTTGTTTTCCACTGAAATTTATCTATTTAAAATATCATTTTACGTTTTCTTACCAATAACCAGATAATTACCGGAGCACCAATTAAAGCCGTAATGGCATTGATTGGAAGGGTTAAGTCACTATTTGGAACCTGAGAAATACTATCGCAAACAAGCATAATTATCGAACCAAACAAAAACACGGCAGGTAATAAAATTTTATGATTTGAGGTGTTGAAAATCTGTCGTGTTAAATGCGGAATAGCTAAACCTATAAACGCTATAGGGCCGGCAAAAGCAGTGATAGTTCCGGCAAGTAAACTTGTAGCAATGATGATGGCTAATCGACTTCTTTTAATATTTAAACCTAAACTTTTGGCGTAATTTTCACCTAATAACAAAGTGTTTAACGATTTTATAGAGCCGATACTAATTATCAATCCGAAGCTGTAAATTATTGAAAATATTAAGAGCTCATGCCACGATAAATTACCTAAACTTCCAAATCCCCAGAAAATATATTGCTGTAACTGTTCGGCAGAACCAAAATATGAGAGGACACTCACTACTGAAGCTGTAATGCTGGCAAACATAAGTCCGATAATTAAAATGGCCATGGTATCCCGAACTTTTAAAGAGGTGATTAAGACTGCAAAAAGAACAAGAAAACTTCCTAAACTGGCAGCAATAACAACACTCCATTTCGACATTAAAAAGGCAGCGAATACACTTCCAAATAAACCCGATCCTAAAATAATGGTTGCAACCCCCAAACTGGCTCCCGAGCTGATTCCTAAAACAAACGGGCCTGCTAAGGGATTTCTGAATAAGGTTTGCATGAGTAATCCGGAAATGCCTAACCCTGAACCAACTAAAATAGCAGTCACAGCTTTAGGTAAGCGGTAGTTAATAATAATGTAATTCCATGATTCCTGCGAGGTATTACTACCTGTTAGACTATTAAAAACATCTTTTAACGGAATGTAAACCGAACCTAAACTTATATTGGTAAAAAAGCACATTACCAACAAAACGGTAAGTACCAAAAATGAAATCTTATATGTTTTTAAGGATGTCAATTATTCTAAGCGTTTAAAAAAGTAAAGATCATAATTTTTTAAGAGTTCCGGATGACAAATTTTAATCAGGTCTTTTAAAACAAGATCTGGTCTGGTCATGCCTAACTCAAAATACAAAACGCCGCCGGTGGCTCCAGTGGTATTTGTGAATGAGTAAATATTTTTAGTTTCAAAAGCTTTAAAGGTCGCATGATGTGGGTTTCCATTTTTAAGACTTTCCAGACTGGTGTAATTTGATGGACTTAACCAGATATCGGCATCTTTGGCTTTTGCAAATACAGTTTCGAAATTAAGAGATAAACTTCCTATACCTTTAGAATCACTCCAAAGGTAATTAATATGTGCATCTTCTAAAAGCTGGGCTTCGGTACTTGTTCCATTAGGTAAATACCAAATGTCTTTGTGCATAGCACCACTTAAAATGGTAGGTCTTGTTTGTGTATTTTTAGCCAGTTTTATTGCCTCCAAATAGTCGGTTTTTATACGATTAAAGATGGAATCTGCCTGTTGTTCTTTATTAAATAATACTCCGAAAAATTTTATCCATTCGGCCTTTGCTAAAGGAGAACTTTCTACCCAATCGCCATTAAAGATTACCGGAATTCCAGATTTTTTTATGGTTTCCAAAGATTTGTTTTTTCCGTCAATACCAAAACCAACAACAACCTCGGGTTGGGTTGCTAATAAAACTTCGGTATTTATACCTTCATTTTTTCCAAGTTCTCTGATGTTTCCGGAATCTACCAGAGCCCTTATTTTTTCGGATGAAATGAAATCGGTTCCGGGAAATCCTACCAAAGTATTTTCTGCATTTAAAAGTTCTAATCCCGGTAAATGTGTGGTACTGGTCACCACTATTTTATTTATTGGAAGTGTGACGATGCCATCAAATTCATTACGGTTTAAAGCTATTTTAGGAAGTATGCTATCTTCAACCAAAGCATATTTATAAACTTTATCAGCATTTGGCCATGGGTTAGATATGGTTAGAATTTTATATTGATTTGTTGCGCTTATAGAAAAACCTTTGGCATAGTTTAATGGAATTTCAGTAACGGTTTGGTTTGAAATTTCTACTGGTTTTGTATTCTTTTTACAGGCTATAAGCGTAATAAAAAATAGGACTATTAAAATCGTTTTTTTCAAGATGAATAAAATTTGTGTCAAAAGTAAGATTAATTAATCTTTTGAATAAAACATTAGACTAAAAGGTTTACTTTTGCTGCGAAATTTGGTTTTGTTGGCTTCACGCCAACGAATTAAAAGGGAATCTGGTGTAATTCCAGAACTGTTCCCGCAACTGTAAGCTACAAAGCTTCATGCAAAACTTCAATGTCACTGAAGAGTAATCTTTGGGAAGACCAGCATGAAGACGCAAGTCAGGAGACCTGCCATTTTCAAAACAAATAAGTTAAACTTTCGGGATAAAAGTTTACGTATGTAAATCCATGCGGTTCTCGAGTAATTATTCATTAAAATGAACAAAAAAACAAGTGTTTTTGGTGTACTGTGTTTTGGTATATCTATGGTTGGTTTTGCCCAACAACATCAGGAAGTAGCAACAATTGAGCAATTAGATGAAGTTGTGATTTCTGATTCGCGTTTCGAATTAAAGCGTGAGCATTCAGGTAAAACGGTAATTAAAATTTCAAGACAGGAAATAGAAAACAATCAAGGAAAAAACATTGCAGAATTAATCAATACGAAAAGTGGTATTGAAATTAACGGAAGCCGAAGTGTTGAAGGACAAAATTTAGGGTACTATGTGCGCGGAGGTAGTACCAGACAGGTTTTAATTTTGGTAGATGGTATTGCGGTAAACGACCCGTCGTTGGTGTCTAATGAGTTCGATTTACGTCTTTTCGATTTAAACACCGTTGAATCTATAGAGATTATAAAGGGAGCAGCCAGTACCTTGTACGGTAATGCTGCTGCAACAGCTGTGATTAACATCACCACAAAAAAGGCTTCAAGCAATACGGTTTCTGGAAATTTTATGTCGGTAATAGGAACGAATCAATCTCAGGATGATTCAGATTATAACCCGTCGAGTTTTACCAATAATGTGTCGGTGAATGGAACGGCTAACAACTTTAATTATTTGGCAAGTTTTGGAAATCGTTTTGTAGATGGTTTATCGGCGGCAAAATCAGACAATCCAGAGGAAGACACTTTTAACAGGTTTAATACTAACCTTAAATTAGGGTATGAGTTTAATGATGCTTTTAATATTTCGGCATTTGCAAGTTATGATAAATTAATGACAGATATTGATGGTTTTCCTGCGCCTTCTTACACTTTAGCAGATACCGACGATGAATACCACAGCGAACAAACACGAGTAGGGATTTCACCTAAATTTACGTATGTCAACGGAAGTGTACAAGTGAATGCCGCTTACTCTAAAATAGACAGAGAAAGTATTTCAGATTATTCTACCACCAATGAAGCAGAGAGTTTTGTAGTTGATGCTTTCAATAAGTATGTTTTTAACGAGACGTTTTATACAATTACTGGTTTAAATTTTACAGAATATAAAAGTTTATTTGCAGACGAAGAAAGCTATACCAACACCGATCCCTATTTAAATGCTGTTTATGTATCCCCATTCGGATTGAATATTAATGCTGGAGCTCGTTTAAACAACCATAGTGAATATGGTTCGCATTTGGTTTATAATGTAAATCCTTCGTATAGTTTGCCTTTAACTGAAGGATATGTAAAAGCTTTCGGATCGTATGCGACCTCATTTATAGCTCCTAATTTATCGCAGTTATTTGGTTATTATGGTGCAAATCCTGATTTAGAACCAGAGGAGAATTTAACTATTGAAGGAGGGTTAGAGTTCAATACTGAAAAAGGGATTCGATTGAATGCTTTATATTTCCATAGAGATGAAGAGAACACAATTATTTACACTACAGGTTATGAAAATGCAACGACCGATGCTAAAGTACAGGGGGTTGAGGTAGAAGCAGAGGTGAAACCTTGTAATGCTGTTGTGTTTACAGCAAATTATACCTTTACCGAATTAATTGATGGAACACGTTTACGTTTACCTAAACATAAAGCTAATGCTGGTTTGGGGTATAATTTTAGTGTGAATACTTATGCGTCTCTAAATTATCAGTTTGTAGGAAGTAGAATGGATACCGATTTTTCCATTTATCAGAATGTAGACTTAGATTCGTTTTCTTTAGTTGATTTATATTTCAGCCATAAATTATTAGAAAACAGAT
The DNA here is from genome assembly GCF_032926325.1 of Aestuariibaculum lutulentum. Lineage (NCBI taxonomy): Bacteria > Pseudomonadati > Bacteroidota > Flavobacteriia > Flavobacteriales > Flavobacteriaceae > Aestuariibaculum > Aestuariibaculum lutulentum. The sequence continues at coordinate 2,601,598 of NZ_CP136709.1, forward strand.
TGAAACTTTTTGCAGGAATAACTAACGTATTAAATGAAGATTATGTTGAAGTTATAGGTTATACCACAAAGGGTAGAAATGTTAATGTAGGTTTGAATATCAGTTTATAGATATAATTAAATTTTGAAATAAAAAGGGCGTCCTAAATGGAACGCCCTTTTTTATTTTGTGTACATATTAATTCGGAATTAAATCGCAGTACCAAACGCCGTATTTGTCGCTTTCGCAAACTGAATTATCGGTGTTCGGGTTATCGTATTCTCGGTATACTTTTTCTCCAATTTTAAATTCAATAGGGTTTTTAAAAATAGGTCCGTCGAAACAAAAGGTGTGGAATTCGCCGTTTTCACCGCAAGGGTCAACACCTTCAGGAAGGTTGTCAATAAAATTTTTATCGATAACGGTGCCAACGAAATCTTCATTAAAGAATTTAGAATTGGCACAAACAATTATTGTTTTGAAACCTAAATCTAAAAATTCATGCATTAATTCTTTGGTGTCACGTTTCCAGATGGGAAAAACCGCCGATATATTTTGTTTTGCCAGTTGCGCTTCACGATAGGCTTTTAAATCTTCCAGAAATATATCTCCAAAGGCTGTATGCGTAAAGCCTTCAGTTTTTAGGCGGACAACGGTTTCGAGCATTTTCATCTCATAAGTTACCATATCGGGCATTTCGGGAAGTTCAATAAAACTCGATTTAATGCCTATAGATTGGGTTTGAGCTTCTAAAAGTTCTTTTCGTAGACCATGCATCGACACTCTGTTGTAATGCGTATTAATGGTTGTGATTAATTCATCGACCGTATATTGTTCGTCTTGTAATAAATGGTAAAGTGCCAGGGCAGAATCTTTACCCGAACTCCAGTTAAAGTAGGTTTTGTGTTTATTCAAAAATGGTATTATTTAAAATATTATCAGGTAATGGTTTCTCTACATACATTTCGTTTCCAAAGCGTTCAAAGCTATTACTGTCTTTAAAAAGTTTAAAAGCAGGTTTAGGGGAGCTTTTTAGTTGTGAAATTTTGCTGGTAGCTCCTGAAATATCAGCTAAGGCGGTGGCTAATAAGGTTTCATTTACATCACCTATCATGCCTAAATTCAGAAAGCTTTCTTCCATTGGAATATCAGGAGTAAGTCCGTTATCATAATCGGTGTTCCCAACAACATTTAACGATTTAAAAATTAAAGGTTGCATGGCATAAGTATGATTTGGATTAGCCCCTTCGCGTGTAAAGTTTTCTGAGTCATAAAGTGTGGTAGACGCCTGATATTTTCCTGTCGTATAATCACCAATATGGATAACATTAATGTAAGGGTCTAAACTGTTTATAACCAGTTCGCTGGCTGAAGCAGAAGCATCGGTAGCAATAATGTATACCTTATCCAGATTTAGGCTATTTAAGGCTGTACCATCATCATTATTTTTAAATCGGTTAATTAGTAATTCAGGATCTTCATTTTCTAAAGCAGTTTGAAAATCACTATTCCATTCTTCTGTGCTAAAAATTTCGCCATTAAATTGTCCTGTAATCATACTGCTTAACAAAATAGCTGAGTTTACAGAGCCGCCAGGGTTATATCTTAAATCTAAAATAAGATGCTGAATATTGTTTGCTTTAAAATTGGCAAATACATTGTTTAACTGAGTGTCGTAATTTGCTGTGAAACCGTTGTACATCAGGTAACCAACATTTTGTCCGTTTACTTCATAAATATTGGTATAGTAAATTGGGTTTTCGGTGTATTCTAATTTACTTAAACTGATGGATTCTCCATTTGAATCAATAGTGTCATCTGTGTTTTCAGAAGTGCCATTGTCGTTGTAGGTTGCCAAATTTATGGTATAATTAGAAGCAGATAATAAACTTGAATAATTTGCTGTTGTAAGCGGAATGCCATTTATGGCATTAAACATATCACCACGTTTTACTCCTTTTGTTTCAGCGTCGCTATCGTTTAAAACCAAACGGACAATACCAACTAGGTTAGTGGAACTGTTTGGCTGTAAAAATAATATGAATTCCATACCATTACTGGTTGAAACGCCACTAAAAAGTTGCTCTAATGCAATATAATCGTCTACAATCCAACTGTATTTGTCGACAGTTTCACGTTCGTAAATTAAGTTTTCAAATAAACTTTCGGGACTTGAAAAACTATTTAAATAAGCAGCGTATTCAGCATTTGATGAAAAACGGTCGTTTGCTAAATCAGGTATGTTGTCTTTGTATAAATAAAAAACATTCATTCCACGCCAAACAAAATCACTTATTGCACTTGCAGCAATTTGATTGTCGTCGTTGTCTTCAAAACAGCTAAAATTTAAAAAGGAAACCAAACACAAAAGCGTCAGGGTTTTTATATTTCGGATCATATTTTTGGGTTACTAATTTTTGTTATTGTTCCTAATAACTGAAAATATACGTTATTTATTTGACAGGGAACTCTAAATTCTTATACATGCCTTTTCCAAGAGGCGTAAAGTCTTTTGCATCTGCAATGCGTTTGATATCTATACTAGGTGTAGATTTTTGATCCATTAATTTACTGGAAGATCCTGTTATTAAAGAAATGGCTTTAGCTAAAAACACTTCGTTTTCATCACCTAATGTTCCCATATTTAATAAATCTTCTCCCTCTGCAGTAGCCCCTGAACTTGTTTGATAAGTAATTAAGTAATCTGGTGTTAGCCCCTGATAATAATCTGAGACACCATTTTTGTTTGCCGATTTTAGTACCAAAGGTTGCATAGCGTAGGTGTGATTTGGGTTCGCATTATCACGACCATAATTTGGAGAATCATACAAGGTTACCGATGCAGTATATTTTCCTGTTGTAGCGGTACCTATTTGTACAACATCTATATAAGGACGAAGGCAATTAATTACCAATTCGCTGGCAGAAGCTGATCCATCGGTGGTTAAAATATATACTTTATTCAGGTTTAAGGCATTAATCGCGGTATCATCGGCTAATTTATCGGTAAAACGATTGATAAGGTATTCCGGATTATTCGATTCAAAATAGGCCTGATATTTATCGTTCCATTTTTCGGTAGAAAAAATACCGCCGTTAAATTGACCTGTAATCATACTTGATAAATTAATGGCAGATCTAACAGAACCTCCCGGGTTGTACCTTAGATCTAAAACTAATTCGTTAATATTTTGAGATTTTAAATCGGCTATAGCATTGTTTAAATCATTATCAAAATTGGCAACAAAACCATTGTACATTAAATACCCTATTTTAATACCGCTGCTTTCAATTACCTTGTTGATTAAGATTGGATTTTCGGTAAATTCGGTTTTGGTTAATTCAACTGTTTTACCATTAGAGGCGATGGTATTATTAGTAATATCGGCCATACCTAAAGTGTAGGTGTTATTAGAACCAAACAGTAAGTCTATATAATTGTTCACTGTAATTTGAACACCATCTACAGTTAAAAAGAATTCGCCACGGTTTATGTCTTTTGAAGCAGCATCAGAGTTGTTGGCCACATAACGAATATATCCAAAAACATCATCAGATCCTGATAATCGCACCAGTTGAAAATCTAATCCGTTTGAGTTGGATGTTCCCTGAAAAGAATTTTCTAAAGCAACATAATCATCAACAATATAACTGAATCTGTCCACCACGTCAATTTGATATAGCATATCATCAAATAAACTTTCAGGTGTGTTATATCCATTTAAAAATGTATAATATTCATCGTAAGTTGTGAATTTGTCATCAGCTAAATCAGGTACATCCTGCTGCCATAAATACACTTCGTTTAGTCCTGCCCAAACAAATTCGTTTACTTCATTATTTAAGGAAACAGGTGTGTCGTCGGTTTCTTCAGTTTCCTGAATGATGGTTTCTTCATTTTCTGTACAGCTAAATAAAAATGAAAGTCCAAAAATAAGGGCGAAAAGTAGGTTAACGGGCAATTTTACTATCTTCATAACAATATAATAAAGGTGAAATGTTGTAAATGTAACGACATTATCAGGTAAATTAAAATTTTTTGTAACAAAATATAAAGTCGTTCGTCGTAATATCAAATAGCCTAAATAAAGCTATTTTAACCAACCAAAACCAAAAATTAAAATGACTCAAACAGAGTTTTTAAATATTGTGATGCCATTTAAAGATAAGGTATTTCGTTTAGCTAAACGATTACTGATATCTACAGAGGAAGCTGAAGATGCCACACAAGAGGTTTTGTTGAAGTTATGGAATAATAAGAAACAAATAGAAGGGTATAAGAATGTAGAAGCCTTTTCAATGACGATGACCAAGAATTTTTGCTTCGATAAATTAAAGTCGAAACAGGCACAAAATCTAAAAATTGTTCATAGTAATTACGAAGACGGAAATACATCTTTGCAAAAGCAGGTTGAAGTAAGCGATAGTGTTAACTGGGTGTCTAAAATAATTGAAGAATTACCCGAACAACAAAAACTAATTGTTCAGCTGCGAGATATAGAGGAATACGATTTAGACGAGATTGCCGAAATGCTGGAAATGAATAATACAGCGGTACGGGTAGCCTTGTCCAGAGCAAGAAAAACAATAAGAGAGAAATTGACTAATACACATAATTATGGTATTAAATAGTATAGAAAAGTTACTTGAAAAGTACGAGAACGGCGAAACATCGCTAAAAGAAGAGCAACTGTTGAAAAATTATTTTGCGCAAGAAACAGTACCGCCACATTTAGAGATGTATAAGTCTATGTTTAATTACTTTAAAGTAAGCCAGCAAGAACAATTTACGAAACACGTTCCATTAAAAACTAAGAAAGTATATAACTATAAATGGATTTCTGTAGCTGCCGTAGCTGTTCTAATGGTAGGGTTTTATTTTAAATCGACATCAAAATCAAATGACGATTTAGGAACATATCAAGACCCGCAAGAAGCCTATAACGAAGTGGCTAAATCTTTAGCTATGATTTCTGGGCATTTTAACAAAGGGGTTTCAACCATGGGCTATTTAAATGAATACGAAAAAGGTTATGAAACGCTGAATTATTTAAACGAGTTGGAAAACTCAACCCGAATTATTTTTAAAACCAATCATTAAAAAACGAACAAAATGAAAACAATAAAATTTAATAAACAGTCTATGAAAAGCAAATTATTAGTATTTGTATTAGCTTTAATGTTATTGCCAATGGCAGCAATGGCACAGAAGGATATTTTTGAGAAATACAATGAGAGTTCCGATGTAACTTACGTATCTATTCAACCTAAAATGTTTCAAATGATAGCCAAAATGGGTATCAACGTAGATGATCCGGAAGCTAAAGCATATATGGATATGGTAAAAAGTATTACCAGTTTTAAAACGATTACTACCGATAATGCTACGATTTCGTCTGATATTACAAAATGGGTAAAGTCGCGCTCCAGCGCTCTTGAAGAATTAATGGAAGTAAAAGATGATGGATCTGAAGTGAAATTCTATGTAAAAGAAGGAAAAGATGCCGATCACGTTAAAGAGCTGTTAATCTTTGTAAACGGTATGGATAAGGTTATTGACAGTGATATAGAAATAAACGGTAAAAAACGACGTTTTGAAACTGTAGTGGTTTCTTTAACTGGAGATATCGACCTTAATGAAATCTCAAAACTGACCGAAAAAATGAATATTTCCGGAGGTGAGCATTTAGAGAAAAAGAAATAAAAACTAAAATCAATCAATCATGAAACGAACAGTTCATTATATCATCATAGGTTGTATTGTCGCATTAACTTTGGTTAGTTGCGGCAATACGCCAAGTTTACAAAGTTACTTTGTAGATCATCAGGAATCGGCAAGTTTTATATCTCAGGATATTCCAATTTCTATGCTGAATATAGATACTTCTAATTTTTCCGAAGACCAAAAGGAAGCCTATAATTCGGTAAGCCGATTAAATTTTTTAGGCTACAAGTCTGATAGTACTAATGTGGATGCTTATAAAGATGAAGTTGAAAAAGTAAAAGCAATTTTAAGCGACGACAAATACCTGGATTTAATAGAGTTTAGCGATCGCGGAAATAAATTTGTAATGAAATATATTGGTGATGACGATGAAGCCGATGAGGTTGTGATTTTTGGAAGTTCTAAAGAATTTGGCTTCGGAATTGCCCGTGTTTTAGGAAACGATATGAATCCTCAAAAAATGATGACACTTGCAGGATTGATGAAGGGAGCCGATATAGATGAAGAGCAAGTGAAAAGTGTGATGAACTTTTTTAAATAAATTATATTGAGTTAAATGTTAAAAGAAAAAGGGTTGCCAAACGGCAACCCTTTTTTATTCATTATCGTCAGATTCGTTATTACGGTGTATTTTCGAATTGACATAAACTAAATTGGCAACAATCACTAAAAAAATAATGGCTAATAAGGTTTTAATGGCATAGTTATCTAAAATATCCAGCACGCCGGATACAAAATAAATTCCTATTAAAACACCACAGAGTAGCAGTGATTGTTTGTCGTTTAGCATATAAATTAAATTCCTGTATAGTTAGCAGGAGTAATACGTTTTAATTCTTCTTTTATTGCATCAGAAACCTCTAAAGTATCAATAAAATTTGAAATAGAGTTTTGGTTTATTTTCTCGTTAGTACGTGTTAAACCTTTTAAAGCTTCATATGGGTTAGGGTAAGCTTCACGACGTAAAATCGTTTGAATAGCTTCAGCAACTACAGCCCAGTTATTCTCTAAATCTTCAGCAAATTTAGCTTCGTTAAGTAATAATTTACCTAAACCTTTTAAAGTTGATTTGAATCCGATTAAGGTATGTCCGAAAGGTACACCCACATTTCTTAATACGGTACTATCTGTTAAATCACGTTGTAATCTTGAGATAGGTAATTTAGCCGCTAAGTGTTCAAAAACTGCGTTTGCAATTCCTAAGTTTCCTTCAGAGTTTTCAAAATCGATAGGGTTTACTTTGTGTGGCATGGCGCTACTTCCAACTTCACCAGCTTTAATTTTTTGTTTAAAGTAATCCATAGAAACATACGTCCAGATGTCTCTGTCTAAATCGATAATAATATTGTTGATGCGTTTTAAGGTATCAAATAAAGCCGCCATATGGTCGTAATGCTCAATTTGAGTTGTTGGGAACGAGTGGTTTAATCCTAAGGTGTCTTCGACAAATTTAGTTCCGAAAGCTTTCCAGTCGATGTTTGGGTAGGCTACGTTATGTGCATTGTAATTTCCTGTTGCTCCACCAAATTTAGCAGCGTTAGGAACTGCGTTTAATAATTTAAACTGTTCTTCTAGTCGTACAACAAAAACTTCGATTTCTTTTCCAAGACGTGTTGGAGAAGCTGGCTGACCGTGCGTTCTTGCTAACATTGAAATGCCTGACCAGTCACTTGCTAAAGCTTTCAATTTGTCTAAAACCAAAGTATATTCCGGAGTGTAAACGTTGGCTACGGCTTCTTTAATACTTAATGGAATAGCGGTGTTATTAATATCTTGAGAAGTTAATCCGAAGTGGATAAACTCTTTGTATTGAGATAAGTTTAAAGCATCGAATTTTTCTTTAATGAAATATTCAACAGCCTTAACATCATGATTTGTTACTTTTTCAATGTCTTTTATCGCTAAAGCATCAGCACTTGAAAAATCTTTGTAGATGGCTCTTAAATCTCCAAAAATGGAAGCGTCTACATCTTGAAGTTGTGGTAAAGGAATTTCACAAAGTGCGATAAAGTATTCTATTTCTACTAAAACACGGTATTTTATTAAAGCTTCTTCAGAGAAATAAGGGGCTAAATCTTCTGCTTTACTTCTGTATCTCCCGTCAATAGGAGAGATGGCGTTAAGTGGTGATAATGACATGTGATGTTTGATTTTTTTCAAGTTGCAAAGATAGCTTTTTTACGCGTAAGAGCGAAAACCAATCTTATAAGTTTTTAAGCTTCTTCATTTTATTTAAAATATGCTTTGCCCGTGACTTATATGCAGCACTTTGATGATGGAAATCTTGGTGTAAAATGTCTAACAGTTGCGGGTGAACCCAATGTGTTTCTTTCCCCAATAAAAACAGAGTTTCCATGGCATGCACTTTGGCCGCTACTTTATTTTCGCTAATCATCCAATCAAAACAAGCCTCAATCATTTTTTCTTTATGCTTAGACTCTAATGAATTTTTAATGGGGTTGGGTTGCTTCGAGGTGTAACGCTCGGCAATAAGCGAACAGATTTTAGCCATGGGGCGTACGGAAGAATCAAAATGGACTTTACTTAGGTTGTTGGTAAAAAAATCTAAATGAGGTATCATGGCATAAATATATTCCAGACAAACGAATTCTAAAACCCAGGCAGCTTTAAAAGATGTTTCGTCGTCAACCATGAATGAAATTTTTATTAATTCGGGAAATAAAGACATATCATTTAAAACGAACTGAGCAAATTGAAAGCGGTCATCACGAGCAGCTGTTATATAAGATAATTCTTTATAAAATTCATCTGAAGTCATTCTATTATTTCCTATTTTAGACCTTTTAAAACTTATGGTAAAATAATATATAGATGAAATTACTAAAAAAAATATTACTGGCACTTCTTGTTTTAATTGTTATCGCTCAATTTTTCGGACCTGAAAAAAATGAAGGGGATATGGCTTCTGTAGAACCGTTTTTAGCTGAAACTAATCCGCCAGCAGATGTAAAAGCTATTTTAGAAGAAACCTGTTACGACTGCCATAGTGATGTTACCCGATACCCTTGGTACAATAATATTACGCCTGTAAATTATTGGCTAGCGGAGCATATTGAGGACGGAAAAAAACACTTTAATGTGTCAAATTGGGTAGGGAATTCAGTAAAGCGTAAAGACCACAAGTTTGAAGAACTTATTGAAATGGTAGAAGATAAAAGTATGCCTTTAAAATCTTACACCATTACTCATGGTGAAGCTAACCTATCTGAAGATCAGATTAAAGCTGTTGTAGACTGGGCGAAATTAGTACGTGTTAAGTACAGTATGATGCCACAGCCGGAATAGTTTTCAGCTTAATCACTTATTTTTGCTGAAAATTTAAATTGCTTTTCATGCGTAAGCACCTTTTAATTATTGGTTTTGTCTGGCCGGAACCCAAGAGTTCTGCTGCCGGAAGCAGAATGATGCAATTGATTCATTTTTTTCAATCTGAAAATTATGAGATTACCTTTGCGAGTTCTTGTGCCAAAACCAATAATGCTGTAAATCTCGAAGATTTGGGAATTAAACAGGAGTTTATTGAGTTGAATGATTCCAGTTTTAATGGTTTTGTAAAGGACTTAAACCCTGAGGTTGTCATGTTCGATCGGTTTATGACTGAAGAACAATTTGGGTGGCGCGTGGCTCAGGAATGTCCCGATGCTTTACGGATTTTAGATACCGAAGATTTACATAGCCTACGAAAGGGTAGACATCAGGCATTTAAAGATAAACAGCCATTTTCAAAAGCTTATCTGTTCAATGATATTGCGAAACGCGAAATAGCAAGTATTTATCGTTGCGATTTAAGTTTGATGATATCGGAAGCTGAAATAGAGATTTTAACCTCCGAATTCAAAGTACCTGAACACATATTGGTTTATTTACCTTTTCTACTTGATAATATTTCAGTAGAACAAATTCAGAAACTTTCAAAATTTGAAGAGCGCCAGGATTTTATAACGATCGGTAATTTTTTGCACGAGCCCAATTATAATGCAGTTCAGTTTTTAAAAGAAACCATTTGGCCATTAATTAAAAAGCAGTTGCCACAGGCAGAAATGCACGTTTACGGTGCATATGCTTCGCAAAAAGTGAATCAGTTGAACAATACAAAAGACGGATTTTTAATTAATGGCTTTACCGAAGATGTTAATCTGGTTATGCAAAAAGCTAAAGTGTGTTTTGCACCGCTTAGGTTTGGAGCAGGTTTAAAAGGTAAATTGGTTGATGCTATGCAAAACGGTACCCCTTGCATCATGTCAAGTATTGCAGCAGAAGGTATGTTTGGCGATTTGGAGCCTAACGGATTTATAGAAGATAACCCGGAACAATTTACAGAAAAAGCTGTTGAATTGTATCAAAATAAAGAGCTTTGGAAAACCAAGCAGCAAAATGGTTTTGAAATTATTAACACCCGTTTTAATGCTGAATTCCATCAAGAGACATTTTCAAAAGTTTTAAATGAAGCGGTTGAAAATTTAGAGCAACACCGTTTAAACAACTTCATGGGACAAATGCTTCAGCACCATTCAATGCAAAGCACTAAGTTTATGAGTAAATGGATTGAAGAAAAGAATAAATAAGTCTTCAATGATTTAATTAAATGTTTCTCCTTCTTGGTTCGCTATAATTATTGGGTCGTCGTTTAGCCATTCAAAATTAGAAAGCGAAACACCTACAGCGCAATCGTCCATACAACCGTCGGGAACATAGTAACAGTTTTCAATAATGTTATTCGAGTCGTAATTAAACGTAATATGGTTGTCTTGGGCATCTACAGATAAATAGTCGTTTAAACATGTGTTGTAAAGTTCGTCAATTGTTAATGCCGGAGCTCCTGAAGTATGGGTTCCTAAAGTCGTTTTTTCTTCTGAAAATGCCTCAAGAATAATTCGGTTATCAAAACCTAAATAATGCCCTGTGTTTTCATTGTAAAGAGTATAAGATTCATAAACTCTTGATGTTACTTTGCCATCTAAAACGGTAATGGTTGTGTTAGTTCCAGACCCGAATACCGAACGCGAACTCACTGTGTAGCTATAAGAATCATTGTTAGATTCCTTTAAGTTTTTCCAGGAGTCTAAGCTAATTTTAAAGTTATAAAGGCTTTTAGCTTGTGAGGCATGGTTGCCATCGCAATTATAGTAGAGTGAACTTGTTAAAATTAGAAGAACAAGGGCAACAAATTTCTTTTTCATAAATCCAATCTTATTTGTTTAGTTGCTATAAAATTAAGAAAAAGGATGCGCTTATTCAAGTAATTAATCCATTGGTTTTATTTAAATGAAGTAAATTTTAAAGCCATTCAAAATGTGTTAATTTAATTCCGAAATAACAATCGTCTTCACAAAAGTTGGAAGTGTAATAACAATCTTTAAGAATATTTTTATCATCGACACTAAAATTAATCTCGTTTGATGACGGATTAACAGATAAATACTTTTTTAAACAGGTATTATAAAGTTCATCAATTGTTAAGGCTGGGGCCGCATTACAAAAAGAAACACTGTTATTGTCATCGTCGTTAGATTCACAATTGTGTGTGCCTATGGAGTTCTTATCTTCAACAAACGACCCTAAAATAATTCGGTTTTCATAGTCCAGAAAATTAGCTTCGTCATCATATTGAGAGTAGATTTCAAAAGCTCTGGATATGATTATTCCGTTTTCAACGGTAATAGTGGTGGTGCAGTTGTAGCCTAATTCGGTTTTTGAATTCACTGAATAAGCGTACGACGCATGGTTAAGTTGCTTTAAATTATTCCAGTAATCTAGACTCATTTTAAAAGTATTAATAGAATTTTCGATAGAGGTGTTAGTCACTTCGTTTGAGCAACTTAAAATAAATATAGTAAAGAAAAGGTAAGCGGTTTTCTTAATCATTGGTTGGAGGGTTTTTTAATGACGCAAAGTATTACGCTAGCTTTTTTTTAAAGTAACCTAAGGTTTATTAAAATGTTAAGAATAGATTTTAAGGTAATCACCTGTTGATGGAAATTAACTTTTGTACGTGTAGTTTATCGTAGATTATTAAATGGCTTTTTTTTAGCTTTGCACCTTTAAAATTCAGAATATGATTTCAGTTGATGCTTTAGCAGTCGAGTTTGGCGGAAGCGCTTTGTTTAGTGATGTCTCGTTTACTATTAACGAGAACGATAAAATTGCTTTAATGGGAAAAAATGGTGCCGGAAAAAGTACTATGATGAAAATTATTGCAGGCGAACAAAAAGCAACCCGTGGAAATGTGCGTTTTCCAAAAGATGTTGTGATTGCTTACTTGCCACAGCATTTATTAACTGAAGATGATTGTACTGTTTTTGAAGAAGCATCAAAAGCGTTTAATCATATTTTTGAAATGCGCGACGAAATGGCGCGCCTTAACAAAGAATTAGAAACCCGCACCGATTACGAGTCTGATGATTATATGAAAATCATTGAAAAAGTATCAGATTTAGGGGAGAAATTCTATGCGCTTGAAGAAGTAAATTACGATGCCGAAGTTGAAAAGGCTTTACGTGGTTTAGGATTTAAACGTGAAGATTTCACGCGATTAACCAGCGAATTTAGTGGTGGTTACCGTATGCGTATCGAGCTGGCTAAAATCTTATTGCAAAAACCAGACTTAATTCTTCTTGATGAGCCTACCAACCACATCGATATCGAATCGGTAATCTGGTTGGAAGATTTCTTAATCAATAAAGCGAAAGCCGTAATGGTTATTTCACATGATAAAGCATTTATCGATAATATAACCAATCGTACTATAGAAGTTACTATGGGGCGTATTTACGATTATAAAGCGAATTATTCACACTACTTGCAGCTTCGTGAAGATCGAAGAATACACCAGTTAAAAGCTTACGAAGAACAACAAAAATTTATCGCTGAAACGAAAGCGTTTATTGAGCGTTTTAAAGGAACATATTCGAAAACCAATCAGGTGAATTCTCGTGAGCGTATGTTGGAAAAACTTGAGATTATTGAAGTTGATGAGGTTGATACTTCAGCTTTAAAATTACGTTTTCCTCCGGCACCGCGTTCTGGAGATTATCCTGTAACGGTTAAGGATCTATCAAAATCTTACGATGAGCATGTGGTGTTTAAAGATGCTAACATGTCTATTTCAAGAGGAGAGAAAGTCGCTTTTGTTGGGCGAAACGGAGAAGGAAAATCGACTATGATCAAAGCGATTATGGGAGAGATTGATGTTGATGGACAATGTGGATTGGGACATAACGTAAAAGTGGGGTACTTTGCGCAGAATCAAGCATCATTATTAGACGATAATTTAACTATTTTTCAAACCGTTGATGAAGTTGCCGAAGGCGATATCCGTACGCAGATAAAGAATATTTTAGGTGGCTTTATGTTTAAAGGCGACGATATCGATAAAAAAGTTGGTGTGCTTTCAGGAGGTGAAAAAACACGTCTGGCCATGGTGAAATTACTGTTAGAACCAGTAAACCTGTTAATTCTGGATGAGCCTACCAACCACTTAGATTTAAAATCGAAAGATGTACTTAAAGAAGCCTTAAAGAATTTCGATGGTACTTTGATTTTGGTGTCTCACGACCGTGATTTTCTTCAAGGATTATCTCAAAAAGTATTCGAATTTAAAGATCAGCGTGTTATTGAGCATTTCGAAACGATTGACGATTTCTTAAAACGTAATCGCATTGAGAGTTTAAAACAAATCGATTTAAAGGCTTAAAACTGGCGTATGTCTAAATAAATTAGGTAAACCATAAATTTATTTTACTTTAGGGTGCATTAAAACATACCCTTTTTAGAATACATTTATGAAACGCCTTTTTTATTGTTTAGTAGTATTTTCTTTTTTTTCCTGTAATACGTCAACCTCAAAAATAGAGAAATCAGAGGCATCAAAACCCAATGTGGTTTTGTTTTATCTGGATGACAGTGGTTATGGAGATGTAGCACATAATGGAAACCCAACAATAAAAACACCGAACATCACCAAACTTAAAGAAAGTGGTGTTAGTTTTACTCAGTTTTATGTTACGGCAGCGGCTTGTTCGGCATCGAGATACTCTTTGCTTACAGGGCGATATCCTGGTAGATCTGGTTTAGGTTGGTGGGTAATTGCACCAGGAACAAAACAGTATATTCATACCAATGAGTTGACTTTAGCCGAAGGGTTAAAGTCAGTGGGATATAAGACAGGCATGTTCGGAAAGTGGCATTTAGGAACGCCTAATGAAAAGAATAATTTTACACCAGATGCCTTGCCTTTAGCTCATGGTTTTGATGAGTGGATTGGTACTAATGTGTCTCACGATTATAATAATGCTATGTTGTTGCAAAGTGATTCAGAAGGAACTAATCCGGCTAAGGGGTATAAGGTTTTAGCAAAAGATTTACCATCAGATACGTTGACTTCAGAATCTTTAACCGGAGTATGCACTAAGGCAGCAGTGAACTTCATTAAAAAGAATAAATCGAATCCGTTTTTCGCATATATTCCATACAATATGCCACATTTGGGATTATTTGTAAGCGACAAGTTTAAAGGCACATCTCGAAATGGTGAATTAGGTGATGTTATGGAAGAACTTGATGCTGCAATTGGAGATGTTTGTAACGCGCTTGAAGAAGCCGGCATTCGCGATAACACGATTATTATTTTTTCATCTGATAACGGACCATGGATAAAATGGAGTACGCGCTCTGATAGTGAAAAATATGGGGACACTCGTTTAAAAGTGGGATATGCAACACCATTTCGAGATGGGAAAGGGTCGACTTGGGAAGGCGGACATCGTGTGCCTGGTATTATTAGTTGGCCAGCGAAAATAAAAGGTGATAGAAATGAGCAAATTCCAATAAGTACTCTGGATATTTTACCTACTATTCTATCCATTACAGGAGCTGAATTACCAAAAGACAGAACGATTGACGGTCGTGATATTAGTGATTTATTATTGAATGAATCAACTACATCTCAATTTGAAAACTTTGAGTTTTTCTATTCTTATGATGATAATTATCCGTCAGCAATTAGAAAAGATGCCTGGAAATTACACACACGTATAGGCTCCCAGACCGGTGATGATTATGGTTATGTAGCTTCAAAAGAAAGTCCATTATTATTTCAGGTAGAAAAAGATTTGGGAGAACGTGTAGACGTAGCCAATGAAAATCCGGAATTAGTTTCAGAATTATTGACTGAATTTGAGTTGTTTGAGAAGCAATTAAAGGAAGAGGGTAGTTTCTGGGATAACCAATAAATTTAAAATCGAACACTTAAAATCAGCTTGCTTTCTTAAATATCAACCGGACTTAAATCGGCATTCTTTTCTATCTTTGCCGTATGAGTAAAACAATAGAAATACGAACTGTTGATGTGGTTCAGTACATAAAACCTTTACGAGAAGGTGGCTCGATGCCCGGCATTGTAAATGCTGACGACGATTTTCTTTATGTACTAAAGTTTCGCGGTGCCGGACAAGGAAAAAAGGCCTTGATTTCGGAGTTGATGGGAGGTGAGTTAGCCAGAATCCTTGGTTTAAAAGTTCCTGAGTTGGTATTTATGAATTTAGACGATTCGTTCAGTAAAACGGAGCCGGATGAAGAAATTCAGGATTTACTCAAATTTAGTGTTGGTTTAAATCTCGGGTTACATTTTTTATCGGGAGCTATAACCTTCGATCCGTTGGTGAATATCGTTGATCCTATTACCGCGTCGAAAATTGTACTTTTAGATAGTTTAATTAGTAATATAGACCGAACCGTAAAGAATACCAATCTGCTAACCTGGAACAACGAATTGTGGGTTATAGATAATGGCGCCAGTTTTTATTTTCATCATAATTGGGATTTATATAAAAATCATCTTACCAGAACGTTTCCATTAATAAAAGATCATGTGTTGTTGCCTTGGGCCACAAAATTAGATATAGTGGCTACCGAAATTAAGCAGATTTTTACTAAAGAGAAACTGGAAGAGATTATTGGTTTAATTCCCGAAGATTGGTTGTTAGACGAATCGGAAAAGATGAGTCCGCAAGAGATGAGAATAGCTTATATGGAATACTTACAGGCTAAACTGGCGATGATTGATAAACTGGTTAAAGAGGCTGAAGATGCAAGATAAAATTAAGTTTGAATACGCCATAATTCGACTGGTTCCTAAAGTAGAGCGAGGAGAGTTCTTTAATATCGGGGCCATTGTATATGCAAAGCAGAAGAAATTTCTTGGCGTGAAATATCATATCGATAACTCAAAACTGGAAGCTTTTTGTAAAGACATAGATATTAATTTAATTAATAAATATCTTGAAGCCTGGGAACTTGTTTGTGAAGGAAAAAAAGAAGGAGGAAGAATAGGTGCGCTAGATTTACCTGATCGATTTCATTGGTTAACCGCGTCCCGAAGTACTATAATTCAGAGTTCTGAAGTCCACTCCGGGCTATGTGAAAACCCGGAAAAGACTTTAAATGATATATTTCAGAAATTCGTCTTGTAAGTTATTGCTTGAATAACTTAAAGCTTAAAACTTCATCACAATATTCTACAGTTATTTTATTTCTTACAATATCGTCAGGTAATGCAAATCTGTGTTTAACAAGAGCAGAAGGGTAGCAGTAAGAATGTCTCGAAGGTGTGTTTTCTTCAACTTGTTTGTTGTGTCGTCTACGTTCGGTAGTAACAACTAATTTATCTCCGGCGATATAAAAATTAAAATCATCTTTAATATACCCGGGAATTTTTAATTCATAATGATAAGAAGTTTCAGTTTCTTTAACATTTGCTAAGGATGAACTTTCAGGTAGATTTGAATCTTTTTTTTCATGCTCATTTTTTAAGATATCCTGTCTGTTGTAAAACGAGGCATAAGAAGGTTTTTTGTCTACATTAGTGTTTGGTGTCATGGTGTTGTTGTTTGTTTTAGTTTGTAGTTGGTAAATAGAATAAAATCTATTGCGTAGCTAAGTTGCTCGCATTGAAGGTCAGGGTTAAGGTATACGTTTTATACCACGAGAGGATTCTAAAGATAATAATTAATATGAAAAAAACAAGTTAACAAACGTTAATGTTTATTGTAAAAGTCTGTTATTTAGCGGTGTATAGCGTTGTAATCGATTAAATAGCTAGTAAATCCAGAAAGATTTTTATGCCCTCTGTAGCATTTTGAGGTATAACGGTTAATTTAGAGTTATTACTAATACTAGGTTTAGGGTCTATGAAATAAGTATGTGTGTCTTGGGGAATATAATGTCTTAAACCAGCAGCTGGATAAACCTGCATTGAGGTACCAATAATTAATAAGATGTCGGCTGTTTCACAAATGCTTACAGCTTTTGGTATCATAGGGACATCTTCTCCAAACCAAACAATATGTGGTCGTAATTGATACCCTTTTTTACATGTGTCACCTAATTTTAAGTCGGTTGTCCAGTCAATAATATCATCTTCGTAATAGGTGCTGCGCACTTTTAATAATTCACCATGTAAATGGATAACATTACTACTACCGGCGCGTTCGTGTAAATCATCAACATTTTGAGTAATGATAGACACCTTATAATGGCTTTCTAATTCAGCTAAGGTTTTGTGAGCCGTATTTGGTTTTACTTCGAAAAGTTGCTTTCGCCTTTGGTTGTAAAAATCTAAAACCAATTCCGGATTAGCCTCAAAGCCTTCAGGTGTTGCAACTTCCATAACATCGTGTCCTTCCCAAAGTCCGTTTTCATCTCTAAAGGTTTTTATGCCGCTTTCGGCACTCATTCCGGCTCCTGTAAGTACAACGATGTGTTTTTTCATTTAAAGAATAATTACTGAATGAAGGTTATGAATATTCGTGGTATAAATTTATTAATTTTGGCGCATGATAGATGAAAAACTTTTAGAGTATTTAGAAACGTATTTAACCGATTCTCGCCGTGAAAAATTCCATAAAGTATTAGAACAACGTACCAAGCATTTTACAGTAGCTACAGAGGACGTGTATCAATTGCACAATACCAGTGCTGTTATTCGCAGTTGTGATGTATTTGGAATACAGGAAGTGAATATTGTTGAGGAACGAAACTCTAAGCGTATAGACCGGGAAATAGCTATGGGGGCTCAAAAATGGGTGGATTTAAACCGATATCATACCGTTAAGGATTGCATAACCGATTTAAAACAGAAAGGCTATCAAATTGTAGCTACAACACCTCACACCAACGATTGTGAGTTACATGAATTCGATGCCACTAAAAAGTCTTGCTTTTTCTTTGGTAGAGAAACCGAAGGTTTATCAGATGAGGTTTTAAATGCTGCCAATAGTTATTTAAAAATACCTATGTATGGCTTTACAGAAAGTTTAAATATTTCGGTTAGTGCGGCAATCATTCTTCAGCATGTTACCACGAAATTAAAGCATAGTGATATTGACTGGCAATTAACCGAACAGGAAAAACTTGAAAAACGTTTAGATTGGGTTAAAAAAACTATTAAAAGTTACGATGATATTGTAGCACGTTATTACCAGGATTAATCTTTTATTAGGATACAATCTGTCTCGGCAATATGTGTTTTAAATTCTCTGCTAAATTTTATTAAACTATCTAATAGTATCATCTTGTTTTCAGGTTTCAGAAGGTTATCATTCAGTTTTTTGGTATCGCAATAATCGAAGAATAACGGAATGTTTTTCCTTTCAATATTTAAATCATTTACCAGTAGATTTTCAGTGAAAATGGCATTTGTATTAAATAAAGCGTAAAAGTTTTTATAGGTTATAGGAACGGGAGGAGTATCTTTCATTTTTTTTGATTTAAACAAATCTTTAAAGAAATCTATTAGCAAAGTTAAATCACCTTGCGGGTTAGGAGGTGGGCTGTATAAATATGGTCTGTTTTTTATGTCGTTAGCAATTTGCATTGCAAGATTGGCCTGATATTTATTAGGATTGAATTTAGGAGTATTACTCAGGTTTACTGTACCAAGAGTGTTTACCTGTGTTTTAAGTTCTATAACATTAGTTATTTTAAAATGCTTGTCTTCTACAATAAGTTGGTGAGGTTTATAAAACGCTGATGAAAATAGGAGGGTGTCTTTTGTAGAAGCTTCAATAGTAAAATCTCCTTCTTCGTTTGTGTAAGTGTAGTTTTTAGTTGTTAGATTGAAAACACCAATATTTTTGGCGGTAGATTTTTCGTTATAGATCTTTCCCTTTATGTTTTGAGCTGATATGGAAAAGGAAAAGATAAAAAGGAGTATCCAGGTAAAGTTATTCATAAACACGGTTTGTAAGTTAATTCGTGTTTAAATTATGGTTTTGTAAGTTTTCCTTAATGTCTTTTGGGAAAGTTTAACGTTCTAGTTAACAATTATTTAGTTTTTTTTGAAATAAAAAAGGAAGCACTAAGCTTCCTTTCTTGGTTTATGTTTTTGTTGTTTAACGTTCACGATTTAACAACTTGTATTCTTCATAACATTCGCTAATGGCATCCAGAATTTGAAGGTCGTTAGCGGTTTGTATAAACTCTTTCGAGTAGTTACACTGGCTCACAATTTCATCTAAATCAACACGATCTATATTCAGCAAAGCGGTAAGCATTTCTCTGTCGAAACGCGATGCCAGAAGATTGCGTATTTCGTCGTCCTGCTTCATCTTTTTAAGTTTTCGCATTTCGTTTGGTTTTTTACCAAACACACGATGTAAAAAGTCGGCTGGATTAAAAATAGAACCTACAATTTTAGATAAGGTTCCTGCGGAGTTTGCTTCGTAGCCGGTACTCGGTAGTCCGGAAATCTGATATCTGTAGTTGTCGTTAATTACAGGAACCTGCTTCACATCGACCTCTAAATACCCTGTTAATTTTAACTGGTTAACCACAACCTCTTCAAGTGCTAGTGCTAATTCGGTTAACTCTATGGTTGCCGAACCAAACCTAAGCCAGTCATTGGTAACACGAACTTTAATAGATTTAAAACCTAAATACGACAAATGTAAGGTGTCATTAGGTTTAGCGTTAATTTCAAATTCCCCTTGTTTGTTTGTTGCTGTACCTATAACCTGATTCAGGTTTACGATGTTTACATTTTCAAGAGGTTTACCATCAGAAGAATTAACTACTACTCCTAAAGCCTTTTCGGCTTCCTGTGCTATACTAACAGTTGAAAAAACTAGTAAAAAGAAAAGTAGTAGGTAATTTTTCATGTAAATTAAATAACGCTTATTCGTTTATAAAAGTACTAAACTAATGAATAAAATAAGGCGTCAGTAATTTTTTTTGACTTAAAATTAACAAAAGACTTCTTTCCAGGCTAAAGTTTAAAAGATGATAAAAAAAAGACCAAAAATGAAATAACTTAGTTTTCGTTTTTGGTCTTTTTAGCTTTTTTATAAAATTAACGTCTTGAGCGTCTAGGTCTTGAGATGTTTGATTTTGAATCACCTTCAGAACGTCTTCTTGGTTTTCCAGATCTTTCACCATTTGAAGCTTTGAAATCTCCAGAACGTCTTGGGCGACCCTCTTTATTTCCGCCACGTCTTTCGCCGCCTTTAGAACCAGAACGTTTTTTTCCATCGCGTCTTCCGCCGCCACCGCGGTTTTCAGAAACTTCAACATTAACAAAGCGTCCTTCGTGTTTAAAGTCGGTAAAATGTGCTAATACCTGTTCTCTAAGTTCATTTTCGGTATTAAAGAAAGAGAAACTGTCTTTAGTTTCCACTTTAAAGATATCATCTCTACCAAGACTTAATTGCTCTTTTAAGAAGTCTTTTAACTTCATCCAGTCGAAACCATCTTTAGAACCAACGTTGATAAAGTAGCGTGTAGAATCGTTTTTACCGCCTCTATATTCACGTTCGCTTTCATCTCTGTTACTGCCTTCAGAAACATTAAGATCCTTTGATTTTTGATAGTAATTGAAGAAACGTGTAAATTCTACAGAGAAAACTTTCTTAATCAATTCTTCTTTAGTGGTATCTTCAAATAATTCATTAATACTAGTTAAGTATTTATCAATCTCGTGGTTGATTTCAGTATTATGAATTTTGTTAGCAAGCGACATTAACTGCACTTCACAAATTTCCATTCCGTTTGGAATATCTTTTTTAAGGAAGTCTTTTTTAATGATACGTTCGATACTTTTTATTTTACGAACCTCACTTTTTGAAACGATAACCATAGATACCCCGGTTTTACCAGCACGTCCGGTACGACCAGAACGGTGGGTATAGGTTTCTACTTCGTCAGGTAATTGGTAGTTGATTACGTGAGTTACATCGTCAACATCAATACCACGAGCAGCTACATCGGTAGCAACAAGCATTTGAATCTGGTTTTTACGGAAGGCGTTCATAACCAAATCACGTTGGTTCTGACTTAAATCACCGTGTAAAGCACCAGCGTTGTATCCGTCTTCAATAAGTTGTTCTGCTACTTTTTGAGTATCTCTTTTAGTACGACAGAACACCACTGAGAAAATATCAGGGTTCGCATCGGCTAATCGTTTTAAAGCCTGGTAACGGTCTCTGGCGTTTACTAAATAGTATTCGTGAGAAACGTTGTTGGAACTTTCATTTTTGTTACCCACAGTAATTTCGTGCGGGTTGTGCATAAAGTCTTTTGCAATGGCAGCAACCTCTCTTGGCATGGTTGCTGAGAATAACCAGGTACTTTTATCAGCCGGTGTGTGCGATAAAATATCGTTGATGTCTTCTTTGAAACCCATGTTTAACATTTCATCAGCTTCATCTAATACTGAATATTCAATTTTAGTGATATCAACCAGGTTACGGCTAATCATATCTTTCATACGACCAGGCGTTGCTACAATAATTTGTGCACCACGCTTAATGTCTCTGGCTTGGTCGGTAATACTTGCACCACCGTAAACCGCTACAACATTAAGTCCGTTGCAGTATTTACCGTATGCTTTTAATTCGTTTGTAATTTGTAAACAAAGCTCACGTGTAGGTGATAAAATTAAACCTTGTGTTGTACGGCTGTTTACATCTATTTTTTGAAGCATTGGAAAACCAAAGGCTGCCGTTTTACCGGTACCAGTTTGTGCTAAAGCTACTAAATCGCCTTCCGATTGTAATAAAAGCGGAATTGCTTTTTCTTGAACTTCACTTGGTTTTTCAAAACCTAAATCTGTAATTGCTTGTAATAGGTCGTTATTAAGACCTAAATCATGGAATGTGCTCATTCTTTTTTATAAGTATTCGATTATGTTATGTGGTGTTACATAAGAAGAGAATCGACATACTTAAACCTAAACTTCCAGTAACACATCCCCACTCTGAGGAATCTCACCCTTTCGGGATTTCAAGCGGCAAAGATAGGCTTTTTATTTAAATAGCAATCGACGCGCCATGTCGTGCGGTATTAATTATTCGTTAAATGTTAAGTGTTTTCTTTGTTTATAGGATGTTTAAAGAGATTTCGCTTTGAATTAAGGCGAGTATTTTGTTAAGGATGGGGTTTCTGTTATCGGTATTCCAAACAGCAGAAAGTATGGTGCGCTGCGGAATTTTGTCTAATTCAATAAATTTGATAGATGAAATTGAATGGTTTTGAAGCGATTTCGGAACGATTGAAATACCGAAGTTGTTTTCAACCAGTTTGTAAATGGAATCGGCATGAATGGTGTTATGCGACACTAAAGGAGAAAACCCACTGTTATGAAATATGTTCATCACGTTTTCATAGTAAGAAGAACTGTATTCCGGATCGAAAAGAATAAAAGGTTCATCTTTTAATTGTGACAGGTTTTCGAAGTTCTTGTTATTTATATGATGGTCTTTTGGTAATACTAAACAAAACGGTTCTTTTAAAACGGGAGTTGACATCAATCCTTTAGGGATGCGTTCCAGACGCACAAAACCAATATCAATATCTTGCGCTATTAAGCCTTCAATTTGTTTGTTATTGTCCATTTCCTTTAAACTAAACAGAATATTGGGATGTGATTTGGTGAACTTCAGCAATAAATCAGGGATAATATGTTGCA
This sequence comes from Aestuariibaculum lutulentum, assembly GCF_032926325.1. Taxonomy (NCBI): domain Bacteria; kingdom Pseudomonadati; phylum Bacteroidota; class Flavobacteriia; order Flavobacteriales; family Flavobacteriaceae; genus Aestuariibaculum; species Aestuariibaculum lutulentum. The sequence continues at coordinate 2,624,280 of NZ_CP136709.1, forward strand.
TGGCCGAACCAACGTAACCAAAATTAAGCTGGCCATCTTTACCTTCTTCCAGTAATTTAGCGTGATGCAAAATACCATCTAAACTCTTCAGGTTTTTTGAAAGTTCTTCTTTTAAATAAATGCCAGCTGGGGTAAGTTTCACCTGTCGGTTGTGTCGGTCAAACAGTTTTACTTCCAAACCATCTTCCATTTCTTTGATTTGTCGGCTTAATCCGGGTTGCGAAATGAATAGCTTTTCAGCAGCCTTTCTAAAGTGTAAAGTTTCAGCAACAGCGAGGAAATATTTTAGGTGTCTGAATTCTATTTGATAACTCATAGTTATTATTTGTTAGCAACAATAGTATTATTAGGTATCAAATTTATTGATAATTTTGTAGAAATAAATGAATATTCAACTTAATAATATAAATATGTTTGTATACGGTGTTGATAAACTTACTGTAGATAAGGTACTTGACATAGCATCAGGGAAAATGAAAGGGTTGTTAACCGATTATGCAATTGCAAAGGTTAACGAATGTAGAGCGAAAGTGGAAGTTATGGCCAATTCCAGTAAGGCTGTATATGGTATAAATACCGGTTTTGGTCCGTTATGCGATGTGAAAATATCACCGGAAGAAACCAGTTTACTTCAAAAGAATTTATTAATTACACACGCCGTAGGTGTGGGTAACCCGATTGATAAGGAATTGTCTAAAATCATGCTGATTTGTAAAGTACATGCTTTAAGTCGCGGATTTTCTGGGATTCGTTTAGAAGTGATTGAACGTATTATCTATTTTATTGAAAACGATTTATTACCAGTAGTTCCAGAGCAAGGCTCGGTGGGTGCTTCTGGTGATTTGGCGCCTTTATCACATTTGTTTTTACCGTTATTTGGTGAAGGTGAATTTTGGATTGGTGATGATATCGTTCCTGCTAAATCCGTATTAGAATCACATAATTTAGAACCTATCGAACTGGCTGCTAAGGAAGGTTTAGCCTTAATTAACGGAACACAATTTATATTAGCGCATGCTATTAAAGGCTTGAAGAAAATGGAGTATCTGTTGGATTTAGCCGATGTTGCCGGAGCCATGAGTTTAGAAGGCTACCAGGGAAGTGCATCGCCTTTTAAAGAATTGCTTCATAGTATTCGTCCGTTTCAAGGGAATTTAGAAGTGGCAAAACGTATGCGTATGCTGTTTGAAGATTCTAATAATATCAAATCGCATGAGAACTGTGAGCGCGTTCAGGATCCGTATTCTATGCGCTGTATTCCACAGGTTCACGGGGCGTCAAGAAATGCGTATTATCATTTAAGTGAATTAGCCGAAATCGAGATGAATTCGGTAACCGATAACCCAATTGTACTAAGTGAAACCGAAGCTATTTCTGGAGGAAACTTCCACGGGCAACCGTTAGCGATGGCTTTAGATTATGCATCGATAGCTGCTTCAGAATTAGGAAATATAGCCGATAGAAGATGTTACTTATTATTAGAAGGAAAATTTGGTTTACCACGATTGTTAACTGCAAGTGGCGGATTAAATAGTGGATTCATGATTCCGCAATACACCACAGCGGCTTTGGTAACAGAAAATAAATCCTTATGTTTCCCGCCTTCAGCTGATAGTGTTCCAACCTCTTTAGGTCAGGAAGATCACGTATCGATGGGAAGTATTTCTGGACGTAAATTCAATCAGATTTTAGGGAACGTTGAAAAGATTTTAGCTATCGAGTTAATGTATGCGGCACAGGCCATGGAGTTCAGACGTCCGAATACCTTCTCTGTAATTTTGGAGAAAAACTTTGCTATTATTAGAAGTAAAGTGGCTAAGCTTGAAGAAGATCGCATTTTAAAAGATGACATTAATGCATTAATTCATTTAGTAAAGACGCAGGCATTCATCGTAAAATAAATCAACTATGACATTCCAAGAACACATATTACAAGGTATTCCATTAGAACTACCAGCAATATATAACTATCCGGCAGATGCCAATAGAGCACCAAAGCGAAAAGATATTTTAAGCAAGGATGAAAAGCAATTGGCGATTAGAAATGCTTTGCGTTATTTTCCAAAAGCATGGCATGAAGAATTAGCACCAGAATTTGCTCAGGAGTTGAATGACTTCGGAAGAATTTATATGTACCGTTTTAAGCCTGCTTATAAAATGTATGCGCGTGGTATTGAACAATATCCTGCAAAAACTGTTCAAGCGGCGGCGATTATGTTGATGATTCAGAATAATCTGGATCCGGCAGTAGCACAACACCCTGAAGAGTTGATTACGTATGGAGGTAACGGTGCGGTGTTCCAAAACTGGGCACAGTATTTATTAACCATGCAGTATTTGGCAACGATGACTGATGAGCAGACACTTCATATGTATTCTGGTCACCCGATGGGATTATTTCCGTCTTCAAAAAATGCGCCTCGAGTGATTGTTACCAACGGTATGATGATTCCTAATTATTCAAAGCCGGACGACTGGGAGAAATTCAATGCGTTGGGGGTGACGCAATACGGACAAATGACAGCTGGTTCATTCATGTATATCGGTCCTCAGGGAATCGTTCACGGAACAACCATTACCGTGATGAATGCCTTTAGAAAAAAATTACCAAAAGGCGATACGCCGGCAGGTAAAATATTTTTGACAGCAGGATTAGGCGGTATGAGTGGGGCACAACCAAAAGCTGGAAATATAGCAGGATGTATCACCATTGCTGCTGAAGTGAATGAAAAAGCCGCGACTAAGCGTCATGCGCAAGGTTGGGTTGATGTATTGGTTGATAATTTAGAAGATTTAGTAGCTCGCGTAAGAATAGCGCAAGAAACCAAAGAAGTGGTTTCTATTGCCTTTATTGGAAATGTAGTGGATGTTTGGGAGCGTTTTTATGAAGAAGAGATTTTCATTCATGTAGGCTCCGATCAAACGTCTTTACATATTCCATGGACAGGTGGTTATTATCCGGTTGGAATATCGTATGAAGAATCCAACCGATTAATTCGTGAGGAACCAGACGTATTCAAAGAAAAAGTACAGGCGTCACTACGTCGTCATGCCGATGCCATTAATAAGCATTCAGAAAGAGGAACGTATTTCTTCGATTACGGAAATGCCTTTTTATTAGAAGCCTCTCGTGCAGGTGCCGATGTGATGGCAGAAAATAATATCGATTTTAAATATCCGTCTTATGTTCAGGATATTTTAGGACCGATGTGTTTCGATTATGGTTTCGGACCATTCCGTTGGGTGTGTACTTCAGGTAAACCGGAAGATTTAGATAAAACCGATGAAATCGCCATGAATGTGCTTAAGGACATCATGAAAAATTCACCTGAGGAAATTCAGTTGCAAATGCAGGATAACATCACCTGGATTAAAGATGCGAAGAAGAATAAAATGGTAGTTGGCTCGCAAGCTCGTATTTTATATGCCGATGCCGAAGGTCGCGCTAAAATTGCAGAAGCCTTTAACAATGCTGTAGCAGCAGGACAAATTGGACCGGTAGTTTTAGGTCGCGATCATCATGATGTGAGTGGAACCGATTCACCGTACCGTGAAACATCAAATATTTACGACGGTAGTAAATTCACTGCCGATATGGCCATTCATAATGTGATTGGCGATAGCTTTAGAGGTGCTACCTGGGTGTCTATCCACAATGGTGGAGGCGTAGGCTGGGGAGAAGTGATGAACGGTGGTTTCGGAATGGTATTAGATGGTTCAGCAGAAGCCGATACTAAATTAAAAAATATGCTGTTTTTCGATGTGAATAATGGTATTGCAAGAAGAAGCTGGGCAAGAAACGACGAGGCTTTATTTGCCATTAAACGTGAAATGGAGCGTACACCAAATTTAACGGTGACCATCCCTAATTTAGTAGAAGACGATTTACTGAAAAACTTATTTTAATGCGTACATTATTTAAAAATATAAAAGAATTACTTCAGGTAAGAGAAGCAGGTTTAGATTTTGTGGCTGGTGAAGCTATGAACGACTTACCAACCATTAAACATGCTTATCTTTTAGTTGAAGACGGGCTTATTAAAGATTTTGGTTCAATGACTGAATGTCCGAATGTTGAATCAGATGCCGTTGTTGATGCTACAGGAAAAATGATATTACCAACCTGGTGCGATTCGCATACGCATTTGGTGTATGCAGGAAACCGAGAAAGTGAATTTGTCGATAAAATTAAAGGTTTATCGTATCATGAAATTGCCGCTAAAGGTGGTGGTATATTAAATTCGGCAAAAAAATTACAAGAGACTTCGGAAGACGATTTGTACGAACAAACCAAGATCCGTTTAGATGAAATTATCGCTTTAGGTACAGGTGCTGTTGAAATTAAATCAGGCTACGGTTTAACCGAAGCTTCAGAATTAAAAATGCTTCGTGTGATTAAGCGTTTAAAGGAAAATTACAAGCTTCCTATAAAGGCAACATTTTTAGGAGCACATGCCGTTCCAACGGAATATAAAGATGATAAAGCTGGCTATTTAAATATGTTAGTTGAAAAACTGATGCCTAAAATTGCAGAAGAAGGTTTGGCAGAATTTGTCGATATTTTTTGTGAAGAAGGGTATTTTTCAGTTGAAGATACCGAGTTCATTATGGAAGCGGGAAAGAAACATGGTTTAATTTCAAAAATTCACGTGAATCAGTTTACGTCGATTGGTGGTGTGCAAGCAGGGGTGAAGCATGAAGCCCTTTCGGTTGATCATTTAGAAGAAATGAAAGATGAAGATATTGAAGCGTTGAAAGGTTCGAAAACCATGCCGGTAGCGTTGCCAGGCTGTTCGTTCTTTTTAAGTATTCCGTATACGCCTGGACGAAAAATGATTGATGCAGGGCTACCTTTGGCTTTAGCAACCGATTATAACCCGGGGTCGTCACCGTCAGGAAATATGAATTTTGCCGTGTCGGCAGCTTGTATAAAAATGAAGCTAACTCCAGAAGAAGCTATAAACGCCGCAACTATTAATGGGGCTTATGCTATGGGACTTCAGGATACCGTTGGAAGTATTACTGTAGGTAAAGAAGCGAATTTAATTTTGACGAAACCAATAAATTCTTATAACTTTATCCCATATTCATTTGGTGAAAATCAAATAGAATCGGTTTATATAAAAGGTCACTCTATTGTATAAACTTTAAACTACCAAACTAAACTAAATAAGGCGTGTCTGTGGCACGCCTTTATTGTATAATATAATTTAACTCAGTTAATGAGATAAAAAAAGACCACATAAAAAAAGTGGTCTTTTGTATTTTGAATATAAATAAAATGAATTATTAATTTCTGAAAATGGTTTGTTTTCTATCTGGACCTACAGAAACGATGGTAATCGGGATTTCTAATTCTTTTTCTAAGAATTCGATATAATCGTTAAGCGCTTTAGGTAGTTGAGAAACTTCAGATAAACCTGTTAAGTCTTCAGCCCAACCATCAACTTCAGTATAGATAGGCTCTACGTTTTCAGGATCGATGTTGTAAGGGAAATGCTTAATAACGTCTCCTTTATATTTATAAGCAGTACATACTTTAAGTGTTTTAAATCCAGAAAGTACGTCACCTTTCATCATCATTAATTGAGTAACACCATTAACCTGACAAGCATATTTTAAAGCAACAAGATCTAACCAACCACAACGTCTTGCACGCCCTGTAGTTGCTCCAAATTCGTTACCAACACGGCTCATAGTTTCACCATCTTCGTCAAATAACTCGGTAGGGAATGGACCAGAACCAACACGCGTAGTGTAGGCTTTGAAAATACCAAATACTTCACCAATTTGATTAGGTGCAACACCTAAACCAGTACAAGAACCAGCAGCAGTCGTGTTACTTGAAGTTACGAAAGGATAGGTTCCAAAATCGATATCTAACAACGACCCCTGAGCACCTTCAGCTAAAATCGTTTTACCAGATTTTTGAGCTTGGTAAACATATTCTTCAGAATCGATAAAGGTTAATGATTTTAAAACTTCAACAGCTTTAAAGAATTCAGCTTCTAATTCTTCTAAGTTATATTCAATTTTTGCATCGTAGAACTCAATCATAGATTCGTGCTTATCGGCTAACGATCTGTATCGTTCTTGCCAATCGCTTAATTCTAAATCACCAACACGAATTCCGTTACGACCAGTTTTATCCATGTAAGTTGGTCCAATACCTTTTAAGGTAGAACCAATTTTAGCTTTACCTTTTGAAGCTTCACTAGCCGCATCTAATAAGCGGTGCGTTGGTAAGATAATATGTGCTTTACGAGATATTACTAAAGATTTTTTGTAATCAACATTTTGCTCAGCTAATTTATCAAGCTCGCCTTTAAAAATTACAGGGTCTATAACCACACCGTTACCAACTAAATTAATAGTGTCTTCGTGAAAAATTCCAGAAGGAATGGTATGTAAAACGTGTTTTTTTCCGTTAAATACTAAAGTGTGTCCTGCGTTTGGCCCACCTTGAAAACGCGCAATAATGTCGTAGTTAGAGGTAAGTACGTCAACAATTTTCCCTTTGCCTTCGTCACCCCACTGTAATCCTAGTAGTAAATCTACTGCCATTTTAAATATATATTATTTAGTTGCTTTTCTATTTCCGTAGAAATAAAGAGAATGATTATTAATTTCGATATCGAAAACTTCTTCGATAGTTTTTTTGATAGACTGAATTCTTGGGTCACAAAATTCGATAACTTCACCAGTATCGGTTAAAATGACATGGTCGTGTTGTCTATCGAAATACGATTTTTCGTAATGTGCCTGATTTTGACCAAACTGGTGTTTTCTAACCAAACCACATTCCAGAAGTAATTCTATGGTATTATAAAGCGTAGCACGAGATACACGATACTTTTTGTTTTTCATATTTAGATATAGAGACTCAATATCAAAATGTTCTTTGTTATTATAAATCTCCTGTAATATAGCGTACCTTTCGGGCGTTTTACGGTGTCCGTTGGTTTCTAAAAAGTTAGTAAAAACACTTTTTACTATTTCTTGATTTTTTGTATCTGTACTTGCGTTCATAATTTCGTTGCAAATTTACACTTTTTTTACACTCTAGTAACCTTATCTATACCATTAATTTTTCGAAGTTTTTCTAATAACTTTTTCAGAAGGGTATTATTCTTAACAATTACGTTAATTTTTCCTGAGAAAATACCGTCGTGGCTTTCAAAACTGATACTTTTCATGTTAACATGCATGTTTTCAGAAATAATTTTGGTTACATCGTTTACTAATCCAATATGGTCGATACCGGTTATAACTATCGTTGCTAAAAATTCCTGTTGCGAAGAATCAATCCACTTGGCAGGCATAATTCGATAAGCATAGTTGGATTGTAAACTCAATGCATTCGGGCAATTCTTTTTATGTACTTTAATACCTTCGGAAACGGTTAGGAAACCGAAAACATCGTCACCAGGAATCGGGTTACAGCAACTGGACAGTTTATAGTCAAGTTTTTCTTCTTCCTTACCAAAAACCAGTAAATCGTAATTAGAGGTAACTTCTTCTTTCTCTAATTCCTCTTTTGTGACATGATGGGTTGGTTTTCTTGAGATTTTACTCTTAATGAAATTCATTAAGGTGTTGCTTCTTGATGCTGCAAAATCCTTTAACATGGCATTGTCTATAGTACCAATGCCCACGCGGTAAAATAAATCTAAACTCGTTTTAAGCTTAAAGTAATTTACGAGTTCGTTTACTGAAGCTTCATTAAGTGTGATTTTAAGTTGCTTTAATTTGCGTTTAAGCAGTTCTTTACCGTCTTCACCGATGCGTTTTTTGTCTTCGCGTAAAGCTGATTTAATCTTGCTTCTGGAGCGTGCTGTGGTTGCATAATCTAACCAGTTAGCAGTTGGTTTAGCGGTTTCGGAAGTTAAAATGCTTACCTGATCGCCACTTTTTAATTCGTAGCTAAGAGGAACTAATTTCCCATTTACTTTGGCGCCACGGGTTTTCATACCAACTTCGGTGTGAATACTGAAGGCAAAATCGATAGGGGTAGCTCCTTTTGGTAAAGATTTTAATTCTCCGGCTGGAGTAAAGACAAAAATCTCTTTTGAATATAAGTTAAGCTTGAATTGCTCAACAAAATCTACAGCATTTGTTTCCGGATTTTCCAGAGCTTCCTGAAGTTTATTAATCCAATCTTCAAGACTGTCTTCTTTTTCGCCTACTTGTTTGTATTTGTAATGTGCCGCATATCCTTTTTCGGCAATTTCATCCATTCGTTCACTACGAATCTGTACTTCTACCCAACGACCTTTTGGCCCCATTACCGTAATGTGCAGGGCTTCGTAACCTGTGGTTTTAGGCGACGAAATCCAGTCACGAAGACGAATTGGGTTAGGGCGAAAGTGATCGGTAACGATGGAATAGATCTTCCAAGCTAAGAATTTTTCGTTAGCAGCATCACTCTTATATATAATACGAATGGCGAATTTGTCGTAAACTTCATCAAAGGTAACACCTTGCTTAATCATTTTTCTTCTTATAGAAAAAATCGATTTTGGACGTCCTTTAATGGTATAGTTTAATTCTTCGCGATCCAGTGTTCTTTTAATCACATCACTAAACTGTGCGATATACAAATCCTGTTCTTCTTTACTTTCTTTTATTTTATGAAGAATATCGTAGTATACATCAGGTTCGGTGTATTTCAGACCTAAATCCTCTAATTGCGTTTTGATGTTGTAGAGACCAATACGGTGTGCCAGAGGTGCGTAGATGTATAGGGTTTCTGATGCGATTTTTTCCTGTTTATCGGTTCGCATCGAATCCATGGTTTGCATGTTGTGCAAACGATCGGCAATTTTAATAATGATAACTCGAACGTCGTCGTTAAGCGTTAGTAACATTTTACGGAAGTTTTCTGCTTGTAGCGAAACATCCATATCTTGTTCTTTACTTAAAGACGATATTTTAGTTAAACCTGCAACAATGGTTGCTACGGTTTTACCAAATAAACGCTCGATGTCCTCGATTTCGTAATCGGGACTATCTTCAACCACATCATGCAACAAGGCCGAGGCAATAGACGTAGCGTCTAAACCTATTTCCTGAGCAACAATTTTAGCTACGGCAATGGGATGAAAAATGTAGGCTTCGCCAGATTTGCGTCGCTGATTTTTGTGTCCGTCTAAGGCAACTTCAAAAGCTTTACGAATTAATTTTTTATCGTCGTCTGTAAGTGTTGTGTAACTAACTTTAAGTAACTCTTTGTAAGCCTTGGTTATGGCTGCATTTTCTTTTTCTATATCTTCCTCTGTCATATCTTAAAAGTAACATAAAGAATATTAACAACCAATAGCAGAAATGCTTTTTTTAGGTTGATAGCTGGGATTACGAATTTAAAAATTTAACAAGCTGCGACACAGCATTTCCGCGGTGACTAATGCTGTTTTTAACACTCAAATCAAGTTCAGCAAACGTTTCGGTGTAACCTTCAGGTTTAAAAATAGGGTCGTAGCCAAAACCTTTTTCACCATGCTTTTCCTTAGTAATTTCGCCTTTGCAAATTCCGGTAAACGTGTGAAGGTTTCCATTTATATGAAGTGCGATAACTGTTTTAAATTGTGCATCTCTATTTGATTTGTTTTCTAAATTGGAAAGCAGTTTATCCATATTATCGTCAGCATTTTTTTGTTCTCCTGCATAACGTGCCGAATAAACACCTGGTTCGCCATTTAGGGCATCAACTTCCAAACCTGTATCATCGGCAAAACAATCATAACCATAATTTTGTTTTATATATTCTGCTTTTTGAATGGCATTGCCTTCAATGGTATTTTGGGTTTCAGGGATATCTTCTTGACAATCAATTTCTTTTAAGCTTAAAAGAGTAATGTGTTCAGGAATCAAGGCTTGTACTTCCTTTACTTTGTTAAGGTTGTTGGTGGCGAAAACCAGTTTCATAGTTTAAATTTTAGGTTCAAAAATAAGAGTATTACAATTAATTAGTTATATTACATGACAAAAATCATTATAATTCAATAACCATACTCTTAAATTTGAGTATTAATAAAAACAAGATATTATGACTGTAAATTTTCAATATGTAGGTGTAGATGTAAGTGAAACCCTTTCGGCTTTTACAGAAGAAAAGTTAAGTAAAATTTTTAATCGTTACGAGTTCTTAATCAGTGCTACGGTTTATTTTAAAATGGACGATAATGAGCACGAAACGGGTAAAATATGTAATATAGAGCTAAGTGCTCCTGGACCACGACTGTATGCGACGTCTATGGAAAAAAACTTCGAGGTTGCTGTTCGTGCAACAATTAGCGATTTAGAACGACAGTTGGAAAAGCGTAAAGAGGTTATGAAAGCACATTAGTTTTATCGGTGGTGATACGGTTCGTTTTTTAAAATCGTAAAACCACGGTACAATTGCTCAATAAAAAATAAGCGAATCATTTGATGGGAAAATGTCATTTTTGAAAGTGATATTTTCCCATTTGCTTTTTGATACACCTCGTCGGAGAATCCGTAAGGGCCACCAATAACAAACACCAATTGTTTGACGCCCGAGTTCATATGTTTCTGTAAATAGTCTGAAAATGCAACCGAATCAAATTGTTTTCCATTTTCGTCAAGAAGAATTAAGGCATCGGTATTATTAACTTTACTAAGAATAAGTTCACCTTCTTTTACTTTTTGCTGAGCCTCGCTTAAGTTTTTTACATTTTTTATATCTGGAATAATATCCATCGAAAATTTAATGTAAAAGCCTAATCGTTTCTGGTAATCGTCTATAAGTGCCTGCAGATTTTTGCTATCTGTTTTTCCTATGGCAATCAATTTTATGGTCATAAACGCAAAATTAATATTTCCTATTTATGAATAATGGATTTAAATGGTAAAAAAATAAAAATTCGTAAATGTAAAATTTAGAAAAGTAAATCAATTTCTTATTTTTGTTGCAAACCAACAATAAATTATGATAACACAAGAGCAGTTTGATCAAGAAGTCAAATCGATAATCGCTAATGCCATTAGAGAAGATGTAGGAGACGGAGATCATAGTTCATTAGCGTGCATTCCGGAAAACGCCAGAGGTAAAGCCAAATTATTAGTTAAAGATAAAGGTATTATTGGAGGTGTTAACTTCGCGAAAAAGGTTTTTGCATATGTAGATAAAAGCTTAAAGCTTGATGTTCTAATTGAAGACGGATCGGAAGTAACTTACGGAGATGTTGTTATGTACGTTGAAGGACCGTCGCGATCAATCCTAAAGGCAGAGCGTACCGTTTTAAACGCCATGCAACGTATGAGTGCTATTGCTACAAAAACACGTATGTATGTCGATTTAGTTAAAGGTACTAACACTACCATTTTAGATACGAGAAAAACAACGCCAGGTATCCGCGTTTTAGAGAAATGGGCAGTAAAACTTGGAGGAGGAGAAAATCACCGTTTTGCCTTATACGATATGATTATGCTAAAAGATAACCATATTGATTTTGCAGGTGGAATTACCAATGCTGTTGAAATGACAAAACAGTATTTAAAAGATACTGGTAGAGATTTAAAAATTATGGTTGAAGCCAGAGATTTAGTTGAGGTTAAGGAAATCTTACAACTGGATGGCGTTTACCGAATTCTTTTAGATAACTTCGATTATGAAGATACCAGAAAGGCTGTAAAAATGATTGGTGATAAATGTTTAACGGAATCTTCAGGTAATATTAACGAGTCTACGATTCGTTTTTATGCCGAGTGCGGGGTGAATTTTATTTCATGTGGTGCTTTAACGCATTCTGTCCATAACATGGATTTAAGTTTAAAAGCTATCAAGTAGTTTAAACGTTTAAACAATAGATATTTAAAGACTTTTTTAAACATCAATACTTTTTTAAGTATTGATGTTTTTATTTTAATAACTTTGTTATAAACGATAAAACAAGTTATTAATGACCAAACCTATTGAAGACAAACTCGATGCTATTCCAGTTGTAAATGTCTTTGTTCGGTTTTTTAAGAAAATTAAATTACCTGGTTTAGAAGGGTTGTCATTTTACGATTTATTAGAGCTTTACATTACAGGTATTGTAAAAGGAGCGTTGACTACAAGGGCAAGTGCTATTGCTTTCAGTTTCTTTACAGCGCTTTTTCCTTTTTTATTGTTTGTATTATTTATTATACCATATGTACCTATAGACGATTTTAAAATTGAATTTTTAAAGTTTCTCGAATCGTTTTTACCTCCAACAACGTCCGATTTTTTCTTTCAGAATATTTTTGAAAACATAGATCAGTCACAACGCGGAGGATTACTATCCTCAGTATTCGTATTATCATTATTATTAATGGCCAATGGGGTTAGTGCAGTCTTTTCAGGTTTTGAGAATTCCTATCACGAACAACTCACCAGAAGTGTATTTCGTCAGTATCTGTATGCTTTGAGTGTGGCTTTAATATTAACGTTCTTATTAATATTGACCATAGCATTTTTAGGGTATTTTCAGATTTACGTAGTTCAGCGATTGTTTGATACTTTAGAGAATAAAGGTTATCAGGTAGCGGCGCAAAGCGTATTTTGGTTTAATGCGGTAAAGTATGTGTTCTTTATATTTATGGTATATATAGCTACAGCTACCTTATATTATTTTGGAACAAAAGAGGGACGACATTCAAGTTTCTTTTCAGTAGGCGCCTTATTTACAACCATATTAGTTTTAGTGTCTTCTTATCTTTTTGGTGTTTATATAGAAAATTTCAGTCAGTATAATAAACTCTACGGATCTATTGGGGCACTATTAATTTTATTGTTTTATCTGTGGCTTAACGCAAATATTTTACTTTTGGGCTACGAATTAAATGCCTCCTTAAATAAACTTCGAAAACGCTAAATATTTATGCAGCATTTTATAGATGTTATTATTCCTGTACCGTTACAAAAACTATTCACCTATAGTATAACGGCAGCCGAAGCCGATTTTTTAAACGTTGGTATGCGGGTATCGGTGCCTTTTGGAAAATCGAAAATCTACACAGGTATTGTTTATAAGATACATCATGAAGCCCCGGAAGTTTATGAAGCAAAAGATATTCATCAGATTTTAGATGAAACGCCAATTGTAAACGAAAAGCAATTACAGCTTTGGCAATGGCTGTCCAGTTATTATATGTGCACTTTAGGGGATGTCATGCGAGCGGCGTTGCCAAGTGCTTTTATATTAGAGAGCGAAACCATTATTACAAAAAACAGTGAAAAGGAAATTGATGAATCTATTTTAAAAGATGATGAGTTTTTGGTTTTCGATGCATTGCAGTTTCAGTCGTCATTAAAGATTCATGATATTTCTAATATTCTGGGAATTAAGAATGCTCTACCTATAATAAAACGCCTCATTGAAAAGGAAGTTATTATTGTTGAAGAAGAGGTATACGAGAAGTATAAGCCTAAATTGGTTCGCTATGTGAGACTTCATAATAGTTATACTTCTGAAGTCGATTTGCATCACTTATTAGACGATTTAAGTCGTGCACCAAAACAGCACAAGGTAATTATGACGCTGTTTTCGCTTTCCGCTTCCACAAAGAAGCCTGTAAAGGTGGCCGATTTAAGTAAGGCTAGTGGTGCATCTTCATCAATTGTTAAGGCTTTAATAGATAAAGGTATTCTTGAAGAATATTTTATACAAACCGATAGGGTTGAGTTTGAAGGTGAAGGTGATAACGCAGCGACAAAGCGGTTAAACGAATATCAGGAAACGGCATTAAGCCAGATAAAAGAATCATTTAATACACAGTCTGTTGTTTTATTACACGGTGTAACATCATCGGGAAAAACAGAGGTTTACGTAAAATTGATTGAAGAAGCTTTAAATAGAGAAGAGCAAGTATTGTATTTGTTGCCTGAAATAGCGTTAACAACCCAGTTAATTACCCGATTACAAAACTATTTTGGAGAACAGGTATCTGTGTTTCATTCTAAGTATTCAACTCACGAGCGTGTTGAGGTTTGGAATAATGTTTTAAATAATAGTCACAAAGCGCAGGTAGTTTTAGGGGCGCGTTCCTCTATATTTTTACCATTTAATAATCTTGGATTAATTATTGTTGATGAAGAACACGAGCAATCTTTTAAGCAATTCGATCCGGCACCACGATATCATGCCAGAGATACGGCTGTAGTTTTGGCACATTTTTATCAGGCTAAAACCTTATTGGGTTCGGCGACACCAAGTTTGGAAAGCTATTTTAATGCGAAACAAAATAAATACGGTTTTGTTGAAATTACCACGCGTTATAATAATGTGCTAATGCCAGATATGGAGTTGGTGGATATAAAAGATAAGCATAAGCGCAAAAAAATGAAAGGGCATTTTAGCGATCGGTTGATTGAAGAAATGACCGAAGCGCTTAGTGAAGGTTTTCAGGTTATTTTGTTTCAAAACCGTCGTGGGTTTTCGCCAATAGTAGAGTGTAATACCTGCGGTCACTCACCGCAATGCCCGAATTGTGATGTGAGTTTAACGTATCATCGTTATAAAAACCAATTGCGTTGTCATTATTGTGGTTATGTGATGGCGATGCAGGATAATTGTATGGCCTGCGGAAGTCCTGAAATTGATAGTAAGGGATTTGGAACGGAACAGATTGAAACCGAAGTGAAAGCATTGTTTCCAGACTATAAAGTGGCTCGAATGGATTTAGATACCACACGTGGTAAGTATGGTTACGAAAAAATAATTACCGCTTTAGAGCAGCAGGAAATCGATATTCTGGTTGGGACTCAAATGCTAACCAAAGGGTTGGATTTTAGAAACGTAAAACTTGTGGGTGTTATGAATGCCGATAATATGCTCAACTTTCCTGATTTTAGAGCGCACGAGCGTAGTTTTCAATTAATGCTTCAGGTGGCGGGAAGAGCAGGACGAACCGATGTACGTGGAAAAGTATTGATTCAAACGTATAATCCGCATCATAATATTTTGCAACAGGTATCGACCAACGATTACATATCTATGTATAACGAACAAATGGATGAGCGTTATAATTTTAAATATCCGCCAGTTTATAAACAGATTAAAATTACTTTAAAACATAAAGATTATTTAAACGTTGAGAATGCTTCTATCTGGTATGCGAAATCTCTACGTAACGCATTTGGAGATTATGTATTGGGACCAGAATCGCCACCTGTGGCCAGGATTCGAAATCAATTTCATAAAAATATACTAGTGAAAATTCCGAAGAAGCAGTCGTTGGCTAAAACAAAAGAAGCTATTATTAAAATTAATAACAGCTTCTTGAGTATAAAAGATTTTCGATCAGTTAAGGTGGTGTTAAATGTTGATAACTTTTAATTGAGAGACGACTTAACTAAGTTTGGGACTTAAATATTGTTTAAGGCGTCTACCAAAAGTGTCTTCTTATTTCTACTTAAAGGAATTTCGTAGGCACCAACTTCAACATTTTTACTGTTATATCTGTCTATTTTATCCAGATTAACAATATAAGATTTGTGAATTCTTAAGAATTTATTCTCAGGTAATTCTTTTTCAAAAGATTTCATTGTAGATAGTACCACTAAACTGGTTTCTTCGGTAACTAATTTTACGTAGTCACCTAAAGCTTCTATCCACTTAATGTCTTTAATATAAACTTTACGTTTTTTAAGATTACTTTTAACAAAGATGTGTTCACCTTCTTCTTCGTTAAAATCCTGAATCAACTTATGTTGTTCTAAAGCTTTTTCGACAGATACATTAAAACGCTCTCGGGTAATTGGTTTATGTAAGTAATCGGTAGCATCGTAATTGAATGCTTTAAAAGCATACTCGGTTTTACCGGTTACAAAAATAATTTGAGGCTTGTTGTTTAATACATCTAAAAGCTCAAAACCATTAAGTACAGGCATTTCAATATCTAAGAAAATTAAATCTACCTGATGTGTGTTTAAACCATTTTTGGTTTCTAAAGCACTACTGTACTCTGCTATTAAGTTAAGATTTGGGTGGTTCTCTACTAACTTAACAATAGAAAGACGTTGTATTGCTGAATCGTCTACTACTACACAGTTTAAAGTCATAACATTTCAATTATTTCGGTTAAGATATCGACAATAGTACGAAAAAATCCGCTAAAAACCAAAAAACATCGTTAAAATGTATTTTTTAACAAATTTTTAACAGCTGTTTTCTGCGACAAATATAAAGTAAAAAATCATTTTAAATATAGTTGTTTTATATGGAATTAATAGTTATTTTTGCACCCAATTTTTTAAACAATTAAAAACGATTTTTATGAATCATTATGAAACTGTTTTCATCTTGAATCCCGTTTTGTCTGAAGACCAGATAAAGGAAACAGTAAAGAAATACGAAGATTTTCTTGTTTCTAACGGTGCAAAGATGGTATCAAAAGAAGATTGGGGACTAAAAAAATTAGCTTACCCAATTCAACACAAAAAAAGTGGATTCTATCACTTATTTGAGTACACTGTAGAAGGAGAAGTAATCAACGCTTTAGAATTAGAGTTTAGACGTGATGAGCGTTTTATGCGTTACTTAACTGTAAGTTTAGACAAGCACGCTGTGGCTTGGGCTGAGAGAAGAAGAGAAAAACTAAAACAAAAAGCGTAATTATGTCATCTATAGAGCAACAATCTAAAGGGAAAAAAGACGGAGAAATCAGATATTTAACTCCGCTTAATATTGACACTAATAAAACGAAAAAATACTGTCGTTTTAAAAAGTCTGGTATTAAATACGTAGACTACAAAGATCCAGATTTCTTATTAAAGTTTGTAAATGAGCAAGGTAAAATCTTACCTCGTCGTTTAACTGGAACTTCATTAAAGTATCAAAGAAAAGTATCTGTAGCTGTAAAAAGAGCTCGTCACTTAGCTTTAATGCCATACGTAGCAGATTTATTAAAATAAAATACCGATAACAATGGAACTTATATTAAAACAAGACGTTGAAAATTTAGGATTTAAAGACGATGTTGTAACAGTTAAGAACGGTTATGGTAGAAACTTTTTAATTCCTCAAGGAAAAGCTATTTTAGCTACAGTATCTGCAAAGAAAGTTTTAGCAGAGAACTTAAAGCAAAGAGCTTTTAAAGAACAAAAATTAGTTGATGATGCTAACAAATTAGCTGAAGCATTAAGAGCTTTAGAAATTAAAATAGCAGCAAAAGTAGGAGCAGGAGATAAATTATTTGGTTCTGTAAACAACATCGACGTAGCTGAAGCTTTAGAACAAGCAGGTCACGCTATCGAGAAAAAATTCATTACTGTTGCAACAGTAAAACGTACTGGTAAGTATAACGCTGCCGTTCGTTTACACAGAACAGTTAATGTAGATTTAGAATTTGAGGTTGTTGCGCAAGCAAACTAAGATCAAATATAAAATTATGAAAGCCTCAACATTGTTGAGGCTTTTTTTATGCAGTATTTAGGTGATTATAAAACTATATATTAGCAATTAATAAAGAACAAATGAAATATTCAAGACTTACAAAAGAGCAATTTGAAGAATTACACCAGGAGTTTATTAACTTTTTAGCCACGCAATCCATCACATCGGATGAATGGACAAACCTTAAAGCTAATAAACCTGAATTAGCTGAAGCAGAATTAGACGTTTTTAGTGATTTAATTTGGGAAGGTGTATTAAACAAAGCTGAATATTTAGAGCACATATCGTCGCAGCACATGTATTTATTTCATTTAGATGAAGATCAAATGCATGCTATTGTGTTAAACATTAAAAACGATGTCGATATAACCACAGAGGAAGGTTACGCCTGGCTTCGTGAAAATTTAATGGATGAGAATGTTGAGTTTTTACAAGCTGATAAGGATTATACCGACGATAAAAATTTAGATAAGTTTAAAATGATAGAACAGGGAGCCGTAATAACAAAAGGTGATTTGTTTAAATATTTTGATAAGCTTATCAACTAAAATCCATTATTTTTGTGAGCGTTGTTTTTAAAGGCAACCCAACGTTATTAAATAATTTCAACAGAATTTTAAATGGCTCAAAAACCAAGCATTCCAAAAGGAACCAGAGATTTTAATCCGGAACAGGTCGCAAAACGTAATTATATTTTTAATACCATTCGTGGTGCATTCGAAACTTTCGGATTTCAACCAATTGAAACACCAAGTTTTGAAAACTCTGAAACTTTAATGGGGAAGTATGGCGATGAAGGTGATCGTTTGATTTTTAAGATTTTAAATTCAGGAGATTATTTATCGAAAACTGATAGTGAAGCTTACGACGCAAAAGACTCACAAAAATTAACTTCAAGTATTTCTGAAAAGGCTTTACGTTACGATCTAACTGTACCTTTTGCACGTTACGTTGTGCAACACCAAAACGAAATAGAATTTCCTTTTAAGCGCTACCAGATTCAGCCGGTTTGGCGGGCCGATAGACCTCAAAAAGGTCGTTTTAGAGAGTTTTACCAATGCGATGCCGATGTGGTAGGTAGTGATTCTTTATGGCAAGAAGTGGAGTTTATTCAGCTATACGATGCTGTTTTTACAGCTTTAAAACTTGAAGGCGTTACCATAAAAATTAACAACCGTAAAATATTATCGGGGATCGCCGAAGTTATTGGAGCTCACGATAAGTTAATTGATTTTACGGTAGCCTTAGATAAACTTGATAAGATAGGAGAGGAGAAGGTAAAAGAAGAAATGCGCTCTAAAGGTATATCTGAAGAAGGTATTTCTAAACTACAGCCATTATTTACTTTAACAGGTTCTTTCGAAACTCAGATAGAATCTTTAAAATCTATTTTATCATCTTCAGAAGAAGGAACAAAAGGAATTGAAGAATTAGCTTTTATTAACCAAGCCATTTCAGAATTAGGATTAAATACCGCCGCTTTACAGTTAGATGTGACTTTAGCTAGAGGACTTAACTATTATACTGGAGCTATTTTTGAAGTCGCTGCACCAAAGTCCGTTCAAATGGGATCGATTGGAGGTGGTGGCCGCTACGATGACTTGACGGGTATCTTCGGACTTAAAAATGTAAGTGGAGTTGGAATCAGTTTTGGTTTAGATCGCATTTATTTGGTATTAGAGGAACTGAATTTATTCCCGGAAACGGTAACTAAAAATGTAGAAGTACTCTTCATAAACTTTGGTGATAAAGAAGCTTTATTCAGTTTAAAAGCAATAAAAGCGTTAAGAATAAATGGTATTAATGCAGAGCTGTATCCTGATTCTGCCAAAATGAAAAAACAAATGAATCACGCCAATAAACGATTGATTCCATATGTTGTTATAGTAGGAGAAGAGGAAATGATGTCTAATACTTTTATGCTGAAAACTATGAGTACAGGAGATCAGCAAAAATTGACTGTTGATGAATTAATATCGAAATTAAAATAAAAAAAAGCTCTAAAGAAATTTAGAGCTTTTTTAGTTAATTATGAAAAGTGACTAACTCAAATAATTAAACTTCTTAGCAGAGTCTTTATTTTTTTGATTAGTGAATGATTAGTTGTTTTGTAGTTTGCCCGATATCTGTAATAACGTTAACAAAAACCAATTGATTTGTCATTTGATTTATTGGCATTTTTAAAGAACGATTATTTATACTTTTCGATGTAAATAATCTTTGTCCACTTACATTGGTTAACGCAATTTCTTTTATAGTAGCCAATCCATTAGTGTTAATGTATAATTCTTTAGAATTCTTTAAATATTGAATTTTAGTATTTTTTAATATTTCATCTTCTGTAGATAATGTTTTCGCTACCGAAGAGGATGAAGTAGTATTTTCACTCTGAAACGCTAAATAGAATCTATTAGTATATTCGCCTTTACCTACATGAGATTTAAAATTTGATTCATTTATTTTGGTATATGTATTTTCCGTAGCATCAAAAACAAAAACAGCGATAGGATTTTCAAAATTTTCTGTAGTATCAAGAGAGATTTCAAAATCCTCTTCCTTAGACATAAATAACCATAAAGGATATTTTTTATTGTCATCAAACGCACCTACACCTTGAATAATGCATTTGCGATCATCTACTTTCCAACTTAAATCGTAGGGATATGAATCTCTATTTAGAGCATCATAGCCGTAATCATAACTGTCACTAGCGGAATTATCTTTGGTAAATCCAATTAGTAAGTGTCTTGTGAATTTGCCAGGAACACTAAAATCTATTCTAACTCTTTGAATATTTTGGGCAATTAGTTTTGTTGTCAAACAACTTCCCAATAAAAGTAGAAGAAAGTATCTGTGTAACTTTTTTTTCATGTGAGCTTAGGTTATGGTTGATTGGAATGCTAATATAAATCATTTTAATAAAAAAATCTATGAAAAGCACAAAAAATCGATAAAATGTGTTTTTTTTGTAGCTTATTTCTTCTTTCTTTAGTGTTAGTTAATAAAAAAACCATCCTGAAAGGATGGTTTTTGTCGTTTTAGAATTATAAAATGTCTATTTAATTATAATTTTTTTAGATATGTTACTGTTAGATGTAACTATATTTACAATATAATTTCCTTGAGAGATATTGTTGTTAACAGCTAATCTAATTTCATTTGAATTTATAGGAGCGTTTAACTTATTCCAAACATTAACAGTTTGACCCAAAATATTGATTAGTTGTATTTGTTTAATGTCAACATTATTAGGTGAGTTGATATAAATTTCTCTATTATTCTGCAGGTAATTAACTTGAATTTTATTGAGTTCTTCGCCAATTACAGAAAGTGATCTCTGGTCTTTATTTATAAAAGTGATATAAAATCTATCTGTATAATTACCCGGGTCTAGGCTAATGTTAAAAGTCGAATTGTTATCATCTATTTTTGTATAGGTTCCTAATAAACTATCATAGACATATACTTTTATATTATTAGGTAAATTTTCAAATTCACTCACAGCAATCTGGAAAGCACCTCCATTATTTGTGAAAATAGCAAAAGGATATTGTTTATTTTCATCAAATTCACCAACTGCTTGAATAGACAATTTATAATTATCTACCGTAAACAACATATCATTTTCTAGTGGAGCAGCTTTAGCATCGTAGCCATAGTTATACTCATCATTAGCACTATTGTCAGCAGTGAAAGCTAATAATAATGGTCTTTGTCCCTTGTTGGTTGTAAATGATAATCGTAATCGTTGTATGTTAGTATCGTTACTTTTATTAGTATTTTGTTTAGTCTTAGATGATTTAAATACTTGTGTTGTAATTCCACTTAAATTAGGCTCTCTTTCAAATGCTCTTTGACTATTTTTAAAGATAATATCATTACTAGTTTTATAAATGGTTGCAGCACTAACATAGAAACCTTGGGCTACTGGTATATGATCCAAAGGAACTCTATCTGAGCTTCCGTTGCCACTAATATAAAAGCCATCAGACGTAAGATAGGTTTCTCCAGTAGGAGGTTTTAATCCTCCGATTAAGGTATAAGTAGCATATCCTCCTTGATAAGATTTTAAAACATGGGTATCGTTTGTTTTATAATGTATCCAAAATAACAGGGTGCCGTCAATACTACCTGTTGTTCCAGAGTTAGCAACAGAAGGATTTCCATTAGGATCTGTAGCTGGAATATTATCTTTTATAAATTCAGGGGCATAAAGAGCACAAGGGTAAGGGTTCCCTACTAAAGTACTGTTTCCTGAATTTATATTTTGTATAATATCCCCATTTCTAGGTTTTCCTATAAATGTATAGTTTTGTTGGTTTGTGGAAGCTCCACTACCTTTCATAGTATAACCTAAACCAGCTGCTAACCCCGTGTTCTTATATAATTTCACCCAACTTGCATAAGTATTTGAGACGGCATCTTGGTATGACCATAACCAATATTCAGCAATACTAATAGGGTCTGTTGCAGCACCATCATAACCACCTATAAAAGTAATTGGTTTTGGATTGTTTGTATCTGTGCCGTCAAACATGTTTTCGGAAGCTCTTGACCACGTGTTGTTTACGCCAGATCTAATTCTTCCAACAGGAGATGACCAATAGTTATAATTAAAAATATTAGTTTGTCCTTGTTGGTCTCTCTCTATAAACCCTTCACTATTTGGTTCTAAAATACTCTCACTTATTTGAGAATCATCATAACGTTTTTGTACCAGTTGAGATTCTCCTATTAAATCTATAGAACCATCTAAATCTAGGTAATGGGTGATCCATAATCCGTGACCTCTGTTTGTTTCATCCTGATTTCCTATTGTACTTGTAATTGTTAATTCGTTGGTTTCAACCAATAACCCTAATAATGTTAAGTCTTGAGTTTGAGAAGTGATTTTATGAGATGTTTTAACAATGTTCCAATCTATCCTTGTAGTCCCATCAACTCCAATAGCATTTGGGTGATCCCATACACTATCTCCATATGTCCAAGGCGAAGCAGCATCATTATTGGCAGTATTTACATCATTCCAATAACCGTCTTCATCAGTGGTATAAGGTAGTGGAGCTGTTTCATCCTGCCAGGTTGTTATGTTTCTCATTTTTCCCTGAACAGTTCCGGCATTTGGAATAATGTATCCTCCAACAATATCAGAACCTTGATTCATTTGGTAATAGCCATCTAAATCAGTCCAGGATAAATTAGCGACATTTAAAGGAATAATAACACCGCCAACGTTTCCTCCATTATTTTTGATTTCCTGATTCATAACTTGGTGTAATTGATCAGGAGTTAAAGTTTTGTTCCAGATTTTTAGTTCATCCATCCAACCATGAAAATAATTAACAGGTCTAAAAGGAGGTGTCGATGTTTGATCCATGGCACCTAAAATAAATTCACGATTGTTGCTAACAGGAGCAGTGCCATTTGTTCTGGCTACTTCAATACCATCTATATATAAAATATAAGTCGTTCCGTTGTAGCTTACGGCAACATGATACCATCTGGTTGTATCAATAGCATAAGGAGAAGCCAGAGTATTACCACTATTCCAGTTAAATGATATAATGTTATTAACTAATCGTATATCGTATCCAGTTGTAAGGTTATTAGCAGCTCTTTTGGATAGTATTGTTTGTATGTTATTGTTAGAACTGGATGGTTTAATCCAGGTTTCTAAGGTAAAAGCAGAACTAAGATTAAAATTGTTGTTGAAAGTAACATTATCATCAACTCCATCAAAATCGAGTGTGCTACAACTATCAAAAACGATTTGTACGTCATCCGTTTTTTCCTGACAAATGCCACCATTGGAAATAGTCCATCTTAAGACATACGTACCGGAGTTAACAATCCTAAATGTCGTTTTAGGATCAGAAATATTATCAAAACTAGCCCCATTACCTCCAACAGGAGAAACAATTGACCAAGATCCGTTACCAACAGTCGGGGCGTTGGCTGAAAGTATAATACTTTCAATTCCACAACTAGGTGTTTGATCATTTCCTGCATTAGCAGTAGATAAGTCTTGAGGGTTAGTTAAAGTTATATTTGCAGATGTAGTACATCCATTAGCATCTGTAATGGTAACGGTGTAATTTGTACCAGCAGATAGACCTGTTGCTGTTTGGTTGGTTTGTCCGTTAGACCATAAATACGTGTAATTAGGAGTACCTCCAGAAGGAGTTACGGTTGCAGTACCATCATTTCCGCCAAAACATGTTGGATTTGTGCTCGACATACTTGCAGTAAGTATTTGAGGGTTTGCGATGGTTACTGTAGATGTAGAGGTACACCCTTTACTGTCTGTTACTGTAATAGAATAACTACCAGCATATAACCCCGTAGCGGTAGGCGTTGTTTGGTTACTTGCATTGGCATCCCATAAATAAGTGTAGCCCGGTGTGCCACCATTAGCTGTCACGGTAGCAGATCCAGAATTATCACCATAACAAACTGGGTTTGTACCAACAACAGTAGAAGTAAGCTCATCTGGGTTTGAAAGAACTACGGATATAGTTTCTGTACAATTATTGGCATCTGTAATAGTCACATCATAGGATCCTGCAGAAAGGCCTATTGCTGTAGCTGTAGTCTGGTTACCTGCATTACTATCCCATAAATATGTATATCCAGGTTTACCTCCGTTAGGTATAACTGTTGCTCTACCATTTGAACCACCATAACATGATGGATTGGTAACACTATAAGTCGCAGTTAAATCAGAAGGATCTACTAAATTTACTGTTGTTGAAATCTGACAACCGTTATTGTCAGTAACTAAAACCGAATAGCTTCCAGCAGATAATCCTGTTGCTGTTGGTGTAGTTTGGTTCCCCGCATTAGTATCCCAAAGGTAAGAATAAGGAGGTGTGCCATTAGAAACATTTACTGTTGCTGTTCCTGTTGAGCTACCAAAGCAGAGTGGTGCAGTAATATTACTATTTATGGTTAAACTTGCAGGTTCTGTAATGGTAACTTGTTCAGAATCCATACATCCATTAGCGTCAGTTATGGTAACTGTATAAGTTCCTGAAGTTAGATCTGTAGCTGTAGCTGTCGTTTGAGAATTCGCATTGGAACTCCATAAATAAGAGTAAGGAGCTGTACCCCCTGAAACTGAAGCGGTAGCTTCAGTTGTCCCTCCATTACAATCTATAGTGTTTGGTGTTATAGACGCTTCTAGAACATTAGGTTCATTAATGGTAGCAGAAGCAGTTGTTGTACAGCCATTAGCATCTGTAACAACAACACTGTATGTTCCAACTGGTAAATTAGTGGCTGTCGCCCCAGTTTGATTTCCTGTGTTAGCATCCCATAAATAAGTGTACGGAGCAGTTCCTTCATTAGCTATTACAGTTACCGTTCCATTATTGTCTCCAAAGCACAATAAATCTGTAGAAGAAGCTGTCGCTGTTAATTCGTTTGGTTCTATAATAGTCACAGATGTTATTTCCTGACAACCATTAGCGTCGGTTACGGTAACAAAATAAGGCCCTCCAGCACTTAGCCCGGTTGCTGTTGAGGTGGTTTGATTTCCAGCATTACTATCCCATAAATAAGAATAAGGTTGGGTTCCTCCTGAAGGAATAGCAGTGGCTGTTCCATCATTGCTTCCATAGCAGGATGTTAGTGTTCTACTATTAGACAAAGTTAGTAATGGGGGTTGAGAAAGTGTAACTGTTTCGGTTGTTGTACATCCATTGGCATCGGTAACAATTACCGAGTATGAAATGTTTGCAGATAATCCAGTTGCAGTAGCACTAGTGTCTCCGTTAGACCAAGAATAAGTAAATGGTGCTGTTCCTCCTGATTCTACAGAAACGGTAGCTTCTCCATTATTAGAGCCGTAACACAATGGATTAATTGAAGTTATAGATGTAACAATAGGGTCTGGACCTACAAGGGTTACTGTAGCTGTATCTGTACAGCCATTAGCATCAGTAACCGTTACAGTATAAGTACCGATACCTAAATCGACAGCTGAAGTTCCTATTTGTCCATCAGACCATTCAAAGGTGTACGGACTTGTTCCGCCAGAAGCGGAAGCATTCGCCTCACCATCAGTCTCTCCATAACAAGAAACATTTACACCGTTTAAATCTACAACACTAGCTGTTACAGTTGGTACACTTGCAGGTTCGGTAATGGTTACAGATATTGGATCTAGTGTTGTTCCGTTGGCATCTGTAACAGTAACCGAATATGTTCCTGCTGTTAATCCTGTAGCTGTGGCTGTAGTCTGAACAGGTGTCGTATTCCAGGAATAGGAGTAAGGCTCAACACCTCCAAAGGCTTCTACAGTGGCAGTTGCTGTGGCATCACCAAAACAAGCTACATTGGTATTTGAGACAAAAGCGGTTAGAGGAGAAGTAACATTTAAGTTATCAATAGCACAATAACACTTCGGTGTTGATGGTCCACATTCTAAACCAGCTCTTTGTTTCCATGCAAATAAAAGTCCTGTAATAGCAATTTCACTACCACAAATAAAATCTTCATCTAATAATAATCGTCCTTGCCCACCTTCAACAGGAATAGCTTCTTCTCCTTCATACAAACATTCATCTCTGGAGTCGGTAACAGTTAAACCTGTAAATGGATCTGTAACGGCATAACCTGCTATTACATAAAGGTTGTATTTAGGTTTGGCATCACTAGGAATATCGAAGTATACGTAAACAGCAAATTCAGACCCTCCGTTACATTGATCTACTTTGTTTCCATCTTCATCACCTATATAGAAATTAGAAAACACATAATCATTAGATACACATCGTTCACAATCAATACCGTAGTCGTAACAGATGTCTATGTATTGAATTTTTGTTGTGGTTACAGATTGTCCAGTTTGATCTTGTACATTTAAAGTAACAAGTTTTGATCCAGCTGTTGCATAAGTAATATTTTGAACACCTGAATATTCACCTGGAGCATAATCTGAATCAGCTCCAAAATCCCAGGTTAGCGTATATGGTCCTTGACCTCCAGAGATATTAGGTGTAATAATCATGGTTTGTATGTCTCTGTCATCTAAACACTCAGCTGTAGTAGTTAAAGAAACAACCATTGGGTCACCAATGTTTATTGCCGTGGTGGCTTGACAGCCACTTTCATCAGTAACAATAACGCTATAGGTGCCATCAGCCAGCCCGGTTGCTGTTTGGGTGGTTTGCCCATCACTCCACAAATAAGTAAACGGTTCATCACCGCCAGTAGGATGTGCTGTAGCAGAACCGTTGGATAACCCGGAACCTGTGGTATTAATACCAGTTGCCTCTACTGAAAAAGGAGAAGCCATTTCAATAGTTACAGTTTCAGTAGCAGATATACAACCACGAGAGTCTGTTACAGTAACAGAATAGTCACCAGCAACCAGACCACTTATAGTTTGCGAAGTTGCACCGGTGTTCCATTCGTAAGTGTATGGACCAGTACCTCCAGTAGGTGTAGCTTCTGCCCAGCCACCACCTTGTCTAAAACAACCTTCATAACCTCTAGCATTTGCCATTAAAACACCTGGCTCGGTTACAGTTACGATTACAGAGCCACCACAACCACGTGCATCTGTAATTAAAACACTATAGGTGCCAGCTGATAAGCCTGATACTGTTTGTGTCGTGGCATTACCTGCTGCAGAATTCCAAAGATAATTATAAGGAGGAGTACCCCCTACGGCTGTTGCTGTAGCTGTTCCATCAGAATCGCCATGACAACTAGGTTGTGTAAACGTTCCGCCAATGATGAACTCGGTAGGGTTGTTAATTGTAGTACTGGCTGTAGTTGTACATCCATTAGCATCTGTAATTGTTACAGAATAATTGCCAGCAGCCAGGTTGTTTACTGTTATGCTATTGCCTCCATTAGACCATGCGTAAGTAAACGGAGATACACCACCTTGAGTGGTGATAGTTGCAGACCCATCATTCGCGTCTTTACATGAAATGTCTGTTTTAGCAATGGTTGCACTAAATGCCAAAGGCTGGGTGATTGTTACAGGAAAAGTGGTGTAACATCCTCTTGTGTCTGTTGCTCTAACAACATATGTTCCGGCTACCAGATTAGTTAAATCTTGCGATGTGCTTGTAAAGCCACTTGGACCTGTCCATGAGTAAGTAATTGTACCTGTACCTCCTGTGGCACTAATGTTAATTGATCCAGTATTATTACCATGACATAGAACATTGGTTTTAGAATCTAATGTAACACTAACAGGATTAGGTTGGGTAATTTCAACAGTTGCCGTTGTGCTGCACCCTTTACTATCCGTAACGGTAACTGTATGTAAACCAGATTTTAATTTTGTAGCGGTAGCTCCGGTTTCATTGTTATCCCATAAATATACAAAGCCTCCATTACCCCCATCTGGTGTAACAGTAGCACTACCATTAGATTCTCCATAACATTTTACGTCACTAATTTGAGCAGCTGTAGCCGTTAAAATACTGGGCTCAGTAACCATTATGCTTCCTTGCACAGTACAGCCTTCAGAATCTTTAACGTAAATAGTGTGGCTGCCAGCTGAAATATTACTAAATGTAGAAGAGGTAAACCAGTCAGTATTGTTAATAGAATATTCATAACCCGGATTACCTCCTTGAACGAAGCCAGCGGTAAGTGTACCATCATTACCACCATTACATGAAGGCTGTGTAAATGTTAAGATATCCATGGTCAATTCTGGAGATTGATCAATTATAACTGTTTTAGTAGCAGAACAATTATTACTATCTGTTACTGTTACAATGTACATGCCGTTTATTAAACCAGAAATATCTTTTGATGTGCTAGTAAAACCAGCAGGTCCTGTCCAAGAATAATTGAAAGTACCTGTTCCTCCTGTAGCTGAAATGTTAATAGAACCCGTATTGTCTCCATTACAAATTACATCTACTTTATTATCAATAGAGATGGCTATTTGACTTGGTTGTGATATGGTTACGGTCGCACTTGTGCTACATCCTTTACTATCTGTGATATTTACAGTATGAAGTCCAGCATTTAATCCAGTTGCAGTAGATGTTGTACTGCCATTATCCCAGGAATAAGAATATCCCGGATTACCACCATTAACAGTGACGCTTGCTGAACCGTTAGATTGTCCAAAACAATTAACGGGGTTCACTTGAGTTGCGGTTGCTGATAATATTTCTGGTTGAGTAATAGTTACACTGGCGGTTGTTTGACAACCTTTACTGTCGGTGATGGTAACGGTATGATTCCCTGCGTTTAAAGCCATAGCAGTGGCTACGGTTTCTCCGTTATCCCAAGAATAAGTGTATCCGCCATTACCACCAGAAGTATTTACCGTAGCAGAACCATCAGAATCACCATTACAGCTAACAGGGGATGTTTGTACTGCATTTGCAGTTATTACACTTGGTTCTGTAATTTCAACAGTTGTTGTTGTTGTACAGCCATTAAAATCGGTTACAGTAACAGTATGAGTTCCTGCACTTAAAGCATTCGGGTTTGATGCACCCCAATCGTAACTATATGGTGTTACACCACCAGAAGCAGTAACACTTGCAGTACCGTCAGAACCTCCATTACAGGATACAGGTGTATTTTGAACAGCGGTAGCTGTAAGCGCAGCAGGCTGTGTAATTTCAATGTCGTTGATATCGAAGGTACAGCTGTTGGCATCCGTAATGGTTACATTGTATGTACCGGCAGTAATACCACTAATATCTTCAGTATCAGCACTGTTACTCCACATATAAGTATAAGGAGCAGTACCTCCCGAGACGCTAATATCTATAGCGCCGGTTGAGTTTCCAAAACAATCCACATTGGTGGTTGAAGAGGTTGAAGCAGTCAGCGCAGCAGGCTGTGTAATTTCAATGTCGTTGATATCGAAGGTACAGCTGTTGGCATCAGTAATGGTTACGTTGTATGTTCCGGCAGCAATATCACTAATATCTTCAGTATCAGCACTGTTACTCCACATATAAGTATAAGGAGCAGTACCTCCCGAGACGCTAATATCTATAGCGCCGGTTGAGTTTCCAAAACAATCCACATTGGTGGTTGAAGAGGTTGAAGCAGTCAGCGCAGCAGGCTGTGTAATTTCAATGTCGTTGATATCGAAGGTACAGCTGTTGGCATCAGTAATGGTTACGTTGTATGTTCCGGCAGTAATACCACTAATATCTTCAGTATCAGCACTGTTACTCCACATATAAGTATAAGGAGCAGTACCTCCCGAGACGCTAATATCTATAGCGCCGGTTGAGTTTCCAAAACAATCCACATTGGTGGTTGAAGAGGTTGAAGCAGTCAGCGCAGCAGGCTGTGTAATTTCAATGTCGTTGATATCGAAGGTACAGCTGTTGGCATCAGTAATGGTTACGTTGTATGTTCCGGCAGCAATATCACTAATATCTTCAGTATCAGCACTGTTACTCCACATATAAGTATAAGGAGCAGTACCTCCCGAGACGCTAATATCTATAGCGCCGGTTGAGTTTCCAAAACAATCCACATTGGTGGTTGAAGAGGTTGAAGCAGTCAGCGCAGCAGGCTGTGTAATTTCAATGTCGTTGATATCGAAGGTACAGCTGTTGGCATCAGTAATGGTTACGTTGTATGTTCCGGCAGCAATACCACTAATATCTTCAGTATCAGCACTGTTACTCCACATATAAGTATAAGGAGCAGTACCTCCCGAGACGCTAATATCTATAGCGCCGGTTGAGTTTCCAAAACAATCCACATTGGTGGTTGAAGAGGTTGAAGCAGTCAGCGCAGCAGGCTGTGTAATTTCAATGTCGTTGATATCGAAGGTACAGCTGTTGGCATCAGTAATGGTTACGTTGTATGTTCCGGCAGCAATATCACTAATATCTTCAGTATCAGCACTGTTACTCCACATATAAGTATAAGGAGCAGTACCTCCCGAGACGCTAATATCTATAGCGCCGGTTGAGTTTCCAAAACAATCCACATTGGTGGTTGAAGAGGTTGAAGCAGTCAGCGCAGCAGGCTGTGTAATTTCAATGTCGTTGATATCGAAGGTACAGCTGTTGGCATCAGTAATGGTTACGTTGTATGTTCCGGCAGCAATACCACTAATATCTTCAGTATCAGCACTGTTACTCCACATATAAGTATAAGGAGCAGTACCTCCCGAGACGCTAATATCTATAGCGCCGGTTGAGTTTCCAAAACAATCCACATTGGTGGTTGAAGAGGTTGAAGCAGTCAGCGCAGCAGGCTGTGTAATTTCAATGTCGTTGATATCGAAGGTACAGCTGTTGGCATCAGTAATGGTTACGTTGTATGTTCCGGCAGCAATACCACTAATATCTTCAGTATCAGCACTGTTACTCCACATATAAGTATAAGGAGCAGTACCTCCCGAGACGCTAATATCTATAGCGCCGGTTGAGTTTCCAAAACAATCCACATTGGTGGTTGAAGAGGTTGAAGCAGTCAGCGCAGCAGGCTGTGTAATTTCAATGTCGTTGATATCGAAGGTACAGCTGTTGGCATCAGTAATGGTTACGTTGTATGTTCCGGCAGCAATACCACTAATATCTTCAGTATCAGCACTGTTACTCCACATATAAGTATAAGGAGCAGTACCTCCCGAGACGCTAATATCTATAGCGCCGGTTGAGTTTCCAAAACAATCCACATTGGTGGTTGAAGAGGTTGAAGCAGTCAGCGCAGCAGGCTGTGTAATTTCAATGTCGTTGATATCGAAGGTACAGCTGTTGGCATCAGTAATGGTTACGTTGTATGTTCCGGCAGCAATACCACTAATATCTTCAGTATCAGCACTGTTACTCCACATATAAGTATAAGGAGCAGTACCTCCCGAGACGCTAATATCTATAGCGCCGGTTGAGTTTCCAAAACAATCCACATTGGTGGTTGAAGAGGTTGAAGCAGTCAGCGCAGCAGGCTGTGTAATTTCAATGTCGTTGATATCGAAGGTACAGCTGTTGGCATCAGTAATGGTTACGTTGTATGTTCCGGCAGCAATATCACTAATATCTTCAGTATCAGCACTGTTACTCCACATATAAGTATAAGGAGCAGTACCTCCCGAGACGCTAATATCTATAGCGCCGGTTGAGTTTCCAAAACAATCCACATTGGTGGTTGAAGAGGTTGAAGCAGTCAGCGCAGCAGGCTGTGTAATTTCAATGTCGTTGATATCGAAGGTACAGCTGTTGGCATCAGTAATGGTTACGTTGTATGTTCCGGCAGCAATATCACTAATATCTTCAGTATCAGCACTGTTACTCCACATATAAGTATAAGGAGCAGTACCTCCCGAGACGCTAATATCTATAGCGCCGGTTGAGTTTCCAAAACAATCCACATTGGTGGTTGAAGAGGTTGAAGCAGTCAGCGCAGCAGGCTGTGTAATTTCAATGTCGTTGATATCGAAGGTACAGCTGTTGGCATCAGTAATGGTTACGTTGTATGTTCCGGCAGTAATACCACTAATATCTTCAGTATCAGCACTGTTACTCCACATATAAGTATAAGGAGCAGTACCTCCCGAGACGCTAATATCTATAGCGCCGGTTGAGTTTCCAAAACAATCCACATTGGTGGTTGAAGAGGTTGAAGCAGTCAGCGCAGCAGGCTGTGTAATTTCAATGTCGTTGATATCGAAGGTACAGCTGTTGGCATCAGTAATGGTTACGTTGTATGTTCCGGCAGCAATATCACTAATATCTTCAGTATCAGCACTGTTACTCCACATATAAGTATAAGGAGCAGTACCTCCCGAGACGCTAATATCTATAGCGCCGGTTGAGTTTCCAAAACAATCCACATTGGTGGTTGAAGAGGTTGAAGCAGTCAGCGCAGCAGGCTGTGTAATTTCAATGTCGTTGATATCGAAGGTACAGCTGTTGGCATCAGTAATGGTTACGTTGTATGTTCCGGCAGCAATACCACTAATATCTTCAGTATCAGCACTGTTACTCCACATATAAGTATAAGGAGCAGTACCTCCCGAGACGCTAATATCTATAGCGCCGGTTGAGTTTCCAAAACAATCCACATTGGTGGTTGAAGAGGTTGAAGCAGTCAGCGCAGCAGGCTGTGTAATTTCAATGTCGTTGATATCGAAGGTACAGCTGTTGGCATCAGTAATGGTTACGTTGTATGTTCCGGCAGCAATACCACTAATATCTTCAGTATCAGCACTGTTACTCCACATATAAGTATAAGGAGCAGTACCTCCCGAGACGCTAATATCTATAGCGCCGGTTGAGTTTCCAAAACAATCCACATTGGTGGTTGAAGAGGTTGAAGCAGTCAGCGCAGCAGGCTGTGTAATTTCAATGTCGTTGATATCGAAGGTACAGCTGTTGGCATCAGTAATGGTTACGTTGTATGTTCCGGCAGTAATACCACTAATATCTTCAGTATCAGCACTGTTACTCCACATATAAGTATAAGGAGCAGTACCTCCCGAGACGCTAATATCTATAGCGCCGGTTGAGTTTCCAAAACAATCCACATTGGTGGTTGAAGAGGTTGAAGCAGTCAGCGCAGCAGGCTGTGTAATTTCAATGTCGTTGATATCGAAGGTACAGCTGTTGGCATCAGTAATGGTTACGTTGTATGTTCCGGCAGCAATATCACTAATATCTTCAGTATCAGCACTGTTACTCCACATATAAGTATAAGGAGCAGTACCTCCCGAGACGCTAATATCTATAGCGCCGGTTGAGTTTCCAAAACAATCCACATTGGTGGTTGAAGAGGTTGAAGCAGTCAGCGCAGCAGGCTGTGTAATTTCAATGTCGTTGATATCGAAGGTACAGCTGTTGGCATCAGTAATGGTTACGTTGTATGTTCCGGCAGTAATACCACTAATATCTTCAGTATCAGCACTGTTACTCCACATATAAGTATAAGGAGCAGTACCTCCCGAGACGCTAATATCTATAGCGCCGGTTGAGTTTCCAAAACAATCCACATTGGTGGTTGAAGAGGTTGAAGCAGTCAGCGCAGCAGGCTGTGTAATTTCAATGTCGTTGATATCGAAGGTACAGCTGTTGGCATCAGTAATGGTTACGTTGTATGTTCCGGCAGCAATACCACTAATATCTTCAGTATCAGCACTGTTACTCCACATATAAGTATAAGGAGCAGTACCTCCCGAGACGCTAATATCTATAGCGCCGGTTGAGTTTCCAAAACAATCCACATTGGTGGTTGAAGAGGTTGAAGCAGTCAGCGCAGCAGGCTGTGTAATTTCAATGTCGTTGATATCGAAGGTACAGCTGTTGGCATCAGTAATGGTTACGTTGTATGTTCCGGCAGCAATACCACTAATATCTTCAGTATCAGCACTGTTACTCCACATATAAGTATAAGGAGCAGTACCTCCCGAGACGCTAATATCTATAGCGCCGGTTGAGTTTCCAAAACAATCCACATTGGTGGTTGAAGAGGTTGAAGCAGTCAGCGCAGCAGGCTGTGTAATTTCAATGTCGTTGATATCGAAGGTACAGCTGTTGGCATCAGTAATGGTTACGTTGTATGTTCCGGCAGCAATACCACTAATATCTTCAGTATCAGCACTGTTACTCCACATATAAGTATAAGGAGCAGTACCTCCCGAGACGCTAATATCTATAGCGCCGGTTGAGTTTCCAAAACAATCCACATTGGTGGTTGAAGAGGTTGAAGCAGTCAGCGCAGCAGGCTGTGTAATTTCAATGTCGTTGATATCGAAGGTACAGCTGTTGGCATCAGTAATGGTTACGTTGTATGTTCCGGCAGCAATATCACTAATATCTTCAGTATCAGCACTGTTACTCCACATATAAGTATAAGGAGCAGTACCTCCCGAGACGCTAATATCTATAGCGCCGGTTGAGTTTCCAAAACAATCCACATTGGTGGTTGAAGAGGTTGAAGCAGTCAGCGCAGCAGGCTGTGTAATTTCAATGTCGTTGATATCGAAGGTACAGCTGTTGGCATCAGTAATGGTTACGTTGTATGTTCCGGCAGTAATACCACTAATATCTTCAGTATCAGCACTGTTACTCCACATATAAGTATAAGGAGCAGTACCTCCCGAGACGCTAATATCTATAGCGCCGGTTGAGTTTCCAAAACAATCCACATTGGTGGTTGAAGAGGTTGAAGCAGTCAGCGCAGCAGGCTGTGTAATTTCAATGTCGTTGATATCGAAGGTACAGCTGTTGGCATCAGTAATGGTTACGTTGTATGTTCCGGCAGTAATACCACTAATATCTTCAGTATCAGCACTGTTACTCCACATATAAGTATAAGGAGCAGTACCTCCCGAGACGCTAATATCTATAGCGCCGGTTGAGTTTCCAAAACAATCCACATTGGTGGTTGAAGAGGTTGAAGCAGTCAGCGCAGCAGGCTGTGTAATTTCAATGTCGTTGATATCGAAGGTACAGCTGTTGGCATCAGTAATGGTTACGTTGTATGTTCCGGCAGTAATACCACTAATATCTTCAGTATCAGCACTGTTACTCCACATATAAGTATAAGGAGCAGTACCTCCCGAGACGCTAATATCTATAGCGCCGGTTGAGTTTCCAAAACAATCCACATTGGTGGTTGAAGAGGTTGAAGCAGTCAGCGCAGCAGGCTGTGTAATTTCAATGTCGTTGATATCGAAGGTACAGCTGTTGGCATCAGTAATGGTTACGTTGTATGTTCCGGCAGTAATACCACTAATATCTTCAGTATCAGCACTGTTACTCCACATATAAGTATAAGGAGCAGTACCTCCCGAGACGCTAATATCTATAGCGCCGGTTGAGTTTCCAAAACAATCCACATTGGTGGTTGAAGAGGTTGAAGCAGTCAGCGCAGCAGGCTGTGTAATTTCAATGTCGTTGATATCGAAGGTACAGCTGTTGGCATCAGTAATGGTTACGTTGTATGTTCCGGCAGCAATATCACTAATATCTTCAGTATCAGCACTGTTACTCCACATATAAGTATAAGGAGCAGTACCTCCCGAGACGCTAATATCTATAGCGCCGGTTGAGTTTCCAAAACAATCCACATTGGTGGTTGAAGAGGTTGAAGCAGTCAGCGCAGCAGGCTGTGTAATTTCAATATTATTTTCTGGTGTTGTCCCATTATCGTCGGTAACCTGCACAGAATAGAGGCCAGGTTCTAAATTTGAAATATCCTCGCTATTGGAGGAAAAACTATTAGGTCCATTCCATATGATATTTACAGCTCCTGTTGTACCGGAAATAGTTATATCAATAGCACCATCATTTTCTCCAAAACAAGAAAGGTTTTCTACATTGTCAATTGTAATAACTGGAGCAACTAGGTTGTTTTCTGTTCTATTAGAAACACTTTGTCGATAATTTACGGTACTGACCAACTCAGTTTCCACAAAACGCGCGTAATCAGAAAGTGCTCCGTAGTAAAGCGAAGTTGTTTGAGTAGTATTTTTTTCTGTTACTCTATTGACATAGTACGTTATGGCGTGCAAGTTTAAACTTATATAAAACAAGCCTATGAGAGTAAGAATGTGTTTAAAGTAATTATGCTTCATAATCAGTTAACGTTTAGGGCGTTGCATTAACAAAAAAAGCCTGTCTTTTGATGGTGTTTCAAAAAACAAGTTGTTCTTAGTCTTAATATGCTATTAACCAATCCAATTAGGGAATGCGTAAAATTAGTGCTACCACGAGGGCATATCAAAAATACTCGTTGAAATGCCTGTTTCTTCTTTTGTGTGTAAGTTAATAATGTCACTTCTTTTTGGTATTGATTTAGCTTTAGTAAAAGGCAGCACGCAAATGATTTTGGTTATAATTGTGTGTATAAGCAATTTACCTCGACGAATATATAACAAAAAAATGTAAAATCATCCATAAAATGCAAAAAAAACCGATAAAACGTAACTCTGTGTAAAATTTTATGACTTATTACGTGATATATTTTTCTGATATTTTAAATAATTTAAAATGATGTTACGTTTAATATTTGATGCCGTATAATAGGGTTAAGATTATCTTAAAAGCCAGAGGTTTTGATGATATCTTATTGGTGTTCAATTTATAAATGGTAGTTTTGTGATGATTTTTAAACAAGAAAACAAAATTTATGAGTCAAGTAAAAGAAAATGATACCGTAAGAGTACATTACACAGGAAAATTAAGCGATGGTCAAATTTTTGATACCTCTGCAGAAAGAGAGCCTTTAGAGGCAACTTTAGGGCAAGGGCTTCTAATTCCTGGATTCGAAAAGGCTATCATTGACATGAAAGTAAACGAGAAAAAGACCGTAACAATTCCTAAAGAAGAGGCTTATGGCGATATTCAAGAAGAATTATTTCATAAAGTAGATAACGCTCAGTTACCGGAAGAGGTTAAACCAGAAGTAGGTATGGGCTTAGTGTCTAGAGGTGAAGATGGAAGAGAGCACCAATTTAGAGTAGCGCAGGTAAATGATGATCATATTATTGTTGATGGTAACCACCCCTTAGCAGGTCAGGATTTAACTTTTGAGCTGGAATTGATTGAAATTAAATAGATTTGAATACTATATATTTAAAAAAGGCTTGAGATGATCTCAAGCCTTTTTTTTTGCCATTTAATTAACACTGTTGCTAAATTGTTCCAGGTTATGTGCTTTAAGGTAATTATCTATACCAATTTTAGAAGCTTCTTTTCCAAATTCTTTCGGACTTCTGTCATATTGTTTTTTAAAACACTTTGAAAAGTATTTGGGGTCGTTAAAGCCAACTGCAAAGGCGGCCTCAGAAATTGTATATCCAAATTTCGTGATGAGCACCGCAGCACGTTTTAGTCGAATAAGCCTAATGTAATCGACAAGGTTTTTTCCGGTTAATGCCTGACATTTTCGGTATAAACTAGAGTAACTCATGTTTAACGATTCTGCTAAATCTTCAATTTTGAAACCGTCGTCATTCAGTTTAGCATTAATTATGGATGTCATATTTTCAAGGAAAATTTCATCCTGAGTTTTTTCAACTTCAATTTCAGGACTACTAATAATTTCTTTTCTGTATTTTGAGATAATATGTTCTTTGGAAGAAATGATATTTTTAACCTTTAGGAGTAATTCATTGGTATTGAATGGTTTGTTGATGTATTCGATAGCACCGGATTTAAGTCCTGATATTTTAGAATTTGTCGAGTTTTTTGCGGTAAGCATAATTACAGGAATGTGTTTTGTAAGCGAGTCTTCCTGTAGCAGCAGACACATTTCGATACCATCCATTTTGGGCATCATGATATCTGATAAAATTAAGTCAGGAAAATTACTTTTAGCGTAGTGGTAACCTTCAGCTCCGTTTTCAGCCAGAAGAATATTGTAATCGTTAACCAATAGTTCTTTTAAAAAGGATTGAAGATCGTAATTATCTTCAACAATTAAGATGGTCTTTTTAGAAAGGTCTTTTTCTGTCTTTTCAGTTGGAGTTGAAGTTTCTTCTTCAGATTCTTCGTAAATAACATCATTTGAATCGTCGGTAACAATAAGTTCAGATTCTCTGTAAGCGTCTTTAACAATAGGAATAGTGAAGGTAAAAATAGTGCCTTCAACTTCTGAAGATTCAACTTCTATGTGACCTTTGTGTAAATCGATCAATTCCTTTGTTAAGGCCAGACCAATACCAGAACCTTTATTTTTCTTGCTGGTGTTGGATTGGTAAAATAAATTGAAAGTAAGTTCAAGTTCATCTTTAGGAATTCCCGATCCGGTGTCGGATACTGATACTTTAATTTGTTTTTTTGAATCAAAGGGGATTACATTTAGTAGCACGTTACCTTCTTTAGGGGTGAATTTAAATGCATTTGATAGTAAGTTGTAGATAACATGTTCTATTTTTTCTTTATCATACCATGCCGAATGCAAATTTTTAGGACAGTTAATGGCGAAATCGATGCGTTTCTTTCTGGCAAGTTCTTTAAATGAAACCGCAATTTCATCGATATGATTATAAAGGTTGTTTTTGGTTGCTAAAAGCTTAAGTTCATTTAATTCCTTGTTACGAATTAAGGTCAGTTCTCTGGCTATTTTAGAGAGACGTTTACTATTATTTTCAATGATTTTTAATCGCTGATTAAGAAGCATGTTGCCATTCTCTTGCGAGCGTTTCAGCATGTCGTCTAAAGGCCCTAAAATTAGAGTAATTGGTGTTTGAATTTCATGCGACATCTTGGCGAAAAAGTTCATTTTTAAGTCGTAAAGCTCATTCTCTTTCTTGTGGTTAAGTTTTTCAAACAGCAATTTGTTCTTTAATAAATACCATTTTCTTGAGGCGTAAATAACTAAACACAGAATAATGAAGTAAATAATATATGCTGCCGAACTTTGCCAGAGAGGAGGAGCAATACTAACGGCTATTTGTTTTGGAGGAATATTCCAATTGTCCTTTTTTGTACCAGCCTTGACTTCAAAGACATAATTGCCATAGGGAATATTGGTATAGGTTGCTAAACGTTCCTGACCACTGATAATCCAGTTATCGTTAAAACTTTTTAAACGGTAAGCATAGTGGTATTTGGGATCCAGAACATTGTCAATTGCCGAGAATTTAAATGAAAATGAAGATTGATCAGATTTTAATTTCAAAGGTTGTGTGTTGTAGGCTTCCAGATTTCCGAATTCAGGTAGTAGTTGTTCAATGGGTTGATTCAGAATTTCTATCGTGTTGATGTAGAGTTGAGGAGTACTTTCTTTTTTACTTATTTTATTCGGATAGAAATAATTTAGTCCATTATTACCACCAAAATAAAGCATGCCTTTTGAGTCTCTAAATGCGCTTCGAGATAGAAATATATTATCTTGTAGTCCATCAGAACTATAATACGATTTTACATTTGAAGTTATAGTATTTAGATGAAAAATACCATTACTGGAACTTAGCCATAAATTATCGTTATCCTCTTTAACAATGGCAGCCAGATTAACATCTTTTGGGATATTAATATCTTCTATGGTTGAAAATGTATTGGTTTTAATGTTAAATTTAACAAGCTTACTTTGGTGATTCACAAGCCAAAGTGTTCCTGGTGCTCCAATCGTCATCGATTTTATAGAAGAGATGGCCCCTGAATTCGTTTTTTTTATGTTTGAAATGTTGGTGAACGATGAAGCTTTCAGGTTCTTAAGGTTTTCATTGAATTTAAACAAACCACCATCGTAAAGCCCTAACCATATGGTTCCGCTGTTGTCTTCAATAATGCTTTCGGTAATGCTTCCTTGTAAACCATTGGTATTGTTTTCAAATGAAGCTAGTAGTTCTTTGTTTGAGCTATAAATGTTGACAGAAATGTTAGAACCTGCCCAAATGCGGCCTTTTAAGTCTGTATAAACC
Source organism: Aestuariibaculum lutulentum (assembly GCF_032926325.1). Lineage (NCBI taxonomy): Bacteria > Pseudomonadati > Bacteroidota > Flavobacteriia > Flavobacteriales > Flavobacteriaceae > Aestuariibaculum > Aestuariibaculum lutulentum. The sequence goes on from NZ_CP136709.1 coordinate 2,663,988, forward strand.
GTTCTTACATCTGTAGCTTCTTGATTTTTATTGTTTAGGATGTCTATTTTCTTGAATGTGTCTTGTTTTGTGTCATGAAACCACAATCCGTTACGATAAGTACCAAACCAGATGTTTTGATTTTGGTCCTCGGTGATAGATTGAATATAAAATCCACGACTAAGCGCTAGGTTGTTAAAGTATTGTTTTTCTCTACTTCTTCCTGAAGCATCAAAAGTAACCTTGGTCAATCCGGAACCATCAGTACCAATCCATAAATCATTTTTACTGCTTTTGTATATGCTTAAAATTCGTTGAGGAGTATGATTGGCCGATCCTTCATGATAATTAATATTGTTGTCAACATTTGGTAACACAGAGAGTTTTCCGTAGTTGGTACAAATCCATAAGTTTTTATGGTTATCTTCGTTAATATCTAAAATGGTATTGCTGCCTAGAGAGAATTCGTTAGCATCCTGTTTAAAAAATAAATTGATATCACCTGTGTAGGGGTTGATTTTATACAAACCGCCACCATCAGTTCCGCCCCAGATATAACCATCACTATCGTTATAAAGGGTTAAGAACATTTCTTTATTTACGTTGTATTTTTCACCTTCAAACAATTCATTCTGAATAAACTGCTTTTTTATGGTATCGTAAACAAAGATGCCATAGGTTTCGGTGCCAATCCAAAGCCTATCATTTGTATCTGTAGTCAATACGATAATTCCTGGATAATCGGTAAATTCTCCAATTAACTCGCTTAATATTTTTTTGTTAATATCGAAGTTGAAAATTTTTCCATTGTCTGTACTAAGGTAAATGTGAGAAGAGTTTATGGTTGCAATACCTATTATATTGTTAACGGGTAGATTATTATGTGTTATTTGTGTGATGCTGTCAGTTTTAGAATCTTTGTGTCGATACAAGATTCCTTCTTTTGTGGCAAACCATAAGCTTTGTCCTTTTGAGTATAAGGCTTTAACTTTTTTATTATTAATGAGATTATTGACCTTTTTAAATTGGCCATTATCGGCCTCGAATTTAACTAAGGTTCCTTCGGTTGAAGTTAACCAAAGATTATTTTTGTGGTCTTTAATAACGTTTACCACACGGTCTGATGAACCTTTAAATATGGTGTTATTCGTGATTGTTTTGTAATTGTAGCCATCGTATATAAGGATGCCATTTGAACACAGCATCCAAATATTTCCTAAATCATCTTGAATAGTTCTAGTAACAGAAACAGATTTATTATTTACAGTTGGCGTTAATGGTTTAAAATTAATGTGGTTTTGACCAAATGAAAAAGTTGATATCCAAACAATAATACCAAGAAGTATATATTTTTTTATAGAAAGCATATAATTGTTTTTAGTACTCTGAAAATTTTCCTGAATTCGACCTATGGTAAAGGTATTAATAAAATTTATTTTCTCTAAGCGCCCATTATTACTAATGTTGCACGAAATGGGTACAAATTCGTCAAAATGGTATATAGATTTGTCACGCTTATTGAATTAACAGATTTTTACTCTTTAATGCATAAAAAATCAACTTATATATAAATAGTAAAATCAATATTTGTTAATGAATAATTTAATGAACAAACTATTTATTTGAAAAATATGAACTCACGTAGGAATTTTGTAAAGAAAACTGTAATAGCGGGGGCGGGATTATCTTTTTTGCCCAATATGTCTTTTGGCTCAGTTTTAGGAGACTCTAAAGATAAACTGAAATTAGCGTTTCTGGGTGTAGGTTTAAGAGGATGTAACCATTTGAATAATGCACTGCATAGAAAAGATATAGAAGTAACAGCAATTTGCGATATTGATCCGGAAAGAATTAAAATCGCTTTAAAAATGATTGATGATGCCGGGTATGCAAAACCTAAAGTATTTGGAAATTCGGATTATGACTATAGAAATCTTTTAGAATTAAAAGAAGTTGATGCTGTAATTATAGCAACCCCTTGGTTATGGCATACTAGAATGGCGGTAGATTCAATGAAAGCCGGAAAGTATACCGGTGTAGAAGTATCTGCCGCAAATACTTTAGAAGAGTGTTGGGATTTGGTAAACACCCATGAAGAAACAGGAAGTCATTTAATGATTCTTGAAAATGTTAACTACCGTCGTGATATTTTGGCTGTTCTTAATATGGTAAAGCAAAATGTGTTTGGAGAGACTATTCATTTTAGATGTGGTTACCAGCACGATTTAAGAGGAGTCTTTTTTAATGATGGGAAGACAGCTTATGGTAAAGGTGTTGAATTTGGAGACAATGGAATTTCAGAATCTAAATGGAGAACAAATCATAATTTGTTAAGAAATGCAGATGTATACCCAACACATGGTATTGGCCCCATTGCAGCTATGTGTGATATCAATCGTGGAAATCGATTCTTATCCTTAACATCTCACGCTACAAAAAGTAGAGGACTTCACAAATATATTGTCGATAACGGAGGAGAGAATCACCCAAATGCTAAGTTAAATTTTAAGATTGGTGATGTAATTACCAGTACTATTGAAACCTCAAACGGAGAAACAATTATAGTAACTCATGATTGTAGTTCGCCAAGACCTTATTCATTAGGATTTAGAGTACAAGGTGTTGAAGGATTATGGGAAGTCGATGGCAACAGGATTTACGTGGAAGGTAAATCGAAACCTCACCAATGGGATGCAGCCGATGAGTGGTTAAAGAAATATGATCATCCATTATGGCAAAAGTATGGCGAATTAGCTACAGGTGCAGGACATGGCGGTATGGACTTTTTTGTCATGAATGCCTTTGTAGAATCGGCTAAAGAAAATATAGCACCACCAATGGATGCTTACGATGCCGCAGCTTGGAGTGCTATTACACCACTTTCAGAATTATCAATCGAGAATAATGGTGAACCACAGGATTTTCCGGATTTTACTCGTGGAACCTGGATAAAGCGTAAGCCTTATAATTGGATAAAAGATACATATTAAAATGTTTGGTTTATTAGTCACTTGAGATGGTTTAAGAGAGGGCGCCATCTGTTAAGCGCTCTCTTTTAACATCAACTTAGGGAATTTTAAATCATTCTAGAAATAACAAACGCAACAATTAACTCAACAAATTTTAATTATTAACTCAAACTAAAACTTATGAAAAATAGGATTAAAACAATGCTATTTGTTTTGCTGATAGGGTTTACATATACGATGTATGCTCAGGAAAAGCAGGTTTCAGGTACAATAACGGACGCTAACGATGGTGTTCCGTTGCCAGGAGCTAGCGTCAGCGTAAAAGGGACATCGAAAGGTGTGTCTTCAGATTTTGATGGAAACTTTACTTTGTCGGTAGGTGAAAACGATATACTTGTCGTTAGTTATGTCGGGTATGTTAGTGAGGAATTTCCTGTTGCAGGAAAGGAAACTATTAATATTCAACTAAAGTTAGATCAAAGTGCTTTAGAAGAAGTGGTAGTAGTGGCGTACGGAACGCAAAAAAAAGAAACAGTAACGTCTTCTGTTGTAGAGGTGAAATCTGATAAACTAACCGATGTTACCGTTCCAGATGTTGTAACCATGTTACAGGGTAAGGTTTCTGGGGTTCAGGTATTGCCAAGCGGTGGGTCTCCAGGATCATCTCCAAATATAATTATTAGAGGACGATCGTCAATTAATTCAACAAACTCGCCATTATGGGTTGTAGATGGAGTTATTATTGGTAATTCAGATCCTAAAATTAATCCTCGAGATATAGAAGGGATGTCTATTCTTAAAGATGCCTCAGCTACGGCATTGTATGGAAATCGTGGTGCTAATGGTGTAATTCTTATTACAACAAGACGTGGTGAAATTGGTAAAAAACCACAAATGACTGTTTACTTAAAAAGCGCAGTAAATCAGTTTAATCCAGGTAACTTTGAAATTATGAACTCGAAGCAGTTATATGATTATCATGAAAGTTTAGGAAATACAAATGAGTGGTTTAATGAAAGCTTATTAGAGCGCGATTTTGATTGGCTTGATGCGACAACTCAGGATGGCTTTGTTAAAGATGCAACAGTATCATTTACCTCTGCCACAGAAACACATAATATGTTAATTTCTGGAGGATATTACAGTGAACAAGGAACAGTAATAGGTAGTAGATTAGATCGCTATACCTATCGTACTAATTTAGATTACAATATTTCTGAAAAATTAACCATTAAGCCAAAGTTGTATTTTGTGTTCGATAGAAGAGAAAACTCAAGAGGAGGAGATTTATATTCAGCTTATACAAATATGCCTTGGGATAACCCGTTTAATGAAGATGGTTCGGTGGTTAATGCTCGCGAATCACTAGGAGATGATTGGTTAGGGCGTGATAAAAGTAATTATTTCTATGACAGACAATGGAATTATTCAGATTCGCGTTCATTCGATTTATTCGCAAGTTTTGATGCAGAATATAAATTGTTTAAGAATTTAACGTTCATTTCTACGAATAACTTCCGTTGGGGAAATGGGGAGTCTTTTAATTATACAGATCCAAGATCCAATAGTGGGAAGTCTGTAAATGGGTCCATGCAGAATAATACATTTCGTGGTTTATATAGATTTACCAACCAGATGTTAAAGTACTCCAAGACCTTTAATGAAGATCATACTGTAAATGCGTTAGCTGCTTATGAATATAATGATACTAATACAAGAAGCGTAACAGCACGTTCAGAAAATATCGTAGTTAACGGTCAAGTTCAAGATGTTGGGTTAAAGCCAGCAGCAGCCCAGGGTGGGGGCAGTGAAACAGCACAGCAATCGGTTTTAGTAGCAGCAGATTATGATTACAAATCAAAATATTTTGCAAAAGCATCTTTAAGAGTGGATGGAGCCTCAGCTTTTGCTCCAGATTACAGATATGGAGAGTTTTATTCTGTGGCTGCAGGATGGAATATTCATAAAGAAAATTTCTTTAACATAGAAGATATCAATGTTTTAAAACTAAGAGCGAGCTACGGGGCTGTAGGTAATCAACCGGGAGGTTTTGGTTATTTAACCGACTATGATGTTAAGTTTCAATATGCGGGTCTTATCGCTGCTAAACCAAATCAATTAGGAACACCTGATTTATCTTGGGAAAAAGGAGTGGAAAGTAACTTTGGTTTAGATATTACTTTTTTCGATGCTATCGATTTAACTGTGGATTATTACAATAAAGAGAATTCAGGTTTATTATTCTTCAGACGTTTAACAGATATTACAGGTTACAACGGTCGTTACCAAAATATTGGTTCAGTAACCAATAAAGGAGTTGAAGTTGCTATTGCTGCTGATATTGTAAAAACACAAGATTTTGGAATTGCTGCTGCTGCAAACATTAGTTTTAATAAAAATAATGTAAAGGAATTACCTGATGGAACCGATATTATCGGAGGATCTTTTATCATTAGAGAAGGAGAAGAGTTTGGAACTTTTTATATGAGAAAGTGGTTAGGTGTAAATCCTGCTGATGGAGCACCAGTTTACGAAGTTATTAATCCAGATACAGGAGAGAGCTCAACAACTTCAAATTATAATAGTGCAACATTACAAACTGCAGGATCAGCAAATCCTGATTATACAGGAGGTTTTGGTACACTTATTTGGTATAAGAATTTTGCGTTAACTACTAATTGGGCTTTTTCTTACGGAGCTGAATTATATAATGCGTCTCGTAATTTATTCGATTCAGATGGGTATTATTTACAATACAACCAAATGGTATTGCCTGATGGTTGGAGCCGTTGGGAAAGACCAGGAGATGTGGCAACACATCCTAAACCACAACCGGGAGGATATGCAGGTAGTAACCAGACGTCTACACGTTACTTAGAAGATGGCAGTTACTTAAGGTTGACTAACGTTACCTTATCTTACGATTTACCAAAATCTATTATGGACAAAGTGGGATTAAGTAGTGCTAATATTACTTTGTCTGGAGATAACTTAGTAACATTTACAAAGTTTACAGGAGTAGACCCAACATTGAGTAATGGTATAGGTAGAAATGATTTGGGGTATACAAGTATTGGCTATCCAGTACCAAGACGTTTTTCATTAGGGTTGAATCTTGGGTTTTAATAAAAAAAAATAAAAGATGAAAAAAATAATTTATACAATTCTATTCTCTATGCCAATGGTGTTTACATCTTGTGATTTAGATAGAAGTCCATTCGATAGAATTTCAGCTGAAGATTTATTTAAGGATCCGGGAGCTGCGCAGTCAGCTACACTTGGTAACTATTTATTTTTAAAAGGAGATAAAGGTTATGACGGTTGGATTGACGATTTACACAGAATGTCTGAGTATTCTAGTGATAATGTAATGATTAGTGGAGGTACTACCGATGATTTGTACTTCTTTTATAACTATCAAAGAAATCCAAATAACTACAGAGCAGAGAGATTCTGGAGTAACTCTTACAGGGCTGTGGTTGGTGCTAATACAGTAATAGAAGGGTTGGTCGAAGGTAATTCTGATGCAGAAGATCAGGTTATTGGAGAGAACTATTACATTAGAGCTTTGGTATACTTTCAAATGGGAAACATATTTGGAAGACCTTATAATCAAGGAACGTCTAACCTATCGGTGCCTTTAAAGTTAACGGCAGATCGTAACGATATTCCAGACAGAAATACGGTTGGAGAAGTTTATGATCAGGTAGTGTCTGATTTATTAAAAGCGGAAGCTTTAATGAATGAGAATAAAGGAGCTTCATTTGCATCTAAAGGGGCTGCTCAGGCTTTATTGTCACGAGTATATCTTTATATGGAAGACAATGCAAAGGCGATTGAGTACGCCGATAAAGTCATAAATGAAGGGCCATACTCTTTGTTGTCTTCAGAGGAATATAAAGTTATGAATACTTTGACTCCGGCAGAGAATAAAGAGGCCATTTTCTCTGTAACCTTAACTAAAGATATTGATATTCCTGGTAACGAAGACTGGTGGACTATCGGATCGTTTTATGCGACTATTGATGGTGTTGGTTGGGGGGAAATGTATCCATCTCAGCCATATTTAGAGCTTTTAAATCAAAGTGAAAACGATTTAAGAGGTAGTTTTATAGATCCTCAATATTTGGTAGATGAAAACGGAGATAAAATACCGGCAGTATACTGGGTTGAAGATAATGTTTATAAGTTTAGACACACTATAGATAACGGTTCTACAATTACTTTTGAGGATGAAGGAACTACATATACTTTAATGTCTGAAGAGGTTAATGGCAGAACGCAGTATTATTTTAATAGATCAGGTGGTCGTCAGGATGTCGTATTTGATTACGATATGGACAAACGTAATGGGTATCCTAAATTCTTTATTCTAAAAGCATCTCAGCAAGAAAACGATTTACATTTATGGTCGCCAACCGTATCGCGTTTAGCAGAAATGTACTTGAACAAGGCTGAAGCTTTAGCTAAGCAGGGAGCAGACCAGTTAGCCATAGATAATATTAATATTTTAAGAGCAAGAGCTAAAGCAGATGAGTATACTTTAACAAATCTTCCTGAAGGAAAATCGGTGTTTGATGTTGTTATGGATGAGCGTCAGTTAGAGTTGGCATTCGAAGGACACAGAAAGTTCGATGTTTACAGAAACGGCTTAACCATGGATAGACGTTACCCTGGAACCCACTTAAATAATTCAAACCCGTATCCTCAAATTCCGGCTACAGATAAGGTTATTGTTGAGCTAATTCCAGAGCAGCAAATATTAATCCAGCCGTCTTTAGAACAAAACCCTTAAGAGTAATGAGTTAGTAAAAAAACCAGGTGAGTGTAAAACATTCACTTGGTTTATTTAAACGCTATTAAAAATTAACAATTATGAAAAACACAAAAACTATAAAGCATATTTTATTTTTTCTTGTTGCTGTAGTGGTTTTGGCTTGTGAGCCAGACCAGGTTTTATATAAAACCAATCAGATTTTCAACGATACAAGAATTAAGGTAAACCTTAAGCCATCGGCTTGGACTATGGAGAGCTTTAGTTCAGAAGAAACCTCGGGAGAAGGAGATACTGGTCGTGCAGCCGATATTCTTGATGCCGATTTAGAAACATTTTGGCATTCATGTTGGACTTGCGATCCTGGAGCTCAACATCCACATGAACTGGTTATAAATTTTGGTTCAGAAATAAGCATTGGAGGGCTTCAAATAGCGCAAAGACAATCCTTATCTAGAGCTATTAAAGATATAGAAGTAGAAATAAGTACCGATGGGTCTTCTTGGACGTCAATGGGGAGTTTTACTTTATCTCGAGTAGCAGAGCTTCAGCCGGTTGATTTCGGAGAAAATAAAACCGCGATGTATGTGAAGATAATTATTACTTCATCTCACGATGGAAGTATTTTTGCGGCATTAGCTCAGGTAGGAGGTTACGTTTACGAATAATGGTTATCAATATAATTTTTTAATGAAGCCATGTATGGCTGTTTAGAAAGGAAATATTGAATTAAAAATTTAAAATCATGAATAATAAAATAAATAAAGTGTTAATACTGTTTTTTACGATAGCATTGAGTTTTCTATCCTGTGATGCAGAGAAAATTGTATATTTTGAAGATTTAATTGGTGCCGATGCTGCCAATCTGGAGTTTACCCAAACGGTACCTATAGGGCCTAATAGCTGGATAAAGAATAATACTTCGCAGGATGGTACATTAATTTCAGCGGAAGGTATTCATAACTGGACATCGACAGATCATGTTATCCGTACTTATGTTAGAACGGGAGCAGGCGATTTAAATGTGGGATTGAACATCAAAACATCTGAAGGAGGATCTAAGTTTAAAGTAACCGTTAACGGTTTGAGTAAAGAACTTATCATTACTACAGAAGAGTATGTTGATTATGGTATCGGAGTATTTCCGGTTGAAGCTGGTTATAATACTATAGAAATTCAGGCACTTTCAAAGAATGGAACTTTTGTTGGAGATATAAATAGTTTGCTTCTTGGAGGTTCTGCAGCTGCAGATGGAGTAATTTACAATCCGGTAGATAATTTTTATTTTGGAAGAAGAGGACCATCTGTTAATATTGGTTATAAAACGCCAGCAGGTAAAGATGTTCAATATTTTTATAATGAACTAACCGTTGCTGAAGGAGAAGATGTATTAGGATCATTCTTTATGGCTAACGGGCATTCACAAGGTTATTTTGGTCTTCAGGTAAATTCAAGTTCAGAAAGACGTATTCTCTTCTCTATCTGGAGTGCGTACAATACCGATGATCCAAACCAGATTCCAGATGATTATAAAGTAACAAAACTAGGAGCAGGAGATGGAGTAACTGTTCAGGATTTTGGTAATGAGGGTTCTGGTCTTCAGAGTTTTAAGAATATAGGTTGGAAAACAGGTGTAACCTATAAGTTTTTATTAAAAGGAGAACCAGCAGAAGTGGAAGGTTCTACAGACTATACAGGATATTTCTACGATCCTGAAGTTGGGGAGTGGGTGATGATTGCAAGCCTTAGAAGACCTCAAACATCTACATACTTAACTGGGGCTCACTCGTTTTTAGAAAACTTTAATCCTGCAACCGGTAACCAAACTAGAAAAGGTAGTTACGGTAACCAATGGGTATATACTACAGATGGCGTTTGGAATGAAGTCACAGAGGCGACTTTTGGAGTTGACGCTACTGCGGCAAATGGTGATCGTATGGATTTCTATGGAGGATCAGAAGGAAGTTCTTTTATTATGAAAAACTGTGGTTTCTTTAACGATTATACAGATGCAGGTTCTGCATTATCAAGAAGTGCAGGAACTCAACCTGATGTAGATTTAAATGCTTTACCTCAAATTGTGGTTCTTGGTCCTGCTACCGAATTAGACAGGACAGGATGGACAGTTGTTGACTTTAGTTCAGAAGAAGCTAGTGGAGGGGAAGGTGATACAGGGCGTGCAGCCGATGTGCTTGATGGGAATTTAGATTCGTATTGGCATTCTTGTTGGAGCTGTGATCCTGCTGGTCAACATCCTCATCATATTACTATTGATATGGGATCTGATAAATTAGTAAATGGAGTTAGATTTTATCAAAGACAAACGACTTCACGTTCAATTGAAAATTTAGAAATTCAAATTAGTACAGATAACGTAACATGGACATCTATGGGGGATTTTGTATTGGCAAAATCTGCAGATGCTCAAGATGTGGATTTTGAAACACCACAAACGTTTAGATATCTTAAGTTTATTGCAAATTCAAGTCACGATGGTAGTATTTATGCTGCAATGGCAGAGATTATACCATTTACAAGAGATTAAAAAAAAGAGCCTTTCTTTTTAAGAGAGGGCTCTTTTCATTTAAGTTATGGGAGGCGCCTGTAATTTAATATAAAAGAAACATTGCCAAGTGCATTGTATATTGTTTGGTTTAACTTTTTTGTAGAAGTTAGTTGAGAGCCTTTGGTGTTATGCCAAAGGCTTCTTCTATATCACAAATTCTGTAGATTGTTTAATTTCTTTCAAAACAAAATAGCTTTCCAAAACCCCAATATTGGATATGTTAGACAGTTTTACGCGCACAAAATCATGATAGTCATCTAAGCTGGTCATGTTTATTTTTAAAAAGAAATCTACTTTTCCTGCCATATGAAAGCATTCCTGAACTTCGGGTAGTTCCTGAATTTGCTCTTCAAATTTATCAATAAAACCTTCGTTATGGTATCGCAGCGATACCATACAAATAACGGTAACAGGGTAGTTTAGTAACTTCTTATCTAGTATAGCCACATATTTTTTAATATAACCATCATTTTCCAGCCGTTTAATACGCTCGTAAACTGGCGAAATGGTCATGTTTAAAGCCGCGGCAATCTCTTTAGTGGTTTTTTTAGAGTCGTTTTGTAAGATTTTTAGAATCGTTAAATCGACATTATCCAGTTTTTCTACCATAAGATTCAAGTTAATTTTTCTTCAAATAAAGATAAATAAATATTGTAAAAGTAAAATTTTCTTTATAATTAATATTAAAAAAGTTTTTTTACTTAATATATGGTTTGTAAAAGTGAATTTATTTTTTGAAACGGCTTTATTCGTAATTTTATACTTTACAAAATTAGGTATGCAAAACGAAAAAATATTAGTTACGGGTGCCGGTGGCCAATTAGGTTCGGTGTTGGTTGAGGCTCTTAAAAATAAGTTTGGAGAAGAGGCTGTTATAGCATCTGATTTAAACCCAATAAAAAATTATAAAGGTATTTACGAGCAGTTGGATGTAACCAATAAAAACTGTCTGGAATATATTGTTAAAAAATATAAGGTTACTCAGATTTACCATTTAGCGGCTATTTTATCGGCAAAGGGAGAACAAAATCCACTGCAAACCTGGGATATTAATATGAAAACCTTATTTAACGTTCTGGAGGTTTCTGTTGCAGAAAAGATTAGTAAAGTATTTTATCCAAGTTCGATTGCGGTGTATGGAGATATGGCTCCTAAAATGTATACGGCACAGAGTGATTTTTTAAATCCGTCAACCGTATACGGAATCAGTAAAGCGGCTGGTGAGAACTGGGCACAATATTATTTCTTAAGATACGGTTTAGATGTCCGTTCGTTACGTTATCCGGGGGTTATTGGTTATCAATCGCTACCAGGCGGAGGAACTACCGATTATGCGGTGGAGATCTATCATAAAGCCATTAAGGAAGAAGATTTTGAATGCTATTTAAAAGCTGATGCCATGTTGCCAATGATTTATATGGATGATACCATTCGAGCTACATTAGAACTGATGGATGCTCCGAAAGAGTCCATTTCGGTAAGAACATCGTATAATTTACACGGTATGAGCTTTACTCCAGAACAAATTACCGCGTCTATTCAAAAATATTATCCTAATTTTAAGGTGACGTATAATCCGGATTTCAGACAAAACATTGCTGAAAACTGGCCGTCATCGATTAATGATGAACAAGCAAGACAAGATTGGGGATGGGAACCTAAATACGATCTGGATGCCATGACTCAAGACATGCTTAAACACTTAAAAGAACAATACATTCTAGTAACTCAATAAAAATAAAAACTATGTACGGAGCAGTTAAGCAACAGCTTGAAAACGAGTTAAACGAAATAAAAGAATCTGGACTTTACAAAAAGGAGCGTATTATTACAACGCCTCAAGGTGCAGAAATAAATACGACCGCAGGTAATGAAGTTTTAAATTTTTGTGCAAACAATTATTTAGGATTGTCTTCGCATCCCGATGTTGTAGAGGCTGGGATTGAAGCTATGAGAACGCACGGATTTGGATTGTCTTCTGTGCGTTTTATTTGCGGTACGCAGGATATTCACAAAGAATTGGAACAGAAAACAGCCGAATTCCTGGGTATGGAAGACTGTATTCTTTATGCAGCAGCTTTCGATGCTAATGGGGGTGTTTTCGAACCGATTTTAGGCCCTGAAGATGCGATTATTTCAGATGAATTAAATCATGCATCAATCATTGATGGTATTCGCTTATGTAAAGCTGGACGTTACCGTTATTCTCACAATAACATGGAGTCTTTGGAAGAGCAGTTAAAAGCCGCTTCTGGAGCAAGAAGAAAATTAATCGTGACAGATGGTGTATTCTCTATGGATGGAACTATCGCGCAATTAGATAAAATCTGTGATTTAGCCGATAAATATGAGGCTATGGTTATGGTTGATGAATGCCATGCTACCGGATTCGTGGGTAAAACTGGCCGTGGAACACACGAGTACAGAAACGTGATGGGACGAATTGATATCATTACCGGAACATACGGAAAAGCTTTAGGTGGTGCTTCAGGTGGATTTACGGCTGCTAAAAAAGAAATCGTAGAGATGTTAAGACAAAAATCGCGTCCGTATTTATTCTCGAATACCTTAGCACCTGCGATTGCCGGAGCTTCGATAGCGGTTTTAGACAAGTTAAAAACATCAACCGATTTAATTGAAAAAGTTCAGAATAATGCGAAACGTTTCAGAACAAAAATGACAGAGGCAGGTTTCGATATTATTCCTGGTGAGCACCCAATAGTTCCTGTCATGTTATACGATGCTAAGTTAGCTCAGGAATTTGCAGCCAGATTATTGGACGAAGGTATTTACGTGATTGCCTTTTTCTATCCGGTAGTACCAAAAGAAAAAGCAAGAATTCGTGTGCAGCTTTCAGCAGGGCATGAAACACATCATGTCGATAAAGCTGTTGAAGCCTTCACTAAAGTGGGTAAAGCTTTAAACGTTATTAAATAACAAAACAGCATATAATTAAACTAAAACTACTTTAAAATGGGTAATGTTAGTGCTCTCCGTAGCCTACATTATCCATTTTTCCTTTAAATACTTTATACTGAATGGTAAAGTAAACAGCCACTAAAATTACCGCTATAATAAACCAGTTTACACCAACTGAAAGTCCGTATGCATCGGCAGCCATGTTGTAAATGGTTAAGTCTGGATTTGTGGTATTAGTAGAGGGCAATAGCTTCGGAAAAATAGATGCCACTGTTGAGGTGATTCCTCCGAATAAAAATAGCGACGAAAATAAAAATCCCATACCGTCTTTTTTGAAGGTTCTCACTTTAAACAAACCGAATAATCCTGTAAAAGTAATGATAGGGAAAATCCATAACCAAGGTGTTTTTATAAAGTTATGGAACGGTTGTGGTTCGATAATGTGCCAGATAAAAAGGGATAGAACAACCAAAGCCAGTAAAGCAAAATTCAGTTTAAATATGATGCTTTTTAGTTTTGTATTTAATTCGGAATTTGTTTTGTAGATAATCCAGTTCGCCCCGTGAATGGTTAAAGCAATAACGCCTATAACGCCCAATAAAATTGTAAACCAGTCAATAATCCCTAAATGCTCGGCTTTAGGACTGAAGGTCGGGTTCCAAAGCGGTAAAAAGAAATAATGCGGTTCGTGTGCCGAAACACCATCGGTAACCATGCCTAAATTAACGCCACGCACCACGTTTCCTAAAGCAATACCGAAGAATAACGCTAGAAGTAAACTTGCTATTCCGAAGGCTTTATCCCAGATGGTTTCCCAAATTTTGTTGTGTATTTGTCCGCGTAACTCTAAACCAATAGCTCTGAAAATAAGCAACCATAAAATCATAATTAACGGCAGGTAAAATCCACTAAAGGACGCTGCGTAAAGGGTAGGGAAGGCAAAAAACAAAACACCTCCGGCAGCAATCAGCCAGACTTCGTTGGCATCCCAAAACGGACCAATAGCATTGGTGATGGCTTTTTTATCTTTTTCAGTTTTAGCAAAGAATAAATGCACAATGCCTGCGCCAAAATCGTAACCATCTAAAATAACATAAACGGTTAGCATGCACATTAAAACGATATACCAGAATAATTCCATAGTTAGTGTTTTATAGTTTGTGGGCCTTTATAAATAATTTTTCCGACAAGGATTAAAAAGAGTAAACCTAATAATAGGTATAATCCAATAAAACCGAGTAAGGTGAATAAGGTATTTCCAGAGGATACCGTAGGCGAGATACCTTCGGTGGTTCGTAGTAAATTATAAACCAACCAAGGTTGACGACCCAGTTCGGCAGTGTACCAACCCGTTGTATTTGCGATATATGGAAACGGCACCATAAACAGTAACGCCCATAAAATCCACTTCGTTGTAAACAGTTTTTTTCTGAATAGCTGAATAGCGGCTAAAAACATGAGTCCGATAAAAATGGTACCCAGTCCCACCATAATGTGATATGCATAATACAAGCCTGGAATATTGGTGGGGTAGGTGTTGGGGTCAAATTCATTCAAGCCTTTTATTTCGGCATCCCACTCCTGATAGGTTAAAAAGCTTAGAATATTAGGAACCGCAATTTTATTATCTAATTTCTTTTCTAGGATGTTTGGTTGACCTATTAAAACAATTTCGCTTCCGCCTTCTTCAGTTTCAAAAATCCCTTCCATGGCTGCGAAAGTTACCGGCTGATGTTTCACAACATTTTTAGCTACTAAATCACCCGTAGGAAAAGCAACAAGAACACTTGAAACCAAACCGAAAATAACGCCGGTTTTAAGAAATAGTTTACCGAAGTCGCTATGTTTATTATTTAACAGATAAAACGCACCAACAGCCGAAACAACAAATGCCGCAGTGATGATAGATGCTAACTGATTATGTAAATAAGATGGCAATAACCACGGATTTGAAAACAAGGCGCTAAAATTATTTAAAACAAACTTTCCGTTTTCTAAAATCTCATAACCTACAGGGTGTTGCATCCACGAATGTGTGGCGATAATTAAGTATCCACTAGCCCAGGACCCTAAAAAGACTAAAAATCCGGTTATGAAATGCAATTTATGCCCGAGAAGTTTTTCACCAAACAGAAAGAGTCCCAAAAACGAAGATTCTAAAAAGAATGAGAACATCCCTTCCATAGCCAGTGTCTGACCAATGATGCCTCCGGTAAGTTCGGAGAATTTAGCCCAGTTGGTGCCGAATTGAAATTCCATGGGAATACCGGTAACCACACCCATAGCGAAGTTGATGGCGAAAATTTTCATCCAGAACTTTGCGGCTTCATTATAGTTTTCGATTTGTGTTCTTAAAAATTTCCACTTAAACCAGACAATCATTAAAGACAATCCCATGGTTAATTGCGGAAATAAGTAGTGAAAGGTAATGGTGAATGCGAATTGCATTCTATCATAGAAAAGCATGTCTTCCATAGGGGTGGGTTTGATTCCTAACAAAAATACGGCACAGAAATTTAAATCTCCTTGAAACACATAAAAAAAAGCTTCCTTTTTCAAGAAAGCTTTTTGGCCTATTAATCAATTAATATGGGAGTATAGTTTTATACATTATTAATCTTCTGCAAGTTATTGTTTTTAAGTGAAAAGCTTTGTGATAAATGTTACACAGTTCTCGCTTTACAGATTATTTGTGAGTCATTTTAATAAAAAATTCTTTGCCGTGTCTTGGGGTGATGGAATTATAACAAGGCGATAATTCAATGTTGAAATATGGACTGAAATAATTGATGTAATCTGACTCGCAACCACCAAACGGCGGTTCGGTTTGGTTTAAAGGCATATCGAATAAAAGCCCTACCAGTTTTCCGTTAGGTTTTAAAAGCTGATGAATTTTTTCGGCATACTTAAAACGTAATTCCGGATTGATGGCGCAGAAAAAGGTTTGTTCTATAACTAAATCGAAATGGTCATTTAAATCGAAAAAATTACCATGTAGCATCTGGCTTTCAGGAAACTCAGGAACACGAGCCTTAATATTATCTAAAGCTGTTTTTGAAAGGTCAATAACATAAACATTTTTAAACCCCGAATGGAATAAGTATTCCGCTTCGTAAGCATTTCCGGCACCGGGAATTAAAATCTTTAAATCTTTTTTGGTAAGTTGATCGATATAGGTTTTTATAGGGGTTGAAATATGACCAATATCCCAACCCGTATTATCTGTTTTATAGCGGTCATCCCAATACGATTCCGATAAATCCATAGGCTATTTGTATGATTGTAAAAGCGAAATTAAATCATTCTTTTGAAGCACGCCAGACTGACGCCATAATTGCTTTCCGTTTTTAAAAATCATTAAAGTTGGTACGCCACGTACCTGAAATTTAGCTGCTATCGACTGATTTTTATCGACATCTATTTTTATAATGGATACCTGATCCTGCATCGTTTCCTTTACGTCTTTAAGTATGGGGCTCATCATTTTACATGGGCCACACCATTCGGCGAAGAAATCGACCAAAACAGGTTTATCCTGATTTATTATTTCTGAAAAATTACTCATATTATTTTTACTAAAGTTAATCTCCTGAATCTTCTTATCTGATTTATATTGTAACCAAGCTTTTGTCGTTGGGATATAAAGAACCTAACAGTAGACGCTGTTTTTAGAATCTATAGATTTTTATTCATACCCATACCTTTGCGTCGTCCTTGTTGTTGTCTTAAATGCTCCTCAAACCATTCGGGTTGCGCAATATCGTTATCGTACATATATTCAGAGATTTGTTTAATAACACGGTCAGGAAAAACCATGACAGGCATAACTCCAAAGCGTTCTACAGCACCCGGCATTTTAGAAATTTCTTCTGAAGGCTTTTTCATCCATAACAACATATCGTTGGTAAATTCTTCTTTAGTTGTATTATCTGATATATAATGTGTTTTTATTGCAATCATAGGAGGAGCTATTCTATTGTCGTGACTTGTTGTAGCATCATGACAAGCATAGCAATAGGTTTCCATTAATTTTTTACCAGGATGATCTGCAACATCGTTAGACGTTTTAATATCAATGGTTTTTGTTTCCGGCTTACTGTTGTTCTTACAACTAGAAATCATGGCCGCTAATACAAGTAAAGCAAAGAATTTTGTTTTCATAATATGTTATTTTGAAAGTTTTCCTGTGGCACAACTTACAAACGACTTGGCTTTAGACGAAAAGCTGTTATCGTCTTCAATTGAAGGATACCCTAAAGCTTTTAGTTTTGTTTTTACTTTTATAACATCAATTTCACTGTCACAATCGAAATTTACACTGCTTTTTTCTATATCGACATGAATATTAGAAATAGTCTCAATAGCACTTAAATTATTGGAGATGGTTTTAGCGCAACCTCCGCATTTAAGATTTTGAATAATTATTTTTGTTTGCATGTTTTTGTTTTTAACGATAGTTAGAAATACCACCCTGTAAATCGTAAATTTCGGTGAATCCCATACTTGATAACTTTTTTGAAGCACTGCGACTTCTGCCACCACTTTGGCAATACACATAAACCGCCTGATCTTTCTTTAAAGCTTCGCATTTTGATGTAAAGGCACTATTGAAAATATCGATGTTTTTCGCGTTTTTAATAGATCCGGATTTAAATTCGTTAGGTGTTCTAACATCTATTAATTGAACGTTTTTCTTTTGAATGTGTTCTTTAAAATCGGAAGCAGATAGTACGGTGATTTTTTCGTCTTTTGTTCCGAAAAGGAATGATAATATAGACATATTATATTGAGTTTTGTGTTAAATATTATGCTATAAATTTACGACACAAAACCTATGCAGGGCGTAACCTTTGTTACAAAAAAAAAGAGCGGTACTAACCGCTCTTTTTTTTATCTATAATAATCTTGAAAATTATTTTAAAGTAGAAGGACAAACGTAGTTTGTTGTTGGGATTCCTGCATTTTTAATAGCAGCATAACCACCTGCAACATCAACTAAATTATGAATACCTCTGCTTTTTAAAATTGAAGCAGCGATTACTGAGCGGTATCCACCAGCACAGTGAATGTAGAAAGGTTTGTCTTCAGGGAATTCAGCTAAATGATCATTTAAATAATCAAGAGAGGCGTGGTGTGCATTTACCATGTGTTCTGATTTAAATTCACCATCTTTTCTAACATCAAACACAGGAACGTCTTCTTTGTCTAAAATAGCTTTGAATTCTTCAGCAGAAATCGATGAAATGGTATCGTACTCGAAACCGTTGTGTTTCCATGCTTCAAATCCACCTTTTAAGTATCCTAAAGTATTGTCGAATCCAACACGCGATAAACGGATGATGGTTTCTTCTTCGCGTCCTTCAGGAGCTACTAAAAGAATAGGTTGTTTAACATCTGCGATAAGTGCTCCTACCCAAGGGGCAAAACCACCATCAATACCTATAGAGATTGATCTTGGAATATGACCTTTAACGAAATCGTTTTGGTGACGTACATCTAAAATGATGGCTGCGGTTTCGTTTGCAATGGCTTCAAATTCTTTTGGTTCTAAAGGTCGGGTTCCACGTTCTAAAACATCATCAATATCGTCGTAACCTTCTTTATTCATTTTTACGTTTAACGGGAAGTATTGCGGTGGAGGTAATAAACCATCGGTAACTTCCTGAATAAATTCTTCTTTAGTCATATTAGCACGTAGGGCGTAGTTGGTTGCTTTTTGCTCACCAATAGTACCTACGGTTTGTTTACTAAGGTTTTTACCACAGGCAGAACCGGCACCGTGTGCAGGGTATACAATAACATCGTCTGCCAACGGCATAATTTTAGAACGTAAACTATCGAATAGTAACCCGGCTAATTGCTCCTGAGTCATATCGGCAGCTTTTTGAGCTAAATCTGGACGTCCAACATCTCCTAAGAATAAGGTGTCACCACTAAAAATAGCGTGGTTGTTTCCGTTTTCATCTTTTAAAAGGTATGTGGTACTTTCCATGGTATGTCCTGGAGTGTGTAAAGCCACAATGGTAATGTTACCTAATTTAAACTCCTGACCATCGGTAGCGATAATCGCATCGAAGTTAGGGTTTGCGTTTGGACCATAAACAATAGGAGCACCTGTTTGTTTTGAAAGCGTTACGTGTCCACTTACGAAATCGGCGTGGAAGTGTGTTTCAAAAATGTACTTAATGGTAGCGTTATTGTCTTCAGCTCTTTTAATGTAAGGTGATACCTCTCTTAAAGGGTCTATAATAGCGACTTCACCATTACTTTCAATGTAGTAGGCACCTTGTGCTAAACATCCGGTATATATTTGTTCTATCTTCATAATCAAATCGATATTTGGTGTAAAATTAGTTTATTTTAAAAAATTAAGGCGTAACATAAGTTACAATATTAGTGTTGTGAAAACTCCTTAATGATGATGTAAACAGCCATAATTAGTACAAACCAACCAAAGCTTGTTTTTAGTTTTTTGTTTGAAACGTACTTCGACAGATACCCTCCAATTAAAATCCCTAGTATGGTAATAAATGAGAATGATAAAAGGAATGTCCAGTCTATATCTAAGGTGTGTAAATCACCAGTAAATCCTATAATGGAGTTAAGGGATACTATGACTAATGATGTGCCAACGGCGCGTTTCATAGGTAACCCTGCCCAAAGTACCAATGCAGGAACATATAAGAATCCGCCTCCGGCACCAATTAAACCTGTAATAACCCCAATAGTAGTTCCTTGGATAAAGGTTTTATAATATGGTTGTTTGGTATGGTTTTCAACAACTTCTTTTTTGGTTTTAATCATAGATGTTGCCGCCATAAACATAATGATGGCAAAAAATACCATGATTGCCATTTCCTTAGTTAAAGTGTAGCCATTAAGTGTGAAAATGTCTTGAGGAATGGCAGGTACTAAAAATCGTCTGGAAATGTATACTGCTAAGAACGATGGGAATGAAAAAGATAATCCGGTTTTAAAATCGACTAAATTTTTCTTCGCTTTTTGGATAACCCCAACCAAGGAAGAAGACCCCACAACAAATAAAGAATAGGCAGTAGCAACAATAGGATTGAACCCTAAAAGGTAAACCAATAGTGGAACGGTTAAAATGGAACCACCACCACCAATTAATCCCAGGACAAGTCCTATTAATAATGCGCCAACAAAGCCTATAATTTCTACAACAGTCATAATTTTATTTTAAGCCACAAAACTATACTACTTGTCGGGGGCACATTGTAACATTGGTTACATACTCTAAAGATCTAAAATTTTAATGTTATTTCGGTTTAACTTTATTTTTCCTTCGTTTTCAAGGGATTTTAATAATCTTGAAATAACAACTCTTGAGGTATGTAAATCGAAAGCGATGTTTTGATGGGTTACAATAATTTCGTCATTATGATTTACCATGGCTTTATCTTTTAGATATTTTAACAGCCTTTCATCCATCTTTAAAAAGGCAATAGAGTCGATGGCTTCTAAAAGCTCGGTCATTCTGTCGTGGTAACTTTGAAGAATGAAGTTTAGCCAGCTTTTGTATTTTCCCATCCATTCGCTCATTTTTTCAACCGGAATCATAATAAGTTTGGTAGGGGTTTCTGCAACGGCACGAATTTCGCTCTTTTTTTGTCCCATACAACAAGATAAGGTCATGGCACAGGTGTCGCCTCGTTCTATAAAATAGAGAAGGAGTTCGTCTCCTTTATCGTCTTCCCTTAATATTTTTACAGCGCCACTAACCAATAAAGGCATCGATTTTATGTATTCACCTATATCGATAAGCTGAAATCCTTCGGGTACTTCTTTGTAAGTTCCAACGTTATTTATTTCGTTTAATAGCGCATCTTCAAAGAGATAGCCATAGTTTTCTTTTAGTTCGGTAATCATTAAAGCTCCAATTTTCAGTATAAAGATATTGACTAAATATTAAATAGCCTACATTAAAGTTGTAATAAGCTTGTTTTTAAAGGGTTGTGATAAGGTGAGTATAGGTGGATAAAAATAATTGAAAAAAATATGAAATTATCTTTGTTAGAAATGTAGTTAGTTCTATATTTGCACACCGAAAACGAAAAATGTTTTCCTTATTGGTTTAGGTCGCGTAGCTCAGTTGGATAGAGCATCTGCCTTCTAAGCAGACGGTCACAGGTTCGAATCCTGTCGCGATCACTGATATTTTGCCCGCAACTAATTGATTTTCAATAAGTTGCGGGTTTTTTTATGCGATTATATTAACGATTTGCACAACCTCTGCACAACCAGATTTGTTTTTTAATACATTGAAAATCAGGCTTTAATAGTGCTTTGGGAATCATTTTGCGATCCGATTTATTTATAAATTATTTAATTCCTAGTGTTGTTAAACAATATTATACACTATTTCTTGGGTAATTGTTAATTTTTATAACCTCTTTTTTAGCTGCGTATTGATGACAAATTTGCTTGAGGCTTAAATCTAAAAAAATGGAATACCATTGTATGTCACCAAAAGTCAGATTTAATTTTTCCCCTACATTTTGATCGTTAAATTTATTATTTGTTTTTTTTAAAAAGTCCTCAGTGATGATTGCTCCATTGTGTACAATTAAATTTCTTACTAATATTAATTCTTTGATATTTGATAATAAATCATTTTTTCCACTAAAAGTATTTATGAAATCATAACCTAATTCTTTATTTAAATATTTTAATCTTCCGAAAACACTTTCGTTAATCCATTTTATCTGGTTTTTAATGATTTTATTTTTTGATATTTCTTCAGCAGATATTTCAATGGTGTTTTCTAGGCCTAAAATCAGATAAATCATTTTATTTAACCTGTCTTCAGCAATTGAACATAAATATATGATTGACATTTCTCCGATGTAGATGGGTATTAATCTTTTAGTCTTATTACTAAGGCTTTTGAAAAATTTTTCTAAACTTTCCTTGTTGTAATCTTCGGATCTTTCAACGAAATCAGAATATGTTTCTTCATTTTTAATACCAATTTGGTCTTGATGAGTTAGGATTTTTATGATATTATGAGAAACATTAATTATAAAATCTCTCTTAATTTTATTGAGCTCTCTGTAAGTGTCTCTATGATCCATAGGTTTTGAATTTAATAGATTATTTCATTGATTAAATTTTAACTAAGTACTTTTCCACATTACTAGGGATTTTAAGTGGTTCTTTTATTCCTACTTCGCCTAAAAATATTTCTCGAATAATAAATTCTAAAAGGTAATTAGCCTGGTGTATTTCTAAACTATTTAAACTTTTTTCTTTGTGTTTTTCTTCAAGATGAGTATGATAATTTCTTGTTATTTTTAATGTTTCGGAAAATTTATCTATATCATTAATATTATGGCTGATGCAAGAATTCTTTAATAAATAATTTAGCCTAGTTTTTAAACAGTCATCTTTTTTTATGTTGTTTTTATGATAGTTTTCTAAAATTGAGATGTAAGTGAGAAACTTATTTTCTACAAAAACTTCATTATTCCCATACACACTAAAGAAATTTAATATAGCTAGTTCTAGTTTAACTTGCTTTTCAAACCATTTAGAAAAAATTTTTTGAGAATTATCTTTAAAAAACTTAAAATTAATTTTTTGTGTAATATTTGTTTCAAGTTTATTTCGTCTTTTTAATAATTTATAGTTGATACTATCAGTTGTTCTTAGTTCAATGGAATTAGAGTAAAAGGGAGTAAATAGGATTAAATTAAAGAGGTGCTCTATAGATGCTATAATATTTTTGGAACTTTTTATTTCAAATGATTCTGCTGTTTTGATATTAATAAATACTGATTCGTTTATGGAGGAGCTTCTTCGACCTTTAAAATTTGATGATGCTCTAAAGAAAATATATATATCGAAATCTTTATTTTTAAATAAATTAATTATGTCTGGCTGTTTGTACAGATGATTTATTTCAAATGAATCTTCTATATCTGTTTTAAAATTAAATCCAGTAAAAGGAACCCAATTGTTAATTAAATCTGAGTTTAACATAATTGTATTATATGTCCTATCATTAATGTTGCGATCGAAGCTTGGGGTAATTATAGCTAGATTAGATGTATACTTGAATTTATTTAAGGAGCCGGTTAATTGGTAGTTTTTGTATACGTCATATAGTTTTATTGAGTATGTTTTTGATTCATCATGACAATTTAAATATCCTAAAACCAATGCTAAATTTTTATTTCCATGTAATACACTAGTTTCAGGTTCGAAAGATTGCAGAGAGGTTATGGTTGCTATGCCTTTATCATCTATATATAAAGTCGAAATGATTTTTTTATCTTCATTATCAGGTATCCAGAAAATTCCTTCGAAGTATTTGTTGTAATAATCCAATTGGCGTAAAATGTTTTGTTAGTTCAAAATTTTCCTTCAATTTAAGTATCTTTTTTTTGAACTATCAACTCTTATACAATTAGTTATTAACTTATTTATTTTAATGTTGTATTGTCTACTGTTAGGTTATTTGGATTTGATACATAAAAGTAAGATTCGAATTTGCACAACATTTGCACAACATTTTTGATATTGATTGATACCTAGTGTAATATAAATAGAAAGATTTTTTCTATTTTTCTTCTATTTGTAGGTCTTTAAGTTTATATGAGATATAAGATTCGTTTCCTGTCGCGATCACAAAGGCTTCACTAGAAATAGTGGAGCTTTTTTGTTTTTAATAACTTCGTAACAAAATTAGTGATAATAGTCACATCCATATGATTATCTAAGTAGGTTCAGTTTTTATTAATCCTCGATATCTTAAAAATATCATAAAATTAAAAATTGCTATAAGGGTATTTATCTTTTTAAGCGTTTTCTTAAAAATCTCCTGCCGAAGTTTTTTATGAGAGAGGAAAATGAAAGCTGATGATTTTTAGACTTCTCACTGAACTATATTTTTTTCATAATATACAATTTGAATTAGTCACTCAAAACTAAGTGAAGAAGTAAAAAGGGTTACCCTGGTAGTAACCCTTTTTTTTAAATAACGAACAAACTAAATTTATGAAGATTTTTACTTTAACACTATCCATTTTTATTTCACTAAAGGTGTTTTCTCAAGGAACAGAACAAGAGTTTAACACACTTAATGCTTATAAATCCTGTCTACTAAAAGGAGATAAAACTTTAATTGATGAGATTATTTCGAAAGATTTTAGATTTGCAGTCTATCAACATCCTGTGGCAACCAATTCATTTAAAGATTTTATAGAAAAGGCTAGAAAGCCAAATACGATGTATTGGGATGCCGTTTCAGAAATAAATGGACAGCGAACTTGTAAGGTTCACTATGTTTTTGGTGAAAAAGAAGAGATTTCAAATGTAGTATTTTCAAAAGAAGGTAAACTGCTGTATTCTGATTATTTAGACCAAAAAGGTTTTAATTTTAATCGTTACGGAATATCAAAAAAAATAGCAACATTCCCTTTTATTTACGATCGAGGCTCTATTATTTTAAAGGCTAAATTAAATGATTCCGATAAAGTGTTGAACATGTTGTTTGATACAGGAGCCGATGGGTTGGCGTTAAAAGCAGATTTACAGCAAGAAATAGGTGTTAAAATTACTGAGGCTCGTAAAGTGTTTGTGCCTGGTGGAGAAATGACAGTTAACTATTCTTCAGGAAACACATTGATTTTAGACGATTTTGTACTTAAAAATCAAAACATGGTGATGTTTCCTAAAATAAAACCGGGTTTAGATGGAATTATTGGAGGTTCTAATTTTTTCAGAAGTTACATCACAGAAGTTAATTTCGAGCGTCATGAAATTATTCTGTATTCCTTTGGTGAAAATGACTTTTTTAAAGATTACAACACAACAACATTTAGATATTCTGAAGGCGTACCAACCATTCCGCTAACCATTTCTTCTGAAGGCAATACATTCGAATCGGAATTTATTTTAGATGCCGGAGCAGGATATCAAGCCATTATGTTTGGATCAGGAACAAAATTACAAAATGAAGATTTACTGGTTAATAGCATGACACCTTTATTTAATACATATAACGTAAGCGTAGGGCATAAAACTCCGGTTCAAATAGGTTTAGTTGATAGTATAAGTTTTGCCGGCTTAACCTTTGAAAATTCGAGTTTAGCAGTAGAGTCGTATGAAGAAGCAAGACACAACGGGCATAATGTATTGGGGTCTATTGGTATTCAGTTTTTACGCCGATTCAACTGGGTTATCGATTTAAACACCTATAATCTGTACACAAAAATGAATGCAGAAATGTTGCCATTAGACTTTGTGGTTAACGATTATTTAATAGGCTTTGTAAATAATGTGTTGGTTGTAAAGCGCAATTTAACAACAGAGGAAGGAACTGATGCTAGTGATAAGGATCCACTTAAATTATGGGATCGTATTATTAGTATTGAAGGAAAATTGTCTAATGAGTTAACGGCGAGCGAAATTTCAAAATTACAACAAAAGGAAAACTTAACTTTTAAGGTAATTAGAAAAGGACAGCCGGTAGAGGTGACTTTATAATTAAGATTCTAATTTACAGTATATAACGGCTTGGTGTTTCATCAAGCCGTTTTTTGTTTTCCGAATATGTCTACCTTTTTTAAATGAATAGTCTCCATAAATATCTCTTAAAATTATTTTATTTTGTACGAAGTGTGAAAATGAAGAATTATAGGTGCCAATGTACGATGCGATAGTTATAGGAACAGGAATTTCCGGCGGATGGGCAGCCAAAGAATTATGCGAGCAAGGCATGAAAACTTTGGTTTTAGAACGCGGAAGAGATGTAAAACACGTTGAAGATTATCCGACTTGGAATACTGATCCGTGGGAATTTGAAAACAGAGGTCTTAATACCACCGAAGAACTTAAAAAGCAACATAAACAAGCCCGAACAGGCTTTGTGACGCATCCATCTA
The DNA here is from genome assembly GCF_032926325.1 of Aestuariibaculum lutulentum. Lineage (NCBI taxonomy): Bacteria > Pseudomonadati > Bacteroidota > Flavobacteriia > Flavobacteriales > Flavobacteriaceae > Aestuariibaculum > Aestuariibaculum lutulentum. Next base: position 2,690,103 of record NZ_CP136709.1, read on the forward strand.
TTAAACATTGGTTTGTTGATGATTTAGAAAATCCTTATGAAGAAGAAAAGCGTTTCGACTGGATTCGTGGTTATCATGTAGGCGGACGCTCATTAACCTGGGGACGTCAATGTTTACGGTTAAGCGATTTAGATTTTGAAGCGAACAAAAAGGAAAACATTGCCGTAGACTGGCCTATCAGGTATAAAGATATTGCGCCTTGGTACGATAAGGTGGAGAGGTTTATAGGTGTTTTTGGAGAGTCTTTAGGACTGGAGCACTTACCAGATGGAGAGTTTTTACCGCCTATGGATTTAAATTGTGTAGAAACTGAATTTCGAAATAAAATACAAGAACAATACCCCGACAGGCACTTAACTATTGGGCGTTTTGCCAACCTAACAGGAGATAAAAATTTTGAAGGTCGCGCAAAATGCCAATACAGAAACCGTTGTATGCGCGGTTGTCCGTATGGAGCGTATTTTAGTAGTAATGCATCCACGCTTCCGGCGGCCGAAAAAACAGGAAATATGACTTTACGTCCGTTTTCTATTGTTTCTAAGATTATTTATAACGAAAAAGAAGGCAAAGCTACTGGTGTTGAGGTTGTTGATGCGAACACCAATGAAAAACTGGTTTTCGAAGCGAAAGTTATTTTTTGTTGTGCTTCAACTGTGGCATCAACCGCGATTTTGCTTAATTCAAAATCCGATCGTTTTCCAAATGGTTTGGGAAATGATAGTGGCGAACTGGGGCATAATTTAATGGATCATCATTTTAGAGTGGGAGCCACAGCTACGGTTGAAGGTTTTGACGATAAATTTTATAAAGGCCGTCGTCCGGCGAGTTTTCATATTCCGAGATTTAGAAATTTAAATTCCGAAAATAAAGAGAAAAGCTTTTTACGAGGTTACGGCTTTCAAGGTAGTGCGAGCCGACAAAACTGGCAACGTGCCATTCCGGAGTTAAGCTTTGGTACAAAACTTAAAGAAGACTTGTTTAAACCGGGACCTTGGGAAATTGGTATGTCTGGTTTTGGTGAATGTTTACCGTATCATGAAAATAAGATGATGTTGAATTACGACAAATTAGACCAATGGGGGCAACCTACTGTAAAGTTTGACTGTGAGTTTAAAGAAAACGAAAAGGAAATGCGTAAAGACATGCAGGCACAGGCTGTAGCGATGTTTGAAAAGGCAGGATTTAAAAATGTGGAAGGTTACGATATTGAGTGTCATCCGGGCCACGCCATTCATGAAATGGGAACGGCTAGAATGGGGCACGACCCTAAAACATCAGTCTTGAATAAACATAATCAAATTCATGCCGTACCTAATGTTTATGTTACCGATGGCGCTTGTATGACGTCTTCAGCGTATCAAAATCCGTCGTTAACATATATGGCATTGACCGCCAGGGCAGCACAGCATGCCGTTAATCAAATAAAAGGAAATCAGGATGCTTAGGAGAGACGTATTAAAAACCATGCCCGTTATTTTGGGTGGCGTTGTGGCATCATCTGCTTTGTTTAATGTTTTGGTATCTTGTAAAGAAGATTCTAAGTCAGAACATAACACTTTATCATTTTTAAATAAGGAACAAAGTATTATAATACATCATTTGGTTGATATTATCTTGCCGGCTTCAGATACGGTTGGGGCATTAGATGTTAATGTACCCCTGTTTATTGATCGTGTATTGGAACAAGTATTGAATAAAACAGAGAAAGAACAATTTATTAAAGGACAAACATATTTTGAGAATAAGTTTAAAAGTGTTTTTCAAAAGGAAGTTTTCCAAGGCGATCAAGCTGAATTCTTAGAATTATTAACGGCTTATTTTGAGGTTTCGGAAGACCAGCAACAGGAAATTTTTAAAATTCTGGCTAAGTCTGAAGACGACGTTGAAAACAAAGAATTATACTATACTTACAAATATTTAACGTTTATAAGGTATTATACGCTATATGGTTATTATACTTCGAAAGTAGTAGGTAAAGAAATTTTAAATTATAATCCGTTTCCGGGTGCTTATGAGCCCTGTGTAGCTTTGAGTGAGGTTGGGAATTCATCTTCCATTTAAAGCTTTAAATGTCTATTTTTGCGCCATGGACAATTTTACAAATGAATACTTCGGAATAGGAATTCAAAATGGGAAAACACCTGAAAATTTAGGGGTGTTATGGCGTTCTGCTCAAAACTTAGGAGCCAGTTTTATTTTTACAATAGGTAACCGCTATGCTAAACAGGCTTGCGATACCCATAACGCCGTTAAAGCGATACCTTATTTTCATTACGAAACCTTCGACGATTTTTTTAATAATTTGCCAAAAGGCGCAAGATTAGTAGGAGTTGAACTTACCGATGAAGCCGTGCCTTTAGAAACCTTTCATCATCCAAGGCGTTGCGTTTATTTGTTAGGTGCCGAAGATCACGGATTGTCTAAACAAGCCATTGAAAAATCGCATTTTTTAGTGAAATTTAAATCCGAATTAAGCCTTAATGTTTCTGTTGCCGGAAGTATAGTAATGTACGATCGTGGTATAGATAAACCCAGATCTTAAAGAGATTACAATTTACTCGTTACTAAAATAATTTTGTTATTGTTTAAGTCGGTGGTAAAGAACAGATATGTGTTTCCTCCGTCTTTAATTTTATGCTTTTTTCGAAGTTGTTCAACCGTTTCTGGAAAGTTTCGCGTGGTAATATTAGCTTTGGTAACTCCGAGTTTTTTAAGTTCTTTTTTATTGTAATTAACTATGGATTCGATTTTAAAACATCTGCCGGGAAATTCTATATGCTTATTACTGGTGTATAAATGAGAATGCTTATGTAGTTTATCAACCTTTAATTGATTGCTTATTGAGTGAAATCCGCCGGCTTTTAAAACTGCACTGTTTGGTTCGTATAAATAAGTGAGAGGTTCATAGTAATTAGATTCCAGAGTTTTTTCGGCACCAAATGAAAAATTAAAGACTTCATTTCTGTCATTTTTCAGATTCACGGTTTCAATAGAAATTTCTTCCGAAAAATCTTGTTCTAAAACCCAAAGAAGTTCTTTAACCTCGTTGTTTAAAGCTACTACATGAATGGTTTTAACATGTTTTAATTCATCGATACCAATCGAAAAATCAAGCAAAGGTGATGTTTTTATTAATATATTTTTTGAACGTTTAAACAGAAGATTTAAATGTTCAGGTACATTGGGAAGACAATCTTTTAAAAAGAAAACTTTGCCCTTGCTATCATGACGTCGTGAAGGATCGATGTAAATCCAATCGTAGGTTTTGTTGGTGTTTTTTAGAAATTCCATACCGTCTATGGCATGAGTTTCAATATTACTTACCCCCAGCTGTTTGTAGTTATGCTTAACTATATCAGAAAGAGATGTGTTAATCTCGCAATGTTCAACACTTTTAAAAACTTTCGAGAAATAAAAACAATCTACTCCAAAACCACCTGTTAAATCGATGATAGATTCCCCTGAAAGTAAACTCGATTTATATGCTGCTGTGACCTCTGAGGACGTTTGTTCTATGTTTAATTTGTTTGGATAATAAATCTGTTCCGCATTAAACCACGAAGGTAATTTCTTTTCGCAACGGGTTTTGGCTTCAATTTGTTCAATAAGTTCTTTAGTGTCTATTGAAGGAAACGGGGAGCCTTTCAGAATTAACGAGGTGATGTCTGAATTTAAATGTTGATTAATAAATTCCTGAACTTCGGTATTTAAAATGTCGGTATTCAAAAGGGATTATAAATCTTTAGTCAATTTTTTTACGATGCTGTTTTCCGATAAAAATTCTTTTAAAACCACTTTAATAGCGGTATACGCCGGAACTGCCAAAATTAAGCCAATAACCCCGAATAATATGCCTGTTATTAAAATTACCAGGAAAATTTCCAGTGGATGTGATTTGACACTTTTTGAAAATATAAAGGGCTGACTGAAAAAATTATCGACTAACTGACCAATTAAAAACACAATAAATACCCAAAATGTTTTTGGTAAAATAACATCACTGAAACCTTCACCTAAATGACTGGTCATGGTTAAAGTAAGCATCAAAACGACACTGATTAATGGTCCAACATAAGGAATCAGGTTTAATAAAGCGCATAAAAACGCAATTACAATGGGGTTTTCAATCCCAATTATAAGTAAGCCTGTGGTATAAATGACAAATAGAATAGATATTTGAAGAATCAGTCCTACAAAGTATCTGGATAATAGGTCTTTAATTTTTGTTGAAGAGTTTTTCCACTGCGTTTCTTTGTTGTCTGGAATAAAGATTAAAATGCCATGCTCGAATAATTTACTGTCTTTCAGAAAGAAAAACGAAATAAATAAGACTGAAAATAAGCCCACACTAAAACTCCCTAAACCACTAACAACTGAGTTTAAGAAAGAAGGAATCATTGATAAATCTAACTTAGATAACAGTTTCGTTTCTTCAAGAGACTGGCGTACATCGATTTTTCGCAAATCGAAATAGTGAATAATTTCAGTATATAAATCATCAATATTGGTTTGTAATTCGTTGATGTTTAACAACGATAATTTGTGTCCTTGCTCAATAATTAAAGGCACAAACATAGTTACTAAACCAATAACCGAACCCAGTAAAAAGACGATGGTTACCACAACGGCCAACGTACTTTTAAATTTTAATCGGTTGGTTAGAAATAAAACGATAGGTCGCCCGATTAAGGAAATTACAGAGGCGATAACCAAATAGCTAATAACCGATTGAATTTTATAAAGGAAGAAAAGCAATAGAGCCACACCTAAAAGAATAGCTATCGCTCTGAGAATACCGTTGGCGATGATTTTTGAGTTCATTTAGTAAATATAATTAAAAACTAAACACAACAAATACACCCGAATTACTGCTTTCGTATTTTTTAGGTTATGCATTATTTATCCTTAGCTTTTAAAACGTAGCTTACCGGTGCGTCACCTCCATAGATATTAGTACCTGATGCAACGTATAAATATTTAGGTTTATTGTTAATTAATAAAATCTGCGGACGTTCAAATTTTGCGTAAGATTTGTTTTTAGGACCATAGTGCACTTTAGCGTCTTTCATATTTATAGGTGTATAATCATTTATGCGATGGAATCCTTTTTCGCTAGAGTCAAAGTGTATACCATCATTAGATGTCCATAAAATACCTCCGCCTTCTTCTACGATACCATGATTGTCTGTTGTTAGTAGGGCAAATTTATTATTAAACATAAATGCGTAACCATCTTCAATATTTCTGTCGTTTACAGTTACAGGAAACGGCATTTGAACATATGGCCCTTCCAAGTGCTCGGCTATAGCTAAACCCATCCGTGCTTTTTCCGATTTGTAATAAAGGAAAAAACCGCCTTTAGGGTGCTGTAATAGGGTAGGGTTGTTAACCCCATTACTGGCATTGTAGTTCCAGTAATCTTTGTTTTGTGAAGGTCGTAAAATAGCACCGTCAGTATTTACAGGTTCCCAGGGTCCGTTTAAGCTTTTTGATGTAGACAGACAGATATATTGGTTTGATGGATGTTCTTTTATTCCGTTGTTAACAATGTAGAATAAAGCATAGACATCACCTATTTTCTTTATGGTAGGATTGTGAGGAGCAAAAATGTTTTTATTTGATAGCGAATCTGTTGAATTTAGTTTGTTTTCAATTTGGCCTTTAACAGCAATGTCAACAAATTTAAAAGGACCTTCTGAAGAATCCCCAATATAATGTGCAATTTCACTATGTGTTCTCCATCCAGGTTCAACAGTATTTCCCGGCCATCTGGCAACAAATAAATGAGTTTTACCATTGTCATCAATTATAGGAGAAGTGCCCCAAATAGTATATCCTGGCTCTTCTACTGCAATGCCAACAAATTCCCATTGATCGGCAAATGACTTTAATCCCTGCTGAGCATAAGATATATTGATTAAAAACAGAAGGAAAAGAGTTTTTAAGAAATTGGTTCGATTTAAATTTGAGGTTGATATTTTCATTTAATTTAAAATTTTTATAATTCAACAATAAAAGTTTCTCCTTTTTTTAAATGAAGATTTTTTACAGTATCCTTATAAATTAATTTGAACTGATGATTGAATTTTGAGGTAATTGTTACTTTGTCTAATTGGCTATTACTCCAAACAATATCGAAGGTTAATCCACCACGTCCTTTTAAACCTGACACAGAGCCGTCTTTCCATGCTTTTGGTAAAGCAGGTAAAATACGAATCACGTTTTCTTCTTGAGATTGTAAAAGCATTTCAGCAACTCCTGCGGTATAGCCAAAATTACCATCAATCTGAAAAGGCGGGTGTAAATCGAAAAGGTTTTTACCTATAGATTTTTTAAACAAGAATTGAATGTGCTCGTGAGCCATTTCGGCATCTTGAAGTCTGGCGCTACAATTAATTAACCAGGCCCGGCTCCAACCCGGACCAGCTCCTCCGTTTTCTAAACGGTAGTCTAACGTTTTTCTAACGGCATTAAATAATTCTGGCGCATTCTCTTTTGTTACGATGTTTCCTGGATGAAACCCATAAAGGTGAGACATGTGCCTGTGGCCAGGTTCCGGTTCTTCATAGGGTCTGTCCCATTCTAAAATTCTGCCATCATCACCTAAAACAAACCCCGGACGCAACTGACTTTTCTGTTGCTTTATTTTTCTAACAAAGTCGTTGTCAATATTTAAAATTTCGCAGGTTTTTAGGTAGTTTTCGAAAACTTCATGAATGACTTGTTGGTCCATGGCGCTTCCTAGACAAGTTGCTACTTGATCACCGTTTTCATTTATGAATCTGTTTTCTGGCGAAGTGGAGGGGGCTGAAATTAAAGTGCCGTCTCGAGGATCTTCAATAATCCAATCGCTATAAAATTTAGTGACTTCATGAAGCGCAGGATATACGCGTTTATTCAGGAAATTTTTATCTTTTGTAAATCTGTAATGTTGCCAGTAATGCTGCATAAGCCATCCTCCAGCACCCATAGAACAACCCCAGTATGCCGTAGGGGCACGTAACCATGTTGGTCCCCATAAATCGGTGGCATGAGGAATAAAAGACCCACTGCAACCAAAGTTTTTACTAGCCGTCGTTTTTCCGTTTTCAACCAGCATGTCAACATAGTTGAAAAGCGGATTGTTAAGTTCTCCAAGTCCGGTAACATCGGCTAACCAGTAATTCATTTGAAGGTTAATGTTCGCATGGTAATCGGCGTTCCATGGGGCTTTTAAATGCTGATTCCATAACCCTTGTAGATTTGCAGGGTTAGTGCCTTCTCTGGAAGAAGAAATTAATAAATAACGGCCGTAATTAAATAACAAGGTTTCTAAACCAGTGTCGATATTACCATTTTTTACAGCTTCAATTCTTTGGTCTGTAGGAATGCTACTGAAATCTTCTTGGTTTATTTGAAGTTTTACTCGTGAATAAAATTCTTGATAATCTTTAATATGAACTTTTTTAATGTCGTCGAACGATTTAGAGTCAATGGCCTTTAAATCCTTTTGATTTTGTTTTTTATAATCATCAAAATAGTATGATGAGTTATTTACAATATATAAAGTGGCTTTCTTAACGTTTTTTAGCTCTATATAGTCTTGAGTGGTTAAAACAGTTCCCTTTTCATTAATTACTTTTAAGGCTGTTTCAAATTTAACGCCGTGCGTAATGGGTTTAGGTTGCGAATTAAATTTACCTTCACGCTGTGTTACTTCTCCTTGCATAAGAAGAAGTCCGTTTTCTGTTGTAAAAGGCTTTGCAGTTTCGAAATCGGCATCCTGAGGTCTGCTAAGTTTTAGTTTAGCATTGATGCCTTCAGGAGCATTGGTAGCCAATTCAATAACAATGACTTTATGTGGATGAGAGACCAGAATGTTTTCAGTAAACAAATAGCCATTAGATTTGAAAGAAACCTGAGAGGTGGCATTTTCTATATTCAGTTCACGACGATAATCTGTGATGTTGTCGTGTTTATAATCGATAAATAAATCGCCTAATGTTTGGTGAGATCTTACGATAGTTTTATTTGAAAATTTAGCTACAAACAAACTGTCGGCAGCTTTGTTGTTGCCTTCAAATAATAAATCTCTGATGTGGTCAAGGTCCTCTTTGTTTCCTTCTGGTTCAATCCAGTCCGGATCATTACCTGGCCACATCGAGTCATCGTTCAACTGAATGTGCTCGTTTGTGGTATTTCCGAAAACCATAACACCAATTTTACCATTACCTAAAGGAAGTGCTTCGTTCCAATTACTTGCAGGTTGGTCGTACCACAGGATGTGTTCTTGTCCGAAACCTAATGAACAAAATAAAAGGGTTACGAAATAGATTGGTTTTAAGTTAAGTTTAATGGGGTAATTCATTATTATAAATATTGTATGGTTTGTGTTTGTTTACAAAGAAGCTAAAAAAAAATAAAAAAGAGGGGAATATTCTCTTCTTAGAGGTGTACTTTTTTATAAAAGTTGTTTTGTCATTTCGTATAAAGCAATATTTGTAGCTTGTACCACATTCATACTGCTATTTTGACCAAACATATCGATATGAATAATCGCATCAGCGAAATTTAAAATAGCTTCGGAAACACCAAAGTTTTCATCGCCAACAACTAAGACAATGGGTTTTTCTGTTGGGAGTTGAAAGGTATGAATTGGTTGACTTGTACTTGTAATTTCAAGAGCTATGATGAAATGATCTTTTTTTAGATTTTCTATTTGGTCTAAAGCAGATTCGTAAATTTCGTAAGGCACCACCTTTTCGGTGGCACGTGAAGTTTTAGCTGTTTTTCTGCCAAGTGTAATACCTTCTCCACAAAGTATTAATTTTTCAACTCCAAAGGCGTCACACATTCTAAACAAGCTCCCAATATTTGGTGCATTGGTAACATTATCTCCAACCACGGTTATTGGGAATGTTCTTTTGTTAAAATTTGAAGTGTAATGGGTGAGTTGCATGTTAGTGTTCAAATGCGTATTTAACAATATTAGCACCCATTTTTAATGCTTTTTCTCTAACATTTTCAGGGTCGTTATGTACTTCCGGGTCTTCCCAGCCATCTCCTAAATCACTTTCAAAAGTAAACAGAAGCATCAATCGGCCTTCATGAAATAATCCAAACGCTTGAGGGCGCTTACCATCGTGCTCGTGAATCTTTGGTAAGCCATCAGGAAAAGGGAAAGCTATATTGAAAATCTCATGGTTAGCGGGTAATTCTACTAAATCCTTATCAGGAAATACTTTTTTTAGCTCTTTGGTAATATAGGGTTGCATACCGTAATTATCGTCGATATGTAAAAAGCCACCTGAGATTAAATAATCCCGAAGATTTTCAGCATCATTATCACTAAAAAACACATTGCCATGCCCGGTCATGTGAACTAATGGAAACTGAAATAAATCTGGACTATCAACATCAACCGTCTGTGGTTTTGGATTAATCTGAGTGTCGATGTTTTGATTACAATAGGTAATCAAATTTGGTAACGATGTTGGGTTGGCATACCAGTCGCCGCCACCTTTATATTTTACGAAAGCGAGTTCCTGAGCAAATCCACCGAAGGATAGGAGTAAAGACAATAGGGGTAAAACTCGTTTCATCATCGTTTAAATTGTTTCGTTTACAAAAGCAACACTGTGGCAAGCAACAATAGCCGCTGTTTCGGTTCGTAAACGGGTTTCTCCCAAAGTTACAGGAATAAATTTATTAGCTATAGCCAATTCAATTTCTTTGGTACTAAAATCGCCTTCCGGACCAATTAGAATGGTAACGTTGGTATTGGGTTTTAGTTCCTGTTTTAATGATTTTTTATCGGTTTCCTCGCAATGAGCGATGAATAAATCGCCTTCAAAGTTTTGAGATATAAATTCTTTAAATGAAATGGCCTCATTAAGTTTAGGCATGTAACAGTTTAAAGATTGTTTGGTAGCCGATTGTAAAATCTTTTCAAACCTATCGGCTTTAATAACTTTACGTTCGCTGTGGTCGCAAAATACGGGAGTTACGCTTTCAATACCAATTTCTGTAGCTTTTTCCAAAAACCACTCGTAGCGGTCGTTCATTTTTGTAGGCGCTACAGCCAAATGCAAATGACAATTGCGCTTTGGCTGTAACGTTTTTGATGTTATTTTGACCAAACAGTTTTTTATGTCAGCTACAGTAATTTCTGCAGTAAATAACCAGCCATTTCCGTTGGTAATGTGTAAAGTGTCTCCAATGCTTTTTCGTAGGACTTTTACAATGTGTTTACTTTCTTCTTTATCGAAAGAAAATTGAGCTGTATTTTCGGTAATATCTGGATTATAAAATAACTGCATTAGTTTATAGCTTCAACAATTTTTAAAACTTTTATTTCGGCAATATGTTTTGGTTCGTGTGTTTGTAATACCAAATAATGGGCATTAGTTTCCGGTATGTCTACACTAAAAATATCTTCTAAACTGTGGTTTCCGTTAATGACTTCGGCTTCAAATTCTATAGGCATTTTGCCTTCAGTAAACCAACCTAAATCACCACCTTTGTTAGCGTATGCATCCATCGAATACTGTTTTGCTAAATAAGAAAACGGAATACCGTTCTTGTATTTTGTAACAATTTCTGAACGTAAATTTGTAATGTCGTCTTCAGTTTGTTGCGCACCATCTAAGTAAATATAACTTACCCTGTAATATGGTGTTTTGTTTTTTTCAAGAACCTTATAAAAGGTCTTTTCAAATTCATTTTCTTTAATTTTTACAGCGCCTCGAGACATACTAAAAAGCTCTTTAGCCAAAATGGTTTTGTGCTTTTCTTCATTAAAGGTTACAACTTTGTTGCCCTTATGTTTTTTAGCCTGTAAAAATGAGTCTATCTGTTTCGTGCTTTCAATGGTAATTAAATCTTCTTCTGTAGAAGTTTGAGCCAAAGCAGAAACGGTAAAACAAAACAAACTGTAGGTAAGTAGTTTTTTAATCATAGAAGTAGTTTTGGGGTTTTAATTAAACTTAAATTTTTAATCGTGCTGAAGCTGCGACACTTTGATCAGCAAATTCATTTTCTAAATATTTTAAATGGCCAACAATGGCAATCATAGCAGCATTATCGGTTGTGAATTCAAATTTAGGAACGTAGGTGGTCCAGCCAAATTTTTTCTCGCCATCTTTTAAAGCCTGACGAATTCCGGAGTTGGCCGATACACCGCCACCAATGGCAATATGTTTAATACCGGTTTCTTTCGATGCCAGTTTTAGTTTATCGATTAAAATACCAATAATGGTGTGTTGAATTGAAGCACAAATGTCGTTGAGGTTTTCTTCAACAAAATTCGGGTTATTCTTGGTTTCATTTTGAATGAAATACAAAATTGCAGTTTTCAATCCTGAAAAGCTGAAGTTTAATCCATCAACTTTAGGTTTAGTAAACTTAAAGGCTTTCGGATTTCCTAATTTAGCTCGTTTGTCTATTTCTGGTCCAGCAGGGTAGCCTAAGCCCAGAATTTTCCCGCTTTTATCAAAGGCTTCACCAACCGCATCATCAATAGTTTCACCAATAACAGTCATGTCAAAATAACTATCACAACGCACAATTTGGGTATGTCCGCCAGAAATAGTCATGGCTAAAAACGGAAATGGAGGTTTTTCAAAGCCTTCTTCGTCAATATAATGGGCTAGAATGTGACCTTGCATGTGGTTTACATCTATTAAGGGAATGTCCAGTCCGTAAGCTAAAGATTTCGCAAAAGAAGTTCCCACCAATAACGATCCCATTAAACCAGGCCCTTTTGTAAAGGCAATAGCGTTTAGTTGTTCTTTGGTAATTCCAGCTTTTTTTAAGGCCTGATGCACTACTGGAACTATGTTTTGCTGGTGTGCTCTCGATGCCAATTCGGGCACCACACCACCGTATTCTTCGTGTATTTTCTGGTTCGCAATGATGTTACTTAAAATGCGTCCGTTATGCATTACAGCTGCTGCTGTATCATCACAGGAAGACTCAATTCCAAGAATGTAAATATTTTGTGTCGCCATTAATAAGATTTAGGCATAATAATTGTTAATTTTGAAAACCAATAAGTCATCTATTTTATTGGACTCATCGTAATTACAAAACTACTTAATTATTTTATTAATGGAAATGTAAAAATGGTGAATGTGTTTTATCTAAGGTCTGAATTGATGATAAACGCTTAAATGATAAATAGAACCTTGTTTTTTAAATTTTAACTTAGCAGCATATTAAAAAAGTCCTCAAAATAATACTAAAACTTTTAGCACTATTTGTGCTTATGTTCATCATTCTGGTTTTGGTGTTAACAATTCCTTTTGTGCAAACTCAGCTGGGAAATTATGCCACTAAAAAGCTTAACGACGAGTTTAAAACCAACATAAATATAGACCGGGTAAGTATGCAACTTAATGGAGATATTGAGTTGAAAGATATTTATATTCAGGATTACAAGCAGGACACCTTAATTAGTGTGTCAGAATTAAATACATCCATTATAAGTTTTAAAAATCTATCGGAAGGAAAACTGGTTTTCGGAGATATTGATTTAGAAGGCTTAGTGTTTAATATTGTGACGTATAAGGATGCGATCGAAACGAATTTAGATGTTTTCGTGAACAAGTTTGAAGATGATAACCCTAGATCTGAAAAAAGTAGTTTTTTAATGTCGTCTAGCGATGTGTCCATTTATGATGGTGTTTTCAGACTATTGGATGAAAATAAGGAAAGCACAAAACTTCTCGAATTTTATAATCTAAATATCAATGCAACTAACTTCTTAATAAACGGAAGTGATGTGAGTATGCGTGTTAATACGCTAAATTTTATTGATAGCCGCGGGGTTAAAGTGAAAAATTTAACCACGAATTTCGCTTATACTTTAACCGATATGACCTTTGCGAATCTGGATATAAAAACGCCAAATTCTCGCTTAAAAGGTGACTTGAAGTTTGAATATCTTAGAGAAGACCTTCAGTATTTTACCGATAAGGTTTTGGTAACTGCAAGTTTTGAAGATTCTTCGGTTTTACTGGACGAACTTAATACGTTTTACGATGAGTTTGGTAAAGGACAGGAAGCTCATTTTAGCGTGGACTTATCAGGAACATTAAACGATTTACGAACTAAGAACTTACGATTAAATACGAGCAGAAATACCAGAATCTACGGGAATATTAATTTCAAAAACCTGTTTAGCAAAGAGGAAGACGATTTCTCAATGAATGCTTACCTTTCTAATTTAAGCTCAACGTACAGTGATTTAAAAGCATTACTACCAAATGTTTTAGGAGCTTCATTGCCGTCTTCATTGGACCGTTTGGGACAATTTACAATTACAGGGAATACGCAGGTAACAGCGTCAACAGTGGTAGCTGATGTTAAGATAGGAACCGATCTTGGTTTGGTAGATTCCGATCTGGAAATTACCACCATTAACGATATCGATAACGCCTCTTACAAAGGAAATATCATTTTTGAAAAGTTCGATTTCGGAACCTTCTTAGAGTCGGAAGAGATAGGCGAGGCTTCATTAAATTTCGATGTAAAAGGTAAAGGTTTTGTTACCGAAACTATAAACACACAGGTAAAGGGTGATGTTTTTGAAGTGATGTACAATGGGTACATTTATCACGGAATAAAGGTTGCTGGAAATGTAAGAAATAAGATTTTCGATGGTAATTTAATTTCAAACGATAAAAATTTAAAACTAAACTTTTTAGGGTTGGTTGATTTCTCAGATGCTGTTAGTAAGTACGACTTTGTGGCTAATGTGGGTTATGCCAATTTAAATGTGTTGAATTTTGTAAAAAAGGATAGCATTTCCATTTTCAGAAGTGATGTGAAAATGAATATGAATGCCAGTGGTTACGATGATGCCTATGGTAGAGTTATATTTGAAAATACGTCTTATAGAAATCAAAATGACACTTATACTTTCGACAAGTTTGAAGTATTTTCCCGTTTCGAAAACAATATGCGTTACATCGGGATTAATTCTCCAGATATTGTAGAAGGCGAATTAAAAGGACGATTTAGATTCAGAGATCTAAAGAAATTGTTTCAAAACTCGTTAGGATATATTTACACCAATTACGAACCGTACAAGGTGTCAACTGACCAGAGTATCGATTTCAATTTTAAAATTTACAATAAAATCGTTGAGGTATTTTATCCTGAAGTCGAATTAGGAAAGAATACGTTTATTCGTGGTCGTGTAGAGAGTGATGAAAGTCAGTTTAGACTAACATTCAAGTCTCCGGAAATTAAATTACTCGACCATTTTGTGAATAATATTGAATTGCAGGTAGATAATAGTAATCCGCTGTTTAATACCTATGTAGAGGCTGATAGTTTAAATACCAAGTATTACGATGTTTCTAAATTTAGTCTGATTAATGTAACCGTAAATGATACCTTATTTATGCGTACAGAGTTTCAGGGCGGAAAGCGTAATAAAGATATTTTTAATCTGAGTTTTTATCACACTATTAACGAGGAGAATAAATCGGTAATTGGTTTTAAAAAATCAGATTTTACGATAAAAGATTACACCTGGTATATTAACGAGGAGAATGACCTTAATAATAAGGTGTCTTTTGATAGAGATGTTTCTACGTTTGATATCGACAAATTTGTGGTTACTCACGGGAATGAAGAAGTCAGGCTTTCCGGTATGATTAAGGATTCTACTCAAAAGGATATTAAACTCGATTTTAAAAATGTAAGTCTGACTAAAATAGTTCCTGATATTGATAGTTTGTCACTCGAAGGTCGTGTAAATGGGAAGCTTGATATTTTACAGCAAAATGGAAGTTATTTGCCTAATTCAACAATTGTTATTGAGGACTTTAAAGTTAATCGCTTTGATTTAGGTTCGTTTGATGCTTCTATCACTGGAAATGAAAACCTTACTAATTATAATGTGGATATTTCGATAAAAGATGACGAGAAAAAGTCTTTTAGAGCTGTGGGTGATATTAATGCTTTAGGTGAGCAGTCGAGTATTGATGTAAATTTGGAATTTAACGAATTCAATTTACAACCATTAAATCCGTTGCTTCAGGATGTTTTGTCAAATATTCGTGGTTTGGCAACAGGAGTGGTGCATGTTGTTGGTAATTTAAATAAGCCAGATATTAACGGGGATGTAAAACTAAATAACGCAGGCTTGGGCATTCCGTATTTAAATGTCGATTATGACTTTGCACAAAATGCATCGGTGTCTTTAACCGATCAGACGTTTAAGTTTAATAAAATACCAATATCCGATAGCAAATACAATTCTAAAGGTCAGTTAAACGGATCGATTAGCCACGTGAATTTTTCAAACTGGAATTTAGATTTAGATATACGAACACCTAATTTATTGGTTTTAGACACCAAAGAAACCGAAGATGCCTTGTATTACGGAACGGCATTTATGAGTGGTTATGCTTCTTTAAAAGGGCCTACGGAGCAGTTGGTTATTAGTGTTTTAGGAGAAACAAAGCCAGGAACCGTATTTAAAATTCCGCTTAGCGACACCGAATCATTCGGAGATAATACTTATATCCATTTTATTACGAAAGAAGAAAAAGAAGCTAGACGTAGTGGTAAAGAAATTGTTTTTAATGAAATAGAAGGCTTAGAGTTAGACTTCGATTTAGATGTTACACAAGATGCTGAATTGGAAATTATTATTGATAAAAACTCAGGGCATTCGCTTAGAGGTCGTGGTAGTGGCGGTTTACTTGTAGAAATCAACACCAATGGTAAATTTAATATGTGGGGAGATTTCTCCGTGTTTGAAGGGGTTTATAATTTTGCTTACGGCGGATTGATTCAAAAGGAATTCAATGTGATGCCCGGAGGAACTATTGCATGGGAAGGCGACCCGTTAAAGGCACAAATTAATATGCAGGCAGTTCTTAAAGAACAAACCAATCCGTCACCGTTACTTGAAAACCCGATTAACAGAAGTATTCCTGTAGAGTTATACATCGATTTAACGGGAGACCTTGAGCAGCCTCAACCAGAATTTAGCTTTAAATTTCCTAACGTTAATTCAACTATTAAGTCAGAACTTCAATATAGTTTAGAGTCTTCAGATGATAGACAAAATCAGGCCTTATTTTTAATTTCTACAGGATCGTTTTCAAGAGGTTTGAGCGGACTTAATTTTTCAGGAACCATTGCAGATAGACTTAACGGTATTATTAACGGCATATTTACTTCTGGAGATAGTAAAGTAAATGTTGGACTAAATTATGAAGCTGGAGCCAATAGGCCAGATTATCAAACAGGAGACCGTTTTGGGGTAACACTTCAAACGAAAATTACCGATCGTGTATTAATTAACGGTAAAGTAGGGGTGCCTGTAGGTGGTGCCGGTGCTACCGAAACTGTCATTGCCGGAGACGTTGAAATCGACTTTTTATTAAATGAAGATGGTACTTTAACAGCAACCGTATTTAATAGAGAAAATAGTATTCGTAATTTTGGTGAAGCTATAGGCTATACACAAGGGGTGGGAGTTTCATATAGTGTGGATTTTGATACCTTTAAAGAATTGATTCAGAGTTTGTTTAAAAAATCTGAAAAACCAGACCCCGTGCTTATCGAAAAACCGGAAGAAAATGAAGAGAGTGCAATTCCTGAGTTTATTCGCTTAAAAAGTTCTAAATAGAAATAAATCACCTGTTTACATTTCGGAAATCATAATTTTTCAGCTATAATTTGTTTTTTTTATTAACTAAAACGTTATAGTTTTAAAAGCGTCATTAAAATGCAATAAATGCCATAGATATATGGTTTTTCTTTACTAATTTTACTTCATATACTAATCAATTTATGTCGAATAAAATAAAGAAAATTGCAGTTTTAACATCGGGAGGCGATTCTCCGGGAATGAATGCAGCCATTCGTTCTGTCGTTAGAACCTGCTCTTACCATAATATAGAATGTCTTGGTGTTTATCGTGGCTATGAAGGCTTAATCGATGGTGATTTCGAAGAACTTAACGCACGTAGTGTTAAAGGCATTATTAACAAAGGAGGAACATTTTTAAAGTCTGCTCGTTCCAATCGTTTCAGAACAGAAGAAGGAAGAAAACAAGCTTACGATAAATTAGTAGAAGTTGGAGCCGAAGGCTTAGTGGTTATTGGTGGAGATGGATCGTTTACAGGAGCTATGATTTTTAATCAGGAGTTTGGCTTTCCTGTAATGGGAATTCCAGGAACTATTGATAACGATATTTTCGGAACAACCCATACTTTAGGTTTTGATACAGCATTAAATACAGTTGTTGATGCGATTGATAAAATACGTGACACCGCGAGTTCTCATAACCGATTATTTTTTATCGAAGTTATGGGGCGTGATGTTGGGCATATTGCATTAAACGCTGGTATTGCTGGTGGAGCCGAAGAGATTTTAATTCCTGAGGAAGACTTAGGGTTAGATCGTTTGGTAGACTCTTTAAACCGTAGTAAAAGTACAGGTAAGACCTCAAGTATTGTAATCGTAGCTGAAGGTGATAAAATAGGAAAGAATATTTTCGAGCTTAAGGATTACGTAGATCAAAATATGGAAGGTTACGATGTAAGAGTATCTGTTTTAGGTCATATGCAACGTGGTGGAGCACCATCGTGTTTCGATCGTGTTCTTGCCAGTAGAATGGGCGTAAAAGCTGTAGAATCCTTATTAAAAGGAGAAACCAACTATATGGTGGGTTTACTAAACGGAAAAATGGAATTAACTCCAATTGAAAAAGCTATTAAAGGTAAAACAAAAATAAATTTAGAATTATTGCGTGTCTCAGACATTATGAGCACTTAACATTTATAACAAAGATTATGTCAAAATTAAAATTAGGAATCAACGGATTTGGAAGAATAGGTAGAATTGCGTTTAGAGTAGCGGCTTCAAGACCAGATATACAAATAGTAGGAATCAACGATTTATTAGATGTAGAGCATTTGGCTTACTTATTAAAGTATGATTCTGTTCACGGTAGATTCGATGGAACTATTGATATCGTAAACGGAAACTTAGTAGTTAACGGAAACGAAATCAGAATTACTGCTGAGCGTAACCCAGAAGATTTAAAATGGGATGCTGTAGGAGCTGAGGTTGTTTTAGATT
Source organism: Aestuariibaculum lutulentum (assembly GCF_032926325.1). NCBI lineage: Bacteria > Pseudomonadati > Bacteroidota > Flavobacteriia > Flavobacteriales > Flavobacteriaceae > Aestuariibaculum > Aestuariibaculum lutulentum. The sequence continues at coordinate 2,708,190 of NZ_CP136709.1, forward strand.
GTACTGGTATCTTTACAACTTTAGAAGGTGCTCAAAAACACATCACAGCCGGAGCTAAGAAAGTTGCAATTTCTGCACCATCTGCCGATGCACCAATGTTCGTAATGGGTGTTAACAACGATAAAATTACTGCAGAGCACACCATCGTTTCTAACGCATCTTGTACTACAAACTGTCTAGCGCCTATCGCTAAAGTAATTAACGATAACTTTGGTATTGTTGAAGGTTTAATGACTACTGTTCACGCAACTACTGCAACACAAATGACAGTTGACGGTCCTTCAAGAAAAGACTGGAGAGGTGGACGTAGTGCATTAGCTAACATCATTCCTTCTTCAACAGGAGCTGCTAAAGCTGTAGGTAAAGTAATTCCTGAATTAAATGGAAAATTAACTGGTATGGCTTTCCGTGTTCCAACTCCAGACGTTTCTGTAGTAGATTTAACAGTAAGAACAGAAAAAGCAGCATCATGGGATGAAGTTAAAGCCGCTTTAAAAGCAGCAGCAGACGGACCATTAAAAGGTGTGTTAGGATATACTGAAGAAGCTGTGGTTTCTCAGGATTTCGTATCTGAGCCAATGACAAGTATCTTCGATGCAGATGCAAGTATTGCTTTAAATGATAATTTCTTTAAATTAGTATCTTGGTACGATAATGAATTTGGTTATTCAACTAAATTAATCGATCTTGCTCAATACATTAGCAAAATCTAATTTAACAAGTATATTATAATAGTATTAACAACTCCACAGGTTATTGTATTTAAAGCACAACGGTCTGTGGGGTTTTTTATTTAAAAACTCATGATTTTAATTGTTGATAGTGGCTCTACGAAGTCAGACTGGATAGCAGTAGATAGAAAAGGTAATAAAATGCTGGAAAAAATGCGCACAAAGGGGCTTAATCCAGAAATTATATCCGATAAAAAAATAAAAAAGATAATTAAAGGTCATGAGGATTTAAAGGCCAATAGAAAAATTGTGTCGCACGTATTTTTCTATGGAGCAGGTTGTGGTACCGAAAAACCACAGAATGTAGTTAAAGGCGTTTTGCAAGAGGTTTTTGTTAACGCAGAGGTTCATGTTCATGAAGACACCATGGCAGCTGTATTTTCAACAATTAATACACAAACCGAAGCTGCAGTGGTTTGTATTTTAGGAACCGGATCTAACTGTAGTTATTACGATGGTAAAGTATTGCATCAACGTGTCAATTCTTTAGGGTATATTATTATGGATGATGCTTCTGGAAATTACTACGGTCGTCAGTTAATTAGAGATTACTACTTTAATAACATGCCTGAAAATATTCGTGTGGCTTTCGAAAGTAAGTACAATATGGATACCGATTATATTAAATACAACCTTTATAAAAAACCAAATCCTAATGCGTATTTAGCACACTTTGCTGAATTTATGTTCTTAAACAAGGATTCTGAATATTGTGTAGAACTTATTAAAAAAGGTATTCGTCTGTTTGCTGAAAGTATGATTTTTCAATATGCTGAAGAATTAAAAACTGTTCCGGTACATTTTGCAGGTTCTATTGCTTACTTTGCTAAAGACGAAATTAAGCAGGTTGCTGAAGAAATGGGCTTTACAGTTGGTAACTTTGAACGCAGACCAATTGAAGGTCTGGTAGATTTCCATGTTAAAAATTTAAAGTAATAAGACTAAATTATTTCCCTTTTGAATAGGCATATAGCGATTTATATTTCTAATAAAGACCATAAGCAAGATTTTATTGAGCGTATTCAGGACGGAAATATTTTAAGTGATTTTTCAAAACCTAAGGCAGTACTTTTTTCTGAAATTACTATCAATAAATTAATTCAGGAAGAACGTATCCATGGTTTTTGTGATGTCGTTACACCAACAGGAAATCTATTGATTAATTCATCCCAAGGAGAACGAAAAAAAGCACTTTTAAACCATATAATATCTCAAAATCCCGAAGCCATTATTGTCGATAATGTTTTTGGGAATTTAGATATTCAGGCACAGGCTGAAATAGAGCAAACTCTAAACAAGTTAAGTTCGCAGGTTCGTATTTTGCAAATTACTAAACGTAAGGAAGATATTCTATCCTTTATTGGTAAGGTTTATTATTTAGAAGGGAAAGAACTTGTAGAGTTAAAACTTGAAGAATCAGATGACGCTATTGCCGAATCTTTTTTAGAAGACTTACCGAAGGCTTACCGACCAGTTTCAGAGAAAATCAATCCTATAGTAAAATTTACAGATGTATCGGTTCACTACAGAGAGCGATCAATTTTGAATAACATCAACTGGGAAATTAAAAAAGGTGAGTTCTGGCAACTAATGGGGCCAAATGGTTCTGGGAAAAGTACCATTTTAAGTATGATTTTTGGTGATAATCCCAAGGCTTTTGGTCAGAATATCGTCTTATTTGGAGTGAAGAAGGGAAGCGGTGAGAGTGTTTGGGAGATTAAACAGAAAATAGGTTACTTTTCTTCGGATATGTTACGCGGATTTACACGTTTGGATTCTATTGGTAATATGATTGTTTCCGGTTTTTTTGACACCATCGGACTCTATAAAACACCAACCAACGAGCAGATAAAAATTGCACAACACTGGTTACGTGTTTTGGATATGTTCGATATTAGAAAACAGGATTTTTTATCGTTATCAAAAGGATATCAAAGTCTGGTTTTAATAGCTCGTGCTATGGTGAAGCATCCACCATTACTTATTTTAGACGAACCGACTAATGGTTTGGATGATGCCGACGTAAAGTTGTTTACGCAATTAATAAATAAGATTGCATCAGAGACCGAAACAGCTATTTTATATGTATCACATAGAAAGGAAGCGGGATTAAATCCTGATTTTATATATCAGTTAACACCTCATGAAACTGGTTCTACAGGGCAAGTGGTTAAGATTTAATATCTTCAAAAGGTCTGATGTCAACAGACACATTCATTTTATTTTTTCCTGTACTGTAAATAACACCTTTTAATGGAGGTACGTCGTAGTAATCGCGTCCCCAAGCTACAATGATGTGTTGGTTTTTAGGTATTTGATTATTTGTAGGGTCGAAGTCTACCCAACCAAAACCAGGAATATAAACCGAAAACCAGGCATGCGAGGCATCGGCACCTATTAGTTTTTCTTTTCCAGGAGGCGGTAGTGTTTCAATATAGCCACTAATATACCTTGCTGGTAACCCAACGGAACGCACACAGGCAATGGCAATTTGAGCAAAATCCTGACAAACCCCTTTTTTAGCTTTTATCACTTCGTGTATGGGTGTAGCCACGTTAGAAAATGTAGGGTCGAAATCAAATTCGGTATAAATACGCTGCATCAATTCGAAAGCTGCTTCAAATACCGGCCGATTGGGCTTAAAAGATACTTCGGCGTAAGCTTTAATTTCAGGAGTTATTTTAGCGATTAAAATAGATTCCAGAATATATTGGCGAGCATCTATAATATGTTCTTCATTACTTTTAAGAGCACCTAAAGCTTCCTTAAGCGTGATGTGCTTTCCTTTTTCTGAAGTGTTTATATCAGGTTGTTCTTCGTAGTTTCTGGAAACCTTACTTATAGCAGTAACTTTTAGTTTTTTATGCTCTTTTTGAAGCGAAAACCGAGTGATGTAGTTTCCGAAGAAATCAACACGCTCTGTTAATTCTGAAGGGGTTGGGGTAATCTCCAGTTGGTAATCTAGTAGCACTTGTCCGGCTAAGGTTTTAGGTTTTAATGTGGCTATGTTATGGCAAAAGGTAACATCGTTTTCGTAATCGTAACTTGTAGTATGTGAAACTTGAAATACCATAATTATAACGGGAAATTTTGATTAACCAATTGGGTTTGGCGGTACGAGTGATTAAAATACGTATTTGAAATCGCTAATGACGTTTCGTGTAACATATCGCTTAAATCAGTTAATTCTTCATCTAATTTTTCGCGAAGTGTTCGGTCTTCGTTTAAAGTCATTAAACCTGTAATGTTTAGACTTGTAATTTTGTTATTAGCCGTTGCGATTAGTTTCTGGCATTCGGTATAAAAACCAATCAATTCAGAATGCGGCAAACGATCAATATCCTTTTGAATACGTTTTAGTCTGTAGGTTAACGATTTTGGGTATTCCTTGTCAAGTAAAGTTAAATTAATCACATTTTCAAGACTTAAATACGATCGGTAACTGTAGCGATAAATATTTAAACTTTCGTCACTGCTTAATAAGGATTCCAGAATGTCGTATTGAAGACGTTCTTCATAATTGAAAACCATTAATGATCTGAATTTTGAGATCTGCATCATGGCTTGTTCGGTTTGAAGACCTATAAAATAAAGCAACAGACCTTGTTGCACCAGAATACTTTCCTCAATTAATCCCATAAAGGCAATGAGTCGTGTAATGGTACGATCGAGTAATTTAGTAAGCGCCGGAACGGTATATAGATCGGCTTCATCAAATTTACGCCATAGTTTTTTTATACTGTCGAATACGCGCCACATGTCTTTAGACCATAGGTTGCGCAGCGAGTAGTATGAATTGTTAAAGCTGGTCAAGGTTTGCGCCAAACTACCCATACGTTCTTTATCGAATATTAATGAGATAATTTCAGGTAATGGGTTCTCCAATAAGATGTCGCAATGCTCACCAACAAATCCTGGGAAAGTAGAGGTGATATTTGTTAAGGATTGTAGCAAGTATTTTAGGCTTTCAGAATTGTTTTCTTTGGCACTGTACTGCTCATCCGTCATTTTATTAAGCACCATTCTAATGTAACGTGCTGTTACCAGAGCGCGACCTAAATAGCGTCCAGACCAGAACAGGTTTTCAGCAGTATTACTAGGTAAATCGTTAATATCGGAAATAGAAATTTTGCAGGAACTATCCCAGGCGTAATGTTTGATGTTATTTTGAATTTCATCAGATAAGACCCATAAATCTTTACTCATTCCACCACGCTGATTCGAAACAAACAGATTTTCACGTTCGGGAGCTACCCTTACTAATCCACCGGGCATGACTTTATAGCCTTCCTTTTTTGAAATGGCAAACGTTCTGCACATCACTTTTCTGGCTTCTAAATGATCATTTACAAAATCCGGCGAAGTTGAAAAAGTAATTTTTTCCTGAGCGACATAACGATATGGATTTGCCGAAATATCTTTTTTAAGTTTATCTAAAGCTTCTGGACTCAAGAATTCACAGAAAAATAAGCTTTCGCGGTTAGAACGATCAATGCGTTTAACTACAAGGTTTTTAATGTTTTTAAAAACATAATCGCGCTCCTTTTCCTGTCCGCACCACCAGGAAGCGATCTGAGGAAGGATTAAATCTTCATTGAAGAAATAATTACAAATAGCATTCATAAACGGAATTAATCCTGAATTTTCTAAAACACCACTACCTATAGGGTTTACTATAGCCACATTTTGGTTTCTTACCACATCGAGTAAGCCCGTAACCCCTAGATAACTATCCTCTCGAAGCTCTAAAGGGTCCATAAAAACGTCGTCTACACGACGGTAAATCACATCAACCTGTTTTAGTTCTTTAAGTGTTTTTAAATAAACTTTTCCGTTTCTAACCACTAAATCGTTACCATTAACCAATGGATAGCCTAAGAATGAAGACATATAGGCGTGCTCAAAATAGGTTTCGTTTAAAGGACCCGGGGTTAAAATTACTATACTCGGATTCTCCTTATTTTGAGGTGCGGCCTCAATAAGCATTTGGTTAAAGTCGTAAAAGAAACCAGATGGTTGTTTTACGTTAATATCTTTAAATAAGCCCGGCAGTACTCTGTTCATAGAATACCTGTTTTCCAGGGCATAACCCATACCGGAAGGCGCTTGTGTTCTGTCGTTAACCACCCACATACGTCCGTCTGGTCCGCGCGCTAAATCTGATGAATAGATTAATATGTTTTTAGCCGTTTTATATTGAATCTGGTCGCATTGTCTTAAAAAGCCGCGATGGGCGAAAATCACCTCAGGAGGAATGATTCCTTTTTTTATAAGTTCTCGTTTACCGTAAATGTCTTTTAAAACTAAGTTTAAAAGTTCGGCACGTTGTTTTAGACCTTTTTCAATGGTGCGCCATTCCTCTTTATTTATTAAAAAGGGGATAATGTTTAAATCCCAGGTGCGTTGCATACCTTGAGGATCGTTGTAAACATTATAAGTTACACCGTTTTCATCCATTAACCAGTCAATTTCATTTTGCTTGGCAGTTAATGTTTTTAAATCCATTTCAGAAATATTACTTAGTAATTTTTTCCAATTCGGATTTAAGGACATATCAGATTTTAAAGCTTCATCATAATTTTTCGCTTTCGAAAAATAATTCTGAAATAATATGTTTAAATCTGTGGTCATGTATTAGTTTAGTTTATTTCTTTCGCAAATCTAAGGTATTTGGAAATTCTAAATTAGCAGGTAACACCTTAAAACTGAATTTTTTCGCACTTTCTTTTTCCTGAACACGTTTTGTTGAAGGTTCGATTTCCTGAGATATATTTTCAACAACGCCCTGAGTGTGTCCAAATTCCCAAAAACGACTGATGCGTCGCGATTCGGCTTCAAAACTATTTACAGGGTAAGCGTCGTACGAACGACCACCAGGATGCGACACAAAATAGGTACAACCACCTATAGACCGTCGGTTCCAGGTGTCTACTATATCGAAGACTAAAGGCGTATCAACTCCAATCGTTGGGTGTAATGCCGAATACGGATTCCATGCTTTATACCTTACACCAGCAACATATTCTTCTTTTTTAGAGGTGCTTTTTAAATCGACTTTTATGCCGTTACAAGTTAATACGTAACGGTCGTTATTAAAATTATTAACCTTGACCTGAAGGCGTTCAACTGAAGAATCCACATAACGAGCAGTGCCTTGTCCGGTAGCTTCTTCACCTAAAACATTCCAGGGTTCTATTCCGGCGCGTAATTCCAGATGCATATTATTGATTTCAACCATACCATGAAGCGGGAAACGGAATTCGAAAAACGGATTAAACCAATCTTCTTTAAAGGCGTATCCGGCTCTGTTTAACTGATTAACGATGTCTTTAATATCTTCGCGAACAAAGTGTTCAATTAAAAATTTATCGTGCAATTCTGTGCCCCAACGTACTAAATTGTGTTCATAAGGTTTTTTCCAAAACCAGGCAACTAAGGTTCTAACCAGTAAATTTTGCATTAAACTCATTTGAGGGTGCGGCGGCATATCGAAAGCACGGAGCTCCAAAATACCTAAACGACCCGAAGATGAATCCGGGGAGTATAATTTATCAATGCAAAATTCGGCACGGTGTGTATTGCCCGTTAAATCGGTTAAAAGATGGCGAAATAATCTATCGGTTAACCAGAACGGAACATCTCCTCCTTTAGGAATTTGACTAAATGCAATTTCCAGTTCATAGAGGTTTTCCATTCGGGCTTCATCAATACGAGGTGCCTGACTTGTGGCTCCAATAAAGGCACCCGAGAATAAATAGGATAATCCTGGATGATGTTGCCAAAAGGTAAGCAGGCTTCGTAATAAGCTTGGTTTTCTTAGTAAAGGGCTATCGGCAGGAGAAGTTCCTCCCAAAGTAACATGGTTTCCGCCTCCCGTACCGGTATGTTTACCATCGAGCATGAATTTTTCGGTTCCTAATCTTGATTTTTTAGCTTCACTATATAAGGTGAAAGTATTATGACACAATTCTTCCCAATTGTTGGCAGGCTGCACATTTACTTCAATAACTCCAGGATCTGGAGTTACCTTCAAGGAATCTAATCGGTTGTCTTTTGGGGCATCGTAACCTTCTAAAACCACTGGAATAGATAAGGCTTTTGCTGTGGCCTCGATGGAAGCCATTAAGTCTAAAAAGATTTCAATGCTATCTAAAGGAGGTAAAAAGAGATGCAGTTTTTCGTCTCTGATTTCAGCACATAAAGCCGTTCTTATAAAATAGTTTGTTTTCTTTTTTGGTATGCCATGTTTTTCTAGGTCCTTTATACGTTTTGAAACAATACGCTGATAGCTTGGTAATGTTTTCTTTTTTGAGAAAATATCGGGTTGGTACACCGGAAATTCCTCATCATTTGATTTAATTAGTAATGAATTTAAAGGTAACCGAAGTCCGATAGGCGAGTTTCCAGGAATTAAAAATAAATGTTCCCTTCTAAATGCCCAGTTGCAGGTATACCATTCACCTCCGGTATTGTTGAGCGGAATGACATGTCCGGTAGGTTTCGATTTTCCGTCTTTTAATATTTGCTGAAGTTTCTCTTTAACCAGCATGTTTCCATCTTCTTTGGTCGGGTCAATGTCTATAGGCATTTGTCCTTCCTGCCACAGAAAATAGAAAGCATCCTCGTAAGTTGGAATAATGGTTTTATCGGTTACTCCCAGATGTTTTGTAAGGGTTTGTAAAAATAATTTATCTGCATTCTTCGGGATTTTAGCTTTTTCTGAAAATATAGAAAACAGCTTTTTATTGTTCCATATTTTCTTGCCGTCTTTTCGCCAGCAGATTTCAATTTGCCATCTCGGTAAAGGTTCTCCGGGGTACCATTTACCCTGAGCCTGGTGAATTATAGCCCCTTTCGCAAAAGATTCATAGAGTCTTGCAGAAAGGTTTTTTGCCAGTTCACGTTTATGAGGCCCGTCGGCTTCGGTGTTCCATTCCGGAGCTTCCATATCGTCAATAGAAACGAAAGTAGGCTCGCCACCCATGGTCAATCTAACATCGCCTTTTTGAAGCTGTTTTTCAACTTTGTGTCCCAGTTTGTAAATGGCATTCCATTGCTCTTCGGTATAGGGTTTTGTAACACGAGGAGATTCGAAAATACGGGTTACAGTGTTCTCGAATTCAAATTCAGTTTCACATTTATCGGTCATACCCACTACCGGAGCAGCGCTTTCAAATGAAGGTGTACAGGCCAGAGGAATATGACCTTCACCCGCTAACAATCCGGAAGTGGCATCGAAACCAATCCAGCCGGCTCCGGGAATGTACACTTCTGCCCAGGCATGTAAATCGGTAAAATCTTCTTCAGGACCAGAAGGACCATCTAATGATTTTTCGTCGGATTTAAGCTGAACGATATATCCGGAAACAAAGCGCGCACCAAAACCTAAATGGCGCAGAGCCTGTACCAGTAACCATGCATAATCCCGGCAAGATCCGTTTTTAAGTTTAAGGGTTTCTTCACAGGATTGAACTCCTGGTTCCATACGAATATTGTAATTCAGGTACTCGTAAATTTTTCGATTGATATCAATTAAAAAGAAAATGGTTTTTCTAGGCGTATAATCTACAGTTTTAAGAAACTTCTTTAATAGCGGACCGTCGTCGGTGATTTCTAAATAGGGGAGCAGTTCTTTTTTTACTGTTTTGTCGTATTTAAACGGATATTCTTCAGCATACTCTTCAACAAAAAAGTCAAACGGATTGATGGTTTGTAAATCGGCTATAATCTCAACGTCTACAGAAAGTTCTTTGGTTTTCTCAGGAAATACCAAACGTGCCACATAGTTTCCAAACGGATCCTGTTGCCAGTTAAAAAACTGTTCTTTGGGTTCAATTTTTATACTGTAAGATTCAATCGGTGTTCTGCTGTGTGGGGCAGGGCGTAGTCTGAAAATATGTGGTGAAAGGGAAACCGGACGGTCGTATTTGTATTTTGTTTTATGAGAGATTACAATCTTTAAAGCCATAGAGTTACGATTAAATTGTAATACAATTTAAGTGTTTTTTTGACTAAACGAGAAGGTGAGTGTTAAAAAACGATTAAGAATGTAAAATGCTTAAATTTCTGTTGTTTAATTTATTATGTGAATAATTTAGACCTTGATTTTTTGCGGTTAAAAGAAATAAAATAGGCTGATGTTATCGGTTTACACGTCCGGAAACATCACCATTTAATATTGCCATAACTTCATCGACTGTGGCGTAATTTACATCGCCTTCGTAAGTATGTTTTAAAGCGCAGGCAGCACTGGCAAATTCCATGGCCTTACAATCGTCGAAAGACTGTAACCCATAAATAAGCCCGGCAGCAAAGGCGTCACCTGTACCTATACGGTCAATAATATGGGTGATATCAAAATCGGTAGTTTCTCGAAATTCTTTACCATTCCACATGCGGGCTCTTATTTTATGCCATGATGCATTTATAGATGTTCTTATTTTATCGAATACTTTTTCAATATTGGGAAAACGTTTCATAAGTTGTTTTGAGGCTTCTATGAAATCGTCGTTAGAGTAGGAGTAATTCGTGCCCAAAACTTCATTAATTTCATTAACGCCGCCTATAAAAATGGTTGATAGCGAAATTAGGTCGGTAAGTACATCTTTTGCATTTTCACCGTATTTCCATAAGCCTTTTCTATAGGTAGGATCGGTTGAAACCTGAATGCCTTTTTCTTTTGCCAAAAGTAATCCGGCTTTTAAGGTGTCGTAGCCTCCTTTCCCAAGCGCAGGTGTAATCCCGGTCCAGTGAATCCATTTGGCTTTTCTTAAAATCGTTTCCCAGTCTACCATTTCAGGGCGAATATCGGCAAACGAAGAATGTGCACGATTATATGAAATGGAACTTGGACGCATTACGGCACCAACCTCAAGAAAATAAACGCCAAGAGGCCGATCGGATCTTACAATAGCTGAAGTGCTAACCCCAAACTTCTGAATGTATGAAATGGCTGTGTCTCCAACAAAATCGTTAGAAACACAGCTGATATGTTTTACCTTTTCTCCAAAATTGGCTATTGAAATACCTACGTTAATTTCTGTTCCTCCAAAGTAGAATTCCAGTAAGTTAGCCTGCATGAATTTCTTGTTGCCTTCTGGAGAAAGACGCATGAGTACTTCTCCAAATGTGATGATTTGTTTCATTAGTTTAGTGGTTTGTTGTTTAGTTTATTCAGTATAAACTCTGTTTTCCTGCTCGTTTACGCGAATAAATGTGGTGCGTTTGGTCAATTCTTTTAAGCGTTGAGCCCCCACATAAGTACAGGTGCTACGCAATCCGCCTAAAATATCCTGAACCGTATTTTCAACATCACCACGATATGGAACTTCTACTGTTTTACCTTCACTGGCACGGTATTCTGCTACGCCACCTACGTGTTTTTCCATAGCGGTTGATGAACTCATACCATAGAATTTTCTAAACGGTTTGCCATTCTTTTCGATGATTTCTCCGCCACTTTCGGTATGTCCTGCCAGCATACCGCCAAGCATGACAAAATCGGCACCGGCACCAAAGGCTTTGGCAATATCTCCGGGAATGGTACAACCTCCATCACTTATAATTTGTCCGCCCAATCCGTGCGCTGCATCGGCACATTCTATTATAGCAGATAGTTGTGGATATCCTACTCCGGTTTTAACGCGGGTTGTACAAACCGATCCAGGTCCTATACCAACTTTAACAATATCGGCTCCGGAAAGTAATAGTTCTTCGACCATTTCACCGGTAACTACATTTCCGGCAATTATAACTTTATCAGGGTATTGTTCACGGGTTTTCTTTACGAATTCAGCAAAGTGTTCAGAATAGCCATTAGCAACATCAATACAAATGAATTTTAAGTAAGGATTGAATTTAAAAATAGAGGCTAGTTTTTCTGAATCCTGCTCACTTATTCCTGTGCTAACAGCTATATAGTTTTCGATGTTTTCAGGTAGGTTAGATGAAAAAACATTCCAATCGGTAATAGAATAATGTTTGTGTATGGCGGTAAAGATTTGTTTTTCAGATAAGGCTTTAGCCATTTCAAAAGTGCCAACGGTATCCATATTAGCAGCCATAATTGGAATGCCTGACCATTCTAATGGGCTGTGTAAAAATTTGAATTCGCGTTCTAAGCTCACTTCAGACCGGCTTTTTAAAGTAGATCGTTTCGGACGAATCATAACATCTTTAAATCCAAGTTTTATATCATATTCTATACGCATAAATAATTGATTAGGGTTGTGACATGTATCTTGTTATAAATTTAAAAAAAACAAAATAATTATATAGGTTTAAATGCCTGTAATACACTTGTTAATTCGTATAATTATGGATATGTTTGTTAAAAGACTTTTTAAATGCGATTTGTCCCAGGTAAAAAACGTGTAAAATTAAAAACCGCAATTTCTTCAATATTATTAGCCTCTGTTGCTGGTGTCATTTTTTTGGGATATTGTTTTGTAGAACAAAAACTACCTGTAAAAACCATTGCTATAATTCTATTCGGAATGGTCGTGATTCAGGTTTTGTTACTTCAGTATTTTTATAAAAACGAATTAAAGAACAGGACGAAGCGTAAGCATTCTAAAGTATTAATAGACGAATTAAAGCAGAAGTTAGCTCAGGCTAATAAGGAAGCTGACTTTAGTGCTGAATATTTAGCGAACATAAGTTATGAGTTTAGAACGTCTTTAAGTACGGTTTTGGGTATGATAGAAATGCTTAAGAAAACCGATTTAGATGAAGCACAACATATGCAGCTGGAAATCGCTAACATTTCATCGAAGTATATGCATCAGTTGGTAAATATGTTTTCGAGTAATTATGAAGTTAATAACGGTGACATTGTTTTAAATGAAGTTCCTTTCGATTTAAATACTGAATTAATAAACCTGTTCAAAGTGTTCGACTATCAGGCATGGGAAAAAGGATTGACTTTCGATTATAAATTTTTGAAATCTGATGAACCAAAATTTTCCTTAATAGGTGATGAATTGCGAATTCAGCAGGTATTAATTAATCTGGTAAACAATGCTATTAAATTCACAAATAAGGGAAAAATTTCCATTATTGTAGATCAAACCATAGCCATAAACGATGAACAAATTGTAACCTTTTATGTGAAGGATACAGGTGTTGGGATGCCTACTGAAATGGTAAAACAGATTTTTAATAGTTCTAAAACTGAAGCAACCGTTTTAACCAAGGAATATCGTGGTGGCGGTTTAGGCTTGTCTACCTGTCATAAACTGGTGAAGTTGATGGGAGGTGAACTGAAAATAGAAACCCAGGAAAATGAAGGAACAACATTTTACTTTAGTTTGCAATTGAAAAAGACCTTAAATGTGAAGGTTGAAACTAAAGTGTCTGAGCCATTATTGGTTAAAAAGCGAAATGTTTTAGTGGCAGAAGATAGCAGAATGAATCGTCGTGTACTTAAGTATTTGCTGGAGCAACAAGGTGTTGATTGTACGTTTGCAAAAAATGGGGTAGAGGCTGTTGAATTGTATAAGTTACTGGATTTCGATTTGGTTTTTATGGATTTGTATATGCCGGATTTGAATGGATTTGAAGCTGCAAAAGCCATTAAACAGACTGATAAATATCGGATAAGTAAAACACCTATAATAGCTGTTTCGGCAAGTGATTTTAAAGAAGATAAGGTAAAAGTGAAGGAGCTTGGTTTGAATGCTTTCTTATCTAAACCAATTGACATATATAAGCTAAAAGATATTTTGATAAAATACCTTTTAGCTCAAAAAAAGGTAAGTTAATTACAGTCTATTTTACTGCAATAACACTAATTTCTACATTTACATTTTTAGGTAAACAAGCCACTTGAACAGTTTCTCGCGCAGGTGCTGTTTCTTCATTAAAGTAGCTTCCGTAAACGTCGTTAATGTTTACAAACTCGCCCATATCGCTAATAAAAATCGAGGCTTTAACCACATTTTCAAAAGTCATACCGGCAGCCTCTAAAACCGCTTTCAGGTTTTCCATAACTTGTTTAGTCTCGGTTTTAATATCGTCAAGAACCAATGCTCCGGTTTCCGGATTAAAAGCAATTTGTCCAGAGGTGTAAAGCGTATTTCCGGTTAAAACAGCTTGGTTGTAAGGACCAATAGGAGCAGGGGCTTTGGGAGTTGTAATTATTTGTTTCATTTCTAATTTATAAGGAAATTATGTGCTTATTATAAAGTAATATCCGGTTGTCTGCGTTTCTCGTATTTTAAGTCTTTTAGCATACTTGATTTAATTCCTATGAAGAAATTCCAGGAAGTTCTGTCACTAAAAGGAATCCAGCTAAAGTTCATGCGCCAGCTTTTTAAATCACGCTCAAAACGTAACTGAGTATAGGTAAACCCGGCATTTTTTAAATCGTAACCCGAAGAATAACCAATCGACCATTTGTCGGATAGTTTAACGTCTCCAGAGAACATCAAAGAGTGTGACGAAATCTGGTTTTCACGACGCGAATTCGAATAGTTTACAGCATAGGCAATACGTAAACTCCAAGGAATACTATAGCTGTATAATCCGTTTTCAGCGCCATCACTTTCTTCTCCTTCTTCACTGAATTGCTGGTTAGCGAAATCTTCAGAAACCCCAAACATATCATCATCACGACCACCACTACGAATGTTTTCCTGAATACCGCGGTCGTTACTTTTATCTCTGGATTTTCCATTTTTACTGGAAATAGACCAGCTGGTTGTCAGGTTCGCACTGGTTAATCTGAAAAGACTTCCGCCGTTATCAATATTAAATTTGTCAATTTTTTGATTGTTGTTATCTAAGGCGTAAGGATCTAAAGTGGCACCAAAGTTAACACTCATTTTGTTGTTAAAGAACTGTGTTCCACCGCTCATTCTTACTGGGCTCCATTGTAATGAATCGCCAGCAAAGTTGTAAGAAGTTGAAAAGTTTAAGTTGTTTAAAAGCACAATTTTCTTAGCTTCTTTTGCAGTAGAATCTTTATCGCGAACTTTAGCCTCTAAGTTATTCGATACCGAAATACCCATGGAGCTTGAAAAGGTTTTATTAGGTGAACCGAAAATACCATTTTGGAAACGTGTATATTCTAAATCTACACCTTCATAAATCGCATCAAGTTCGCCTTGAGTTAAACCATCGGCATTAACCACTTCGGCAGATTCGTAATATTTATCGAAAGCTGGATTGATATTATAACTAACAGAAGGACGCATCACGTGACGAATGGCTTTTATTTTTCGGTCTTTCCCTTCTTTTTCAAAGTTAAACATACCGTATACGGTTGTTCCTAAACTGGTGCTAAAATTATAAGTTCTAAAGGCATCGAAACCATTTAATGTTTCGGTTTCTGCTTTTCCTTCAGCCGCATTATACGTTTCTTTTTCGGTTTTAAAAGTCCAAACTTCGTTATAGTTTGTACTTGCACTAACACTAAAGTATTTAAATAATTTAAAGTTGGTGCTTAAAGGAATGCTGTGCTGAAATCCGGCGCGCGCATCGTCAAACATTTCGCTTTTAAAGAAAAACTCGTCAGTTGTTGTAATTCGGTTTTCTCCACGAACACTGTACTGTAAGTTAATGTTCTGAAACAATCCTTTTTTAGTTCCGGTTTTTGGTATAAAAGGATAAATTCTACCAACACTACCCTGAAAGGTAGGTAAGGTCATGTTGATGGTTTCTGTATTTGTGTTTTGTGAGTGCGTGGCCGTTAAACTAAAATTTACAGAAGGTTCTCCTAAAAAGGTTTTAGAATAGGATACCGATGACGATAAGGTGTTGTTTAAGAACGAACCGGAGTTGATTTGGTTAATCGAGTTTCTGTAGTATTTACTACTACCTAGGTTAACCGATGCCGAGAATCTTGAATTCGGACTTGCTTTAGAATCCTGACTGTGCGACCAGCGAAGGTTGTATATGGTGTTTCTAGAATAATCTGGAAATCCGCGTTCGCTGTTAATTAGGTTTTCATATCTAAAGCCAACATTTCCTCTAAATTTATAACGCTTGGCATAGGTGCTTTCTAATCGCATACCGTAACTACCATTGGTGTAATAATCTCCTAAAACGGCTAAGTCTACATAATCGCTAATAGCAAAATAATATCCTCCGTTTTGTAAAAAGTAACCACGGTTGTTTTGCTCCCCAAAACTTGGTATAATAATTCCCGATGTCTGTTTTTCCGATTGCGGAAAGAATCCGAATGGTAAAGCCACCGGTGTTGGCACATCGTAAATATAAAGGTTAGTAAATCCGGTTACAATTTTCTTGCCTGGTACAATTTTAGCCTTGCGAAGTCTAAAGTAATATTCAGGATCGTCAAGGTCTTCGGCAGTGGTATACTTAGCCTCTTTTAAAAAGTAAACAGAGTCGTTTTGCTTTTTAGTGACTTTGGCAATAACGGTACCTTCACCTTGTTCAGTCTGTGAGTTATAAATTAAGGCTTTCTTAGATTTCGTATTAAAAATAATAGAATCAGGTTCTACAACATTGCTACCTTGTGTGAATACAGGTTTTTGGGTGTAGCCGTTTATAGTATCGGTAATTCCTTTAGCATGAACGGTGTTATTGGTGTAGTCGATAATAATGGTTCCCGCCTTAATGTTCATGTCACCATAATCAATACTCGCTTCGTTATGTAAATAGAGTCTATGCTCTGTTTTATTGAATCTTGTATAGTCGGTAGCATGGTATTTTACCGTGTGTTCCAGTAATTCTTTTTTAGGTTTAACAGAGTCGGTTAAAGTGGTATCTTGTGATTTCTCTGATAGTTCTGGGGCAATAATACTATCTGCATTAATAGTTAATGTTTCCTCACTTCGTTCAATGGTTTTGCCCTTTTTCGGGATGTCTTGTGCGAAGCTTAACGTGTTTATAAACACTGTAAAACTTAATGCAAAAAGTATTTTAAAGTTGTTTGTATGCAACGCTTTTAAATGTATTTTTGTAAAAGTATGGCTCGGTTTTTGAAAAGCCAAAATTACATATATTTTTCTGTGATTGATTTATAAATTAATTAAATTTTAAAATTAAGCGAACACGTAATTTATTAGAGTAATAAAGGGTGTTTTTTTATCGTTAAATTTTAAAATAGTCTTATTTTTATGTCTAAAGCTATAGTTGCAGCCATAATTGTGCCATATCTTATAATTTTAAAATAATATGATTTACCAAATGAAAACGAACAGCCTATTACTTTTCGTATCTTTTATATTAGTATTAACATTTTCCGCTTTTACAACATCTGATAAGGATGGTGAACGGGGGAAGTTTGTTGTGGTATTAGATGCAGGACATGGTGGTCACGATCCTGGTAATATGGGGAATGGATACAAGGAAAAGGATATTGCATTAAAAATTGTTCTGGAAGTCGGGAGGATGATTGAAAAAAATCCGGACATTAAAGTGGTGTATACACGTAAGTCTGATGTGTTTGTAGACTTGTTTGTTCGAGGGCAAATAGCCAATAAAGCCAATGCAGATTTGTTTGTGTCGGTGCATTGTAATGCGCATCATTCGTCGGCGCACGGAACGGAAACATTTGTTTTAGGAACCCATAGAAATCAAACCAATTTTGAAGTGGCTAAAAAGGAGAACTCGGTAATCTTCTTAGAGAGTGATTACGAGAAGAAATATGCTGGTTTCGATCCTAATTCACCGGAATCTGTTATGAGTATTTTGTTTAGTCAGGAGGAATATTTAGATCAGAGTATTCAGTTGGCCAGTTTAATTCAGAAGAAATTCACAAATAGATTAAAAAGAAATAACCGAGGTGTAAAGCAAGCAGGATTTATTGTTTTGCATCAAACGGTAATGCCAAGTGTGCTTATTGAAACAGGGTTTTTAACCTATAAGGAAGAAGGAGGTTATTTAAATTCTTCCAAAGGTCAGCGAGAAATGTCTACAGCAGTTGCCGATGCTATTTTAGAATACAAGCATATTCTTGACGGTAATATAGGTGAATATGCCTTTATTGAAGAATCAGCAACTAATGAAGAAGAGGAAACCCCAACTCAGGTTGTGGCAGAGGATATTCATGACGATATCACATTTAAAATACAAATCGCAGCAAGTTCTAAAGCATTAGAACCAAAACCTTATAACTTTAAAGGTCTCGATGAAATTTCAAGAGTTAAGGAAGGGAGTCTGTATAAATATTTTTACGCCAGCACGTCTGATTATAATCAAATAAAGCAAAAAGAAGAAGTAGCAAAGCAAAAGGGGTATAAGTCCAGTTTTATTGTTGCTTTTAAAGATGGTAAAAAAATAAGCCTTGCCGAGGCGTTAAAAACAACTGCTAATTAAAAGCGTTCTTTTTAAATTTATTTTAAATTTGTGCAACTAAATCATATACTTTGAAAATATCAAGAGAAGTTAAAACAGGCTTATTAGTAGTATTAGGAATTGTTCTTTTTGTTTTTGGTTACAACTACCTAAAAGGACGAAATTTACTGGAAGCAGAAGATCTTTATTATACAGATTTCGATTATAACGCATTAACCAAATCTTCAATAGTAACGGTGAAAGGAAATACTGTTGGGAAAGTTCAGGATATCTCTTACGATTACGAAACCGGAAAAACCCATATAGCTTTTACTGTTAACCCGAATTTAAGATTTTCAAAGAATTCAACAATTCGAATGTATGAAACTGGCTTAATGGGCGGCAACGGATTAGCTATTTTAGTTAGCGAAGAAGGCGAGCAGGCAAAACCAGGTGATAAATTAAAGTCTGAAGTTGAAATGGGACTGGTAACCAGTTTGTCGAAAAACTTTTCTGGTTTGAGTATGGATTTGAATTCAGCATTGGAATCTGCCGATTCTTTAATTGTTAGTTTGAATAAGGTGGTTAACGACCAGTCTGAACAAGGTTTAAGACATACCGTTGCACAGCTGAATGAAACTTTAAAAGCTTTCGAAGCAACCTCGTTACATATTAATGGGTATTTAGTAGATAATAAACAAACCATCGAAGCTACTTTAAGTAATTTTAAATCGTCTAGTGAAGATTTATCTGTGATGATGGCCGATTTGAAAGAGGCTGATATGGGGGCAACCATAGCGTCGTTAAATAAAACTTTAGAGAGTCTTCAAAGTGTATTGGCTTCTGTAGATCAGGGGGAAGGAACGCTTGGAAAATTGCTGAAAGACGAAGGTTTATACAATAACATAGAAGGAGCAACCAAAGAAATGGAAGAGTTGCTTAGAGATATTAAACTACACCCAAAACGTTATTTCAGAATTTTATCGAAAAAGGAAATTCCGTATACCAACGAAGAAACTAACTAATTACCAATGGAATACTTGCCAAATGTACTTTTTGCTATCATATTAGCTGCGGGTATTGGCTATTTTGCTAAAAATGTAAAGAAGCTAATACGTAATATAAAATTAGGACGCGATGTCGACGTAAGCGATAGTAAGTCTGAACGTTTTAAAAACATGGCCATGATTGCCTTGGGGCAAAGTAAAATGGTACGCAGGCCGGTAGCGGGTATTTTGCATATTATTGTGTATTTGGGCTTCATTATCATCAATATTGAAGTTTTAGAGATTATCATTGATGGGTTATTTGGAACGCATCGTATATTTTCAGGAATCGGAGCCACTTACGGATTTTTAATCGGTGCTTTTGAGGTTTTAGCATTATTAGTATTCATATCGGTAACGGTATTCTGGATTCGTAGAAATATTATTAAACTGAAACGTTTCTGGAAAGCCGAAATGACCAGTTGGCCTAAAAACGATGGTAATTTCATTTTGTATTTCGAAATGGTATTAATGACCTTGTTTTTGGTTATGAATGCTACCGATGTGCATTTTCAGGCTATGAACTCAGGAAATGTCATCAGTCAGTTTATAGCTCCTTGGTTTGGCGGATTATCCGAAGGCGCGCTTCATGTTATAGAACGTGGTGCTTGGTGGCTTCACATTGTTGGGATTTTAGTTTTCCTAAACTACTTATACTTTTCAAAGCATTTACATATTCTTCTGGCGTTCCCAAATACGTATTACGGTAAGTTAGCGCCAAAAGGGCAATTGAATAATTTGGAATCTGTTACCAATGAAGTGAAAATGATGATGGATCCGAATGTCGATCCGTTTGCAGCACCTGCAGAAGGAGCTGAAGCGGCGATGCCGGAGAAATTCGGAGCCAGTGATGTTCAGGATTTAAGTTGGGTACAGTTATTAAATGCCTATACCTGTACCGAGTGTGGTCGATGTACAAGCGAGTGTCCCGCAAACCTAACAGGAAAGAAATTATCGCCACGCAAAATCATGATGGATACCCGCGACCGTTTAGAGGAAGTAGGAAAAAATATTGATACCAATAATGGTGAATTTAAAGATGACGGCAAGCAATTATTAGGTGATTATATTTCAACCGAAGAATTGTGGGCGTGTACAACATGTAATGCCTGTGTTGAAGCCTGTCCGGTAAGCATCGATCCGTTGTCAATAATTTTAGAAATGCGTCGTTATTTAGTAATGGAGCAAAGTGCTGCACCAACCGAGTTAAACAACATGATGACCAATATAGAAAATAATGGTGCACCATGGCCATATAGCCAAATGGACCGTTTAAATTGGAAAGACGAATAGATGAACACATGAAATATTCAACCGCCATATTAACGTTTGTTTTTATGTTTTCATTGAAAAACGTTTCTGCACAGGTTGGATATCAGAAGGATTCTTTACAAATTAAGGTATATACAGAGGTCGAATATCAGAATTATTGGGCTCAGGATATAAGAGTGAAAAAGGTATTTTGTGATTATTGCACAGAATTTCAAAAGGAACAAATAGGCAACGAGGCGCTTAGGCGAACTTACTTCGTTAGAAACGATAAGAAATTCAGAATGCCAACGGGTGTTTTTCGTCACGCGCTTTACATAAGAATTGCAAAAAGAGATTTTGCAAGATTACGAGAAGATAATATGATGCAGGATTCTGTTTTAACGATAAACGAACAACAAAACTAAAGACATAATCTTTATTAAAAAGAATAACTAATGAGCGAAGTACTTAAGGTGCCAACCATGGCAGAATGTATGGCGGAAGGTAGACAACCTGAAATTTTATTTTGGGTAGGTTCAGCTGGGAGTTATGACGATAGGGCTAAAAAAATAACCAGAGCATTCGTTAAAATTCTTAATAAAGCCAATGTTGATTTTGCAGTATTAGGAACCGAGGAAAGTTGTACAGGAGATGTGGCTAAGCGGGCCGGAAATGAGTTTTTATTCCAAATGCAGGCAGTGACCAACATCGAAATTTTAAATGCCTACGAAGTTAAGCGCATTGTAACAGCGTGTCCGCATTCATATAATACTTTAAAAAATGAATATCCTCAGTTAGGTGGAACTTATGAAGTGTTGCATCATACCCAATTTATAAATGAACTTATAACTTTAGGGCGCTTAAAGGTTGAACGCGAAAACACCTTTAAAGGTAAGCGCATCACATTTCACGATCCTTGCTACTTAGGTCGTGCTAATGATGTGTATGAAGCGCCAAGAGCCCTGCTACAAACTTTAGGTGTAGAATTGGTAGAAATGAAACGCCACCGTAAAACGGCATTATGTTGTGGAGCAGGAGGAGCACAAATGTTTAAAGAACCTGAAAAAGGCGATAAAGATATTAACGTTTTAAGAACTGAAGATGCTCTTGAAACCAACCCTAATATTATTGCTACCGGTTGTCCGTATTGTAATACTATGATGACCGACGGTGTTAAAGTAAAGGAAAAAGAAGCCGAGATATCGGTATTAGATGTGGCAGAATTAATTGCCAATGCACAAGGAGAATAAAAATATGTAAGCTGAGCGCAGGCTAAGCGTCTTAAAAAGAAAAAAATGCTAGTAGATTTTAATACATTACCAGAAGAATCCCGAGTTTGGATATATCAGGCTAATCGTTCGTTTACCGACGAGGAGGTTTCAGAAATAGAAGAAAAATTAAATGTATTCTTAGAGAACTGGACTGCTCATGGCAGTGATTTAAATGCCGGCTATCTTATAAAATACAAACGCTTTATCATTATAGGTTTAAATCAGAATTTAAATAAAGCGACTGGCTGCTCAATTGATGCATCGGTTCGTTTTATTCAGGAGTTAGAACAAGATTATAAAGTCGATTTGATGGATAAGATGAACGTGTCCTATAAGCAAGGTGAATATATTGCTTATAAATCGCTTACCGATTTTAAACAGATGGCTAAAGATAAAGCGGTGTCTAAAAATACCATAGTTTTCAATAATCTGGTAGCAAATATTGCCGATTTTAATGAAAACTGGGAAGTGCCTGCAAGCGAAAGCTGGCATAGCCGTTTTTTAAAATAATTCTAAATTAACACTTGCTGTAATATATTGCTTTTAGTAGCGTTTATAAATGTAACTTAGGTTACAGTTTATTAGAGATGTAAACTGTAATTTCATCTTCTCTCAAATAACATACTAATGAAAAAAGTATTTATAGCAAGTGTTTTTTTTATAGCATTTGGTTTTAGTGGTTTTGCTCAAGATTGGTTTACTAATTTTGATAAGGCCAAACAAGAAGCATCTCAATCACATCACAATATTATATTGGTTTTTCAGGGCTCCGATTGGTGTACACCTTGTATTAAACTGGATAAGGAAATCTGGAGTACCGCAGAATTTCAGGAATTAGCCAAAGACCATTTTGTGATGATGCAGGCCGATTTTCCAAGGAAAAAAGCCAATAAATTACCCGAAGATATAGCGGAACAAAATGGCATGCTTGCTGAAAAATACAATAAGCAAGGGTATTTCCCTTTTGTAGTCGTGTTAAACCCAGAAGGAAAAGTTTTGGGTAATGCAGGTTACGAAAAAATGTCTCCAACTGAGTATTACAAAAAATTAGCGTCTTTTGAAAAGTAAAATCGGCATCGGTTTTATGCTTATGTTTTTCATGAATACATTCTGTTATGCGCAGCATGTGTATCAAAGAACACTAAAGTTAATGGGAAGTCGTTTCGATATCTCGGTGGTAGCGAATAGCCAGCAAGAGGGCGACACTTATATAGATTTAGCTGTTAATGAGATTTCCAGAATTGAAAAGCTTATTTCTTCATGGGATGCCAATTCTCAAACTTCAGAAATTATTAAAAACGCCGGAATTCAACCGGTTGAAGTTGATGATGAATTGTTTCAACTTATAAAACGTGCTCTTAAAATTTCAGATTTAACTAATGGGGCTTTCGATATTAGTTATGCATCCATGGATAAAATCTGGAAGTTCGATGGGAGCATGACAGAGATGCCTTCCGCGGAAGCGATAAAACAATCGGTAGCTAAAGTAGGGTATAAAAATATTATTTTGAACGAGGCTGATCATTCTGTGTTTTTAAAAAATAAAGGAATGAAAATTGGCTTTGGAGCCATTGGTAAAGGTTATGCAGCAGATAAAGCCAAAGCGCTTCTAATGAATAAAGGCGTTACGGCAGGAATTATTAATGCTTCCGGCGATTTGAATGCCTGGGGAACACAACCGGATGGTAAAGACTGGATGGTCGCGATTGTTAATCCTTTGAATAAAGGTAAAGTGTTTTCCTGGTTACCAGTACATAATAGTGCCGTGGTGACTTCAGGAAATTATGAAAAGTATGTAAGCTTCAATAACACGTTGTATACCCATATTATAGATCCCAGAACAGGATATCCGAGTACGGGGATTTTGAGTGTAAGTATCTTTACCGCGAACGCCGAATTAGCAGATGCCTTGGCGACTTCGGTTTTTGTTATGGGTGTTGATGTAGGACTTGATTTTGTGAATCAACTAAAAGGAGTGGAGTGTATTATTGTCGATAAGGATAATAAACTCATAACCTCAAAAAATATTAATTTAAAGCAAACCCAATAATATGAAATTCCTATTAATACTCGTTGTTATGGGCGTGACGTTTACCTCGTGTACGGTGGTGAAGGAATACGAAAAGGTGAATTTAAACGATCCCGATATGGTTTTGTCAAAAAAGCTGTCAGATCGTTTTATAACAAATTTTCAGGTCTATCGTGAGGCAGCTTCGGGTGCTAACGGGGGAAAGTCTGGAGGAGGATGTGGTTGTAACTAAAGGAATAAGAAGATGAAAAAGATATTAGTTATAGCCGTATTTTGTTTTGCAGTAAATGCTTTTGCTCAAGACTCCACAGCGGTTTATAAAAAGCGTGTTTTAGAATCGACCGAAGTTGATTTTTTAACGAGTTATTATACTCAGGATGGAAACAATGCCTCGGTTACCGGTGGTATTGGAACGGAGAAATTAACCGATTTTACACCAACTATTGTGGTAAGTGTGCCTTTAAACGCAGACGATGTTTTAACTGTTGATGCCGGTATTTCGGCGTATTCTTCAGCGTCATCGAGTAATTTGAATCCTTTTGACAGTAGTTCGGGGGCTTCAGCAGGAGGAGGAGATGATCTTGAAGATGATGATGTTTTCAATACAAATGGGCCTATTGGTTCTCCTTGGGTGGCCTCGTCAGGAGCTTCACAAAGTGATGTGTGGGGGAGTGTAACGGTAGATTATAGCCATAGTTCGGATGATAGAAATACTATTTTAAACGTAGACGCTTCCTTTGCATCAGAGTTCGATTATTCTTCTATTGGTTTTGGAGGTGGCATTACTAAATTATTTAATGATAAAAATACAACCCTAAACGTTAGTGGGAAGGTGTATTTAGATTCCTGGAGACCACGATATCCAACAGAGTTAGATTCTTACTATGAGGTTAATGGAAATTTAAACAATGGTTTTTTTCAAAATGTACCTATATATGATCAGCTAGGAAACGAAATAAACAAAAATGGAGTTGGTGCTTGGAAACCAGTTATGTCACCGTTTATTGAAGATAAATCAAGAAATTCATATTCGGTTTCGGTAAGTTTTTCTCAAATATTGAGTAGAAATATGCAATTCTCATTGTTTTTTGATTTGGTACAGCAAAAAGGCTGGTTATCAAACCCGATGCAACGGGTCTATTTCGGTGATGTCGATAATTTCTATATGGGAAATCCGTCAAGTATTCCAAACTATACTTCTCCAACGAATAAAGATGTCTTTCAGTTAGCTGATGATATTGAACGTCTTCCGGATAGCCGATTTAAAATTCCGGTAGGCATGCGTCTTAATTATTATTTAAATGAGATGTTTGTGTTGCGTACCTATTACCGATATTATTCAGATGATTGGGGCATTACCTCGCATACAGCCGAAGTAGAAGTGCCGATTAAGATTTCAAGTAAATTCACTTTGTATCCATCATATCGATATTATACACAAACAGCTGCCGATTATTTTGCGCCTTATGAAATGAATTTGTCAACGAGCGAGTTTTATACTTCCGATTATGATTTATCGGAGTTTAATGCCAACCAATATGGTTTTGGGGTAAACTATACCGATATTTTTGCAAAAGCACATATTTGGAAGTTTGGTTTAAAGAGTATCGATTTAAAATACAATAATTATAAACGAAATACGGGATTGAAAGCTAATATTGTCTCGGCAGGGTTTAAATTTATTATGGATTAGTCTGTATATAAGCTTTTATAAATCTATATTAAAAAGCTTCGATTTTACTACTAAAAGTGTTATTTTGGCATGATTATTACGGCATATTAATGCAAGTAATAACATCTAAATTAATCCACTTTTATGCGTCAAATCTTTTTTATAATTAATACCCTATTCATAACAGCCACTATTTTTGCTCAAAATGCGATTAACCCATTACTAACACCAGATGGTCATGCCCAGCAAAGATGGGTAGATAGTATATACGATAGTATGTCCTTAAAAGAAAAAATAGGGCAGTTGTATATGGTTCAGGTTATGTCTAATCAGGATCAGGCAACCAAAAATAAAATCGTCGATTTGATTAAGGAATATCAGATTGGTGGTGTTATTTATTCTTTGGGTGGTCCTGTGCGCCAAGCTAAATTAGATAACGAATTGCAAGCCTTATCGAAAGTCCCGATGTTAGTGGGTATGGATGCTGAATGGGGATTAAGCATGCGCTTAGATTCGACCTATGCCTTTCCATGGAATATGACGCTTGGGGCAATTAAGGACAATAAATTGGTTGAACAAACCGGAAGACAAATAGGAGAGCACTGCAAACGATTAGGCGTACATTTTAACTTTGCACCGGTGGTAGATATTAATACCAATCCTAAAAATCCAATTATAGGAAATCGTTCGTTTGGTGAAGACCGTGATAATGTAACCGAAAAAGCCCTAGCTTTCATGAAAGGGATGCAAAGTGCAGGAGTTTTGGCCAATGCCAAGCATTTTCCCGGACATGGCGATACCGATCAGGATTCTCATAAAACCCTTCCTACGGTTAGTTTTGATGAAAAACGTATCGATTCAATCGAGTTGTATCCGTATAAAAAACTCATAAAAGAAGGATTGTCCAGTGTGATGGTAGCTCATTTAAATGTTCCCAGTTTAGAACCTCGAGAAGGCTATCCGTCATCGTTATCAAAACATATTGTTACCGATATTTTAAAAGAGAAATTACAGTTTCAAGGTCTGACATTCACCGATGCTTTAACAATGAAAGGTGCTGCTAATTTTAGTGAAACCGGTGATATTGATTTAGCAGCATTCAAAGCAGGAAACGATGTGATGTTAATGTCGGAAGATGTGGGCATTGGCGTGGCTAAAATTACTGAGGCGTATTATGCCGGTGAAATTTCAGAGGAACGTTTAGCTTATTCAGTAAAGAAAATTTTAAAGGCAAAATATAAAGTTGGTTTGAACAAATACAAGCCGATTGAAGTTAAGCATTTGGTTCAAGATTTAAACCGACTTAAAGATGATATCCTTTATGAAGAACTTTTAGAAAATGCCATTACCATAGTGCAAAACGAAAGAGATTTGTTGCCATTTCAACAATTGGAAACCAAGACCATTGCTTATGTTGGTTTAGGAGATGACGACGGAACACCATTTTTTAATGAATTAAAGAAATATACTAAAGTACATCATATTGAAGCACCAACTTTGAATGGATTAACGGCTAAGCTTCAGGATTACAATACCGTTATCATTGGCTTTCATCGTTCGAATGCGAATCCTTGGAAAAGCTACGAGTTTACCGAAGACGAATTAAACTGGATTGATAGCATTGCTAAATCGCATACGGTGGTATTAGATGCTTTTGTTAAGCCTTATGCCTTATCAAGTTTAAAGTCTGTTACCAATATTGAAAGCATAATTGTAAGCTATCAGAATAGTGAAATTGCTCAGCAAAAATCAGCACAATTAATTTTTGGAGCAATTGATGCAGTGGGAGTGCTACCTGTTTCTATAGGACAAACTTTTCCTCTGGGGCATGGTATTCACAGACATGCGATTAAGCGTTTAGGTTATACTGTTCCTGAGCGTGTTGGTGTAGATTCTGAGAAATTAAATAAAATAGATTCTATAGCTTTTAAAGCGATAAATGGAAAAATGACCCCTGGAATTCAGTTGTTGGTTGCCAGAAAAGGAAAAGTAATTTACAGTAAAAACTTTGGAAAACACACTTACGAAGGAAAGGAAAAAGTGGCCTGGGATGATATTTACGACGTGGCTTCGCTCACAAAAATATTAGCAACATTGCCTTTGGTTATGGAAATGGAGGAAGAAGGTATTATTTCATTAGATTCAGAATTAGGTGAATTACTTCCGGAATACAAAGGTTCAAATAAGGAACATGTTACTATAAAGCAAATGTTGTCTCATTATGCGCGATTAAGACCTTGGGAACCGTTTTATTACAAAACTTTAGATGCTGAAACCGGACGCCCAAGTGACACATATTACAGAACGGAACGCAGCAAGGAATTTGATGTTGAGGTTGCTAAAAATATGTATTTACGTTCCGATTATCCAGATTCTATTCAGAAGATTATCAGAGAATCAGAGTTACTTCCAAAGTTAAAATATCGCTATAGCGACTTTCCTTATTACATTTTAAAGAAATTTATTGAGACTTATTACGACAGAACCTTAGAACAATTAGTACAAAGTCATTTTTATGAACCGTTAGGAGCGAATTATACGTTGTACAATCCGTATCATAAAATAAGTAATAAGAAGATTGTGCCTACCGAGGTCGACAATTATTACCGCTACAGAGAGGTGCACGGATATGTTCACGATATGGGGGCAGCCATGCAAAATGGTATTGGGGGTCATGCTGGAATTTTTAGTAATGCTAACGATGTCGCTAAGATTATGCAAATGTATTTGCAGAAGGGATACTATGGAGGGAAACAATTTTTAATGTCAGAAACAGTAGATCGTTTTAATACGAGTTATTATAGTTCTAAAGATAACAGACGAGGTGTAGGTTTCGATAAACCACAGTTAAGCGGAGATGGTCCAACTTGCGGATGTGTGTCTTTGTCTAGTTTTGGTCATTCGGGGTTTACAGGAACTTACGCATGGGCAGACCCGGAAAAAGAAATAGTTTACGTATTTTTGGCAAATAGAACTTACCCTAATGCAGATCACAATCTGTTGTTAAAAGAAAATATTAGAACCGATATTCAGAGCTTAATATATAAAGCGATTATAGATTAATTAAAGTAGTTATACAAGAAAAATGAAAATAGGTATTGTTTGTTACCCAACGTTTGGAGGTAGTGGTGTTGTTGCTACAGAGTTAGGTTTAGAGCTTTCTAAACGTGGTCATGAAATTCATTTTATAACCTATAATCAACCGGTTAGGTTGGAGTTGTTGAGCAATAATGTGCATTATCACGAAGTGAATGTGCCTGAATATCCGTTGTTTCATTATCAGCCATACGAGTTAGCTTTATCAAGCAAGTTGGTAGATATGGTGAAACTTCATGGTATAGAAATTTTACATGTGCATTATGCTATTCCACATGCTTATGCGGCTTATATGGCAAAGAAAATGCTTATAGAAGAGAATATCTATGTACCTATCGTAACTACGTTACATGGTACCGATATTACTTTGGTGGGAAGTCATCCGTTTTATAAACCAGCAGTAACCTTTAGTATCAATAAGTCTGATGCCGTAACGGCAGTTTCTCAAAGTTTAAAAGATGATACCTTACGCTTGTTCGATATTAAGAATGAAATTAATGTCGTAACAAACTTTATTGATTTAGATAAGCACAATGTCTTATTCTCGGATTGCCAAAGAAGTATCATGGCGAAAGACGATGAGAAAATTATAACTCACATAAGTAATCTTCGCCCGGTGAAACGTGTTGAAGATGTTATTGATGTCTTTTATAACATTCAAAAGGAAATGCCAGCTAAATTAATGTTAGTGGGAGAAGGACCTGAGCGTGAAAAAATAGAAGCACGTTGTGTTGAATTAGATATTTATAATAAGGTGGTATTCTTAGGAAAAAGTAACGAGATAGATAAGATTCTTTGGTTTAGTGACTTGTTCTTACTACCATCTCAAACCGAAAGTTTCGGTTTGGCGGCTTTAGAAGCTATGGCCTCTGGTGTTCCTGTAATTTCAAGTAATACTGGAGGAATACCTGAAGTAAATATTCAAGGAGTTTCAGGGTTTTTAAGTGATGTAGGCGATGTAGCTGATATGACTAAAAATGCACTTTATATTTTAAGCGATGCAGAACGATTAAAAACTTTCAAGGAAAACGCTCGCAAAACCGCTGCGCAATTCGATGTACATACTATTGTTCCTCAATACGAGAAAATTTACGAAGATACTTTAGCGAAGTGTTTAGTGTTATAAACTAAACATGTTGGTCGATTAAAATAGCATTACCATCCGGATCTAAGACCAGAAAGTTTGCAGGTCCGGTTGTGGTCTCATCGGCTTCACTTTTTATTAAAATACCTGAAGATTTAAGGTGTTTTTGTATGGTTCTAGCATCATCAAAAGTATCAAGGGTATTAGCATTTTCATCCCACCCCGGATTAAAGGTTAGTATGTTGTTTTCAAACATACCCTCAAATAAACCGATTAAGGCATTTCCGTTTTTCATAATAAGATACTTTTTATCCATATCTCCTGCAAAAACAGAAAATCCTAAAGTTTCATAAAAGTGTTTTGAAGCTTTTATATCTTTTACATTTAAACTTACAGAGAAGGCTCCTAAATTCATAGCAAAGTATTTATAGTTAACCTTATAAAGATAGGAATAAGGTTTTAAACTATGTAATTTAAGAGGTATAAGGGCAAAAAAAAAAGCGCCAGAATTGGCGCTTTTAAAATAATATATTTTCGATTAGAATTGGTATCTAATACCTAAAGCGATATCAAAATCTAAATCATCGTGGTAATCTCCAAAACCTAATTCAGGTCTGAAATCTAAAGATAACATTAACGGAATGTCAAAACTGTACTCAATACCTAAGTCACCAGCGATAAAAACAAAAGTGTCGTTATCTCCATCGTGTCCAGGTACATCATCGTCCCAGCTATAAGACCCTAAACCACCACCGGCACCAACATACCAGTTAAAACGGTTTTGTAAAGGGAATACCCATTGGTATAAACCTGTAAGTTTAAAACCATCCCAGTTGTTTCCACTTCTCCAGCCTAAGTCAGCTTCTAAACGGTTAGCTGTACCTAACGCATGTTGATAAGAAATTTCAGCTCCGAAACCATCGCTGTCACCAAGTCTTAAACCTAAAGCGTGTTTTGAAATGTCTTGTGCATTCGAGACAAATACAAATCCTAATACTGCAAATGTTACTAAAAATAATTTTTTCATAAAGTTTTAAGTTTTGTTTATTAAATGAATATACGAAGATTTCTAATAAAAAGATTATAATTTTCGTACTCCACAACTAATTGTAAAAATATGATGAAAATTGTAATTATATTTATCTTTTTTAGGAATTATTGAAAATGAAACCTTCCAAATGATCTTAACGACACATTTACAGACACTAAGCGAAAAGTTATCAGGCGAATTATATTTTGACGATTTAATAAAAGCGATTTATGCTACCGATGCATCGGTATATCGTATGTTACCTGAAGCGGTTGCTTATCCAAAAAATAAAGAGGATATAAAGTTGTTAATTGCATTTGCAAAAACGCATGATACATCTTTAATACCCAGGACAGCTGGAACATCGTTGGCGGGACAATGTGTAGGAAAGGGGATTATCGTTGATGTGTCGCGTCATTTTACCAAAATTTTAAGTTTTGATGAACAGGCTAAAAACGTAACAGTACAACCTGGTGTTATTCGCGATGAACTTAATAAGTATTTAAAGCCATTCGGTTTGTTTTTTAGTCCGGTAACATCAACTTCTAATCGCGCTATGATAGGCGGTATGGTTGGAAATAATTCCTCCGGAACAACATCTATTCAGTATGGAGTTACACGCGATAAAGTTGTGGAAATTCAAGGTGTATTAAGTGATGGAAGTGAAGCTGTGTTTCATGAAGTAACTCCTGAAGTTTTTCATAAAAAGGCTAAATCGAATAGTTTAGAGGGACATATTTATCGAAGTATATACGGTGCTCTAAATTCCAAAGGTGTACAGCAGGAAATTAAAGAGAAGTTTCCAAAACCGGAGATTCACAGACGTAATACAGGTTATGCGATTGATGAATTGATTAAATCGAATATTTTTTGCGAGTCTGATGAAAACTTTAACATGTGTCAGTTACTCGCTGGAAGTGAAGGAACATTAGCTTTTTCAACGCAGATTACGCTTAAATTAGACGAATTGCCGCCAATGGAAAGTGTGATGGTGGCGGCGCATTTTGATAGTATAGAAAACTGTTTAAATGCCGTGGAGTTAACCATGGCGCATAATTTGTACACCTGTGAAATGATGGATAAAACCATTTTGGATTGTACAAAAAATAACAGAACACAGCAGGAGAATCGCAGGTTTATTGAAGGCGATCCAAAAGCGGTTTTAATGTGTGAAGTGCGTGCTAACACAAAGGCTGAGGTTGATATTTTAGCTGAAAAATTAGAAGCGAGTATTAAAGCATCAGGATTAAGTTATGCCTTCCCGAAATTGGTTGGCGAAGATATTAATCGGGCCAATACCTTGCGCAGCGCTGGATTAGGGCTGTTAGGAAATATTGTGGGTGATAAAAAATCGGCGGCTTGTATTGAAGATACCGCGGTTGCTTTGCCGGATTTAGCAAATTATATTTCAGAATTTACGGCTTTAATGAAGGGCTATAATCAGGAAGCTATTTATTACGCACATGCCGGAGCGGGGGAGTTGCATTTACGTCCCATATTGAATTTAAAGACATCGGAAGATGTTGGGTTGTTTCGAAAAATCACAACCGATGTGGCGCATTTAGTTAAAAAATATGGTGGCTCAATGAGTGGTGAACATGGTGATGGTATCGTGCGTGCCGAGTTTATTCCGTTAATGATAGGCGATATCAATTATCAGATATTAAAACGGATAAAAGACGCTTTCGATCCTGATAATATATTTAATCCCGGAAAGATTGTCGACGCTTTACCTATGGATGAAAGTTTGCGTTATCAACCCGACCGTAAAGAGCCGGAAATAAAAACCTTAATGGATTTCTCGGGATCACAAGGTATTCTGAGAGAAACCGAGAAATGTAATGGTTCCGGAGATTGTAGAAAACTTCCGGAGTTTGGTGGCGTTATGTGTCCGAGTTACAGAGCTACACGACATGAAAAAGATACTACGAGAGCCAGAGCCAATGCGTTACGTGAATTTTTAACCAATTCAGAGAAGGAAAATAAATTTGATTACGACGAGTTAAAAACTGTATTCGATTTGTGTTTAAGCTGTAAGGCCTGTGCCAGCGAATGCCCAAGCAGTGTAGATGTGGCAACCTTAAAGGCAGAGTTTCTGTATCAGTATCAAAAAGCTAATGGTGTATCGTGGCGAACCAAAATGTTTGCCTACAATAATAAGTTGAATCGTTTTGGAAGTGTGTTACCTGCGTTCACAAATTTTATGTTTTCAAACGGATGGACGTCTTCTGTGTTAAAAAATACTTTTGGTATAGCTAAAGAGCGTCAATTGCCTTTAATTTCGAAGAAAAGTTTTAAAAAAGTGTTTAAAAAACTTGACGATAAAACTTATATAAATAAGCCTATAAAAACAGTTTATCTGTTTAACGACGAGTTTTTAAATTATTTAGATACACCAATCGGAATAGATGCCTTCGAGTTGTTGACCGCTTTAAATTATGAGGTTAAAGTGATTAATCACGCCGAATCCGGACGAACTTTTTTATCAAAAGGATTGTTAGAACAGGCTAAAAAAGTGGCGAATGAAAATGTAACTGTTTTTAAAGGTTTAATTTCTTCTGAAACACCATTAATAGGTATTGAACCTTCAGCGATTTTAAGTTTTAAAGATGAATATTTAAAGTTAGCAGACGATAAAACTTCGGCCGAAGCCATTGCCAAACATGTGTTTTTAATTGAGGAATTTATTCAGATGGAAATAAAATCTGGTAATATTAAGTCGGAACAGTTTACATCAGAATCTAAAACCATTAAATTTCATGGGCATTGTCATCAAAAATCTATTGGAAATCAGTTGTCAAGTTTTGATGTACTTAACTTGCCTGAAAACTACAAAGTAACTATTATTCCGAGTGGTTGTTGTGGGATGGCTGGAAGTTTTGGTTATGAAAAGGAGCATTACGAAGTAAGTATGAACGTAGGTGAACAAACCTTATTTCCAGCGGTTAGAAAAGCATCGATGGAGACAATTATTTCTGCAAACGGAACCAGTTGCAGACATCAAATTAAAGATGGAACAAATCGTGAGGCAAAGCATCCAATAACCATTTTGCGTGAAGCGTTAATCTAAGATTTCTTTTTTTGCTGTTCCACAATGGTAATAGCCGCAATTAAGTCTTTAATTTCCTTGTCTTCAAACTCTTCGTCAGGATAAAACGGAGCTAATTTGTCGCTGCTGTAATTGTAGATTTTCCATCGTTTAAACTGGTATTCTAAAGCCGTAAAATTTTCAACCCAATCGCCGGAATTTAGGTACATGGTTTTGCCGTGTTTGTTTTCAATATATTCCATTTTTGGTTGGTGTATATGTCCGCAAACTACATAATCATAACCATTTTCAATAGCTAAATCTGAAATGGTTTTTTCGTAGTCATCAATATATTTTATGGCACCTTTTACACCATTCTTAACCTTTTTAGATAGCGAGTAACGTTCCTTACCGCGTTTTTCTAAATACCAGTTTACACCACGATTAAGTAAGGTTAATAAGTCGTAACCATAGCCGCCTAATTTGGCCAACCATTTCGCATTTTGTATAGAAACATCAAACACATCACCATGAAAAAACCAGGCTTTTTTTCCGTTTAGGTCTAAAACCAGTTTATCAACAATAGAAATGTTACCAATAGAGGTGCCACTAAATTTACGAAGCATTTCATCGTGATTACCGGTAATGTAAATAATCTCGACACCATCGGCCGCCATATCCATAATCTTTTTTATAACTTTTAAATGTGATTTCGGAAAGTAACGTTTGCTAAATTGCCATACATCAATAATATCTCCGTTTAAAATTAGCGTTTTAGGAGTAATGCTATTTAAATAGGTTAACAGCTGTTTGGCGTGGCATCCGTAGGTGCCCAAATGTACATCTGATATTACGGCAATTTCTATTTTTCGTTTAATCTTCAAGTGTTTAAAATGTTTACTCGATAATCGAGATTAAAATGTTCCGAAGCTTGCCTCGAAATTGAACTTTGGCGTCTTTTAAAGCCTTTAATGTTACTAACGAGGAAGTTTGATGTAAAATACGGGAACACATATTATCTAATCATTATCTAGTATTTATTTAAATATCAGTTTATTGTTAAGTCTGTGTTATCAGTTTTTGGTGCTTTTTGTGTGTGTTTCATGCAATTTCATTTTCGTATCTCTTAGAATAAATTTACTTTAGCAAACAAAATTTTTAGACATGGCGGGAAATTCCTTCGGAAAACTGTTTACATTATCAACTTATGGCGAATCTCATGGTCCTGCGTTAGGCGGGGTTATTGATGGTTGTCCTTCTGGTATTGAGTTAGATTTAGAAGCTATTCAAAATGAATTAGATCGTAGAAAACCAGGACAATCGGCTATTGTAACACAGCGTAAAGAACCGGATACGGTGAAGTTTCATTCCGGAATTTTTGAAGGAAAAACCACAGGAACATCCATTGGTTTTGTGATTGAAAATACCAATCAAAAATCTCACGATTACTCGCATATTAAAGACAGTTATCGTCCAAGTCACGCCGATTATGTTTACGATAAAAAATATGGGTTTAGAGACTATCGCGGAGGTGGACGCAGTTCAGCGCGCGAAACGGCCAGTCGAGTTGTTGCAGGTGCTGTAGCTAAACAAATGTTGAAAAACATTGAGTTTACTGCTTACGTTTCGGCCGTAGGCACCATGAAATTAGATAAACCATACACCGAACTGGATTTAACTCAAATAGAATCTAACATTGTTCGTTGTCCGGATGCGGAAATGGCTGCTAAAATGGAGGCCTACATAAAAGAAGTACGCTCTAAAGGCGATACGGTTGGGGGGGTAGTTACCTGTGTGATTAAAAACGTGCCAATTGGTTTAGGAGAACCGGTTTTCGATAAATTACACGCCGAATTAGGTAAAGCCATGCTATCAATCAACGCTGTAAAAGGTTTCGAGTACGGTAGTGGTTTCGAAGGGAGCACCATGTATGGAAGCGACCATAACGATGCCTTTAATAACGACGGATCAACGAAAACAAATTATTCAGGCGGTATTCAAGGTGGTATAAGCAATGGAATGGATATTTACTTTAACGTAGCCTTTAAACCCGTAGCCACTTTAATTCAAAAATACGAGACTATAGATAAAGACGGAAATACTGTAGAAATGCAGGGTAAAGGGCGTCACGACCCATGTGTTGTGCCACGTGCAGTGCCTATTGTTGAGGCCATGGCGGCATTGGTAATTGCCGATTTTTGGTTACAGAACAGAGCTTTGCATTTGTAGCTGTTTCCCGCTTTCCGTTAAATCTTTTAATGCTTTAACCTTTCTGCTTAAAGCATTAAAAGGATATCACTTCAATCGGGGCTAAGGCTCCGATTCATTTTAATAATATTTAGTAACTTCATCCCAAACAGAAGAAATTATTTAGCAATATGAAAAAACTAGCATTACACTGGAAGATTATAATAGGTATGGTTCTGGGAATCATTTTCGGATTCATCATGAACGGTATCGATGGTGGTAAAGGTTTTGTAGCCGATTGGATTGCGCCTTTCGGAACGATTTTTATCAATCTTCTAAAGTTAATCGCAGTTCCATTAATTCTGGCATCTTTAATCAAAGGTATTTCAGATTTAAAAGATATTTCTAAAATTAAATCGATGGGTTTACGTACCATTAGTATTTATATTTTCACAACGCTGGTTGCTATTGTTATTGGCTTAGGTATTGTAAACACGGTGAGACCAGGTGTTGGTATGCCGCAGGATACCATCGAAAAAATTAAAGCGAAATATGAAAATGACGCTGGCGTAGTCGATAAACTTGCCAAGGCCAGCGCTCAAAAAGATGCAGGACCGTTACAAGCCTTAGTCGATATTTTTCCAAGTAACATTTTCCAGTCCTTTGCTGAGGCATCGATGTTACAGGTTATTTTCTTTGCTATGTTTGTTGGTATTTGTTTGTTATTAATTCCGGAGGAAAAAGCGAAGCCATTAATTAACTTCTTCGATTCCTTAAACGAGGTGGTTATGAAAATGGTCGATTTAATCATGCTTTTTGCGCCTTACGCCGTATTCGCCTTACTGGCAAACGTGATTATAGCCTTCGATGATGTTGAGATTTTAATTAAATTATTATACTACGCAGGCTGTGTCGTTGGTGGTCTAGTGATTATGATTGGATTCTATATGCTACTGGTTAGCATTTATGCTAAGAAATCTCCATTGTGGTTTTTACAGCAAATTAGTCCGGCACAACTTTTAGCATTTTCAACAAGTTCCAGTGCAGCAACATTACCGGTAACTATGGAGCGTGTTGAAGAACATATTGGTGTGGATAAAGAAGTATCTGGTTTTGTTTTACCTGTTGGAGCCACCGTAAATATGGATGGTACCAGTTTGTATCAGGGTATTGCTGCCGTTTTTATTATGCAGGTCATCTGGCCTGAAGGTTTAACGTTTTCTAATCAGTTAGTGATTGTGCTAACGGCGTTATTGGCCTCTATTGGAAGTGCTGCGGTACCAAGTGCGGGAATGGTTATGTTGGTTATTGTATTGGAATCTATAGGTTTCCCGGCTGAATTATTACCTATTGGCTTAGCTTTAATTTTTGCGGTAGATCGACCTTTAGATATGTGTAGAACTGTAGTAAACGTAACCGGCGATGCAACAGTATCGGTATTAGTGGCTAAATCTTTAGATAAGCTACACGAACCTCATGTTAAAAACTGGGATGATAATTTAAAGAAATAAGACTTATGGCTAAGCTTGTATTAAAAGAGTCTTCAGTAACAGTCGACTGGCTTTACAATCATTTAGATGCTGAAAATCTGGTGATTTTAGACGGAACCATTAATAAAGTATTTGATGCTTCAAAGGAGCAAATTCCGAATACAAGATTTTTTGATATAAAGAACAAGTTTAGTGAAGTGGGAGCTCCATTTCCAAGTACGTTTCCTGCAGCAGTACAATTTGAAACCGAAGCGCAAGCCTTAGGGATTGATAAAGATAGTGCTATTGTAGTTTACGACGATAAAGGCATTTATTCGTCGGCACGTGTTTGGTGGTTGTTTAAAGCTTTCGGACATCATAATATTGCAGTGCTAAGTGGCGGATTACCGTCCTGGAAAAAAGCAGGTTACCCAACTGAAGCGATGACACCATATTCCGGACAAACAGGAGATTTTAAAGCTGAATTAAATCCGGAAACAATGAAGTTTTTTAAGGATATACAGGAAGCTTCAGCAAATAAATCGCATACTATTATTGATGCCCGTTCCAGAGGGCGTTTTAATTGTGAAGAACCGGAACCTCGTGAAGGATTACGTATGGGGACGATACCGAATTCGGTGAATTTACCATTCACAGATTTATTGAAAGACGGCGAATTAAAATCGAAAGCAGAAATAGAATTGATGTTTTCCTCATTGGTGAAAAAAGAGGATCAGATTATTTTTTCTTGCGGCTCAGGAATTACAGCTTGTGTACTGGCTTTGGGAGCAGACCTGACTGGTTATAAAAACATTTCGGTTTACGATGGTTCTTGGTCGGAGTGGGGAAGTCTTACCGAAAGCTAAAATCAATTAAAAACAATTTATGAAGTCTTTGTTTTTACCTGTTTTTCTGTTTGTATTCTTTGGGTATGCTCAAAATATTGAATTACAAAATGGTGATTTAATTTTTCAGTCTATTGATTGTGGTCCGTTATGTGATGCGATTAATCAGGTGACAGAAGGTTATAACGGGCATGATTTTAATCACATGGGAATGGTGGTAATTCAAAATGATAAAACACTTATTTTGGAAGCTTCAGGAACAGAAGTGACCTTAATACCTTATGATGCTTTTGTTTTAAAGACGAAAAATCCAATGTATGTTGGGCGTTTAAAAAAACGTTATAGAAACTTGATTACAAACGCTATTGACTTTGGCAAAAAACAAATTGGTACACCTTATGATGTAAATTATTTATATGATAACGACAAGTACTATTGTTCCGAGTTAATTTACGATTGCTTTCTTAGTGCAAACGGACAACCATTTTTTACGTTGTTTCCAATGACATACAAAGCACCAGGTTCGGAGTCGTATTTTAAAGTATGGGAAGACTATTTTAAGAAGTTGAATATGGAAGTTCCCGAAGGTAAACCAGGTTGTAATCCGGGCGGGATGTCTTTATCTAAAAAGATTAAAATCCTGGGAACACTTTAAGATTTACTCTAAAAACTTACTTTTTAATTCCGGAGTAGGAATCATACAAACCTCTTTTTTTCCAAACCATTTGTAACGGTTTTTAGCAATAAAATCGTAAATCCAGTTTCTAATAATTGCAGGAATAATCAGAAAAACAGAAAGGATATTAATTGGAAAGCCTAAATATGATGCAATTTTTAAAGCAGCAGTCGATTTATAGGTGATGACTTTTTCAGGGGTGTAGAGTAGGATAGAATCAGTTTTTTTTGTGTCTATTTGAAATTCTTCTAGAATTTGACTGGCTAATTCACTTTGTAGCGGTGTAAATAAGAATTTATTTTTCTTGTCGTGTTTTATAACAAAGTTAACACTCGAGTTACATAGGTTGCAAACCCCATCAAATAGAATAAGTTGTTTGTTTTTTGGTAAATCGACCTTCATGTTTTAAAGGTATAAAAAAGATAAAACTTGTTGAACTACTTTACGCGTTCAACAAGTTCTAACTGATCCAGGCTTACATTGGTTGTAAAGATACCATAGTTAACCACAGCTTTGTTTTTCTCTATTTTATCGATGGTTCCAATCGCTCGACCATCTTCCAGTCGAACGCGGTCGCCAATGGTTAGAATCGGTTTTGGTTTAGGTGCTTCAATAGCTTTTTGTTTCGCTTCTTTTTTCTTTTCACGAATTACTTCAACCTTTTTCTCAACTTCTTTTTTAACCTTGTTTTCTTTAGCTTTTATTTGTTGTTTTTCTTTCTTGCTAACTTTTTGACGTTTTGAATTTTCAACCTGAACCAGTTTGAATAACTCATCCATTAAGGCGCGTTTTTGTTTGTTGTTGAAATATTTGTCGGCTAAATCATCAACTTTTTGTCCGATATAAATTAAACGCTGATTACTGTCGTAAAGTTCCTGATAGCTTTCCAGTTTCTTTTGAATGCGATTATTGATTTCTTCGAGTTTGTCGGCTTCTTCAATTTTTTTCTTCTCATTCAGTTTTAAAGATTCGCCTGTTTTTTCAAGTTTAGAGCGTTCTTTTTGAAGTTTGGCTATCGTGGCATCGAAACGCACTTTACTACGCTCAATTTTCTTCTTAGCACGGTTAATTAATCCGAAAGGGATACCATTTTTCTGAGCCACTTCAAATGTAAAACTACTTCCTGCCTGACCAATTACGAGTTTAAAAAGCGGTTCCAATGTGCGTTCATCAAAAAGCATATTGGCATTGAGCATGAAAGGTAGCTCGTTGGCTAGTATTTTTAAGTTGGAATAGTGTGTGGTGATAATTCCGAAGGCTTCCCGATGGTAGAATTCCTCTAAAAACGTTTCCGCCAGTGCACCTCCTAATTCAGGGTCACTACCTGTACCAAACTCATCAATTAAAAACAGGGTGTTTTTGTTGCATTTCCTTAAGAAATAATTCATTTGTTTTAATCGGTAGCTGTACGTACTTAAATGGTTTTCTATGGACTGGTTGTCACCAATATCACTCATAACCCGGTCGAACAAGCAGGCTTTACTGCGCTCATGAACTGGAATAAGCATACCGCTTTGCAGCATAACTTGCAACAATCCAACAGTTTTTAAGGTGATACTTTTACCGCCGGCATTTGGTCCTGATATAACGATAATGCGACTGTCTTGTTTTAATTCTACTGTTTGCGGAAAGGTTTTAGCTTTCTTTTTAAGATTGTTAAGATACAGAAGCGGGTGATAGGCTTCACGTAAAAACATACTGCGATCTTCTGTAATTTCCGGAAGAATAGCGTTTAATGATTGTGCGTATTTGGCTTTCGCCGAAATTACATCGATGTTTATTAAAAACTCCTGATACTTTGCAAACAACTCAACAAACGGACGAATATACTCAGTAACCTCTTTTAAAATACGTGTAATTTCTTCTTTCTCTTCGTATTCCAGGTTATTAAGTTCTCGTGTGTATTTTTGTGTAGCCTCAGGTTCCATGTATACAATACTTCCCGTTTTACTACTTCCTAAAATTGTGCCTTTAACCTTTCGGCGATACATGGCTTTTACAGCTAATACACGTCGGTTTTCCAGAACAGACTCGCGAATATCATCTAAATACTCAGAACTGTGATAGGCGTTTAATGCGGTAACGAAACTGCTGTTTATTTGCCCTTTTACTTTATTGATAGACTGTCGCAACTCGTAAAGTTTATCGGAAGCATTGTCTTTAATATCCCCAAAACGGTCAATAATAGAGTTAATTTTATCGATAACTATTTTGGTCACTTCAATATGAGATGCGTATTCATGAAGTTTCGGATAGTATTCTTCAAATTTATTAAGAAATAACACAATCTCGTTTGATGTGGTTGAAATCGACGCAATCTTCTTCAGACTAAAGACCTCTAAAAAAGCATTTTCAATATTTAAAAGTTTAATTTCTTTAGATATGGTCTCGAAACTGTGGTTAGGAATACGGTTGTCGTTAGCAAAGGATGATACATATTCGTTAGTTAACTGTAAACTGTTAAGAAGTTCCGTTTTGTTTCTGTATGGTGCTATTTCTAAAGCTCTTTCGTTTCCAAGTGGGGTGATACAATGTTCGCTAACTTGTTGTAAAACGGTTGGAAATTCTAAGTCTTGTAATGTCTTGTCGTGAATGTTAATCATTCTTTGTTTTAAATATGAATACGAAAGAGGCAAAGTTAAACAATCTGCAAGTAAATTTGAAGCGGTATTTCCTTGTCTTAAAAAATGTTAATTAACATTTGTAACTCATTCTTTAACAAAAGAATAACAAGGGTGTGTTTAAATAGTGAATACCTTACAGCTGCAAAGTTGAGTATGAAGATGCTGTTTGAAAATACAAGTGTAAGTTTTAAAAAATCGTCATCAATCAATCAAACTATAGAACAGTTTGCAAAGCTCAACTCGTTTAGGTTGAGCTTTGTTTTGCCCCAATTATTTTTTAACCATGCAATGAATCGCCCGTTCCGTAGCTTTTTATAATAGTGCTTTCAAACTCTACTAATTGCTTCCAACGTTTTTCAACATCAACCCCTTTACCATATTTTCTGGCAAAGGTTATGAACGTGGTATAATGGCTCGCCTCACTAACCATTAAATCGTAATAGAATTTAGCCAGTTCTTCGTCCTTAATGGTGTTTGATAACAATTTGAATCGTTCGCAGCTTCTGGCTTCAATCATAGCAGAAAGCAACAATTTGTCTACCATACGCTGAATGCGATTTCCGCCTTTATTCATAAATTTAAAAAGCTCATGAACGTAACTGTCTTTACGTTCGGGGCCCAATTTGTATCCACGGGCTTTAATGATGTCGTGAACCATTTGAAAATGTTCCAGTTCTTCCTGCGCAATTTCAAGAAGTTCGGTTACCATATCGGGGTATTCCGGATTTTGAGTGATTAAGGTTATGGCACTGGTTGCTGCCTTTTGCTCACACCAGGCATGGTCGGTAAGTATTTCTTCTATATTTGATTCCGCCAGGTTGGCCCAACGCGGGTCGGTTTCCAGTTGTAAATGAAGCATAATTAAATTTTTACAAAAATAAAGCTTTCGGTAATCTAAGAAATATAATTCCAGATGTTTTTAAATTTACTCAGCTTTCTGTAAGTGTCTAAAACTACTGCGTTATCTGTGGAAGCCAGTTTCGGATCGTCATTAAGGATCTTTTTTGCGTGATAACGGGCGTGTTGTAATAAATCTTTGTCCTTTACAATGTCGGCAATTTTAAGGTTAAGCACACCACTTTGCTGTGTACCCATTAAATCGCCGGGACCTCGCAATTTTAAATCTACTTCGGCAATTTCAAAACCATCGCTGGTTTTAACCATGGTTTCCAGACGTGTTTTACTGTCGTTACTCAGTTTATGTCCGGTCATTAAAATACAGTAACTCTGTTCTGCACCTCGCCCCACACGACCACGTAACTGATGCAATTGCGATAATCCAAAGCGTTCGGCACTTTCAATAATCATAACCGAAGCGTTAGGAACATTTACACCAACTTCGATAACGGTTGTGGCTACCATAATTTGTGTTTCGCCTTTTATAAAACGCTGCATCTCATAATCTTTATCGGCAGGTTTCATTTTACCGTGAACAATGGAAATTTGATAATCGGGCATCGGGAAATCCCGAGCGATACTTTCATAGCCATCCATCAAATCTTTATAGTCCATTTTTTCACTTTCCTGAATTAACGGATACACAATATACACCTGTCTGCCTTTGGCAATTTCTTCCTTCACAAAACGAAAAACATTCAGTCTGTTTTTATCATAGCGATGAACCGTTTTTATAGGCTTTCTTCCCGCTGGTAATTCGTCTATAATCGAGATGTCAAGATCGCCATAAACCGACATCGCCAACGTACGTGGAATTGGAGTTGCAGTCATCACTAAAATGTGTGGCGGGGTCGAATTTTTATGCCATAATTTACTTCTTTGAGCGACACCAAAACGATGTTGCTCGTCTATGATAGCGAGCCCTAAATTATGGAATTCTACCTTGTCTTCAAGTAGCGCATGGGTGCCGATAATGATGTTTAAATCGCCATTTTTTAAAGATTCTAAAATTTCTCTTCGTTCTG
Organism: Aestuariibaculum lutulentum; assembly: GCF_032926325.1. Taxonomy (NCBI): domain Bacteria; kingdom Pseudomonadati; phylum Bacteroidota; class Flavobacteriia; order Flavobacteriales; family Flavobacteriaceae; genus Aestuariibaculum; species Aestuariibaculum lutulentum. The sequence goes on from NZ_CP136709.1 coordinate 2,751,392, forward strand.
AAGTTTTAGTTGAACCTGTTAAAAGTTTTATTCTGATTTTCAGTTCTTTACATAGTTCAAGTAATCCATTATAGTGTTGAACTGACAAAATTTCAGTCGGAGCCATTAAACAAGCCTGGAAACCGTTGTCAAGTGCCATTAACATTGACATTAGTGCTACAATGGTCTTTCCGGAACCTACATCACCTTGTAACAAACGATTCATTTGAGCATTACTGCCTAAATCGGCACGAATTTCTTTTAGTACCCGCTTTTGTGCGTTGGTTAAATCGAAAGGTAAATGTTCTTCAAAAAAGGTTTTAAAATGTTCGCCGATATGTTCAAAAGGAAAGCCTTTAATTTTCGATTTGTGAACTAAATTTTTAATGATGAGCTGCAGCTGAATATAAAAAAGCTCTTCAAATTTTAATCGGAATTGTGCCTTGGTTAACAGCTCCGGACTCTTCGGAAAATGGATGTTAAAAAGGGCTTCATTTTTATTAATTAAATGCAGTTCTTTTCGCAAATATTCGGGAAGCGTTTCGTCAAATTTTCCGTTGGCATCGATAAATAATTGCTGAATAATTTTACTTACTACCCGATTAGAAATACCTCGATTCGATAGCTTTTCAGTTGACGGATAAACAGCCTGCATAGCTGATCTTAAATTTTTTTCGTGCTCAGCTAATGGTTCCAGTTCAGGATGTGGCATGGAGAAGGTGCTGTTGAACCAATTGGTTTTCCCAAACGCCACGTAAGGGGTGTTCAATTTTAAGCTTTCTTTTATCCATTTATGGCCTCGAAACCAAACCAGTTCCATGGTTCCGGTGTCGTCCTGAAATTTTGCCACCAAACGTTTGCCTCGGTTTTGTCCGACTTCAGAAAATGAAATAATTTTACCAATCACCTGGACATCGGCATTGTTGTGTGGCAATCCATTAATCTTGTAATATTGCGTACGATCGATGTAGCGGTTTGGGAATAAATTCATCAAATCCTGATAGGTATGAATACCCAATTCTTTGCGAAGCAATTCGGCTCTGCTCGAGCCAACGCCTTTTAAATAATCGATAGGAGTTTGTAGATTTATTGCCATAACAGGACGAATTTAAACCTTTTCAACCAATTCAAAAAATGGAAAATTTCCGTATTTTGGCTTAATCCTTGTTAGAGTCAAATGGCTTACTTATTTAAAATCTTGTCCGACATGGATTTATAACCCTATAAATATGAAATTCTACCTACTTGCCTTTATTTTTTTTATTACTGGTTTTTTGTGTGCCCAGCAAGCCGATTATGTGGATTTTAAAAGTGCAGCTGTATGGGTGACATTTCAACCCGAGGCGAAAACGGTTTTGGGTGAGGTGACTTATAAATTAGATATTTTAAAATCTAGAGACTCTATTTTTTTAGATGCCGTAAATATGGAATTCTCTCTGGTGACTTTAAATGGAAAGTCGGTAGACTTCCGAAGCGATTCAAAAAAACTGTGGATTAAGCATAAGTTAAAAAAGGGGAAATCCTATGAATTAAAATTTGAATATAAAGCCCAACCAAAGAAAGCCTTGTATTTTATTGATTGGGAGTATCCGAATGGAAACAAGCAAATCTGGACGCAGGGACAGGGAAAATATACGAGTAACTGGTTGCCAAGTATCGACGATATGAATGATAAAATTGAGTTCGATTTAAGCATTACTTTTAATAAAAATTACGAGGTTATCGCCAACGGAAAATTAATAGATAAGCAAATCAACGATTCCACAATGACCTGGCATTACGATATGCGAAAACCTATGGCGAGTTATTTAGTGGCTTTAGCTATTGGAAAGTATGATAAGCAAATCGAGTATTCAGAAAGCGGTAAACCTCTAGAGATGTATTACTATCCTGAAGATTCTTTAAAGTTTGAACCAACTTATAGATACACAAAACAGATGTTCGATTTTTTAGAAGAGGAAATTGGGGTAGCGTATCCGTGGCAGAATTATAAGCAAATACCAGTTAAAGACTTTCTGTATGCCGGCATGGAAAATACCAGTTCGACTATTTTTTCTGATGCTTTTGTGGTTAACGATACGGCTTTTGTAGATAAGAATTATGTTAATGTAAATGCGCACGAGCTGGCTCACCAGTGGTTTGGCGATTTGGTAACCGAAACGTCAGGAACTCACCACTGGTTGCAGGAAGGTTTTGCTACATATTATGCATTATTAGCCGAGCGAAATATGTTTGGTGATAATTATTATTACTGGCGTTTATATGAATATTTACAGGAGCTGGATGTACAGGATAAATCGGGTGGAAGCACGGCACTTTTAAACCAAAAGTCTAGTAGTACCACATTTTATAAAAAGGGAGCCTGGGTGTTGCATTTGCTACGAGAAAAGGTGGGAGATGATGCTTTTAAAAGTGCAGTAAAGAGTTATTTAAATAAGTATGCTTTTAAAAATGTAAAAACCAAAGACTTTATAGCAGAGGTTGAACGGACAAGTAAACAAGATTTAAGCAAGTTTGTGGCACTTTGGTTGGAAAACAAAGATTTAAATTATAACTTGATGTTAGAAAGTTTAAAACAATCGGTGTTTATTCAAGAGTATCTTATGGTAGATTGTGAATTGTATACCTCCAAATGTGGCGAGTATTTAAATTCAGGGATTTCAGATGAGGCTAAAGCTAAGGTGATCGAGCAAATACCAAACCAAATTACATCAGATAATTTTAAAAGCCCTATAAAAGTGCGTCAAGCCATAGCAACATCAATCTCCATTATTCCTGAACGATTAAAACAGGATTATGAGTCATTGCTTCAAGATGAATCGTATGTAACTATTGAAGCTGCTTTAATGAATTTATGGAGAAACTTTCCGCAAGAGCGCTATAAATATTTGAATCAAACAAAAGGCATTTTTGGGTTTCACGATAAAAACATTAGGATGTTGTGGCTGACTTTAGCATTGATTACGGATGGTTTTGAGCCAGAAAATAAGCCTGAATATTTCAAGGAATTAACTGGTTATACATCTCCAAAATACAGTTTCGATATTAGACAGAATGCGTTTATGTTTTTGCAGCAAATACAAGCCTGTAATGAAGTATGCAGAGAAAATTTAAAGGAAGCTACAACGCATCACAACTGGCAATTTTCGAAATTTTCAAAATCGATGTTACAAGCCCTAAACCAAAATTAAAATGAAAGCTTTAGTAATTTCAGGAGGCGGTAGTAAAGGTGCATTTGCCGGTGGCGTGGCCCAATATCTTATTGAAGAGATGAATCGGGACTACCAGATTTATATAGGAACATCAACCGGTAGTTTACTGGTGTCGCATCTGGCTTTAAAGGAAATTGAACGCATAAAACACGTGTATACCAGTGTAACAAACAGCGATATTTTTAGCGTGTGTCCTTTTGTGGTAAAGCAAAAACACGGGAATCAAAATATTGCTATTAATCATTTTAATGTGCTTTTAAATATGTTGCGTGGGAGTAAGACTTTTGGTGAAAGCTATCACTTGAAAGACCTTATAAAAAGAACACTAACACCAGAAGATTTTGAAATTTTAAAGCAATCAACCAAAGACATTGTAGTTACCGTATCTAATATTTCACTGAATCAGGTAGAGTACAAAAGCATTAAAGACTTTGATTATGATGAATTTTGTGAATGGATCTGGATTTCCAGTAATTACACGCCTTTCATGACTTTAGTTAAAAAGGATGGTTGCGAATATGCCGATGGCGGTTTAGGAAATATGGTGCCCATTGAGGAAGCTATAAATAGAGGCGCTACCGAAGTTGATGCTATAATTTTACAAACCGAAGTGACTCAATATAACCGATTACCGTCAAAAAACCCCTTTTCTTTAATGACCAATATGTTCACATTTATGCTCGATAGAATCGAATCTCAAAATATAAAAATAGGTAAACATGTGGCTAACCATACTAATGCCATTATTAATTTTTATTACGCGCCAACGGTGTTAACCACAAATTCATTAATCTTTAACAAAGAAAAAATGACCGAATGGTGGCAAAGTGGCTATAATTTTGCCAAGTTTAAAAATAAACAAGTAAGCGCGTTAGAAGATTAGTATATGAAAGCATTAGTAATTTCCGGAGGTGGCAGTAAAGGTGCGTTTGCTGGTGGTGTAGCGCAATATTTAATGGAAGAACAAGGTAAAGAGTACGATATGTTTCTCGGTACATCAACAGGCAGTTTGCTGGTACCTCATTTAGCGACCAATAGTCTGAGTAAATTACATGAGATTTTTACCAACGTGAAGCAAAATACCATTTTTAGTATCAATCCGTTTGTGCAACATAAAAAGGATGGCAGGGAGTATGTATCTATTAATTACTTTAATTCCATTCTCCAATTTATAAAACGTAAACGTACATTTGGTGAGAGTAAAAATTTAAGACGTCACATAAAAAAGCATTTTAGTGAAGAAGAATTTAATTTAATTCGAGATACGAAGGAAGATGTAGTGGTTACGGTATCTAACCTGTCTAAAAACCGGGTCGAGTATAAGTCTATTAACGATTTTAGTTATGAAGAGTTTTGCGACTGGATTTGGATTTCCTGCAATTACATTCCGTTTATGTCCTTGGTAAAACGTGATGGCTTTGAGTATGCCGATGGTGGACTGGGATGTGTAATTCCTATTCGGGAGGCTATTCTTCGGGGAGCAACTGAAGTTGATGCGATAGTTTTGGAAAGTGAAAATCTGGAATACAATAAAGTTTTAGGTAAAAACCCATTCTCTTTGATGATTAACCTGTTTGGGCATCTGTTAGATCAGGTCGAAAAGGCCGATATTGCTATTGGTAAACTCGCAGCAAAGCACCGTAATGTAAAACTGAATTTATACTACACCCCAACTCAACTTACCGAGAATTCATTAATATTTAGTAAGCGCTTAATGACCAAATGGTGGGAAGATGGCTTTGAATATGCGAAACAGAAGCATATGGGGGATAATGAATTAAGTGATGTTGAATAGTAAAAAAGACAGCCTACTAGGTTGTCTTTTTTACTATTCAAGAGTACATGTTTTACAAAATATTCTTCACTTCATCTTTAATAAACGAAAGGGCCAAATCGCTTGGGGCACGGCGTTCTAACATTTCGGTTAATACCACTTCGCGTAGTTTGTCGGCGGTATCAGTTTTTTCAAGTAAACTAGCTTTCCTTATCAGTTGTATGGTGGCGTTTTTAGCTGTATTAATAATGCTCCAACACTGTTCGCTTACGTAAATCTGCTGTGCTAAATTATGTTCAAACTCCGACTCAATGGCTTGGATTAACATGGCTTCATAGGTGTTTTTATCCGATGAGGTTGGTGCTACTCGAAGTAAAAGTTTAGATGGTGCAATGCGCTCTAAAAACAAGGTCATACGTTCGTAGGCTTGCAGGCGTGTTGGTAAGGCGCTTACTTCCAGATCTTTTTGTAGTAAAAAGCGTCTGCGACCATCTTCATTTTTAGTGTGTTCTTTAAAAAAATAATATGCTATAAGTCCGGTAATTAATGACGGAATAGCAAATAATAATAAATCGATAATTCTTGACGAATCCATAAAAAGTAGTGTTAAGTTTATTTATTCCCTCCCAAATATATACAATCTTTTAAATCCTGCATACCTGTAAATGGTACATATGTTTTGTTGTACATATAGGTTTTGCTTAGTTCTTTAGATAAATTGTGATCATCTACGTTAATTTCGATATCACTCATTTTAAACTGGCAAGGGTGTTCGTAACCTGCCGCATGGGTAATTTCAATAAATTCTTTTCTAAAGGTTTTAAAATACTGAGCCAGTCTCGCCGATTTTAATGTCGGGTCAATGCCACTTTGTAACCATTTACTTTGCGTGGCAACACCACTCGGGCAACGGTTGGTGTGACAAACTTGCGCCTGAATACAGCCAATACTCATCATAGCTTCGCGAGCTACATTTATACAGTCGGCACCCATGGCAAAAGCCATGGCGCCTTTGGCAGGGAATCCTAATTTACCGCTGCCAATAAAGACAATGCGTTCGGTGAGTTCTTTACGCTGAAAAAGTTTGTATAAGTCGCTGAACCCGTAAACCCAAGGCAGAGAAACGTGGTCTGCAAAGCTTGGAGGCGCAGCACCTGTGCCGCCTTCGCCACCATCAACGGTAATGAAATCTGGACCTTTTCCTGTTTTTAACATGATATCGGCAAGCTCTTCCCATTGTTCCAGTTTACCAATAGCTGCTTTAATTCCAACAGGTAAACCGGTAGCTTCAGCTATTTCTTCAATAAAATCTACCATTTCAGCGACATTTGAGAATGCAGAATGGTTTGGTGGTGACAACACATCTTTGCCTAATTCTACATGACGAATGGCTGCAATTTCTTTGGTGATTTTTGACGCTGGTAGCACACCGCCTTTACCCGGTTTAGCACCTTGAGATAGCTTTACTTCAATAGCACGAATAAATGGATTATCTTCTACTAATTTTATCAGTTTGTCTAAGGAAAACGAACCATCTTCATTTCGAACACCAAAATAACCGGTTCCGAAGTGAAAAATAACATCACCGCCGTGACTGTGGTAAGGAGACAGGCCGCCTTCACCTGTATTATGATAAGCTCCAGCCAATTTTACACCTTTATTTAAAGACTCAACAGCTTTTGCCGAAAGCGAACCGAAACTCATAGCAGAAACATTAATTACTGATGCCGGACGAAATGGTTTTTTTCGATTATTGGGTAATCCCATGACTTTAGCACATGGTAAAAAGGTTTTGTCTATTTCGTTAGGATGGTTTTCTTTTGGCTTATAAGGCATCATTGCGTTATTAATAAAAATATGCTGATGTGCATAAATGTCAGTATCGGTTCCGAAACCTTCATAATTGTTTTCTTTTTTAGCCGAGGCGTAAATCCAGCCGCGTTCAATACGGTTAAATGGTAATTCCTCACGGTTGTTAGCGACTAAATACTGGCGCAGTTCGGGTCCAATTTTTTCAAGCATATACCTAAGATGACCAATAATAGGGTAGTTATGGCTAATAGTGTGTGCTTTTTGAAGAAAAATATCTCGAATGGCAACGCATAACAGTATAATTAATATCCAGCCCCACCAGGAAATATCAGATAAAAAAGAGAACATAAATTTTATAAATTTTCAGAATTTAAGATAAAGATATTTAAATTTTAATAAATGCTTTGGGCATTTATAATTGTTTATAATTATTAATAAAACCTTTTAATTAAACGGTTGGCAATGTTTAATTTTAACCCTTTAAAATAGAAATTAGTTTTGGAGAAGTATTTAAGTCAGTTAAACGAGGCGCAGTTGGCACCAACCATACAGAAAGATGGACCGATGATTGTGATTGCAGGTGCGGGTTCGGGAAAAACGCGTGTGTTAACCTATAGAATTGCCTACTTAATGAGTCAGGGTATAGACCCATTTAATATTCTATCGTTAACCTTTACCAATAAGGCCGCTCGTGAAATGAAGGAGCGTATCGCTGCTATTGTGGGACAAAGTGAAGCCAGAAATTTATGGATGGGAACGTTTCACTCTATTTTTGCAAAGATTTTACGTATTGAAGCTGATAAATTAGGCTACCCAACCAATTTTACGATTTATGATTCTCAGGATTCCGATAAGTTAATTGGTTCTATTATTCGTGAAATGGGGCTTGATAAAGATATTTACAAAGCTAAATCCATTCGTTCCAGAATATCTTCATACAAAAACAGTTTGATAACGGTACGTGCCTATTTTCAGAATTCTGAATTGCAGGAAGCCGATGCTATGGCGAGACGCCCACGTATGGGAGATATTTATAAAGCTTATGTAGATAGATGCTTTAAGGCAGGCGCCATGGATTTTGATGATTTATTATTGAAAACCAACGAGCTGTTAACGCGATTCCCAGAGGTGTTGATGAAATACCAGAATCGTTTCAGATATATATTGGTGGACGAGTATCAGGATACCAACCACTCGCAGTATTTAATTGTACGTGCATTGTCAGATAAGTTTCAGAATATTTGTGTGGTAGGGGATGATGCGCAGAGTATTTATGCCTTCCGTGGTGCAAACATCAATAACATTTTAAATTTCCAGAAAGATTACGATAATGTAAAATTGTTCCGATTAGAACAGAATTATCGATCAACAAAGAATATCGTAAACGCGGCCAATTCTATTATTGATAAAAACCAGACCAAGCTTGATAAGGTGGTTTGGACGGCTAACGATGAAGGTGGAAAGATTGTAGTCAATCGTTCATTAACAGATGGAGATGAGGGGCGTTATGTAGCCAGTACCATTTGGGAAACTAAGATGAACGAGCAGCTGGATAATAAAGATTTTGCGGTTTTATATAGAACCAATGCGCAGTCAAGAGCGATAGAGGATGCTTTGCGTAAACGTGATATTCCATATAAAATTTATGGCGGTTTATCGTTTTATCAGCGTAAAGAGATTAAAGATGTGATTTCGTATTTACGTTTGATTATCAATCCGGCTGATGAAGAAGCTTTAAAACGTGTGATTAATTTCCCGCCAAGAGGTATTGGCGCAACTACTGTAGACCGATTGGTAGTTGCCGCCAATGGTTATAACCGTTCTATTTTTGAGGTGATGAAGAATATCGATAAAACCGATATAAAAGTAAACTCAGGAACTAAAGGAAAGCTTCTGGATTTTGTAACGATGATTGAAAGCTATCAGGTTATGAATCAAAATGCCGACGTATTTGAATTGGCAGAGCATGTGACGCGTACCAGTGGATTAATTAAGGAATTTAAGAAAGATGCTACGCCTGAAGGAGTCACTCGTATGGAAAATATCGAGGAGTTACTTAATGGTATGAAAGATTTCGTTGAAGGACAAAAGGAAGTGGCTGATGCTACAGCGTCTTTAGCGGAATTTCTTGAAGATGTGGCGTTATCAAGTGATCTAGATTCTGATAAAGAAGATGTCGATCACGTAGCGTTAATGACGATTCACTTGGCGAAAGGATTAGAGTTTCCTCATGTATTTATCGTAGGTTTAGAGGAAGATTTATTCCCGAGTGCTATGAGTATGAATACACGTAGCGAACTGGAAGAGGAGCGTCGTTTGTTCTATGTGGCTTTAACACGAGCAGAAAAACAGGCGTATCTAACCTATGCGCTGTCTCGATACCGTTGGGGAAAATTGGTGGATTCAGACCCAAGTCGATTTATTTCAGAAATTGATGAGCAATATTTAGATATTACCACACCAATAGAGGAGCGTCGTATCAACCCAATGCTGGATGCTGATATTTTTGGAGATGTAAGTCCGAATACCAGACAACATGTGACGTCGAATAACAATATTCGTTTTAAACCGGCAAAACAAGTAAACTTAACAAAGGGTACGCCTCAAAAAGAACAACCTAAATTTCAGGCAAATGGGCCTAAGAAGTTAACCAAAGTAGATGCTTCAAGTTCAGCAGGGCAAGAGGCTAATTTATTTGATGGTAAATTGATGCCTGGAAATATTGTAAATCACATGCGTTTTGGTAAAGGTGAGGTATTAAAAATTGAAGGCGTAGGTGCCGATGTTAAAGCTGAAATTAAATTTCAGCAGGTTGGTGTTAAAAAGCTATTACTTCGTTTTGCAAAACTGGATGTGATTGGTTAAATCCACAATAAATGATGTAAATGAAATAGCCTGTGTAATTGCGCAGGCTATTTTTTTAGTCATTCTCTATAAGTAAATCAAATAATTGTCTGTTGTAAGGATCGCTTTCTAAAGACTTTAATTTTAAAGCATAGATCAATTCTTGTTCTTTCAGTCCTAATTTTTTACTGAGCTGTTCAGCGAGAAAGATGTTAAAATAATATTGTTCTTTATTAAAAGAATCTATGACAGCATTGTAAGCTTTGTTATAATCCTCAGTCTTGCTTTCTGGATCTAATAGTGTTTGAAAGGCGCTTAATTGGGTGTCAATGAAATTTATAGCATTTTTACCTTGCAGGTTTAGACGATTGTTAAATGATTTATTCTGAACATAAGTAAATCCCCCTAAAAGAGTATAGCCATTGGAAATATCGTCGACTCCAACAATAATATTTATTAATCGACCGTCTTTTGAGAAAATGAACCCTGTTGGATATGCAATGTTGTTAAAAGCCCAAAATAGATATTTGTTTCTATAGTCTGAAAAATTACATTCGTAAAATAGAAAATTATCAAAGTCAAACTCATTTAGACTTTTATTAAGATCTAATGCTCTAAAGGCGTTATCGGTTATAGATCTTTTTTGATTACCAAAAGATGTTATTACGAATAAATATTTTCCTTGTTGTTTAGCTTCAAATAAAGCGTCGTCCACAGTGCCTTCAATCATGTTGAGTCTTTTGAACTTATAGTTTTCAGAAAAAAAATCTTTGGCAAAATCTTTTAATTCCTGACTTAATGGAGGTCCATTATAAGGTTTTGAAGGAAAATTACTATTAATTGTATCTTGTGCAACGCCTGTTGAACCAATTAAACTAAAGGTAAGAATCAATAATGTATTAATTATATTTGAAATCATAATTATGAGCCTGAACATGAGTAGATTAAATTTAGTGATTAAGAAGTGAAAAAACAAATGATTTGTAGGATTTTTATTCTATTTGAAATCATTGGTTTACTGAATTAAAAATAATGTTTTACAATTCAAAAAATGTCGCTAAATTGTTACTTAAAGTGAATATACACTACCTATGGCAGAGTTTATAAAAATATACGAGGAAAACCCTAACCCAAAGGCAATTGAAAAAGTTGTTGAAGTTTTAAAACGTGGCGGATTAATAATTTACCCAACCGACACCGTTTATGGTTTGGGCTGTGATATAAGTAATATTAAGGCTTTAGAGAAGGTGGCTCGTATTAAACAAGTGAAACTTGAGAAGTCTAATTTCTCATTTATTTGTCACGATTTAAGTCATTTAAGCGATTATGTGAAGCAGATAGATACTTCCGTTTTTAAGGTCTTAAAAAGAGCGCTTCCTGGCCCTTATACTTTTATTTTACCGGGTTCTAAGAATTTGCCACATCCGTTTAAGAAAAAGAAAACAGTAGGTATTCGTGTACCCGATAATAAGATTGCTTTAGAGATTGTTAAGAAGTTAGGCCATCCTATTATTTCTACCTCTATTCGTGATGAAGATGAGGTAATAGAATACACTACCGACCCGGAACTTATTCTGGAAAAATGGGATAATCTGGTAGATATTGTAATCGATGGAGGTTATGGAGATAATAATCCGTCGACCGTTATAGATATGTCCGAAGACCCTGCGATTATAGTTAGAGAGGGTAAAGGAAGTTTAGAAGTATTGTAAACTAAAATTATACGCTTACATTTAAAAGTACTTTTTCCAAGCGATCAAAATTTTCTTCGTTTTTTGGACCAACAAAGGTTCTAAGTTTTTCACAATCAGACGCTGTTTCGAAAATCATTCTAAACGATATTTGAGTTTCAGAATCATTTAGTTCTATAAATTCAACTTCCATGTCAAATAATGGTTTTGAAGTTCTGCTCCAAGAAACTAATTGTTGCGGTTTGATAGTTTTAAATACCGAAGTGTTTTCGTAATTTACATTATTGGGTCCATGCATAGTAAGTAACCATTTGCCTCCTGGACGTAAATCGAATTCATGTATGGTGTTAGTGAAACCTTCAGGACCCCACCATTCTTTTAGGAGCGACGGATTTGAAAAGGCGTGGTAAGCTCGGTCTAATGTGGCTTGAAGAATGCGTTCGTTATAAATTTCTCGGTTGGTTTTAGTTGGCATATTATTGAAAATGTTGTGATTAGGTTTTCAATATAATAAAAAAATATGATGTTTTTTAATTGATTATACGGCGTGTTAGAAACAAAAAAAGCCCAACCATTTGGTTGGGCTTTTCAATGTTATTTTAGAAAGCTAATTAGTTTCCAGCTTCCATGTTTTTCATTTCTTTCTCGATCATGTCGTAGAACTGATCAATTTTAGGTAATACTAAAATACGAGTACGACGGTTTCTAGCTCTGTTTTCAGAAGTATTGTTTTCTACTAATGGCACGTAATCAGCACGTCCAGCAGCAACAAGTTGGCTTGGGTTAACACCTAAGTCTTCTAAAACTCTAACTACAGAAGTTGCACGTTTAACACTTAAATCCCAGTTATCAAGGATTACACCATTACTCTTGTAAGGTACATTATCAGTGTGCCCTTCAACCATACATTCGAAATCTGGTTTGCTGTTTACAACTTTAGCAACTTTAGCTAATACATCTTTAGCTTGAGAAGTTACGTTGTAGCTACCGCTTTTGAATAATAATTTGTCAGCAATAGAAATGTAAACTACACCTTTTTCAACATTTACTTCAATGTCTGGATCGTTAATTCCAACTTCACGTTTTAAGCTAGTAACTAAAGCTAAAGTTACGCTGTCTTTTTTAGTAAGAGCATCTTGTAAACGAGTGATTTTTAAATCTTTCTCTTTCATACTCTCAAGAGTCTTCTCTATGTTAGAAGCTCCTTTAGCAGATAATACCTGTAAGTTTTCGTTGTAATTTCTTAAATCTGATACTTGCTCTTCTAATGCTTTTGCTCTAGCAGATGCAGAAGCTCTTTCTTCTAAACAAGAGTTTAATTTTACGGTTGCAGAATTTAGTAAATCTTGAGACTCTTTGTATTTTGCTTCAAGATCAGTAAATTGTTTTTTTGATACACATGAACTTAGCACAAGCATCGCAGAAGCGCCAAATAATAGGACTTTTCTCATAATTATTTAAGGATTAATATTTTAAGTTATTACCACAAAAATATGTAAAAAACGGCCGATTTAACAACTTTAACCAAACTTTTATCAACTATTTTCCCAGATTCTTGAAGTATCTTTTTCTATTTACGAAATAATCCATAACAATGGATGTTCGCTCATAATATTTTGTTTTAATTTTTAATTGTTCTAATTTTTTTCGTTGTTTCAATACCTTGATTAGGTGGTAATAAAAACTGAAATGAGCTTTTATGACTGCCAAAGTATGGTTTGGTTTAATCTCACAAACAAATTTTATGCCAGCAATGCCATCTAATATCAATCTGATGAAAATTTTTGTAAAAATTGGTCTAGTGGCATTTTTTGTTAATGTAAAGAGGCTGTTTCTGAAGTTTAGATAGGTCTTTTTGGGACTTATAGTCTCCAGTGTAGCACCACCAACATGATAAACTGTAGATGTTCCAACGTACTTTATAGAGTAGCTACGATTTTTGGCTCGCCAGCACAAATCTATTTCTTCCATATGCGCAAAAAAAGAATCATCAAAGCCTTCTAAAGCGTTAAAAATATCTTGTCTAATAAATAGGCAGGCGCCAGATGCCCAGAATATTTCAATGGTGTCATTATATTGTCCTTCATCGGCTTCAATGGTGTTAAATATGCGTCCACGACAATAGGGATAACCATATTTATCTATAAAACCACCAGCTGCACCGGCATATTCAAACAGATTTTTGTTTTTGTAATCCAGAATTTTTGGTTGAATAATGCCTGTTTCAGGTTCTGTTTTAAAGGTATCTATAATAGGAGTAAGCCAGTTCTCGGTAACTTCAATATCGCTGTTAAGTAAACAGTAGATATCGGCATCGATATGTTTTAAAGCATCGTTATAACCTTTTGCATAGCCTCCATTTTCGGCGTTTCTTACAATTTTAATTTCAGGATAATTCTTGTTTACAAAAGCAATAGAATCATCAGTAGAAGCGTTATCGGCAACATAAATATCGGCCTCTTTTGACAAAGCTACAACGGAGGGCAAAAACTGTTCTAATAGCTTTGTTCCATTCCAGTTTAATATAACAATGGCTAGTTTCATAAATTGTAATCAGGTATATCTCTTAAAAAATCGTAACGTTCGTTTTTAAAGTCCATTTGGCAATAATAATGATTTAAACCGTTTGTCACCATTAAATATGTAGCATTAAGCGTCTGGTTATATTGAGCAATCTGGTCGAAGGTTTGTTGGTTTATGGTTATTGCCGGAGCTTTGCATTCTACTATAAGATGTATGCTGCCGTCGGGGTTAAAAACAACAATATCATACCGTTTTTTTAAGTCGTTAACAATGAGTTCTTTTTCTATATTTATTAACGATTTAGGGTAACCTTTAACTTCCATTAAATACATAAGACAATGTTGTCTTACCCATTCTTCAGGCTGTAAAACCACAAACTTTTTACGAATACAATCGAATATAGAAATTTTATTTTCGCTACTTTTGAATCGAAACGAAAACTTTGGAAAATTAAGGTCTTGCAATGCTGTTCTTTTATAATTTCAAAGTTAATGTACTATAATCAAATACCAAATTACCAAGCCTGTTTTTGGAGTTTTGTATTTATAATTTTCGATTTTTTCAAGTTTGGACGAAGTAAAGCAATTAGTAAGCGATATTAAGAATGGTAACCTGAAACCTATTTATTTTTTAATGGGAGAAGAGCCTTATTATATTGATAGAATTTCAGATTTTATTGAAGATAATGTGTTAGCCGAAGAGGAGCGGGGCTTCAATCAAATGGTGCTTTATGGTCGTGACATTACTATTGAAGACATTGTGAGTAACGCCAAGCGCTATCCTATGATGGCGGAGTATCAGGTGGTGATTGTTAAGGAAGCTCAGGATTTATCGCGAACTATCGAAAAACTGGCAGATTATGCTAAAAATCCGCAACCTTCCACGGTTTTGGTGATTAATTATAAATATAAAACCATTGATAAGCGCAAAACACTTTATAAAACGCTAAAAGCTTCGGGAGTAATTTACGAAAGTAAAAAGCTTTATGAAAATCAGGTTGCCGATTGGATTAGACGTGTGTTGGCTTCTCAAAAATATAGCATTGAACCTAAGGCAGCACAAATGCTTGTTGAGTTTTTAGGAACCGATTTGAGTAAGATTAATAACGAGCTGGAAAAATTAAAAATTATTTTACCTCAAGGAAGTCAGATAAGTCCAGAACATATTGAAGAGAACATTGGTATTAGTAAAGATTTTAATAATTTTGAGTTGCGAAAAGCTATTGGCGAACGTGATGTGGTTAAAGCCCATCGAATCGTGAAATATTTTGGAGATAACCCGAAAGATAATCCAATGGTGATGACGGTATCCTTATTGTTTAGTTTCTTTTCTCAGCTTTTGCATTATCATGGGTTAAGTGATAAATCTCCACGAAATGTAGCATCAGCATTAAAAGTCAATCCTTATTTTGTGAACGATTATGTTACCGCTGCCAGAAACTTCCCCATGCGTCAGGTTAGTATGGTGGTAGCAACCTTACGCGAATTTGATGTAAAAAGTAAAGGTGTAGGAGCTAATTCTGTTTCACAAGGCGATTTACTTAAAGAATTGTTGGTGAAAATATTTTCTTAAAGGTAAACAAGTATGGTTAGGGCAATCATAATAAATACGGTTAGAATGATTACTAACGGAGTTACAAACTTCAGCCATTTATCGTAACCAACTTTTACAATGGCTAAAGAAGCTAAAATTAACCCTGTTGGATTTATAAAAGCAAAAAGCCCCATACCATATTGGTAGGCATTCACTACCAAATCCCGACCAATACCTACACCATCAGCTAGCGGTGAAATAATTGGCATAGTTAGTACTGCCATTCCAGAAGACGAAGGAATAAAGAATGATAGTCCACCGAAAATATAAAGAAGCGCATTAACAAATAGTCCTTTGTTCATGCCATTTGTAGCTGTACTTGCATAGTATAGCATCGTGTCACTAATTTGACCGTCATCCATAAGAACGGTGATTCCTCTCGCAATACCTATAATTAAAGCAACACCTAATAAATCACTGGCACCTTTTACAAATGTATCAACTAAGGTGGACTCTTTTATTTTTCCAAGAATACCTATAACTATCGTACCTACAAGAAAGACGACTGTCATTTCTAAAAACCACCAGTTTAGATTAGAAACGCCATAAATCATAACTACAAAACACATTACGAAAACAAATAAAATAATACGAAGACGCGTAGTTAAAACCACTGTTGCATTAGTGGTGTTCCCAAACATTTTTTCAATGGATTCTTTTTGATTGAAAATAATGGATTTTGAAGGGTCTTTTTTTACACGTTGGGCATATCGAATAATGTATAGAATGCAAATAAGAGTTCCTATTAAGAGAATAACAAAACGAGCAGTTAGTCCGGTAGTCCAGTTTATTCCAGCAGCATCTGATGCAATAATTACGCTAAACGGATTAACAGTTGAACACATTGTTCCGATGGACGATCCTATATAAATGCTTGCCAAAGCAACCATGGCATCGTACTTAGCAGCTAGAAAAATAGGAATCAGGATGGGGTAGAAGGCAATGGTTTCTTCGGCTAGTCCAAAAGTGGTTCCTCCAATGGCAATGAGTGTTGTGACTAAAATAATTAATAGGTACTCTCTGCCTTTTAGAGCATGAGCCAACCAGTTGATTCCGGCATCAAAAGCTCCGGTGAAATTCATAATACCTATTAATCCACCAATAAAAAGAACTAAAAAGATAATATCTGAAGCTTCAATGATACCTTTAATTGGTGATTGGATGAAGGCTGTAATACCTTGAGGTGATGCTTCAACCTCTTTATAAGTATCAGGAATACCAATAGGTTTCCAAATATCGCCATGAGTAAATTTTTCTAAAGGGATTTTTACCTGCAATTCATCAAGCGTTTTTTGATTAGCTGGTAAACTAGAAGTTTCTCCTAAACTGGTTTTAGTAAAGGTGTTTTCGGCTTTATTGTAGGTTAATGTGTCAAATTTCCCAGAAGGAACTAACCAAGTTAATCCGGCAACTAAAGCCGCTATTATTAATAAAATGGTTTGTGCGGTTGGGAATTTGAGTTTTTTCATTGACTGGTAGGTAAATTATAGCAGTTAAATAGTATGAATTTATTGGGATTAAAGATAGTATTATTTTATTTGCATTATAAAATCAAATGATGAAACCACAATTGCTTAATAGTTGGATGCCCTATTTACAAGATGAATTTGAAAAAACTTATTTTCAAGCCTTGAATGAGTTTGTTGAAAAAGAGTATTATGAGGCAGAATGCTTTCCTCCGAAAGATCAAATTTTTAATGCGTTTAACCATTGTGCTTTTGAAAATGTAAAAGTGGTTATAATTGGTCAGGATCCTTATCATGACCAGGGACAAGCCAATGGTTTGTGTTTTTCTGTTAATGACGGCATTAAACATCCGCCTTCTTTAGTCAATATTTTTAAGGAAATAGAAACCGATTTGGAAGTCGCTTATCCAGAAAGTGGAAATCTGGAGCGTTGGGCAGATCAGGGTGTTTTGTTGTTAAATGCAACTTTAACGGTTAGAGCGCATCAGGCGGGAAGTCATCAAAAGAAAGGCTGGGAAACCTTTACAGATGTTGTTATAAAAACCATAAGTGATTATAAAGATAATGTAGTGTTTTTACTTTGGGGAGGTTATGCTAAAAAGAAGGTGAAGTTAATCGATTCAAAAAAACATCATGTTTTAATAAGTGGACACCCTTCGCCTTTAAGTGCAAACAGAGGGTATTGGTTTGGTAATAAACATTTCAGTAAGACCAATGAAATTTTACGAGAGTTAGGTAAAGAAGTTATCACCTGGTAATATTTTTGAATAAAATTTTAAGAAGCTATTTAGGAAATAAAAAAGTGTGACTTTCATGATAGTTCATAAAAGTTACACTTTTTGTTTTTTTAACCATAATAAAGTTACTTACAAAACTCGTCTGAGTTTAGCTACCTGTCGGAGCTAATACCTGATCTTGAGCTAAAGAAATTTCAGATCGAATAATAACAGGCATTTTGTTCGCTTTAGTAGGTTTTGGGGTTTTGTTGCAACTAAATTTTAAAAGTAAAAAATTTACAAGTACAAGGGTAGTAATACAAAGAGTAATAGTCACTAACATAGGCACGTGGTTTGGATTAACGACAAGATAAGTAAAATATATTCAAAGGGTATTACTTAATCGTTAAGTGTTAAACTATAGCAAATTTACTCATAAAAGGACTACAAACCAATACGCAGTTGTACTTATTTTGATTTTCAGAATTTACTGTTAATATTTTTGTTATTTTTTGTTTTTATTAAGGGATTTTTAATTTTTTCTTACTCATATTGTTAACTTGTAAAAAAAAATGTTTTTAAATGTTTTTTATTCTTACATAAAAATGTAAGTAATAATATTGTTATTTTGACGAATTATATTGCTATTTGTAAAGTTTATGGTCTTTTTTGTTTGAAAAACAACAGTTTAAAAATTTTATGGAGAATCGAATAAAAGCAATTTATAAAACCAAAGGTTATTTTTAAAAGTGAAATAAGTGTATTTATGAAATATAATTTATTTTTGACTAAAATATAAAATGATGGAGCAAATAGATTGGAAAGTTGCTAAAGAATACGAGGATATAACCTATAAAAAATGTAATGGAGTTGCGAGAATAGCGTTTAACAGACCTAATGTTCGTAATGCCTTCAGACCTAAAACAACAAGCGAATTATATGATGCCTTTTATGACGCTAATGAAGATGTAAATATCGGAGTTGTATTATTATCGGCCGAAGGGCCATCTACTAAAGATGGAATTTGGAGCTTTTGTTCAGGAGGAGACCAAAAGGCAAGAGGACATCAAGGTTATGTAGGTGAAGACGGGTATCACCGTTTGAATATTTTAGAAGTTCAACGATTAATCCGTTTTATGCCTAAAGCTGTAATTGCAGTAGTTCCAGGTTGGGCCGTAGGTGGAGGTCACAGTTTACATGTGGTTTGCGACTTAACTTTAGCCAGTAAAGAACATGCTATTTTTAAGCAAACTGATGCTGATGTAACTAGTTTTGACGGTGGCTATGGTTCTGCTTATTTGGCAAAAATGGTCGGGCAGAAAAAAGCGCGTGAAATTTTCTTTTTAGGACGTAATTATTCAGCTCAGGAAGGTTTTGAAATGGGAATGGTTAATGCCGTAATTCCTCATGATGAATTGGAAGCAACCGCATACGAATGGGCTCAGGAAATATTGGCCAAATCACCAACATCTATTAAAATGTTGAAGTTCGCAATGAACTTAACCGATGATGGTATGGTTGGTCAGCAGGTGTTTGCCGGAGAAGCGACGCGTTTAGCATATATGACCGATGAAGCTATTGAAGGACGAAATGCTTTCTTGGAAAAACGTAAGCCTAATTTTGCTAAAAAATGGATTCCATAATATGAAGAATTTTTCTGTTTGGATTTCAGCCATGCGTTTACGAACGCTGCCTTTATCAATTTCTGGAATTATTTTAGCCTCTTGTTTAGCAGCCTACAATGGATATTTTAACTGGCTCATTTTTACCTTGGCCATCTTAACAACGCTTAGTTTTCAAATTCTTTCAAACTTAGCTAACGATTATGGCGATGGAGTAAAAGGAACCGATAATGAAGATCGAGTAGGGCCAGATCGTGCGATACAATCTGGTGATATTTCTCCAGAGGAAATGTTTAATGCTATAAAGCTGAATGTGCTTATTTCAATTGGCTTGGCATTCTTCCTGATTTTTGTGTCATTTGGGGTAAATCATTTTTTATTAACCTTATTATTCTTTGTGTTAGGAATAGCGAGTGTTATTGCGGCTATTAAATATACCGTAGGAAATAATGCCTATGGATATAAGGGTTTAGGTGATGTTTATGTGTTTATCTTTTTCGGATTAATTAGTGTTATTGGTTGTTACGTACTATACGCTAAAACTATTGATCATGTGGTATTTTTACCGGCAATTACTGTTGGTATGCTGAGTGCTGCGGTATTGAATCTGAACAACATGCGAGATATAGAATCTGATGTGAAATCGAATAAAATTACATTAGCTGTTAAAATAGGAATTGCAAATGCAAAAAAGTATCAGTTATTCCTTGTTGGAGGAGCTATTGTGTTATCAGCTTTATTCGGGATTTTATATTATACGTCTATATTTAATTTGATATTTTTTATTGCTTACATCCCATTAATCCTCCATATAAAAACAGTGGTAACCAATAAAGATTCCAAATTATTAGACCCGGAATTAAAGAAGGTGGCTTTAACAACAGTGTTATTAGCTGTTCTAATGGGGATAGGACATTTGTTATAGATTTTTCGTATTTTTCTTTATTCAATTTTAAGATTATAAAAGATGAAAATTACATTTTACGGTCACGCCAGTTTAGGAATAGAAGTTAACGATGTGAACATTCTTGTCGATCCATTTATTTCGGCTAACGAGAAAGCTTCTCATATCAATATCGAAGAGTTAAAGGCCGATTATATTTTGGTAACCCATGCACATCAGGATCACATTTTAGATGTTGAAGCCATTGCAAAACGTACAAATGCTGTTATTATTTCCAATGCTGAAATTGCAACCTATTACCAAAATAAAGGATTTGAGGCACACCCAATGAATCATGGTGGGCACTGGGATTTTGAATTTGGTACTGTGAAATATGTTGTTGCTTTACATTCATCGTCATTTCCTGATGGGACTTATGGCGGCCAACCGGGAGGTTTCGTTATCGAAGGTGAACATAAAAATATTTACATCGCAGGCGATACGGCATTGACTTACGATATGCAGTTAATACCGCTACGTACCAAGTTAGATTTAGCTATTCTTCCAATTGGAGATAATTTTACCATGGGAGTAGATGATGCTATTACAGCAAGTGATTTTGTAGAGTGCGATAAGGTTTTAGGCTATCATTTCGACACTTTTGGTTATATTGAAATCGATCACGAAGAGGCAAAACGTAAGTTTTTTGATAACGACAAAGATTTAATGTTATTAGAAATTGGTGAAAGTATAGAGTTATAGATGATAAACGCTTCGTACAAAAAATATATTTTAAATTTTAAACAAGCCTCTGGGACATCCAGAGGCATATTGAAAACCAAGGAGACTTGGTTTCTTATTTTAGACCAAAACGGAAAAACCGGAATAGGGGAATGTGGTGTGTTCAGAGGGTTGTCGGCAGACGATAAACCCGATTACGAAGACAAACTAAAATGGACTTGCCAAAATATTCATTTAGGTTTAGATGATTTACTTCATGAATTAATAGAATACCCAAGCATTCAATTTGGTTTAGAAATGGCTTTAAAATCTTTGGAAAGCCAAGATGGTTTTGAATTATTTTCTTCAAAATTCACTCAAGATCAGGACTCAATTGCCATTAACGGATTAATCTGGATGGGATCTGAAGTTTTTATGAAGCAGCAGATAGAGGATAAACTTAAAGCTGGTTTTTCTTGTATTAAAATGAAAATTGGCGCTATCGATTTTCAGTCGGAAGTCGATTTGTTAAAGTCTATTCGAAAGGACTTTTCAGCAAAAGATATTGAATTACGAGTAGATGCTAATGGCGCTTTTTCACCTTCAGAAGCTTTAGAAAAACTAAAAATCTTATCGGACTTAGAACTGCATTCTATCGAGCAACCTATTAAACAGGGTCAGATTGAAGACATGACAAGACTTTGTGAGCAAACGCCATTACCCATCGCTTTAGATGAAGAATTAATAGGTGTTTTTCATGTAACGGATAAAGAGAAATTACTACAAACTATAAAGCCGCAGTACATTATTTTAAAACCAAGTTTAGTTGGTGGTTTTAAAGGCAGCGATGAGTGGATTTCAATAGCTGAAAACCAAAATATAGGCTGGTGGATAACGAGTGCATTGGAAAGCAATATTGGGCTTAACGCCATTGCGCAATACACTTACCAGAAGCAAAGTCCGTTACCTCAGGGTCTAGGAACAGGCGGACTTTTTATTAATAATTTCGATTCGCCTTTACAAGTGATTAATGGTGCGTTAAAATATAATAATTCACTAAATTGGAGTTTTAACATATAAAGGATGTATATAGAACAAGCATTTAAAGCCTTACACGATTGGTGGCGTTACATTATAGGTGTATTTATCATTGTATTTGGAGTTTTCATCGGGCAGATACCGTTTACAGCAGCCGTATTGTTGAAGGCTTTTAAAGATGGTGAAAATCCATCTGGATTAGATCAGTCCGCAATGATGAGTTATCTGGAACCAAATCTGAATTTATTCCTGATGTTACTATCATTTGCAGTTGGTTTAGCAGCATTATTATTAGTTACAAAATATTTACATAAACAGTCTTTTACGGAATTAACAACATCAAGAAAGCAAATTGATTGGAAACGTTTTTGGTTCATCTTTTTATTCTGGGGAATCATTTCAAGCGGATTGGTTGTAGCAGATTATTACATGACGCCAGAGCATTATGAACTCAATTTTCAGCTTAAACCGTTTATTATTCTTTGTGTAATAGCGATCATTTTTGTGCCTTTGCAAACCAGTTTTGAGGAGTATTTGTTTCGAGGGTACTTAATGCAGGGTATTGGTGTTATAGTGAAGAATAAATGGATGCCTTTAATAATAACATCCTGTGTTTTCGGATTGCTGCACATAGCTAATCCGGAGGTTGAAAAATTAGGGCCTATGATAATGATCTATTACATTGGTACGGGATTGTTTCTAGGAATTATGACGCTTATGGATGAAGGTATGGAATTGTCGCTTGGCTTTCATGCAGCTAATAATTTATTTACAGCTTTATTGGTAACGGCCGACTGGACTGCATTCCAAACGCATTCCATATTAAAAGATATGTCCGATCCTTCAGAAACGGCATTGAGCGAAATATTTGTTCCAGTATTTGTAGTCTTTCCAATCATTTTATTTATCCTATCTAAAATTTATAAATGGACGGATTGGAAAGAAAAACTATTCGGAAAAGTTGAAGAACCAGTATTATTAACATCAGAAATAGATAACATCGGAAATGACACCAACTTATAAAAATGTACATCTGAAATTTAAGTTTAATGGGTTTCACTATACACGTGAATATCTGTTGGAACTCGCTTACGATTTTGTTAAGGAAGGCAAATCTTATGAAAGAGAAATTGGTGATTTTTTGTTTCAATGGTTAGATGATAGCGAAACGATAAGGGTTAAAACATCGGGTTCAACGGGAACACCAAAGGTTGTTGAATTATCGAAACAGGCTATGGTGAATTCTGCTTTAGCTACGGGTGATTTTTTTAAGTTAAATCCAGGTGATGCCGCTTTAATGTGCCTGCCGGCAACTTATATTGCAGGTAAAATGATGCTGGTTAGATCTATAATTCTAGGTTTGGAACTGGATGTTGTGGAGCCTTCTTCTGCTTTAAAATTTGACAGGAATAAGGTCTACGATTTTTGTGCTATGGTTCCTATGCAGTTGGAAAAGGTACTTGATAAAGTTGATAATATTAAAACCCTAATCGTGGGTGGAGCACCGACTTCCAATAACTTAAAAGCCAGTATTCAGGAATTAAAAACGCATGTTTTTGAAACTTATGGTATGACAGAAACGGTGACGCATATCGCTTTAAAACCAATTAATCATACTTCAGTTGCAAAGCCTAATTTTAAAGTGTTGCCTGGAGTTGCTATTTCTCAGGATCATCGTGATTGTCTGGTGATTGAAGCTCCGAAGTTATGTCAGGAAAAAATTATTACTAACGATATCGTTAAAATTCATTCGAAATCAGAATTTGAATGGTTAGGGCGTTTCGATAATGTGATTAATTCAGGTGGCGTTAAACTTTTTCCGGAGCAAATAGAAGCTAAACTTCAGAATAAAATAAAGGATAGATTTTTTATAGCCTCCGAGCCTAACGAAGTTTTAGGCGAACAACTTATTTTGGTCGTAGAAAGTGAAACAAATGATTTGAATTCTGAAGTGTTTTCAGAATTGGATAAATTCGAGACACCCAAAGCTGTATATGCTTTAAAGGAATTTGTAGAAACTTCTTCAGGAAAAATTCAGCGAAAAAAGACATTGCAGTCAATAAAAAAATAAGTTTCCTGTAACGGAAAGTCGCTTTTTAAGACCAATAAGCAACCTTTTATAAATAATTGAAAAAATAATTATATGAACTTTATTAAACGCGTGTTATCGACCGTTACAGGAATCTTTGTGTTTTTAGGTATTTGTCTTGGATTACTTATTGTTTTCGGACTAATTTTTGGGTCTTCATCAGAGGAAATTGTAAAAGTAAAGCCGAATTCAGTACTCGATTTAAAACTCGATTTTCCTATTAAAGATTATGCTGGTAAAACAGAATTTGAGCATTACGAATTTTTAAACAAGGATGATAAAAACGGGTTATTCAATATTATCGACGCTATTCATTATGCAGCTATCGACGATAATATTAAAGGGATTTCCATCGACAATAATTTTATTAATGCGGGAATTTCTCAAACCAAAGCCATTCGTGATGCTTTAATAAAGTTTAAAGAATCTGGCAAGTTCATTACAGCTTACGCCGATATTTATTCACAAAAAGATTATTACCTGAGTTCTGTTGCCGATACGATTTTTATGAATCCTGCCGGAATGATGGAATTTAAAGGCTTGTCTTCAGAGCAGTTGTATTTTAAAGATTTTCAGGAAAAAACGGGATTGAAAATGGAAGTCGTGCGCTTTGGAAAATATAAAAGTGCCGTAGAACCTTTTCTTGAAAATGAAATGAGTGAAGCCAACAGGGAACAAGTTGAAGTATTTTTAAACTCTATCTGGACTGAAATTAAGTCGGAGATTTCAGAGAGCAGAGGGGTTTCTACAGAACAATTAAATATTATTGCAGATAGTTTGTTGGCTCGTAATGCGTCTTTAGCGCAAAAGGCGAAGCTTATCGATAAAATTGCCTATCATGATGAATATCTTGCAGGTTTAAAAACGGCTGCAGGTACCCAAGATTCAAAAAAACTGGAGATGGTTTCCATTTTTGATTATGCAGAACATACAGCTTCTAATATGTTAACCAATTACAGTAAAGATAAGATTGCTGTTATCTATGCCGAAGGTGAAATTATTTACGGTGAAGGTGACGAAGGCTCGGTTGGGCAAGGCGTCATGACAAAATCATTGGTTGAAGCCAGAAATAATGATAAAATTAAAGCCATGGTTTTACGTATTAATTCACCAGGAGGAAGTGCCTTGGCAAGTGAGTTAATCTGGCGTGAAATAGAATTGACAAAGAAACTAAAACCTGTTATTGTATCAATGGGTAACGTTGCGGCTTCAGGAGGGTATTATATTGCCTGTAATGCCGATAAAATCATTGCTGAACCAACAACGATTACTGGTAGTATTGGGGTATTCGGTATGTTGCCAAACGGAAACGCTTTAGCAAGTAAAATAGGGATTAACGCCGAGCAAGTGTCTACCAATAAAAATTCGGTGACTTATAGTTTCTTTGAACCGCTAAATGATGCGCAACACGATTTTATCAAGGAAGAGATTATAAGTATTTATGAGCTGTTTACAGGTCGTGTGGCAGAAGGTCGAGGCATGGATAAAGATGCTGTAAAGGAAATAGCTCAGGGACGTGTCTGGACAGGAACAGATGCTTTAAAAATCGGTTTGGTAGATGAATTAGGAGGATTAGATTTAGCACTTAAATATGCAGCTGAAGCGGCAGGCATTTCAGAGTATAATATTAAAGAGTTTCCTATTTATAAGAAAGATTTAGATAAAATCTTAAGACAATTTGGGTTAGCAGAAGCTAAAGAAGATATTATGAAAGATGAGCTTGGTGAAGAAGCTTATGACTTATTAAAACAAGTTAAAACCATGACACAACGTAAAGGTATTCAGTTGTTATTACCTTATAGTTTGGATATTAAATAATTCCTTAAATATTTATAAAAAAGAGCGACTTAACGGTCGCTCTTTTTTTATTGTTGCATTTTAAAATAATAATCTAAAGAATGTTTTCCAGAACCGTAGAAAAGGAAAAACATACACACTACAAACGTAACAAGAGCCAACATTAAATTTCCGGAATTCATTTCACCGACAAAATTAATGAGTATGGCGCCTATTAAAATTGGTAACTGTCCAATAATTGCCCATCGCGTTAATAACCCAAAAGCTATAAGCATACCGCCAATAAAGTGAGCAGGAGCTACGTAATGCACAGCAATCATACCGCCGGCCATGTTCTGCATAGGTTTAAATAATTCGGTAAGCATCATGCTATCAGACATAAAACTAATGCCTTTAATAAACAGAAAGACACCCAGAGCAACACGTAATAAATCCAGAGGCAAATAAGTATGCGCATTGGCCCACTTATTAAGTGTTTTTATTGTATCCATAATTGAAATTTATTGATTTTCAACTAATAAGATACGAAAAATAAAGCATAAAAGCCAATTAAACTTGTATCACTCCCAGGTTAAATGGTTTCTCGATAGGGGCGTGGTTTGCAGCTTCAATACCCATACTAATCCATGTTCTGGTATCTAA
This sequence comes from Aestuariibaculum lutulentum, assembly GCF_032926325.1. Taxonomy (NCBI): domain Bacteria; kingdom Pseudomonadati; phylum Bacteroidota; class Flavobacteriia; order Flavobacteriales; family Flavobacteriaceae; genus Aestuariibaculum; species Aestuariibaculum lutulentum. Next base: position 2,777,793 of record NZ_CP136709.1, read on the forward strand.
CGGATTAATAATGGCATCAGTCCAAATACGAGCTGCAGCATAATACGGTGATACCTGAGCATCGTATCGCGATTTAATTTCGTTGTAAAGGGCTTCCTCTTTTTCAGGGGTAATGGTTTCACCTCTCTTTTTAAGCGAAGCGGTTTCTATTTGAAGTAATACTTTGGCTGCCGAATTACCACTCATCACCGCAAGTTCAGCACTCGGCCAGGCTACGATTAGTCTTGGGTCGTAAGCCTTGCCACACATGGCATAATTTCCAGCTCCGTAACTATTTCCCATAATTACCGTGAACTTTGGAACCACTGAATTGCTAACGGCATTTACCATTTTAGCACCATCTTTTATAATACCGCCGTGTTCACTTTTGCTACCTACCATAAATCCGGTAACGTCTTGTAAAAACACTAAAGGAATTTTCTTTTGGTTGCAATTCGCAATAAATCGGGTGGCTTTATCGGCGCTGTCATTATAAATAACACCGCCAAACTGCATTTCACCTTGTTTGGTTTTTACCAGTTTACGCTGGTTGGCTACAATACCAACAGCCCAGCCATCAATACGAGCGTAACAGGTAATGATTGATTTTCCGTAACCGGCTTTATATTCGTCAAACTCTGAGTTATCAACCAAACGTTTTATAATTTCATAAGTATCGTATTGATCTGCTCTTGATTTTGGTAGCAGGCCAAAAATATCATCCTGGTTTTCTTGTGGTTTCTTCGGTTCTGCTCTGTTAAAACCAGCCTTATCGTAATCACCAATTTTATCGATAATATTTTTTATGGTATCTAAAGCGTCTTTGTCATCTTTCGCTTTATAGTCTGTTACTCCAGAAATTTCACAATGTGTTGTGGCCCCCCCTAAAGTTTCATTGTCAATGCTTTCGCCAATGGCTGCTTTTACTAAATAGCTTCCAGCTAAAAAGATACTTCCGGTTTTATCAACAATAAGAGCTTCATCACTCATAATCGGTAAATAAGCACCACCAGCTACACAGCTACCCATAACGGCAGCAATTTGTGTAATGCCCATGCTACTCATAATGGCGTTATTTCTAAATATACGTCCGAAGTGTTCTTTATCTGGAAAAATTTCATCTTGCAATGGTAAATACACGCCAGCACTATCTACCAAATAAATAATAGGTAATCGGTTTTCAATAGCGATTTCCTGAGCCCTTAAATTCTTTTTAGCAGTTATAGGAAACCAGGCTCCGGCTTTCACCGTGGCATCATTAGCAACAACAATACATTGTTTACCTTTTATATAGCCAATTTTAACAACCACTCCTGCAGACGGACAACCACCGTGCTCTTCATACATATCTTCTCCGGCAAAGGCTCCGATTTCAATGGATTTAGCTTTAGCATCCAGTAAATAATCAATACGCTCACGTGCCGTCATTTTACCTTTTTCATGAAGTTTTTCAATGCTTTTCTTTCCGCCGCCTACATGTACTTTGGCCAAACGTTTGTTAAGTTCTGATACTAAAAGTTTATTGTGATCTTCGTTCTTATTGAAGTTTAAATCCATTGATGTGTATTTTGTGGCTAAAATACAAAAGTTTCAAATTATATAAATCTTAATGTTAAGATTGTATTAAAATATATTCCTTAGAATTATATTCCTTGGAAACTAAATTTATTTGTTGTATCTTTGACTAAGATTTAAGATATAAAATATAGTTATGAAAAAAATAATAGCATTTGCAGGTACTAATAGTAAACAATCCATTAATAAAGAATTAGTAACCTATGCTGCAAGTTTAGTTGAAGGTGCTGATGTTACCATTTTAGACTTGAATGATTTTGAATTACCACTTTATGGTGTAGATTACGAACAAGAACACGGTATTCCTGATAACGCATATAAATTTATTGAATACATTAAAAATTCAGATGGTATTTTGTTATCGTTAGCCGAACATAACGGGGCATATACAACGGTATTTAAAAATTTATTTGACTGGATGTCAAGAATTGAGAGCAAAACATTTTTTGATAAACCCATGTTGTTAATGGCAACCTCCCCAGGAGGTCGAGGAGGTGCATCTGTTTTAGACGTAGCTAAAAGTAGATTTCCATATCATGATGCTGATATTGTTGAGGTATTTTCTTTGCCGTTTTTCGGAAATAATTTTGCTGAAGGAAAAATCACTAATGAAGATTATAGTGCACAGTTAAAAAATGCAGTAGAGCAGTTTCAAAATAAATTGGTAGAGGCGACTGTATAACAACGAATAAATCTGTAATAATTATGGGAGATTTAGCAAAAGAAATTAACTCGAAATTTATCAATAACAAGCAAAAAGCATTGGTAAATATCATGTACACGGGTAATTGGATTTCAAGTTGTCAGAACGAGTTCTTCAAATCATATGGTATTTCACCTCAACAGTATAATATTTTAAGAATTTTAAGAGGTGCTGGCGAACCGTTAAATGTTCAGGTGATAAAAGACCGCATGATTGAACGCGCACCAAATGCCACCCGATTAATGGATAAATTATGCGCTAAGGAATTTATAGAACGATTGCCTTGCGCTCACGACAGACGTGTAGTGAAAATAGCAATAACCGAAAAGGGATTGAAACTTTTGGCTTCGGTTCCGGATGATTTCAATAAAGATTTAATTAAAAATCTTACTGAAGAAGAAGCAGAACAATTAAGTTTTCTGCTTGATAAAATGAGATAAAAAGAAAGGAAAACAAAATATGAAAACAATAGTTCATAGATCAGATAGCAGGGGGTATGCCAACCACGGATGGTTGCAGGCAAACCACTCCTTTAGTTTTGCGGGTTTTTATAACCCGGAAAAAGTACATTTTGGAGCCTTACGTGTGTTAAATGATGATATGATTGCACCAAGTATGGGTTTTGGAACACATCCTCACGATAATATGGAAATCATTACCATTCCATTAAAAGGCGTGTTGAAACACAGAGATTCTATGCATAATGAGTGGCAGGCGGTTTTACCGGGAGAAGTTCAGGTAATGTCAGCAGGAACAGGCGTTCAGCATTCTGAAATAAACGGTTCAGCTGAAGAACATTTAGGCTTATTTCAAATCTGGGTCTTTCCAGATAAACAAAATGTAGCGCCACGATACGATCAAAAATCATTTGATGCAACAGAAAGAAAGAACAAATTGCAAACTTTAGTGACTTCCATTGATGAGAATCATGAAGGTAGTTTGAAAATTCATCAGGATGCGGTATTATCTCGAATAGATTTAGATAAAGGCCAAACCTTTAACTATAAATTAAAAAGTGATAAGCACGGTGTTTACGTGATGAATATCTACGGAGAATTTCTTGTTGATGGTAAAACATTAGAAACCAGAGATGCCATAGGTGTTTCGGAAACTTTAGATTTTAATATTGAAGCCAAAGAAGAATCCAGTATTTTATTTATTGAAGTGCCTATGGAATTCTAAAGGTGTTGATTAATAGCAAAAAATCCCAACCATTTTGGTTGGGATTTTTTTTTATTTATGACTATTAAGATTATGAATAGCAAGCCTCCAAAGCTTTCTTACGTTTGGTTTGTTTTTGACGTATGGTCATAATAACCAAAGCAATAATGATGCCTGTTCCAGCCATGGTTGCACCTACCCAATCGGCTGCGGTATATCCAAAGCCCATAGCAATAGGTAATCCTGCAAAATAGGCTCCTGATGCATTACCAATATTGAAAGCACTTTGGTTAAGTGACGATCCTAAAGTTTCAGAACCCTTAGAAGCTTTAATTATTGCGACTTGAATTGGTGTTGAAATACAAAAGGTTATGGTTCCTATTAAGAAGGTCATCACTAAAACAAGAATTTTATCTGTTGCTAAAAAAGTATTTGCAATTAATGCTACCACCATAAGCAGTAATGTGATGATAATGGCTTGCATTGGTCCAAATTTCTCCGACATTTTAGCGCCTAAAAAATTACCAATAACCATACCTAATCCGGCAAGAATCATTGCTAAAGAGACCATTTCGTCAGGATGTCCTGCTACTTCTGTAATTAATGGGGCAATATAGCTATACCAGGCAAAGAATCCTCCGGTACCAATGGTGGTTAAAAGGATAATTAGCCAAAGTTCGACGCGTTTAAATATTTTAAATTCACTGATAAAGCTATTTTCTGAAGATTGTTTTAATGCCGGCATCCAAAGTTTCACACCTGTAACTGCCAATATACCAACAACACCAACCATAAGGAATGAGATATTCCAACTAAAGTGTTTTCCTAAATAGGTCCCAAGTGGTACGCCTAAAAGGTTGGCAATAGTTAAACCGCTAAACATGATAGCAATTCCCTGAGCTTCTTTTCCTGGTTTTGATAATTTTCCTGCAACGACGGCTCCAATACCGAAGAATGCACCATGAGGCAACCCCGATAAAAATCTTAAAACCAAGAAGGACGTATAACCCGTAGCAAATGCTGAAAGCGTATTAAATACCGTAAACCAAAGCATTAAACCTAAAAGCACTTTGTGCGCTGGCCATTTACTGCCTAACCCAGTTAAAAGGGGAGCTCCAACAACCACGCCTAAAGCATAAGCCGATATAAAATGACCTGCCTGCGGAATACTAATAGAAAAGGCATTAGCAACATCTGGTAAAATACCCATGATAACGAATTCTGTAAGTCCGATTCCAAATCCACCAATAGCTAAAGACAGTAAGGATTTATTCATAAATGAAAAGTTTATTATTTATTTCTAGTGAAAACTAAAGCGCAAAAGTAGTGGTAATTGCCGGTGTTAACGCATTGTAAATGGTAAAAAAAATGTTAATTGAGAAGTCTTGAATTCAAAGCAGATTATGTTTTAATAAACGAATTATTTTCCTAGGAAAATTAATGTATTCTTAAAAAATAGTTTCCTAGGTAACAAAATGAAAATTAAAGAAGTTATTCAATTGAAAATGAAAATAGAAACAGAAGTAGAAGAGGAATTAGAATTAACATAGAAATAATATTAATTTATATGTTTTCCAATTCCTGTTAAAAGTGCGATATTTGTCCTTTAAAATTTTGCGCAAAGGGTTGAAGCGACATCCTTTTAATGGTTTCATTAAAAGATATAACGTAAAACCTGACCTTGCTTGGCAAGGATGCGCCCTAAGACTAAAAAAATAAAATTAATTATGGCAATGAATAAAAATACCGTGTTATCATGGGCAACTTGGATTATGATTTTTGTAGGTTTAAGTTTAATCGCACTAGGTGCTTTTAGATACGATGACGTAGCAGGTTGGGGCTTTGCAGCCGTTGGTATTGGATTTTTTGCAGTTGCTTGGGTTTTTAATGCTTTAAAAGGTAGAGTATAATGAGTGACGACAAGAAAGTTATCTTCTCAATGTCTGGGGTAACCAAGACATTTCAAGGTGCGAATACACCTGTTTTAAAAAACATTTATTTAAGCTTTTTTTACGGAGCTAAAATCGGAATCCTTGGTTTAAATGGTTCTGGTAAGTCGACTTTGCTTAAAATTATTGCTGGATTAGATAAGAATTATCAAGGCGATGTGACCTTTTTACAAGACTATTCAGTAGGTTATTTAGAGCAGGAACCGAAGTTAGATGAGGATAAAACCGTTATGGAAATTGTAAAAGAAGGTGCCGCTGAAACTGTAGCCATTCTTGATGAATACAATAAGATTAACGATATGTTTGGTTTAGAGGAAGTGTATAGCGATCCGGACAAAATGGAAAAGCTAATGAACCGCCAAGCGGCACTTCAAGACCAGATTGATGCTTCTAACGCCTGGGAACTGGACACCAAATTAGAAATCGCTATGGACGCGTTGCGCACGCCAGATGGGGATAAAAAGATTAGTGTACTTTCTGGAGGGGAGCGTCGTCGCGTAGCTTTATGTCGTTTATTATTACAGGAACCGGATGTGTTATTACTGGATGAGCCTACCAACCACTTAGATGCTGAGTCGGTACACTGGTTAGAGCAGCATTTAGCGCAATATAAAGGAACCGTAATCGCCGTAACGCACGATAGATACTTTTTAGATAACGTAGCTGGCTGGATTTTAGAGTTAGACAGAGGAGAGGGAATTCCGTGGAAAGGAAACTACTCGTCTTGGTTAGACCAGAAAGCGAAGCGTTTAGCACAAGAAAGTAAATCGGCTTCTAAGCGCCAGAAAACATTAGAGCGTGAGTTGGAGTGGGTACGTCAAGGAGCAAAGGGACGTCAAACCAAACAAAAGGCGCGTTTAAAGAACTACGATAAATTATTAAGTCAGGATCAAAAACAACTGGACGAGAAGTTAGAGATTTATATCCCTAACGGACCACGTTTAGGAACCAATGTTATTGAAGCGGTTGGTGTAAGTAAAGGTTATGATGACAAGTTACTTTACGAAGACTTAAACTTTAACTTACCTCAAGCTGGGATTGTAGGGGTTATTGGTCCGAATGGTGCTGGTAAAACAACCATCTTCAGAATGATTATGGGAGAAGAAACACCAGATAAAGGAGAGTTTAAAGTTGGAGACACGGCTAAGATTGCTTACGTAGACCAAAGTCACTCGAATATAGATCCTGAGAAAACCATCTGGCAAAACTTTAGTGATGAGCAGGAATTGGTTTTAATGGGAGGAAAAGAGGTGAACTCAAGAGCGTATTTAAGTCGTTTTAACTTTTCAGGCGGTGAACAGAATAAGAAAGTGAAGTTGCTTTCAGGTGGAGAGCGAAACCGTTTACATTTAGCGATGACTCTTAAGGAAGAAGGTAACGTATTATTACTGGATGAGCCTACCAACGACCTTGATGTTAATACCTTAAGAGCACTCGAAGAAGGTTTAGAAAACTTTGCTGGATGTGCTGTAGTGATTTCTCACGACCGTTGGTTCTTAGATCGTATTTGTACACATATTTTGGCTTTTGAAGGCGATTCACAAGTGTATTTCTTTGAAGGAAGTTTTAGTGAATACGAAGAAAATAAAAAGAAACGTTTAGGAGGTGATTTAACACCGAAACGTATTAAGTACAAAAAATTGGTTCGCTAATTTAGTAGAGTCATCTGAAATAAAAAAGCCAGCTAAAAGCTGGCTTTTTTATTTTTCTTTTTTATTGTTTAATTGTTGTTATACATATGGCCTTCAGTAAAATCTGTATATTTTTCTTCCTTTCGGGCCATTTCCTCGCTTATTTTGTCGAGGCGTTCATTTTCCTTTTTTAATTTGTACGATTTTCTAATACCTAAAACAAGAAGTATTGAAAAGAATACAACAACTATAACAAGTACAGTTACAATGTCTATTTGGCTTAGTAAAAGCCAAGACGCCGATAGTTTAATAGGTAACATAGCAGATGCTTTAGAATGATTTAATAGCTAATCAAATATAATATATTTTGATGATTAAATAATTAAAAATGATGTTGTTAGATTGTTTTTTGTAGGAAGTGTATTATTTGTGTTTCTTGTGAATCCCTTATTTTTAAAGAGGTTTCAATTATTTAGGCAGATTTTAAAGGCGTGAATTTTTTTTAAAAGTATTATCTTTTCAAAACATTTAGAACCTATTTTAGTAATGAAAGACATTCGTGTAAAGGACATAAATACCCAATTGTTATCTGATAATTATTATACACTTAATAAATTAACTTTTAAATATTTAATGAGTAACGGTGAGTGGGTTACTCAAATGCGAGAGGTTTACGATAGAGGAGATGGTGCCGGCATTTTGTTGTATAATGCCGAAAAACAAACCGTTATTTTAACCAAACAGTTTAGAATGCCAACCTTTTTAAATGATAACACCGATGGTTATCTGGTAGAAATTTGCGCGGGTATGTTAGATAAGGATAATCCCGAAGCCTGTGTTATTAGAGAAACAGAGGAGGAGGTAGGTTACCGATTAAAAGAAGTAAAAAAAGTCTATGAAGCCTATTCGTCTCCAGGTGTTATGACAGAGAAAATGCATTTTTTTATTGGAGAATATACCGATGATATGAAAGTGAATGAAGGCGGAGGCTTGGATAGTGAACATGAAGATATCGAAGTGTTGGAAATCCTATTTTCTGAGGCTATCGATATGCTGAACTCAGGAAAAATTCATGATACCAGAACCATAGTCTTACTACAATATGCTTTAATACATAAACTTATGGAAGCACAAAACAACTAAAGGTTGTTTTGTGCACTAATAAAGTCTGTTATTAAATAAGTGATAAGTTTTCCAACTTGCGATGCCGTTTCTTCGGTTGGTGCAGCCTCACAAATATGCAAATAACTTGCATTCGGGTTTTCGGCAAAATAGCTAACAAATCGTCTGGCATTGTTTACAGAAAAACCACTAGGGGTCATGGCACTACTTGGTATATTTTCAATAGTATCACAATCCACCTCAATACCATAAGGGCTTGCTCCAACAAAATCTAAAGCGGTTTTCATGGCTGTTGAAAATTTTACCTTATGCGTCACTTCAATATCTTCAAAGGTTGTGTACTGGATGTTATCTAACTTTTTCAGGGTTTTAAATAAAGCTCTTGATGTGTAATTTCTTTGTAATCCAAAAATGCTGTAGTTTTTCAGGAATCCTTCAGAATAGGCATAACTAAAACCGTTACCGCTGTGTCGACCTTCTTCTGCTCTAAAATCGGAATGCGCATCCATGTTCACCACATTAATAGGTTTGCCCAAAGCCAAACTTGTTCCTTTTATATTTCCATAGGCATTATTATGTCCTCCGCCAATAATTATAGGTTTTTTTCCAGCTAAAACAATTTGATTAATTATGTAAGCGACATGGGTATCAATTTCTTTTACAATGTCTCGTGCTTTTATAAAACTTTTCTTCTTATCAGGATTTAAAAGTGATAATTTTTGTAATTCTTCAGAAAAATTTAAACGCCCTAAAATTAAAACGTTTTGAGGAGTTGTAAACTCGTTACTCTGTATGTTTAACAGGGTTTTTAAGGTAATTTCCCACGTCTTAGAAGTGCCAATTTTACCGTGGTTTGCGAACACTCCTACATCCTCTGGTAAACCAATAATTACGTACTTGACATCCAAACTTTTAAGTTGGTCGTATATATTTGAAATGCTGGTTAAGAGCTTAATCTCCTGACCGAACTTGGATTCACCGGAACGTTTGTTTAATAGTTTATTTAAACTATTTTTATCGAATAAAGAAAGTTTATCCATGTGAGTAAATAAATTTTGAAACGAAATTACATCATTATTTATTTGTGGCATTATAAAAATAAAAAATATTAAACAACGTAGATTTTAATCATTAAAAACAAACAATTATGGAAAACAACAAAAGCAGTATCGGTCTGAAGGTTGCGTTGGGGATTGCAGTGGTCCTATTTTTAGGCATGGCATTCTATTCAATGAACTTGTATCAGGAAAGTAACAAAGTTCAGCAGGACTTAACTGAGGAAAAACAAAAAGTAATGGATGAGTTAAGCCTAATGGCAAGTCAGTATGACGAAGCCATAGGTGAAAATGAAGTGGCTAACCAAAATTTAATTGAAGCTCGAGCACGTATTCAAGGGTTAATGGATTCACTAAAAATCTCAGAAACCAACGTGAAAAGCTTATGGAGATACAAACAAAAATATGCGTCTTTACAAAAAGAAATGGATGTGTTGTTAGCACAAAACGATTCGTTAAAAGTGAGCAATGCTTATTTAGCAACGTCTTTAGATAGTACTCGCGTTCGTCTAGAAGAGCGTACGATGTTCAACGATTCGTTATTACTTCAAAATACAGCTTTGGCCGAAGTGGTTTCTAATGCAGCAGTGCTTTCTGCAGTAGATTTAAAAGCTTCAGGAGTAATTGTAAGAACCTCAGGAAAGGTAATTCCAACCGAGCGTGCCGGACGTAGTGATAAAATTAGAGTATGTTTTATTGTAGCTAAAAATAAATTAGTACAAGCTGGAGATCAGGAATTATATATTCAGGTTATCGACCCAAAAAACAATATTATTGGTTTAAACGAGCAAGTACAGTTTGATGAAGTAACTTTAAATTACAGTTTAATTAGTAAGTTTAATTACGAAAATGCAAACTTAAATGTATGTGAATTTATTGCGCCTCGCGGTGATGAGGATTTCGATGAAGGACGCTACATTGTGAATGTTTTTAATGAAAAAGATTTAGTATCTACATCAGAATTTACACTTAAGTAAACGTATATACCCCAGATTATAAAAACCTCAAGTGAAAGCTTGAGGTTTTTTCATACAATATTGTTTCGTTTGAAGGAAATTAATTTGCTCTTACTCGAATTTTAATTGAAATGTTGTGATATATGAGCATAACTTTTACATTTGGTATGATACACTGCATTTGTATGACTTAGGAGATTAATAGCAACTCATCCCTTTTTGTTTAATAATGCATCTGTTAATACTAACTAATACCAAATAGGCATTTACTAATGCTTGAAAATTTACTAATAGAATGCAATTAGAAGAAGAAATTCTAAATTCTTTTTCAAATATTTCTAATGAAACATTTGAAGAACTTTTAAAAGTATCGGAGTTAAAAACATTGAGACCAGGGACACAACTGGTTAAAATAAACGAAATTCCTAACAAGGTTTACCTGTTGTTATCAGGTGTTGTTAGGTGTTATATATGTACAGAATCAGGTAAGGAGTTTAATAAAAGCTTTTACCTGTCGAATAGCTTTTTTGGTTCCCTAACGGCTTTAATGAAAAACGAGCCTTCACAATTTGTTTTTGAAACACTTACCGATTGTGAAATTCACGAAGTCGATTTTAAGAAAGTCATGGAACTTGCTGAAACAAATTTATCGGTGAGTAAATTATATAATAAAGTACTTCAATCGTTTTACGTGTTATATGAAAAGCGTTTGGTGGATTTAATATCGCTTGAAGCTAAAGATAGATATGTAGAATTGCAGAAACAAATTCCTGATGTCGACAAGATTATTCCACAATATCACATAGCTTCCTATTTAGGAATTACACCAGTTCAGTTAAGTCGCATTAGAAAAAAAAGTGAAATCAATTAACATTTGTTAATTGATTGAAAGCTGTTAAGTAATATATTTGGCAGGAATTCCTTTCTTAAGTATACCTAATTAACTAACAAGGAAAGATTAATAGCTAACCAACCAACAAAAAAAATCAGGTCATTTTAATGACCTGATTTTTGTTTTTATAGATTTTGATTTATGGCTTATTTTAAGCTTCCAACCATATCTTCTGGTTTAACCCAAGCGTCGTAATCTTCGGCTGTAACATAGCCTAAATTAACAGCCTCTTCTTTTAAGGTTGTTCCGTTTTTGTGTGCTGTGTTGGCAATTTCAGCAGCTTTATAATATCCGATTTTGGTATTTAAAGCCGTTACAAGCATTAAAGAGTTGTTAAGTAATTTTGTAATCACTTCGTGGTTTGGTTCGATACCAATCGCACAGTTTTCATCGAAACTTACACAAGCATCACCAATTAACTGAGCAGATTGTAAAACATTAGCAGCCATAACTGGTTTAAATACGTTAAGCTCGTAGTGTCCTTGTAAACCACCCACAGAAACCGCTACGTCGTTACCCATAACCTGAGCACAAACCATAGTTAAAGCCTCACATTGAGTTGGGTTTACTTTTCCTGGCATAATAGAACTTCCTGGCTCATTAGCAGGGATAATAATTTCTCCAATACCACTTCTTGGTCCAGAAGCCATCATTCTAATATCGTTAGCTATTTTGTTTAAAGAAACCGCTAATTGTTTTAAAGCACCGTGTGTTTCAACTAAAGCGTCGTGTGCAGCTAGAGCTTCAAATTTATTAGGAGCCGTAACAAAAGGTAATTTTGTAAACTGAGCAATATATTCGGCAACACGCTTACTGTAACCTTTAGGTGTATTTAATCCGGTACCAACAGCTGTTCCTCCTAAAGCTAATTCACTTAAGTGAGGTAAGGTGTTTTCTAAAGCTTTAATACCGTAGTTTAATTGGGCAACATAACCTGAAAGCTCTTGCCCTAAAGTTAGAGGCGTTGCATCCATAAGGTGAGTACGTCCAATTTTTACAACATTTTTGAACGCATCAGATTTTTTTTGAAGTGTATCGCGTAACTGTTTTACACCTGGTAATGTTACTTCTACAATTTTCTTGTAAGCAGCAATGTGCATACCTGTAGGGAAGGTATCGTTAGACGATTGTGATTTATTAACGTCGTCGTTTGGCTGAATCGCTTTATCGCCTTCACCAATTACTTTACCTGCTAATTGCTGAGCACGATTAGCGATAACTTCGTTAACATTCATATTACTTTGGGTTCCTGAACCTGTTTGCCAGATAACTAAAGGAAACTGATCGTCGTGTTTTCCTTCTAAAATTTCATCACAAACAGCAGCAATTAAATCGCGCTTTTCAATAGGTAAAACCCCTAATTCACAGTTTGTAAAAGCGGCAGCTTTTTTTAGGTAAGCAAATCCGTAAACAATTTCTAAAGGCATAGAAGCAGAAGGTCCTATTTTAAAATTGTTTCTTGAACGCTCGGTTTGTGCGCCCCAAAGTTTATCGGCAGGCACTTTTACCTCGCCCATGGTATCTTTTTCTATTCTAAAACTCATCGTAATAATGATTTAATTAAAGTAACAAAGTTAAGTTTTTTACTAAGTTTTAAGGTATGATAAAAGTTAGTTTTATTAATTTTTTTCATCTAAAATATTTAAAGTTATAAATTCTTTTGTAAAACCTATTAAATTGATTAATTTAGTAGGAATTAAACATAAAAAAAATAACGATTATGGCAACAATTAGATTAGGAGATACAGCCCCTAATTTTACTGCAAAGTCTACCGAAGGCGATATTAATTTTCATGAATGGTTAGGCGGTAGTTGGGGGATTTTGTTTTCGCATCCAGCCGATTACACACCTGTTTGTACAACCGAACTAGGTACTGTAGCAAAGTATAAAGATGAATTTGCAAAGCGTAACGTTAAAGTCGTAGCCTTAAGTGTTGATGGATTGGAGTCTCATCAGGGCTGGGTAAACGATATTAACGAAACCCAAAATACAACTGTAAATTTTCCAATTATTGCGGATGAAGACCGAAAGGTGTCTGAACTTTATGATATGATTCACCCGAATGCCAGTGAAAAATTTACTGTACGTTCGGTTTTTGTAATTGGTGACGATAAAAAAGTAAAACTGATTATAACCTATCCGGCTTCAACAGGAAGAAATTTTGAAGAATTATTACGGGTAATTGATAGTTTACAGTTAACGGCTTACCATAAAGTAGCCACACCAGCAAACTGGAAGAGTGGTGAAGATGTGGTGATTTCTCCGGTGATTACCAATGAGGAAATTCCGAGTTTATTCCCTAAAGGACATAAAGAAATTAAGCCTTATCTAAGGATGACGCCACAACCCAATTTAGATTAACACTTAAATTGTAAAGCATCGACATTAAAAGTTGATGCTTTTTTGTTTTTAAGAATTAAATTAATTGGTAATTTTAAGAACATCATTTTATAAAATTTAGCCATGTTATATAGAGTGTATTTTAAGATTGATATTGATGCCGCAAATTCCAAGGTTTGGGACGTGCTTTGGGGAAAAGAAACTTATCCGAAATGGACGAAGATTTTTAGTGAAGATTCTCAGGTGGAAACCGATTGGGAAGAAGGAAGTAAAGCGCTGTTTATAAATGGGGAGGGAAGCGGTATGGTTAGCCGAATTTATAAACGTATTACCAATGAGTTTATGGGAATTGAACATTTAGGTATGCTTGAAAAAGGTGTTGAGCTACCTCCAAATGAAAAAACAAAAGACTGGTTTGGAGCTAAAGAAGATTATACATTAACAGAGGAAAATGGCATAACAACTCTTGAGGTTGGCATGGATTCGGCCGAAGAATATCAATCGTATTTTGAAAAAACATTTCCTAAGGCACTTCAAATAGTAAAAGAATTGTCTGAGAATCTATAGTTAGTCTGTTCAGTAATCTTTTAAAATCTTAAAAACTCTGTTAATAAATTTTAGTTTCATATTGTATTACAAAAAGCTTTATATTATCTTTGCTTCATATTTTTTAAAGACACTTAACAATTATGTTCGATTTTGACCAATATTTAGGATTTTTAGCTTTTTTAACCATCTTAACCATAGGGTTTTGGTTAATGATTTTCTTAATGACCTTTGTTATTCCTTACTGGATTGGAGGTGCTTTAATTGAAAGAATAAAAGAAATTAGAGAAGAGAAAAAAGCTAAGCGTCAAAACGCCTAACATTTTTTTGATAATATATTAACAAAAAAAGGGAAGCTAAATTTAGCTTCCCTTTTTTTGTTTGAGGAGGTTTCATAATTAGAAACCTCCCATATCGTCATCGCCACCACCAAATCCGGTGTTAGGACGTTCACGTTTCTTTTGTTGGTTGAATCTGTAGATCAATGATAAGTTTACCTGACGTTGTCTCCATTGGTGTTCGCTGTAGGTTTCAATGCCTTCTGTGGATCTTGTTGAACGGCGTTTTCTAGAGTTTAATAAATCTTGTGCATTTAATGAAATCGTTGCATTGTTTTTAAAGATGTCTTTACTAAAAGCTAAGTCTATAGAGAACATACCTTCGGTTTCGCCTTGAGCATTTGCGCTTGGTCCCATATAATGCATATTAGTTTGCCAATCTATATTTGATGGTAAGCTTACTTTACTACTAAAACGTGCAAACCAACTGGTATTTTTCGTTCCGTAATCTATTCCGTTAAATTCACCTTCTTTTTCAAACTGGAAAAAGTTAAAGCTGGAATTAATTCTCAACCATTTTTCAGGATTATACATGATGCCAACTTCTCCACCTGTTCTGGTGTTATTCGATAAGTTTATAGGCATTCTTCTGGTAATTTGAATTCCGTCTGAAGTATAGTAACCTGTATTTTCCTGAATAAATTCGAAAGAATCAGTTTCGTACTGATAATAGATAGAAGAAGTTAAGGTTAATTTATCCCAACGTTTTAAGTAACCAATATCAAAAGCACTTGCAAAAGCAGGACTTAAGTTTGGATTTCCTTGAAAAACAGTTGTTCTACTTGAACGAGAAGGGAACGGGTTAATGAAAAATCCTCTTGGTCTGTTTATACGCCTATTGTACCCAAAAGAGATGTTCTCTTCAGAATCGTCACTATTACCTGCTAAATTGTAAATTAAATTTACAGTGGGAAACAGACCTAAATAGTTGTTGTTAAAATCGGTGTCTATTGGATATCCAAAAGCTGTTTGTAATTCTTCTTCGGTTAATCTGGAATCTATATTCCCCTTAAGTTGTGTGTTTTCTAAACGTAATCCTAAAAGGAATGAGAATTCACCAAATTTATTCCCGTATTGAGAGTACACAGCATTTATGTTTTCTGTATAATCAAAAATATTTGTAAGCGTGTCGTTTACAAAGAAACTACCATCATTAATGTTTTCTTGCTCTAAAACATAATCTGTTGATTTGTTTTTGAAGTTTCCACGATATCCTGCTTCAAAACGAGATTTGTCGTTTATTGGTAAAACGTAATCGGCTTGTAACAAGTATTCTTTTTCATCTTCAACTGAAAATATATTTTCATTCTGAAAGGCATCGGGATTAGTTTTATCAGTAAAAATATAGTCTTCATTAATGCGGGTTGATTTATCTTCAGACCCATTTTCATATTGGAAATCAGCTGTTAATTCATGACCCTCATCATTCAATTTTGTAATATAATTTAATGCAAACTGATATTTGTTATCGTCTTCACTTTCTTGTTCGCTTCTAAGCGTTCGCTCGACTATACTTCCGCTGTTATAGCGGTCACTGGTGTTAAGGGATAAATCGTCGTCATTACCAAAGTTGTAAAATACACTACCGGTAATAGAAGTTTTATCTGATAAAAAGTATTCGATACCAGTATTAGCGTTGTAGTTTCTGTTTATACGGTCTACATTCTGGTCTTCAATAATTCTTTCGTACTCAGGTAATGTTGTAACGCCATCAACTGTAGTTGCCGAATATTTACTATCGTTAAAACTGTTTCTTGGCGGAGCAGCGTATCTAAATCCTAAATTAGAAAATAAGTTGAATTTTTCTGTACGATAATTTAAGTTAGCGGAAACACCTACGTTATCCGGATTTCCCAATGTTAAATTGAATGAGCCATTAAAACCTAAAGTTTCTTTTTGTCGTAAAATGATGTTTAAAATTCCGGCAGTACCTTCTGCATCATATCGCGCTGAGGGCGATGTAATAACTTCAACACGTTCTATAGCTGAAGCAGGTAATTGACTGAAGATATTTGAGTCCGAGAAACCTGCCATAGCTGAAGGCTTTCCGTTAATTAGAATCTTTACATTTTCATTTCCTCTTAAGCTAATAGCACCTTCAACATCTACAGAAACCGATGGCACATTATTTAAAGCATCACTTACTGTTCCTCCGGCGGTAGTTAAATCCTTTCCGATGTTGTAAATCTTTTTGTCAAGTTTTATTTCAACTGTTGTTTTTTCAGCAATAACTTCAACTTCATCCAGTGTAGCAAGGTCTTCGGTTAAAGCTATGGTTCCTAAATCTTCGTTTTTTGTGAGATTCTTATTGGTGAGTGTAACTTTTTTATAGGAAATATATTCAATTGAAATATCGTAAATGCCTTTTGCAACCGGAATGCTAAAATTACCATTAGTATCTGTTATACAGCCGTCGACTATTTTGTTTTCAGCTTTACTAAAAAAGGCAACGGTAGCGTATTCTAAAGGCATATTCATGTCTTGGTCGATTACCTTTCCGGTTATAATGATGTTTTTTTCGGCAACTGGATCAGTACTTTTTGGTTGTGCTAAAGCCGATAATACGGCGCCAAAAAGAGCAAAGGCAGTTAGTAGATATTTGGTCATAGTTGTTTTTTAAAGTGTTAGACTTCAAAAAAACATATAAGTTTAGTAGGGTTTTGTTAAAATAAAGTTAATTAGGGTGTTAGCCGAGTGTTATAAAATCTCGGCTATCTTTTCTGTAGGTCTTGCTATCACAGCTTTTTCATCGTTAATAACGATAGGGCGCTCAATTAACTTCGGGTTTTCAACCATGGCTTTAATAATTTGTACATCGGTAAGGTCTTTTCCTTTGTAATCCGATTTCCAGATGGCTTCATTTGTTCTAACCAATTCTATTGGAGAAATTCCTAAAAGCTTAATGATTTCGGTTAATTCTGCTTCGGTTGGAACGTCTTCAAGGTATTTTACAACTTCGAAGTCTTTACCGGCGTCTTCTAAAAACTGAACGCCTAAACGCGATTTACTGCATCGGTTGTTGTGATATATTTTAATCATGAGATGTGAATATTATATGTTTTTAAATCTTCAATGAGTTGTTCTGGATTTTTAAAGTGAATGCCGTTAATATTTAAAGCTTTTGCGGCTTCAATATTTCGAAGGTTATCGTCAATAAAAAGAGCATTTTCAGGAGTGATGTTAAAGCGTTTTAAAGTGATGTCATAAATATCTTTAAATGGTTTTCTTGTTTTTTCATCACCAGAAACGACAATGCCTTCAAACCACTGTAAAAAATCAAATCGCTTTTGTGCAATAGGGAAGGTTTCGTTACTCCAATTGGTTAAAGCCACCACTTTATGGATTTTAGATTTTATCAATTCTTCTAAAATAGTTACAGTTCCTTCAATGGCCCCGCCCAGCATCTTTTCCCAATCACCATAAAACATACGAATGTAGGATTCATATTCAGGAAATTTATACACTAAATCTTCGGTAGCTTGTGCTAAGGGGTAGCCAGCATCCTGATTTTCGTTCCAGTCGCTGGTGCAAATGTTTTCTAAAAACCATTTCGTTTTTTCTTTATCGCCATTAAAAGCATCAAGAAAAACGTACTCCGGATTCCAGTCAATCAACACACCGCCTAAATCGAAAATTATGGTATTTATCATAGTGTATTATCGTCTTCAACTTTTTGTCCCATCATCATGAGATAGGCTTTTAAAAACGGACCAATATTTCCATCCATAACGCCATCAACATTGCTGGTTTCGTGTCCGGTGCGAACATCTTTAACTAATTTGTAAGGTTGCATCACATAGTTACGAATCTGACTTCCCCATTCAATTTTCATTTTGCCGGCTTCAATATCTTCACGTTGTGCCATTTGTTTTTGCAGCTCAATTTCATAAAGTTGAGATTTAAGCATTTGTAAAGCTCTTGCACGGTTATCGTGTTGTGAACGCGTTTCGGAACATGAAATTTGAATACCCGTAGGTTTGTGGGTTAATTGTACTTTGGTTTCTACCTTATTTACATTTTGCCCACCAGCACCACTTGATCTTGCGGTTGTAATTTCAATATCGGCCGGATTGATTTCAATTTCAATGGTATCGTCAACTAAAGGATACACATAAACTGAAGCAAAACTGGTGTGTCGTTTCGCATTACTATCAAACGGAGAAATACGGACCAAACGGTGTACCCCGTTTTCACCTTTAAGCCATCCAAAGGCAAAGTCGCCTTCAATTTCCAGAGTCACCGTTTTAATTCCGGCAACATCACCTTCCTGAAAGTTTAATTCTTTAACCTTAAAGCCGCTTTTTTCGGCATACATTAAGTACATACGCATCAGCATACTTGCCCAATCGCAACTTTCGGTTCCACCTGCACCAGCAGTAATTTGAAGCACGGCACTTAAGCTATCACCTTCATCAGAAAGCATGTTTTTAAATTCAGTATCTTCCAATAAAGTAGCAGCTTTGTTGTACTGATTTTGTACATCTTCTTCGGTAGATTCCCCTTCTTTATAAAATTCATAAAGAACATCTAAATCTTCAATAAGGGTTTTGATGGTGTTGTAATCTTCAACCCATTTTTTCTTCACACGAAGCGATTTCATAATCGTTTCGGCAGTTTTTGGGTCGTTCCAGAAATTTGGGTCGAAGGTTTTTTCTTCTTCGTTTTGTATTTCAATAAGTTTTTTATCTACGTCAAAGATAGTGCCTTAGTTTGTCAAGGCGGGTATTAAGATCTTTAATTTGATCAAGAGTTATCATATGTCAATTTTATATTGTTTACCAATTATTGGCTTTTATTTTCAACAAAAATAAAATTTAAAGAAAGAGCAGAAAAGTATTGTAGTGATAATTTTATAGATTTACTCGATATTCGAGATTTAAACAGCCATTAAATGAAAATAGATTTACGAAGCGACACGGTTACAAAACCAAGTAAAGACATGCTTGAAGTCATGATGCAGGCGCAGGTGGGCGATGATGTATTTCGAGAAGACGAGACCATGAATGTCCTGGAAAAAAGGATAGCAGATATGTTCGGAAAGGAATCGGCATTGTTTTTTCCTAGTGGCACCATGGCGAATCAAACCGCAATAAAATTACATACCAATCCTGGTGAGCAGGTTATTTGCGATAAGTATGCTCATATTTATAATTATGAATCGGGAGGAGCGTCTTTTAATAGTGGTGTGTCGTGCAGGTTATTAGATGGACATCGGGGGATGTTTACGGCCGAACAAGTTCTTGAAGCTATAAATCCGGATGCTTATTATTATGCTAAAACCTCTTTGGTAGAAGTAGAAAATACAACGAATAAAGGAGGCGGTGCGTGCTGGGATTACGCTGCGTTAAAAAAGATAAAGCAGGTTTGCAAAACACATAATTTAGGGTTTCATCTGGATGGAGCACGTTTATGGCACGCACTGGTAGTGAAAAATGAAACACCTAAACAGTACGGTGATTTGTTCGATACGATTTCTGTGTGTTTAAGTAAAGGATTGGGGTGTCCTGTTGGTTCTGTTTTGGTTGGCGATTCCGATATTATGAAGGAAGCTTTAAGAGTTCGTAAAGTTTTTGGCGGAAATATGCGTCAGGTGGGGTATCTGGCAGCAGCCGGATTGTACGCTTTAGAAAACAATATTAACCGCTTAGCAGAAGATCATAAAAAGGCCAAGGAATTGGGTGAAGCACTTTCTAAATTATCAATGGTTAAGTTGGTAGAGCCTATCGAAACAAACATTGTGATTTTCGAATTGAATAAAGACGTAAATGAAAAGGCTTTTCTAAATAAATTAGAGGAAAATAATATCCATATTATCGGTATGGGAGGAGGTAAGCTACGCATGGTAACTCACCTCGATTATACCAATATTATGCATGAAAAGGTTTTGGTATGTCTTGAAACCTTTTAGATGTTTTTTTATTTAAAGAAATCCATGCCAGGAATGCTTGGCATACCTTCTTTAGCTACAGCGGCTAACTCGGCTTCGTTTACCTTAGTCGCTTTTTCAATGGCTTTGTTAAGCGTTAGAATTAAATAGTCTTCAAGTTGTTCTTTGTCTTCTAAAAGCTCGTCGTCTATGTCAATGGTTTTAATCGTTCTATTAGCTGTAAGCGTGATTTTCAGTTTTTTATCACTGCTTGATTCGTCAATTAAAACGGTGTCTAAGCGTTTTTTTGTATCTTCAACTTTTTGTTGGGTTTCTTTAAGTTTACCCATCATATTCATCATATCTCCAAACATAGTATGTAATTTTTTGTTACAAATTTAGGTATTCAAGAGCAATTTGAAATTAAATTTCCTGAAAAATGAAAAACATCAACATTATATTAATCATTAGCATTAATTTTGCAAACTCGTGTAAAAAAGAAGCGAAATGACAGAAAACAAAGTTTTAGCAACGCCTCCTGTGGCAACCGAAAAACCAAAAGAACTTACTATGCATGGCGATGTAAGGATTGATAAATACTATTGGTTAAATGAAAGAGAAAATCCTGAAGTAATTGATTATTTAAATGCTGAGAATGCGTATACCAAATCGGTTATGGCGCATACCGAAGGATTCCAAAAGGAGTTGTTTGAAGAAATGAAAGGCCGAATTAAAGAAGATGATACAACGGTTCCTTACAAGCTAAACGGTTACTGGTATATTACACGTTACGAAAAGGGAAAAGATTACCCTGTTTATGCCAGAAAGAAAGAAACACTAGAAGCACCTGAAGAGATTTTGTTTGATTGTAATGCTATGGCGGAAGGATACTCGTTTTTCAATTTAGGGAGCATTTCTATTAGTCCGGATAACACCATGGCGAGTTTTTCATTAGATACTGTTGGAAGACGTCAATACACAATTCAAATTAAAAATTTGGTTACCGGTGAAATTTACCCAGATAAAATCGAAAACACAACCAGTAGCAGTACCTGGGCAAGTGATAATAAAACTTTGTTTTACTGTGTGAAAGATAAAGTTACGTTGCGTTCTAGTAAAATTATGAAGCATAAATTAGGAGCAGAGGCTAAAGATGATGTAGAGGTGTTTTATGAAGCCGATGATACTTTTAATACGTTTGTATATAAAACCAAGTCTAAAAAATTTATTGTTATAGGGTCTTCAAGTACTTTAACAACAGAATATCGTATTTTAAATGCCGATACACCCGATGGCGAATTTAGAATGTTTCAGGAACGTCAGCGTGATTTAGAATACAGCATTGCACACTACAATGATCATTTTTATATCATCGCAAATAATGATGGAGCGACCAATTTCAAACTTTTAAAAGCACATGAAGATGCCACAAGCATTGAAAACTGGGAAGAGGTTATTCCGCATCGTAAAGATGTTTTATTAGAAGATATTGAAATTTTTAAAGATTATTTAGTCGTTAACGAACGCGAAAACGGATTAAATAATCTTAGAATTATAAGTTGGGATGGAAGTGAAGATTACAATCTGCCATTCGAAAGCGAAACGTATACAACATATATAGGTAATAATCCTGATTTTGATAGTGATGTGTTACGTTATGGTTATAATTCTTTGACTTCGCCAAGTTCGGTGGTTGATTATAACTTTATAACAAAAACCAAAGACATTAAAAAAGAACAGGAAGTTCTAGGCGGAAAGTTCAATAAAGAAAACTACGAATCTAAGCGTATCTGGGCTACGGCACGCGACGGAGTAAAAGTACCTATCTCTTTAGTTTATAAAAAAGGAACCAAGTTAGATGGCACAAGTCCCTTGTTACAATACGCCTACGGTTCTTATGGGCATACTATCGATCCGTCGTTTTCATCGGTACGATTAAGTTTATTAGATCGCGGATTTATTTATGCCATTGCACATATTCGCGGTGGCGAATATTTGGGACGCGACTGGTACGAAAACGGAAAACTGTTAACCAAGTTAAATACGTTCTACGATTTTATAGATTGTTCGAAATATTTAATTGAACAAAATTATACATCTGTAGACCATTTATATGCTTATGGAGGTTCAGCCGGAGGCTTATTAATGGGAGCTGTTATGAATATGAATCCGGAGTTATATCACGGAATCATAGCTGCCGTACCTTTTGTAGATGTTGTTACTACAATGTTGGATGATACAATTCCATTAACAACAGGAGAATATGACGAGTGGGGGAATCCTAATGAGGAAGAGTACTATCACTATATGAAATCTTATTCACCATACGATAATGTAGAAGCTAAAGCGTACCCAAATACTTTAGTAACAACAGGTCTACATGATTCTCAGGTGCAATATTGGGAACCGGCTAAATGGGTAGCGAAGTTACGCGAGTTAAAAACCGATTCTAATAAATTGTTATTGCAAACCGATATGGATTCGGGGCACGGTGGAGCTTCAGGGCGCTTTGAAAGTCTAAAAGAAGTTGCGTTAGAATATGCCTTTTTATTAGATTTAGAAGCAAGTTATGGTCAGTAAAAAAAAAAAACTTATTTTTGTCAGGTTTTAGGTTGCAAATATTTTCAGTAATATTACCGTAGCTTATAAAAAGCATTTATGAAAAACAAAAAACAGGTTTTCGATAATGTATTAGATTTAGTGGGTAACACACCGCTAATCAAGCTTAATAGAATGGTCTCAAATTTTAAAGGAAATTTCTACGCAAAAGTAGAAGCTTTTAATCCTGGGCACTCTTCTAAAGACAGAACAGCACTTTACATTATTGAGCAAGCAGAAAAGAAAGGTATTTTAAAACCAGGCGATACCATTATTGAAACAACATCGGGAAATACTGGTTTCAGTATAGCCATGGTAAGTATCATTAAAGGCTATGAGTGTATTTTAGCAGTAAGTTCTAAATCTTCACCAGATAAAATAGACATGCTAAAAACCATGGGAGCAAAAGTATATGTTTGCCCTGCTCATGTTCCTGCCGATGACCCGAGATCGTATTACGAAGTTGCAAAACGTATCCATGAAGAAACACCTGGATCAATTTACATCAATCAGTATTTTAATGAATTAAATATTGATGCGCATTACGATTCTACAGGGCCGGAAATATGGAGTCAAACCGAAGGTAAAATCACGCATTTAGTAGCTTGTAGTGGTACCGGAGGAACAATTTCAGGAACAGCGAGATACTTAAAGGAGCAAAACCCTAATATTAAAGTTATAGGAGTTGATGCGTTTGGTTCTGTAATTAAAAAATACCACGAAACAAGAGAGTTTGATGAAAAGGAAATCTACCCGTATAGAATTGAAGGTTTAGGTAAAAACCTGATTCCGGGAGCTACAGATTTCGATGTTATAGACACTTTTGTTAAAGTAACAGACGAAGAAAGTGCGCATGCAGCAAGAGAATTGGCGAGAACAGAAGGATTGTTTTCAGGATACACTTCAGGAGCCGCTATGCAAGCCATAAAACAACTTGATGAAAGTGGGGAATTTAAAGATGGCGACCAAATAGTTGTTATTTTTCCAGACCACGGATCGCGTTACATGAGTAAAGTTTATAGCGATAAATGGATGCAGGATCAAGGCTTTTTTGATTCTCAAAATGAGGTTACTGCAGAAAATATTCAGTACATAAAATAAGTGCAAAAACAATATATATAAAGAGATGATAATTGTTTAAAAAACAATAAATCATCTCTTTATTTTTTTTGTAAATAATTGAACCCTAAAAATTATGTACAAAGAATTTAAATATTTAATTTTGCAGCAGCTAACTAAGAACTATAAAGCTTTCTTTTAACAGGCTAAAACAAGGGAGAAGCCCCGTGTTACCTAGTAAAAGCCACTTCAAGTTAATAGTTTAAGCTTAATTTTAATAGCAATAAGATTTATAATAAATGAAGGATTTATTTGAAAAAATTTATAAAGACAAAGGTCCATTAGGAAAATGGGCATCTCAAGCTGAAGGCTATTTTGTTTTTCCAAAATTAGAAGGTCAGATTTCAAACAGAATGAAGTTTCAAGGGAAGGATGTTATTACCTGGAGTATTAATGATTACTTAGGTTTAGCTAACCACCCTGAAATTCGTAAAGTAGATGCAGAAGCTGGTGCAGCTTATGGGTCGGCTTATCCAATGGGAGCAAGAATGATGTCTGGTCATACAGATCTTCATGAATTACTTCAAAAAGAGTTAGCAGAATTTGTAAACAAGGAAGCTGCATATTTATTAAACTTTGGTTACCAAGGTATGGTGTCGACTATCGATGCATTGGTTTCTAAAGATGATATCATTGTTTACGATGTTGATGCACACGCTTGTATTATTGATGGTGTTCGTTTACACATGGGTAAACGTTTTACTTACAAGCACAATGACGTTGAAAGTTTAGAGAAAAACTTAGAGCGTGCTACTAAAATGGCTGAGCAAACCGGAGGTGGAATTTTAGTAATTTCAGAAGGTGTATTTGGTATGCGTGGTGAGCAAGGTAAATTAAAAGAAATTGCAGCGCTTAAAAAGAAATATAACTTCAGATT